>OZ255706.1:662850-1325700 GCA_965277025.1 Methylomarinum sp.
CCTGATGTCGATATCGATGGTCCATTTCAGATGCAGGTCATCACGCTGGATTACAACTCCTATGTTGGCGTAATCGGCATTGGCCGAATCAAAAGGGGTACGGTAAAAACCAACATGCCTTTGACAATCATTGACCATGAAGGCAATACCCGTCAGGGCAGGATGTTACAGATTTTTGGTTTTCATGGTTTGGAGCGTGTGCCGGTCGACCAGGCATCAGCTGGAGACATCATCGCATTTACCGGTATCGATAAACTGCAAATTTCTGATACTTTGTGCGATCCTGATGCAGTAGAACCGTTGCCAGCTTTGACGGTTGATGAACCGACCGTCAGTATGACTTTTCAGGTCAATACTTCACCATTTGCCGGCAAGGAAGGAAAATTTGTTACCTCCAGACAAATTCAAGGTTTCCGGTCGCGGTGAACTGCATTTGGCTGTTTTGATTGAAAATATGCGCCGCGAAGGTTTCGAGCTGGGTGTGTCCCGTCCTGAAGTTATCATTAAGGAAATCAATGGTGAAAAACAGGAACCATTTGAAATGGTGACGATTGAAGTTGAAGAACAACATCAAGGCGCCATCATGGAAAAACTGGGTGAACGTAAAGGCGATTTGTTGAACATGGCACCTGATGGCAAGGGGCGCATTCGTCTGGAATACATGATTCCATCACGCGGTCTTATTGGTTTTCAAACCGAGTTTATGACCGCGACCTCGGGTTCCGGTCTGCTCTATCATGTTTTTGATCATTACGGCCCGATGAAAGCCGGTGAGGTAGGAACCCGTCAACGCGATGTATTGGTTTCCATGGTCAAAGGCAAAGCATTGGCTTATGCCTTGTTTAACCTGCAGGATCGGGGTGAACTGTTTATCGAACATGCCGATGAAGATTACGAAGGTATGTTGGTTGGTATTCATTCCCGAGCCAACGATCTGGTTGTCAATCCAACCAAGGCCAAACAGCTGACCAATATCCGTGCTGCTGGTACCGATGAAAACCTGACCCTGACGCGCATTCAGAAAATGACACTGGAGCAGGCTTTGGAATTTATCGATGAGGATGAACTGGTGGAAGTGACACCGCAGTCGATTCGGTTACGCAAAAAAAATGTTGACCGAAAATGAGCGTAAAAGAGCTTCGCGGGCCAGTGCATAAAATGGCTGTGTTGGGTGGATTCGCCGTCAGGCAATCCACCTTTTTACTAAAATTGATCTCTGTACATGACAAAAATTAACTTATGACAAATGAGTCTCATGTATTCCAGTGACAAAAGGTATGGGTTGCAAAAGAGCAATCACTTTTCTAATCATCCTTTTTGATTGAGATAAGACATTAAACAACGTTGAGCGGATACAATCTAATCCATATCGAAACAGGCTTTGCGCGAGCCGCTGATGTGTTTTGGTTTTTATTGGTAACTCGCAATCATGTTTCCATTCGCCTGCTTTATGTGACCAACAGAAAGCAATAACGGGAAGTACTAACAATTTTTTGATCCGAAGATAACCGACTACACGCGTTTCCTCAAGTTTGAATCCCCGTCCTTTTAAACAGCCGAAAAGCGTTTCGATTTCCCAACGCAAGCCATAAATTTTAATCGCATCAGGATTCAAATGCTGACAGACGATGATTAATAACTCACCATCACTCAGCCGTAACCCACTGAGATAAATTGAACAATTTCCCAAATAGCGCGCTGTTGAGAGGTGTCGTGTGCTACCCGGCTTAAGCCCATAAAACAAACGCTCTACGCGTATTCGCTGGCCTTGGGCATTGGTTGTCCAGGCGTTGTTGCGAATACGGATATAAAAGGGAATCTCTTGCTCAAACAACCAGCCCATCCATTCGTCTCCAATAAACTCCCGATCAGCCAAAAGACCTTTGATGTGATGTCGGCCAAACTGCGCAATAAAGCGTTTCATCAGCGCTATACGTTCCTTCGTATTAGAGTTGCCCCGCTTGTTTAAAGGCAACCAATACACCGGAATGGCGGCACCCCGATAAACCACGGCAAGCACCAGCAGATTAATATTGGTTTTACCCCACTTCCAATTCGTCCTGTCTAACGTCAGATAGTAATCCTGATCAGTGAAACCAAACAGTTTCATGATGAAATGAGCGACTTCATTGTAATCCAGCCAATGGTCACTGAAAAATCGTTGCATCCGTCGATATCGTGAGGAAATTTTTGCCCGACGGGGAAAGAATACGGCGAGCTGGGCCAGATTGACCGTGCTAACTGCCATCAAAGCAATTAACATACCCACAAAACAAACGATTCTTGCCTTGTTCCATTGAAAGTGCTCAGTTAATATGGCGGTCAGCTCGTTGATTTGTAATGTCCCGTTATTCATATTCGCTAAAACAAAATGCGGTATTTAATTACATTTCAACGAGCTACGCCAGCTTTTAATATTTTTTGTCATGTACAGAGAAAATTGATATATTCTATTTTCTGGCGCATAGAACAGTTTTGCCTTTTGAAACTCCAACCTAACTTTCTTGTTCGGGCAGGCGCTTTTCCAATTCGGCGACCTGTTTTTCCAGGGCTTCTAGTTTACTGCGGGTTTTAGCTAAAACACCTTTTTGTACTTCAAATTCTTCCAGGGTTACCAGATCCAGTTTATCCAGAGCTGTCTGTAAAATAGCGTGGAAACTTTTTTCCATTTCCTCTTTTATCTGTCCTAGTCCAAGTGGTAAAGCACTGCTTAATTTATTGGCTATATCTTCAATTGCTTTAGGGTCAAACATGGTTTTCTCTTGGGTTGTTCGCTTACGTTTCAGTTTTTGGCGGGATATGTTCCCGGCAAATAAGTTCTGTTTCCGCGGGGGTTAAGGGGAGATCGGTCAAATTGCAATGGTAATGATGATCGATTTCAGCAAAATAATGGCAACTTTTACACAATCCGAAGGTTTTGGACTGGTTAGCGGTTTGTAGCGATACCAGGGTTTTTACCAAGGCATCGCCAATATTGCTAAATGGTTGGTCGGTCAGAGCGCTTTCAACTTGTTCAAACAGTTCTAGAGGCAAAAAACTCTCGACCAGTTCCCGCCCTGAATCAGTCAATTTTAAATGAACAATACGCTGGTCTTCGCTATCTGAATGCTTTTCAATATAGCCTTTCCGCACCAGAATCTGAATGGATTGAGAGACAGTGCCTTTGGTCAGGCCAAGGTATTCGGTAATGGCAATAGGCGTATCGCTGTGTTTGTTACATTGCGCCAGATATTCGAGGATTTGACCGTGTACGGGTTGCAAACCATAAGCTGCATATTGTTTGCGTTCTTCCGAGCGAATCAAGGTGCTGATTCGCTCAATCAATTGTAGAGTTTTTCGTGCATGCATTTAATTATTTTAGCATAAAGTGATACTTTAGCCCTTCATTGCCCGTTTAAAAAATTCTGGCTGTGCTTTGCTGGCCTGGTGAATGTCAGCATTATAGAATTGCGTGGTAAAAACTTTATTGGCTGCATCTTGCTGGCGAAAATTTGATAAATCGGATTTGGAGGCCATAGTAGCGCTCCACCAGCCCGATGGATAAACACACTGCGGAAAAAATAGGGTTTGTAAGTGTGGGAATCCGGCCTGTTGCATAGCCTTACGCATATCATTGAGTAGCGTTAAATGATACAGCGGTGATTCACTTTGTTGAACAACAATACCAGCAGGTGTTAAGCAATTAAAACAATCTTGATAAAAATCCTTGCTGAACAAACCTTCGGCAGGGCCAATCGGGTCGGTGCTATCGACGATAATGATATCGACACTGTCAGCTTTGGCGTGTTTGACCCATTGAATACCGTCGATGAATTTAAGTTCGGCGCGCGGGTCATTGTTGGATTCGCAAAGTGCTGGAAAATATTGTTCCGACAGGCGCGTTACCCGTTCGTCAATATCGATTTGAATGACTTGCTCTATTCCTGGATGTTTCAGGACTTCTCTCAATGTGCCGCAATCTCCACCACCGATAATCCAGACTTTTTTAGGGTCAGGATGGGTGAACAGAACCGTATGACTCATCATTTCATGGTAGAAAAAATTATCTCGGTCGCTGAGCATAACGAAGCCGTCGATCACCATCAAGTTACCAAATTTTTCGGTTTCATAGATTTCTATAAACTGAAAATCGGATTGTTCTTCATGCAGTTTTTGTTTAATTTTCAAAGAAAATGCCGAACCTGCTTCAAGAGCTTGTTCGGTAAACCATGAATCATCAAGCATTGCCTGTTCCTGTTTTGTCGAATAAGAAAAGGCTATATTATAAACCGGAATTCCCAAGAGGCTGCTTCATCGTGCCCATGCTCCAGCTTGGGTTCCCTGTGGAAGAATTTCCTACGTCACGAAAACACTGTTCCCAAGCGGGAGCTTGGGAACCAGCAAATTTAGGATTTATGCACTCACTTGCAAGCGGTTCAGGTGTTCCAGAGTCAAATACAAGGCTGCAATGGTTCGTGCTTCGCTGCATTCCCCTGATGCCATCAATTTTGCTAATTCAGACAATTTCCATGGCACGACTTCCAACGGTTCTGGTTCATCGCCACACAATTTACTGGGGTATAAGTCATCTGCGATGACAATATCAATACAATGCTCCATATAAGAAGGCGCTAACGATCATCGCAAGAATTGCCACCCCGCATGATGAAATGTTGTAGAGTTCCTTGTGGAAGATGGCGGTTAAAGACTGCGCTTTACTTTGGAGCCTTAGAGCCCGACTGCTAACGTAGCCTGCCATGGATGACTCGAACCCCGGATTGCTTCTTTAAGAGCGAATGTTAAAAGGGCCGTTGACGATTTACATCGCCCTCAGGCAGATCATCCAGGCAACCGCCACCTTCCAGGCTCAATCATAGAGTAAAGGAGGAAAAAATGGAACTCACTGCAATACACAAGCGAGTCATCGGGTTGGATGTTCACCAAAAGCAGATTACCGCCTGCGCCATGGTTGAACAGGCCGAGGGTGGTATTCAGACAGAGCATCGGCAGTTTGGCGCATTCAAACGTGATCGACGTGCATTAGCCGATTGGGTGCAGTCTGTCGCACCGGATGAGGTGGTGATGGAAAGCACCGGCATCTACTGGAAAAGCCCATATGCAGCTTTGGAACATGTGGGTATTTACGCCAGGGTCGTCAATGCCCGGCATGTGAAGAATGTGCCGGGACGCAAGACGGACATCGGCGACGCGCAATGGCTGGCGATGCTTTCCCGTGCCGGACTGCTGCGCGATTCATTCGTGCCACCGGAAAAGATGCGGCAGTTACGCCTGATTTCACGTCAACGACAGAAGTTGGTGTCGATGCTGTCTGCTGAGAAGAACAGACTGCACAAGGTATTAACCGACGGCGGCATCCGGCTTGGCGTGGTGGTCAGCGATGTACATGGGCAATCCGCGCGCGCCATGGTTAACGCGCTGATTGAAGGACAGCCTGCGCATGATGTGTTGAAGCTGGCCAGCAATCGTCTCAAAGCGCCGCGCGCCGATATACTGGAGGCGCTGCAAGGTGAGTTGAGCGAGCACCATCGCTTCGTACTGAATGAACTGATGCAGCATATTCAGGATTTGGAAGCACGCATAGCCAGATTTGATGCACAACTGCTGGCCGGACTGGAGAAGGAGAAAACGGTTTTGCAATTGCTCCAGACTATTCCCGGTGTTGATTTGATTGGAGCAGCCATGCTACTTGTTGAGATCGGAACGGATATGACTGTCTTTGGCAGTGCGGATCGGCTGGCGTCATGGGTGGGCATATGCCCCGGCAACAACGAGTCTGCCGGCAAACGCAAATCAGGACGAACGCGAAAAGGAAACCCATATGTGTGTCGCCTGCTTTGCGAATGCGCCCATGCCGCCAGCCGAACCCGATCGGTTTTCCAGGCAAAATATACATCACTGGCGATTAGGCGAGGTCACCAACGCGCCATCATTGCGCTGGCTCACAAACTTTTGCGGACATGTTACTTCATGATTAGTCGCGGCGAGTATTTCCGGGATTCGACCATCGACTACGAAGAAATGGCTGTCAAACGCAATGCACCACGCTGGATCAGAGCGCTGATAAAATTCGGTTATATAACACAACCGGGTTAAGCCAGCTTACTTCATTGAATATGGATAAGCAGCCTTTTCACGGCTGAGAACTCCTTGCGCATTCGATATGGATCATTTCATGTTAATTATGGTAAACGCTATACAGAAATGTTTTACCAAACCTATTCGTTATTGGCTAAAGAATACAATATTCCTGTTGTACCGTTTTTACTGGAAGATGTCGCTTTGGCGAAAGAATTGATGCAGGCTGATGGTTTGCACCCCAATGAAAAAGCACAGGCAATTATTGAGCAGAAAGTCTGGCCGTATTTACAGCCTTTGTTGAAATAGCTCCAGCTATCGCCGGATGGTCGTTTGCTGTTTATTCAGCTTCATGCTGGGTAAAACCAAACCACAGATCGAGTATATGATGGACGTCATCAATACCGGTTTTCTTCAGTGAAGAAAATAATTGCAAGGTAATTTCTGTACTGGCTTCGCCAAGATCCCGTTGAATTTTCAGTAAGGTATTTTTGGCTGCGCCATATTTCAATTTATCGGCTTTGGTCAGTAAAATATGCAAGGGCAGTTTGGCGTGTTCCCCCCAGTGGATCATTTGCCAGTCAAAATCAGTCAATGGATGGCGGACATCCATCACCAGAATGATGCCACACAGTGCTTTTCGTTCCATCAGATAAGTGGTCATCATCGCTTGCCATTTTTGTTTGACCGCTACCGGAACTTTGGCGTAGCCATAACCAGGGAGGTCAACCAGTTTACGTTGTTCATCCAGTTGGAAAAAATTTAGCAGTTGCGTACGCCCTGGCGTTTTACTTATTCTGGCCAGAGAATTCTGGCCTGTAATGGTATTGATAGCGCTGGATTTTCCGGCATTGGAACGACCGGCGAAAGCAATTTCCTTGCCTTCATCCGCCGGTGCGTTACTCAAAGCCGAAGCGCTGGTACTAAATTTAGCCTGATAATAGACAGGATTCATGCATATCTCGCGTCGTAAAAGCAAATAGAGTAGAATCAGTTTATTATAAAGCTTAATAGCCTTCAAAGGCGTCTTTTCTCTCAATACATTCCTGACATCAAGGGGAAACTGATGATAAAAAAAATACTGACAGTTTCAATTTCATTGCTACTGACAGCGACATCCAATTTAGCTATGGCGGAAGGTAACGCCAGTCTGGGCAAAACTCAGGCAGAATCCTGCGCAGGTTGTCATGGCGCAGATGGCAACAGTCCTTCTTCCATGTTCCCGAAACTGGCGGAGCAGCATGCCACTTATCTGGTCAAACAATTACAGGATTTCAAACATAATCGTCGTAATGCGCCGATGATGGCCCCTTTGGCGATGGGGTTGAGTGATGAGCAGATCGAAAATATAGCGGCTTATTACGAAAGTAATAAGATTAAACCGAATAGTCCTCCCGTTATTGAGTTAGATGACGACGAGGATGAAGATGAAATGGATGATCAAGCAAAAAAAGCAGCCGAACAGAAAAAACAGGCTAAACTTGAAGAATTGATGGCGATGGGTGGTGATTTGTACCGTAATGGCGATCTGGAACGTGAAGTATCGGCGTGCATCGCTTGTCATGGACCTTTTGGCGAAGGTAATAAACCCGCTGCTTTTCCAGCGCTGCATTCCCAACATGCCGATTACCTGATCAAGACATTGACGGATTTCAAACAGGCCAAAAGACAAAATAATTCTGAAAATATGATGCGTATGATCGCCGAAGGGATGACCGATGAGCAAATCAAAGCCGTATCTTATTATATATCCATGATGAAATAGGTATCGCTGATTTTTGATTTATTCGCGATTCCCAGCGACACAAGGATGTGCTGCCAAAATAGATGGCTACAAGTCATTGATTTCTGATCAAAGAGTAAATTGCACAACGTTTTGTAGATGCTGACAGTAGGGAGATGATTTGTTCAGTATTTCCATAGTGATTCGAGAAGGATGTAGTTATGTTTAGAAATACGCTTAGTGTTTTATTGCTGATATTTGGTGTAATTGCCCATTCGGTTGCCGAAGAACAGCCTTATGAAGTTTTATCACCGGCACAACCGACTCAAAACCCCGATAAAATCGAAGTGATCGAATTTTTCTGGTACGGCTGTCCGCATTGTTACAGCTTTGAACCGATGCTGGCGGAATGGCTGAAGAATAAACCGGACAATGTCGAATTTATTCGCCAGCCGGCAGTATTCAGCCGTTTATGGGAGTTACATGCAAAAGCTTACTACACAGCCGAAGCGCTGGACGTGTTAGATAAAGTCCATGCTGATTTTTTCGATACTATCCAGAACAAACGTCAAAAACTGGTCGATAAAGATGAATTAGGCGAATTTTTTGTTGCACATGGCGTGGACAAGACAGCATTTGAAGAAGCCTATGATTCTTTTCTGGTTGACGCCAAGGTCAGGCAGGCGCGTGCCATGGCGCCAAGATATGGTGTGACGGGTGTACCTGTAGTCATCGTCAACGGCAAGTACAAAGTGACAGCCAGACTGGCCAAATCACAGCAGAATATGATCAATGTTATCAATGATCTGATTCAGAAAGAATCGGCTGAAATGGCAGCGCCTTGATTTTATTCAACCCATCCTCGCCTTACTAAAAGCCCAGGATGGCTTTCCTTCTAATGCAGTACCCATTTTTTGTCGGATTGAGTGAGTTGTATGGTATTTTCGAAGAAATTTTGAAAATCTATCCCTCAGTATAAAAATGGTGCTGCATTAAGATAAAATTCCTTAAGACTTCCCCTCCTTCAAAGCGATGAATTTATTCAACCAGGATTCTTCCAACGATAAATGGAAAAAAAATATTTATCCTTGCTGGATGAACAGGATCAATTGGAAAAAGATCAGCAAGAAAAAGAAAAACTGCTGTGTAAAATCATCACCCGCCTTGCCCTTTTAGCCACCGGCTTCAGTCCTGAATTGGACCCTTATCTGCTGCAAATTCGCAAACAATTGAAAAAAGGGTTAATTAACGAAACCCTTAAACAGCAATTGGAACAATTTTCCGATACCTTGTTGAAACTGGATGAGACGCCAGAAAAACAAGATCCATCACTATTGTTTCAGTTTCTTGAGAGACAGTTTCCCAGGCGCCAAACGGAATTTCAGGATGCCTGGCAAAAAAATCACTACTCAAGTCAACAGGATATGCTTCTGGCTCTACATGACCTGATCGATGAAGAGCAGTCGGTTGTATCGGAAATTCCCCAGCAGGAAATTGACGCGGATTTGATTTGCCAACAGCTGGTCCGATTGCTGGAAAGCACCGAAATTCCCACAGCTTTTGTAGAACGTGCGGAACAACTGAAAGCGCAATTGTTGAAAGGCGAAGATCTGACTGTATTGTTGGAAGACACTTTAAATCTGTTGTCTGAAATTAAAAAAAACCTGTTGCATGAACAGCAAGCGATGGCTGATTTTCTCGGTCAGTTGACCGAGCAGCTTAATCAACTGGGAGAACAGGCAGGAAACGCTTCAGACGTTCTGCTGCGCTGTAACAAAAAACGTAATCTGCTGGATCAGTCGGTGACCCGGCAAATGCAGGATTTGCAGAAACATTCCGCCGACGCCACTCAGCTGGAGTCATTGAAGCAACTTGTCAGTTCCCGGTTGTCCACGATTACCGAAGAGATTCAACGACATAAGCAACAAGAAAAAGTCGACCAGAAAAAAACGCAGCAAACTATCGGGGCCCTGAGCGCCAAAATAAAAAAACTGGAAAAAGAATCCCAGCAAATAAAAGAAAATCTGAAACAAGCCAGAGATCAAGCATTAAGAGATCCATTGACGCAATTACCTAATCGACTGGCGTATGAAGAACGTTTGGAAACAGAAATCAGTCGCCATCAACGCACAGGCTCACCCTTATCATTGATAATCTGGGATATCGATTTTTTCAAAGAAATCAACGATACCTTCGGGCATAAAGCCGGTGATAAAACGCTACAAATAATCGCCAAACTATTGCAAGAGAACTGCCGGAAAATGGATTTTGTCTCCCGTTTTGGTGGCGAAGAATTTATTATGCTACTGGCCGATACCGGTGTTGAGGCCGCCCAGGTCATTGCTGAAAAACTCAGAAAGACAATTGAATCAGCCGGCTTTAATTCAAGCGGCAATAAAATCAAAATTACCGTTTCCGGGGGCATTACAGAGTTTGGCGCAGGTGAAACAGGTGAAACAGTTTTTAAAAGAGCCGATGCAGCCCTGTATCGGGCCAAAAAAAATGGCCGTAATCAATGCGTTGTCGCAAAATCACCTACTGAAAAATCATGAAGCAGGGGAATACCGATCAGAAGTTGCTTTATAAACTCATCGTTCAGTTTATGAGTTTTGTAAAGGGTCAGAATAAAACACTGGACAGTTATATTGTCGGCATCAGTCAAAAATTGAAACATGCTTCCTCAATGGATGCATTACAAGCGGATTTAGCGGCATTGTCCAAAGCATTGGAGCATAGCCTGCAACTTAAAAAAGAGAACATCAAGACTGACCCTGAGTCAGATGAAGAGGCATGCAGCGATGAAAAAAACTATTCGACCCTTTGCGTCAAACAGCTGAAAACCCTGCTGGGTTGTATTGAAATTCCATCGAAATTTCAAAGTGAGGCGGAGGACATTCAAAGCAAATTGGCGCGCAGCCTGAATGGAGAAGTTTTTGATAATCTTATATCTTCATCGGTTTCATTGATATTGGAAGTCAATCAGTATTTTTTATCAGAACAGCATAATACCGAAAAATTTCTGGACAATATTTCCACCCAGCTCAATCTGCTGGATGTAATGACCCAACAGGCCAGTTTGTCGACACAAGAATCACATTCCAGCCATATACAGCTGAATGAATTGATTTCAAATCAGATCGAGAATATCAGAGCCAGCACCGCCAGCGCCTTTGATTTGAATATTTTGCAAAAAAATATCAGTGTTCATTTGCAGGAACTGACCATCAATTTGCAAAGTCATCAGCAAAATGCCGATTCAAAACTGGTGGAAACACAGCAGCAGCTGACGGCGATGTCAAAAAGGTTGAAAGAACTGGAAGAAGAAGCCAATTCTTTGCGCGATAGTTTGAAGCAGGCCCACGAAAAAGCATTTATAGACCCACTTACAGGGTTGCCGAACCGTTTGGCTTATAATGAAAAAGTTGATGCTGAATTTAAATATTGCAAACGATCTCTGTACATGACAAAAATTAACTTATGACAAATGAGTCTCATGTATTCCAGTGACAAAAGGTATGGGTTGCAAAAGAGCAATCACTTTTCTAATCATCCTTTTTGATTGAGATAAGACATTAAACAACGTTGAGCGGATACAATCTAATCCATATCGAAACAGGCTTTGCGCGAGCCGCTGATGTGTTTTGGTTTTTATTGGTAACTCGCAATCATGTTTCCATTCGCCTGCTTTATGTGACCAACAGAAAGCAATAACGGGAAGTACTAACAATTTTTTGATCCGAAGATAACCGACTACACGCGTTTCCTCAAGTTTGAATCCCCGTCCTTTTAAACCGCCGAAAAGCGTTTCGATTTCCCAACGCAAGCCATAAATTTTAATCGCATCAGGGTTCAAATGCTGACAGACGATGATTAATAACTCACCATCACTCAGCCGTAACCCACTGAGATAAATTGAACAATTTCCCAAATAGCGCGCTGTTGAGAGGTGTCGTGTGCTACCCGGCTTAAGCCCATAAAACAAACGCTCTACGCGTATTCGGTGGCCTTGGGGATTGGTTGTCCAGGCGTTGTTGCGAATACGGATATAAAAGGGAATCTCTTGCTCAAACAACCAGCCCATCCATTCGTCTCCAATAAACTCCCGATCAGCCAAAAGACCTTTGATGTGATGTCGGCCAAACTGCGCAATAAAGCGTTTCATCAGCGCTATACGTTCCTTCGTATTAGAGTTGCCCCGCTTGTTTAAAGGCAACCAATACACCGGAATGGCGGCACCCCGATAAACCACGGCAAGCACCAGCAGATTAATATTGGTTTTACCCCACTTCCAATTCGTCCTGTCTAACGTCAGATAGTAATCCTGATCAGTGAAACCAAACAGTTTCATGATGAAATGAGCGACTTCATTGTAATCCAGCCAATGGTCACTGAAAAATCGTTGCATCCGTCGATATCGTGAGGAAATTTTTGCCCGACGGGGAAAGAATACGGCGAGCTGGGCCAGATTGACCGTGCTAACTGCCATCAAAGCAATTAACATACCCACAAAACAAACGATTCTTGCCTTGTTCCATTGAAAGTGCTCAGTTAATATGACGGTCAGCTCGTTGATTTGTAATGTCCCGTTATTCATATTCGCTAAAACAAAATGCGGTATTTAATTACATTTCAACGAGCTACGCCAGCTTTTAATATTTTTTGTCATGTACAGAGGCAAACGATATAAAACCTCCATGACGCTGATTGTCTGGGATATCGATTATTTTAAGGTAATCAATGACACTTACGGTCATAAAGCCGGCGATAAAACTTTGCATTTTATTGCCCAGTTGATGCAAAAAAACTGTCGGGAAACCGATTTTGTCGCTCGTTACGGGGGGGAGGAATTCGTCATGATTCTGCCTCGTGTCAATGCCGAACAAGCCATGATGGCGGCAGAAAAAATTCGTCAAATCATCGATAAAGCCCATTTCAAATGTAATCAAGAAATGGTTCATATTACTGTTTCGGGGGGACTTAGCGATTATCAGAATGATGATATTCGCCCGGATGAAATTTTTGAACGGGCCGATAAGGCGCTCTATCAAGCCAAGAATCAGGGCCGTAATCGTTGCGTGATTTACTCCGCGTAATAGGTGAAAGTACACACGATTTATGATTTTACAGGTTACTTCTTTGGGAAACGCTGACAAATCATCCATACTGTCAGCGCTCGCAAAACGGATAACGATTCCCGCTTTGCTTACAAAATCAATAGCTTGCAGCTATTGATTTTGACGACACATCCCTGTGTCGCGGGAAACGCTGATTTAATCAGCGCTTCCCTTGTGCTGTAACAAATCAGTGATTTATTCTTCTTTTTCAGGTTCTTAAAAACAAAATCCGTTAAAATACAGCAGTTTTTGGCATTATGTCATGCACTTTTAAAAAACACTTGTGGTTTTAAAAGCGCTGTGTTTGTATAACATCTATTTATGTGAGGGATTTATGTGTTTTAGCGCCAATATGTCTTTAGGATTCGGCGTGGTCGGTTTAGTCGCCGCAACCATCACTTATCGGGCCAAAACCGAACCTTTTTGGGTCAGGCTTGCTCGGTCCTATGCAATTTTCCATTTTTCCCTGATGGAGTTCATTCAGTATTTCGCCTATCCTGTCGCCGATCAATGCGGTTATGGGACCAATCTGTTCTTGAGTGAACTTTCGACCTACCATATCAGTTTGCAGGCGTTTGCGATCATGCCGGCGCTGGCGACCTATTCATCGGATAAAACGGCATTGAAAAAAGCCACTATTCTGGGTGTATTGATGAGTGGATCGTTTCTAATTTTCAGTTTTCTGCCGCATGAATGGCAATTATTTGGCATTCAGCCGAATTTTATCGGCGACATGGTTTCTTGTCTGTTTATGGGTAAATATCATATTGGTTACCATATTGGCAGTGCTTTTGGTCTGCTGGTGACACATGGTTCTTTATTCGCTCTGGCGTTGAGCGGGTTTTTATGGAAAGACTGCTGGAAAATCGCTTCATACCATTTCATTATGGCATTGTTGACCTTATTCATGCCGCAATGGCTGTTTGGTGTCAGTACCGGTGAGGCAGCCGCAATTTACTGTTTCTATTCCATCACTATTACCGCCAGCTTTATGCCTCAATTCAAAAAGTTTTTCACCGTGCATTCAACTGGTGTACAACAACAAGAGGAACTGGCTTACGAGCGGGAATAGTCGTATCCATCGGCTTCGCTACACCTGGTTCCCACGGTCCTCCGTGGGAACCCATAATTCATCAACGGCGGCCATTATGCTGCTGTCGCCGCTGATTTCAAAATGACCATGTTGCTCGATGCGCTTGATACCCTCTTCCTTGACATTTCCCGCGACGATGCCGGAAAAAACCCGGCGTAAATTGGCCGCCAGTTGATGAGGGGGTTGCGCCTTGCTTAAATCCAATGACGCCATGGCTTGGTGGGTTGGTATAAAAGGCTGCTGCAAAGCGGGGTCAATTTTTAATGACCAGTTGAAATAATAGGCATCTTTTTGCGCTTTCCTATAGTCTCTGACTTGATGCAATCCTGCTTTCATTTCGCGCCCGACCCGCGCAGGGTCATCAATAATGATTTTATAGCGCTGCTGGGCTTCAAAACCCAGGGTGTCGCCTATAAACCGGTTGATTTGTTTGAAATATTCGGGGCCGGTGAAAATCAAAGGAAATGGAATTTCGATATTCTCTGGATGCAGTAATACCCCTAACAGATACAGAATTTCCTCTGCCGTCCCCGCGCCGCCGGGAAAGACGATGATACCGTGTCCTGTACGCACAAAGGCTTCCAGGCGTTTTTCGATATCCGGCATGATGACCAGATCATTGACGATTGGGTTGGGTGATTCGGCGGCGATAATTCCAGGCTCTGTAATGCCGATATAACGGCCATGATGCATGCGTTGCTTGGCGTGAGCGATGGTTGCGCCTTTCATCGGCCCTTTCATTGCGCCTGGTCCGCAGCCGGTACAGATATCCATATCGCGAAGGCCCAAGTGGTAGCCGACATCTTTGGTATAGCGGTATTCAACTTGGGAGATGGAGTGACCACCCCAGCATACGACCAGTTTGGGTTCGTAATGTTGACGAATAATATCGGCATTACGCAATATATGAAATACAGCATCGGTAATACCGGCTGAATCGGTTAAATCAAATTTGGGATTACCGATAATCTCGTTATTGACATAGACAATATCACGTAGCACGGCAAACAAATGTTCGCGAATGCCGGCAATGATTTCACCATCGACAAAAGCATCTGCTGGTGCATCGGTTAAATCCAGTTGAATGCCCCGCTCTTCAGAAATGACGCGAATATCAAATGATTGGTAACGTTCCAGTAAGGCTTTGCCATCATCCAGGTCATTTCCACAACTTAATACCGCTAACGCGCAGTTTCTCAACAGGCGATACAATCCACCTTGACTGCTGTCGAGCAGGTTATTGATTTCCGCACGGGACAAAATAGCTAGGCGGTTTTCAGGGGCAATATGCGTATCGATGGTTTCTGTTGTATTCATTGGCAATTAATTGATTTTTTTTTGATTTTATTACCCAACTTCAGAGCTGTCAGTTGCCCCCCCCACAAACAACCGGTATCAATGGCATAGCAATTATGACCATGATAAAAACCGAGGGTGGACCAATGACCAAAAATAATCGTGTTGTCTTGAGTTTTGCGCTCAGGTACCACAAACCAGGGCATTAAATGTTTGGGTTGGCTGCCCGGGGGACCATTGTGTTTGAAGTCCAGCCGTCCTGACGCATCGCAAAAACGCATGCGGGTAAAACAATTGACGACAAAACGGGTCTTCTCCCACGGCTTCAATGACTCGGACCAGATATCGGGTTTGTCACCGTACATATGCTGAAAAAATGTTTTATAGTCGTCTCCCTGGAACACTTTTTCAGCCTGTCGAGCCAGTTTCTGTGCAAGTTTCATATCCCATTGTGGCGCGAGCCCTGCATGCAACAAATGAAAACCCCGATCGCTGTGCAATAATGGACGATGCCGGAGCCAGTCCAGCAATTCGTCACGGTCGGGAGCCTCCAGAATTGGGCCTAAAGAGTCTTTAGGTTTGGGTTTTCGATGTTTTAGCGCGGTAGCCAGCAAATGCAGGTCGTGGTTACCCAGTACGCTGATAGCGGAGTCACCTAAAGATTTGATAAACCGCAGGGTCTCCAGCGATTTTGGGCCACGGTTGACCAGATCGCCTGCAAACCAGAGTTGGTCCTTTTGCGGATCAAATGCAATTTTGTCCAGCAAGCGTCTGAGTGAATCATAACACCCCTGAATATCGCCGATAGCGTAAACCGCCATCAGTGCAAAACCCTTGGAATGGACAAGGTGAATTTAGGGAAACTGTTCGCCCTCGGCATTTTCCATTAAATATTGGCCCTGCATGACCGCAACCGGTGTATCGACCACCGCACCACTGGTGTAACGAAACGTTTCCCCAGGTTTTATGAAGGGTTGTTTGCCGATCACACCTTCGCCAGTCACTTCTTGTACTTTGCCATTGGCGTCGGTGATCAACCAGTGTCGGTTTAGCAACGTTGCACCAACTTTACCGTGATTCTCGATACTGATGGTATAAGAAAACACATAGCGATCATTTTCGGGAGAAGATTGATCTTCAATATAACAGGGTTCGGCGGTGACAATGATTCTGTTTTTTTCAGGCATGGCTATACTTAAATAAGTGGTTAAGCGATTTGAAACCCGGTAACATTCATTAGCTGGCGGTTTTATTCCGTTGTATTTGGAATAACCTTAAGGAAGCGCTGAATAGATTCCCAGATTTGTTTTTTGTCCGCAAAGTGGAAATCAGATTCCTTAACACATTATTTTAACATGAAATGATCCATATCGAATGCGCAAGGAGTTCTCAGCCGTGAAAAGGCTGCTTATCCATATTCAATGAAGTAAGCTGGCTTACCCCGGTTGTGTTATATAACCGAATTTTATCAGCGCTCTGATCCAGCGTGGTGCATTGCGTTTGACAGCCATTTCTTCGTAGTCGATGGTCGAATCCCGGAAATACTCGCCGCGACTAATCATGAAGTAACATGTCCGTAAAAGTTTGTGAGCCAGCGCAATGATGGCGCGTTGGTGACCTCGCCTAATCGCCAGTGATGTATATTTTGCCTGGAAAACCGATCGGGTTCGGCTGGCGGCATGGGCGCATTCGCAAAGCAGGCGACGCACATATGGGTTTCCTTTTCGCGTTCGTCCTGATTTGCGTTTGCCGGCAGACTCGTTGTTGCCGGGGCATATGCCCACCCATGACGCCAGCCGATCCGCACTGCCAAAGACAGTCATATCCGTTCCGATCTCAACAAGTAGCATGGCTGCTCCAATCAAATCAACACCGGGAATAGTCTGGAGCAATTGCAAAACCGTTTTCTCCTTCTCCAGTCCGGCCAGCAGTTGTGCATCGAATCTGGCTATGCGTGCTTCCAAATCCTGAATATGCTGCATCAGTTCATTCAGTACGAAGCGATGGTGCTCGCTCAGCTCACCTTGCAGCGCCTCCAGTATATCGGCGCGCGGCGCTTTGAGACGATTGCTGGTCAGCTTCAACACATCATGCGCAGGCTGTCCTTCAATCAGCGCGTTAACCATGGCGCGCGCGGATTGCCCATGTACATCGCTGACCACCACGCCAAGCCGGATGCCGCCGTCGGTTAATACCTTGTGCAGTCTGTTCTTCTCAGCAGACAGCATCGACACCAACTTCTGTCGTTGACGTGAAATCAGGCGTAACTGCCGCATCTTTTCCGGTGGCACGAATGAACCGCGCAGCAGTCCGGCACGGGAAAGCATCGCCAGCCATTGCGCGTCGCCGATGTCCGTCTTGCGTCCCGGCACATTCTTCACATGCCGGGCATTGACGACCCTGGCGTAAATACCCACATGTTCCAAAGCTGCATATGGGCTTTTCCAGTAGATGCCGGTGCGTTCCATCACCACCTCATCCGGTGCGACAGACTGCACCCAATCGGCTAATGCACGTCGATCACGTTTGAATGCGCCAAACTGCCGATGCTCTGTCTGAATACCACCATCGGCCTGTTCAACCATGGCGCAGGCGGTAATCTGCTTTTGGTGAACATCCAACCCGATGACTCGCTTGTGTATTGCAGTGAGTTCCATTTTTTCCTCCTTTACTCTATGATTGAGCCTGGAAGGTGGCGGTTGCCTGGATGATCTGCCTGAGGGCGATGTAAATCGTCAACGGCCCTTTTAACATTCGCTCTTAAAGAAGCAATCCGGGGTTCGAGTCATCCATGGCAGGCTACGTTAGCAGTCGGGCTCTAAGGCTCCAAAGTAAAGCGCAGTCTTTAACCGCCATCTTCCACAAGGAACTCTACAACATTTCATCATGCGGGGTGGCAATTCTTGCGATGATCGTTAGCATTATTCTGGCCTTTACCTTTTTTAGAAAACAAAATGAAAATCTGGTTGTTAATTATTCTGTTTTTTTCATCGCCTGCCCAGGCTGAAGATTTTAGTGATCTGTTTCGTGCCGCCATAACGGGTAATACCGCCCGGCTGGAATCACTTCTTTCACAAGGTCTGGATGTAAATGGAAAAACCCCTTCGGGGCGGAGCGCGTTAATGGGCGCAAGCTTCAATGGCAATCTGCGGGCGGTAAAATTGCTGCTCAATTATGGCGCGGATGTCAATCTGGCCGATAGTGTTGGGGATACTGCGTTGATGGATGCCGTGCGTTTTGGCGATCGTCAATTGGTTAAAACCTTGATAGCGGCAGGGGCCGATGTCAATGCGGTCGATAAAAAAGGGCTGACGATACTGGCGCGGGCAAAAAATATTGCCACAGCCGAAATGATTAAAATACTGGAAGATGCTGGGGCGAAAGAAGCTCTGGAGCCTGAAAAAACTGAAGAACAAGCCGCAGCTGAAGCTAAAGCGGGCGACAAAACCGATAAAAAAGAGGACAAAAATGGCGACTAGGCAGGCCCCTTTGCATATTCATATTTTGGGTATTTGTGGAACCTTTATGGGCGGGCTGGCATTGATAGCCCGGCAATTGGGTTATAAAGTCACAGGTTCCGATCAGAATGTCTATCCACCGATGAGCACTCAGCTACAGGAACAAGGCATAGAGCTGATGGAAGGCTACCGGGCGGAAAATCTGGCGGCAAAACCTGATCTGGTGGTGATTGGCAATGCCCTGTCGCGTGGCAACGAGGAAGTCGAAGCAGTCTTGAATCAAGGCTTTCATTATGTATCCGGGCCGCAGTGGCTGGCCGAGCATGTATTGCATAAAAAGTGGGTATTAGGTGTAGCCGGCACACACGGTAAAACCACGACTACCAGTATGCTGGCTTGGATTCTGGAAGCTGAGGGTTTCAATCCGGGTTTTTTGATCGGTGGTATTCCGCTTAATTTTGGTTTGTCGGCGCGTCTGGGCGAGACGGACTTTTTCGTTATCGAGGCGGATGAATATGATTCGGCCTTTTTCGACAAACGCTCCAAGTTTGTTCATTACCGGCCACGAACCTGTATTTTGAATAACCTGGAATACGATCATGCCGATATTTTTCCGGATTTGGCAGCGATTAAAACCCAGTTTCACCATTTGGTGCGCACTATTCCCGGACAAGGCCTGATTATCGCGCCACAAAAAGAAGAAAATATCCAGGAGGTGCTGGAAAAAGGTTGCTGGACGAAGGTGGTCAAAACCGCAATCGGCCAGTCAGCTGATTGGCAGGCTGTCTTACTAGAAGAAGATGGCAGCCGCTTTGAAGTGTTATTTGAGGGCAAACGCCAGGGTATTGTCGCCTGGTCTTTGAGTGGCGAACATAATGTCTACAATGCACTGGCTGCAATCGCTGCTGCCCGGCATGTTGGCGTTATGCCAGATGCTGCGATAGAAGCGTTACAACAATTTAAAAATGTCAAGCGGCGCATGGAACAGATTATCAAGACTGAACGCATTACGGTCTATGATGATTTTGCCCACCATCCTACCGCCATAGCCACCACGCTGGACGGGTTGCGCAAACAGGTGGGTGAAGAGCGCATCATCGCCGTATTGGAGCCGCGCTCCAACACCATGCGCATGGGCGTACACAGTCAGACATTGGCCGATTCTCTCAAAACGGCGGATTTGGCGCTGGTCTATCAACCGGCTGAACTGGACTGGGATTTATTGGTGTTATTGGAATATGGCGATAATATTCGTATCTGCACCGGGCTCGATGAGATTATCGAACAATTACAGGCCGAAACCGCAGCGCATGCGATCTTGATGAGCAACGGCGGTTTCGGCGGCATTTATCAGAAACTGCAGGATGTATTGTAGCCGCCGAAATCGCAGAATTATGTGGATATGAGTTATTAAAATTCTGTATTTTCTGCATTTTTTGTGGCTTATTTCTCTATCAAGATATTCGAATAAGTGTTTAGCATATATTTGCCAAAGCCTGGATAATCAAAAAAGTACCATCCCACCACTTGATTGACAGTTGGAGAATGAACATGCGTGTTACCTTGTTGCTGCTATTGTTTTGTTTACACAGCCCTGTCATGGCGTTGACGCCAGAGCAAGTCCCGAACCCGCTAAAATCCTGGATAGACTGGGTGCTGGACACGGAAAAAGACCGCGATTGCCCTTTTTTTTATGCCCAGTTTGCAAAGAAAAGCTGTTTTTGGCCAGGAAAATTGCAACTCAACCTGGATGATAAGGGCGGCGCCTTCAGCAGCTATTGGACACTATTTCGTGATGGCTGGGTATTGTTGCCAGGTGATGACAAGCATTGGCCGAATCAGGTTAAAAGCAAACAAAAAAGTTTGGTGGTGGTGAAAAAGCAAGGCCATCCTGCTGTCTATTTAAGCAAAGGAGAACACGACCTGTCAGGCTATTTTCGATGGCAAACACTGCCCGAAAATCTGACTGTTCCCAAATATACCGCCTTGATTCAATTGTCACTGTATGGTGAAGAAAAAGCCGATTTCAGGCTGGAAAATGGCGTTATCTGGTTGCATAAGCATCCAGGGAAACAGCAAAGTCAGGTTGAAAACCGCTTGCGCCTTGAGGTTTTCCGTAAAATCATCGATGGCGTGCCATTGCAAATGGAGACTCAGCTCAAACTGGATGTTTCCGGTAAGGCGCGAGAAGTTGTGTTATCCCATGCGTTATTAAAAGACTTCATTCCTGTGGCATTGAACAGCCCGCTTCCGGCACGACTGGAAAATGGTGGAAAACTGCGTATTCAGCTTCGGCCAGGACAATGGCGTGTAAAGGTGATAGGCCGGATAGCTGAAGACAGGCTGGAATTGGGAGTGGACTTTAATGACCCCGACTGGCCCAACGAAGAAATCTGGTCATTTCAGGCCGATCCGGCGATCAGGATGGTTAAAATCACCCAGGTTGAATCCATTGACCCTTCCCAGACATCATTACCGCGTCAATGGCGGCACCTGCCAGCATATCGGTTGCGACAAGGCGATAAGATGATACTGAAGGTATTGCGCCGTGGCGATCCTGATCCTGGGCCGGATCAACTGAGTCTGCAACGTAGAATCTGGCTGGATTTCAGTGGCACAGGCTTAACCGTACAAGATGTGATGCAAGGACAATTACGCCGTAGCTGGCGACTGTCGGCATTGCCCGAACTTAATCTCGGCCAGGTCAAAGTTCAAGGGAGAACACAATTGATCACCCGTTTGCATAACAATGACTCACCTGGCGTTGAAGTTCGGCAAGGTAATCTGCAACTGATTGCCGACAGCCGCATTGAACAGTCGATAAACGATTTGAGTGTCAGCGGCTGGAGGCAGAGTTTCCACCATGTCAGCGCCGAATTGAATATTCCCCCCGGCTGGCGTTTGCTTTATGTTTCAGGTGTGGATAATGACCCGGATAGCTGGATATCCCGCTGGACGCTGCTGGATTTATTCATGGTGTTGATTGCCGCTTTGGCAATTAATAGGTTATGGAATACAGCGTTTGGCTTGTTGGCCTTGGTGACTTTGGTGCTGACCTGGCATGAGCCGGGCGCGCCGCATTTTATCTGGTTGAATCTGCTCGCTGTTATCGCGTTGTTACGGAGTTTGCCTCGCGGCAGGTTTTCAACCGCGCTACGTTATTACCGTAACGCCAGCTGGCTGGTCATGGTGCTGATCGTATTACCTTTTATGGTCAATCAAATACGCACTGCCTTGTATCCGCAACTGGAAAAACCCTGGCAAGCGGTAACAGCTGCGGGAGAGATGCAAGAGCCTTATCTGGCCGATTCTGAGCAGATGATGGACGCATTAACCTCATCGTTTTCAACGCCGAAATCCAGGAAAGCGTTGAGATCAAGCGATAACCGGGCTGCTTATGATGCGTACAAACCATTGCTGAATCAGCTTGACCCTGACGCAAACCTGCAAACCGGGCCAGGCTTGCCGCAATGGCAATGGAACAAAACCCAGCTGTCATGGAATGGCCAGATAGATAGTCAGCAACGTTTCCGCTTGTGGTATGTGTCCCCCGCCTGGCTATTTGTAATTAAAGTCGTACAAATAACCTTGGTTATTTTGTTATCTTTGTTGATGCTGGGCGTCATTAAACAAGGCGGTAAATGGTCATTCAAAGCACTGCATTGGCTGGTTGTTTTACCGTTATTGATTGGCGGGGGAAATGACAGTTTTGCCGGGCTGCCCAATCAAAAACTGCTGGATGAATTAAAAACCAGACTGTTGATGCCGCCTAAATGCTTACCAGATTGTGCGGATATTGCCGCCATGAAAATAGCCATTAATACAGACAACCTGAAGATTAAGCTTGAAGTCCATGCTGCTGAGAAAACGGTCATTTCATTACCCGCTCAGGCAAGTCAATGGCTACCAAGCCGTGTCAATATCGATGGGAAAATGACACAAACTCTGATCAGGGATAAAAACGGTATTATCTGGGTCAAGGTACCGGCCGGTATTCATCAACTGACGTTGGATGGGAAAATACCTGTGCGGGATAAATTTACCCTGCCATTAAAACTGCGTCCGCATCATGTCCAGGTAAAAGCAACAGGATGGCAGATAGTTGGCATGCGGGAAAACGGACAGATCAGCCCGCCGTTACAGTTTATTCGGCAGCAAGGACAGATACAAAAATCACAAAACCATTTACGACCCGGCGATCTGCCGGCATTTTTTCGTATTGAGCGAACTTTGCAACTAGGGCTGCAATGGACAATCCAGACCCGGGTGATACGTCTGAACAACAGCCGCGAGGCAGTGGTTTTGCATTATCCGTTGCTGGCGGGAGAATCTTTGACGACGGCCGGCATTCCGGTAAAAAATCGTCAGGCGCAGCTCTCTCTGGCGGCCGATCAAAAAATTTTGAGTTGGCAATCGGTACTGGAAAAGCAAACTTCAATTGTGTTGCAAGCTGCCAGGGCTGATCAATGGACCGAACTGTGGCGGACTCGAATCAGCCCGGTCTGGCATGTTGAAATATCCGGAATCACGGTGATTCATCAACAAAATCCACAGGGTGAATGGTTACCAGAATGGCGACCGTGGCCGAGCGAAAGCGTAACGCTGACGATCAGCAAACCTCTTCCTGTGGCAGGCCCAACCTTAACCATCGACCATTCGGAAATTCGCATCAAACCCGGCCAACGCATGCAACAAGTGGATCTGAACGTGCGCCTGCACAGTTCCAAGGCCAGGCAGCATGCCATCTCGTTACCGGCTAACGCGGTGTTACAAAGTTTGCTGATCGATGGCCGCAGCATCCCGCTCAAACAACAAGGCAGGGAAGTCATCTTGCCGGTTCATCCGGGTGAACAAACACTAACGCTGAATTGGGTGGAGCCAAAAGGGCTTGGCGTCTGGCTGGAGACCCCGCAGGTCGATCTGAGGCTTCCCAGCGTCAACCATCATATCCATGTTCAATTAGGACAAGACCGCTGGGTGTTGCTGACCATGGGACCGGATTTTGGTCCTGCCACGCTGATCTGGGGCTTGCTGATCGTTTTGATTTTTGTCGCGCTGGGGCTGGCCAGAACAGGCTTGACGCCTATCAGCTCATGGCAGTGGTTTTTATTATTGCAGGGTTTGAGTCAAATACCACTGCCAGCGGCAGCGTTAGTGGTGTTGTGGCTGTTGGCGCTGGGTTACCGGGCGCGGCAAAATACTCTGGCGCAAAACGGTTTCAATGTGTTGCAAGTAAGCTTGGGGCTGTTGACGATTCTGGCATTGGCCACTTTGTTTTTTGCCGTGCAACAAGGATTATTAGGCAGCCCCGACATGCAAATAGCGGGCAATCAGTCCAATGCCTTTGATTTAAAATGGTATCAGGACCGCAATCAGCAGATATTGCCCACGGCGACGGTTCTTTCCGTTCCATTACTCGTCTACCGGGTTTTGATGTTATTGTGGTCACTATGGC
Organism: Methylomarinum sp.; assembly: GCA_965277025.1. Lineage (GTDB taxonomy): Bacteria > Pseudomonadota > Gammaproteobacteria > Methylococcales > Methylomonadaceae > Methylomarinum. The sequence goes on from OZ255706.1 coordinate 687,065, forward strand.
TGGCGTTTGCTTTATTAAACTGGCTGCAATGGGGCTGGCAATGTTTCTCTCATCAAGGCTTGTGGAAAAAAGCAGATAAAAAAGACCAAAAAGAGCCTGGTTCTTGAACGGGACCTTGGCGAATAGTTTCTGTGATCAAAATGTTCAATTATAGGCATAATTATCTATACATCTTCTTTGCTGGTTCCCAAGCTCCTGCTTGGGAACCCTGACCCAGAAGCTCCGCTTCAACAAAGCAGTACTGCAGGTGTTGACATGGTTATGACAGGATAGGTACAACTGCTTGGATGCAGGAGGTAGGGCAACGTTGGAGCAAGTTTTGCTGAGAGGCGACAGCTTAAAACCCATCGTAATATGAACTTTTTTGCATTTTCATGATGGGTTTCACTTCCATTCTACATGTTAATCAACGGGATAAATCAAATTCTAACTGATGTTACGCATCGTCCTGGATAATTGATAAATTTCAAGAAGCAATCAAGGAGCATAGCCAGGTCTTGTAATCAATCATACAGCTTGGTACACCATGAAATAGCCAGACCACTCAGAATCGAGTATTCGAGTTTGTCCGCGGTGCAATTGTCGTGGACAACTATTATCATAAATGCCAGAAGGCAATTTGCCTGGTCAGCTGCGGCAGATCAACGGCGTTTAGATTCAGAATATCAACCGCCGGCATGCGTTATTGCAAGACCATTTCTCTTAGAAAACATTTCCGGTAGCCCGTATGAAGCAACGCGGAATACGGGAAGTGGGGACTCCGATTATCCCGGATTCCGTTTCACTTCATCCGGGCTACTGACTGGCGAAGATCGGGACCAGCTTTAAAGGCATTTATAATTTTGGTAGTCCGCGGGTGGGCGATAGCGAGTTTGTCGCCCAATTTAATCAAGCAGTGGCCAATCGCAGTTTTCGGATTAGAAATAATAATGATATTGTCACGCGCATTCCCGTAGCGGGAATTTTTCTCTACCGTTATCGACATACTCAAAAGCTGGTTTATTTTGATAGTAACGGCGTGCGGCGAGACTCGATCGGATGGTGGGATTTGGCGAGAGAACATATGCGTGGGCACGTTAATGACATGAGTGATTTCGGCGTTGATGACCTGGAAGATCATAGAATCAAAAACTATTTGGCTGTTTTAGCCGCCGATTTGTCAGAAAAGTGAGGCAGTCCGCTTCTGTGGCGTAATGGTGGCTTGCTGACGCGAAGCCACCGTGCAAGCTATCAATCATGCTGATGTTTTTCTTCCACCATCTGGTCGATATACTTCATTACATCCATACTGGCCTGTTCCGCCTCTTCCATATTACCCAAGATAATTGGCAATAAGCTGTCGCCTCCCTGCCAGTTTTTGCATGAAATTTCATAGGCTTGTTGAGTACATGAATGTACCTTGCTATGCGGCCCGGACAGTTTGGCGTAGGCAATAGTATGGCGGAATTGTTCATAACCCAAGCCGCTGTCATACCATTTACCCAGGCGGCAATGATGATGATCAACATTGATCGCATTAGACTGCGGTGAATCGTCCGAACCTTCTATAGCCATATAACCGTTTTGCTTGAAGATAATATGGTCCAGCTTGGTCAATAAGGCGAAGCTTTTATCTCTGGCGTAACTGATATAAGCCACCGAATCTTTGGCCGAGCGGGACAATCCGGCGAACTGGGTTTCAAATTCCCCCACTTGCTGCATAATTTCCTGTGATAATTGGGTGGAATTCTCAGCTTCCTTGAACATCTGTTCCACACGCTGGTTGAACGACGTCAAGGTTTGGGAAACTTCCAGGGCGGCGTTTTTGGCATGCTCGGACAAGTTTTTCACTTCATCGGCCACCACGGCGAAACCACGGCCATGCTCGCCCGCTCTTGCCGCCTCGATGGAAGCATTCAACGCCAACAAGTTAGTCTGATCGGCGATGCCGGTAATCATCGACAAGGAATCGGTCACTTTCTTGCTGTCTTCAATCAGTGCCGAAATAACCTTACTGACCGACATAATGTTGTCATTGATATTCGTCAATGAAGCGCCGATGTGATTTACCGTTGACAAGCTGTTTTCGGCGTTTTCTCCGGTTTCAGTAGCGATTGTTTCCACCTTTTCCATTTGCTCGGTGATATTGATCAAATCATTCTGATTGGCTTTCATGTTGTTTAGCAGATTGCTGGTGTTCAAATCGTGTAAGCCAGCCGCCAGACGGTTTTTCACTATCAGGATTTCATTTTCCTGCATGATTTGCAGCGCCAGGTTGATATTGTGGGCGGATATTTTGAACAGTCCAGGAAAACCATCGGCCAATGCGTAGCGCTCGTAATTACCTTCAGAGACTTGTTTGAAACATGTGCTGATTTCCTTGAAATAAGATTCGACAATATCGAAAAATTCATTGAGTTCCCAGGCGATTTGGCCAACTTCTCCCATGCCTTTGGTATGCGTAATTCGATGATGCAACTCGCCTTTGTTGGCGTGTAGCAGCACTTCGTGAATTTTATCTAAAACATTAGTAACTACTCAGCGTAAATAAGTAAAAAAACTGCTTGACACGATTTTAGCGTTATTTTTGATTTTCTAACGGCAACACCTGGCGCAAGAGGTTTACTGTATTAGCCTGCGTTAGTTGAGGCGTGTTGCCTTATAAGCAATGCCCGATAGCCCTGCGGCCGTGCATTTCTAAAATACGATGACGGGCAACACAGAGGCAAAAATTCGTATTTCAAAAGCCATGAGACAAGAGTCCTGTACTTAAACCCACAGGCCGTTTCATTGAAGATTGATTCCATTGATGTAGAGGCTGCCATTACCCATGCCCGGCAGCTGCTTGAAGATGAAGCCGATTTATCTCCGGCGCTGCGGTCTTCGCTGGAGATATTGTTGTTGCTGGTCACGCTCTTGATGCATCGGCTCGGACTTAACAGCAGTAACAGTTCCAGGCCGCCATCAAGTGATCCTGATCGTAAAAGGAAAGCACGGGCTGGATCAAAAAAACCAGGTGGTGGACAGAAAGGGCATATTGGCACCACGCTGGTTAAAGTCGATGATCCCGATGACGTTATCTCCATCAAGATTGATCGCCGTACCTTGCCAGCCGGAAGCTACACGGCAGATGGCTTTGAAACCCGGCAGGTATTTGATATTGATATTTCACGGATTGTGACGGAATATCGTGCGCAAAGGCTTATCGATGAACAAGGTCGTCGGTTTGTTGCTCCTTTTCCCGAGGGCGTAACAAAAGCCGTGCAATATGGTGACCAACTCAAGGCGCACGCCGTGTATCTTTCGCAGTACCAATTATTGCCCTGCCAGCGCATCAAGGATTATTTTTCCGGTCAATTACAGATCCCCATCAGTGAAGGTTCGCTGGTTAATTTCAATCAACCAGCCTTTGAGAAGCTGGCATCCTTTGAGCCGATTTGCAAGCAAAGACTGGCGGCAGCTTCTGTTGTACATGCCGATGAAACGGGCATTAACATCAATGGCGCCAAGTACTGGTTGCATTGTGCTTCTAATGATTTATGGACACATTATTTTCCCCATGTAAAACGGGGCAAGGAAGCGATGGATGTCATTGGCATCCTGCCTGACTTTCATGGCATTTTATGCCACGATCACTGGAAGCCTTACTACAAGTCCCCCTTCACTCATGCCTTGTGCAATGCGCATCATCTGCGTGAACTGACCCGTGCCCGGGAGCAGGATGGACAGCAGTGGGCCAAAGAAATGGAAACCCTGTTAAAAAAGATCAATCAGGTCGTCGATGATGCAGGGGGAAGCTTGAAGCAAGAAAAGCGGCCTGTTATCGACGACGATATCGAGATTTATTAGAGAAAGCACAAATTGAATGTCCGCCACCAACCCCGTTGCCCGGTAAACCCAAACGTGGGCGCCTCAAGCGCAGTAAATCCAGAAACTTACTGGAACGGCTGATCAATTACCCGGATGATGTCTTACGCTTTATGAGAGAAATAGATGTGCCATTTACTAATAATCCCGGTGAGAATGATATCCGCATGACCAAGGTGCAGCAAAAAATATCGGGGTGTTTCAGGAGTGAGCAGGGTGCCATCACCTTCTGCCGTATTCGGGGATATCTATCCACTTGTCGTAAACATCATGTCAGTGCCTCTGAAGCGTTGGTACTGGTATTTAAGGGGAAATTACCGGAATTTACTCAGTGACCTGATGCTTTTGGTAAAATACGCTGAGTAGTTACGTTTTGGGTATCATAGTTTTTGTCACTACCCACTGTGGCACCCGCTTTTTTGACGCTGCGTTTGATCATTTTTGTCGCCGCCTCCCGCTCGGCCGTTCCTGTCGCCCGGGTCACTTCAACATCGATGACCAAACCATGGCGATTTTCCATGAGTGCATGGCCCGGAAAAGCGAGTTGGGCTTTATCGCCCTGACTTTTTTTATACATCCTTGCTTCCGGGTCCGTTGTCGATTCATGCGTGTCGTTACAGCGTTTCTCGCCTTTGAAGTTGACACCCGGATTGCGGGTGGAATCCTCCGGCGGCCGGCTCGAACCGTCTTTGGCCTTGATGCTTTTCATAGAAGCCCAGGCCTTGATTAGCGTGCCATCAACCGAAAAGTGTTCGTCTGAAACTAAATCCTGCCATTCGGCCAGGCACAGCACACGATCAAAAAACAAACGACTCACGCGCTCATTCAATAGACGGTCACGATTGGCGCTGAACGTTGAATGATCCCAAACCTCATCATCCATTGATAAGCCGACAAACCAACGATACAGCAGATTGAAATCAATGTGTTCGATCAGTTGCCGCTCCGAACGAATGGAAAACAGGATTTGCAACAAACTGGCACGGAGTAAACGCTCGGGAGGAATTGACGCCCGGCCCCGTCGGGAATACAGGTCATCGAACTCCTCATCCAGAGTAGTCAATAGAATATCGACCAAATATCGTAGTTTGCGTAAAGGATGATCACTCGGAATTCTAGATTCCAGTGTCCGATAACTGAATAATTCGTTTTGGGTATAATCAATGCCGCGCATAACAAATAAAAAATCGGGGAATATCAAATGGATTGAATTATTTTACCATAAATAACAATTAGTTATGTAATCAAATGCCAATTATGGCAACGAAACAATGCGGCCTCCAGGTTGGATTAAATCAACAGCCTGCTAAAGGCCGCGTTTTCATTACATATATTGACTTCTTTATTTAAGATAATCTTAATCTTGGATAATTGAATAATAGCACGGTTGAAAATTTATCCCTAAAATAGCCTTGTTCTGTGACAAATAACGCGTATTCATGCCTGCAAAACCATCAACCCGGAAAATTATTCATATTGATATGGATGCATTTTTCGCCGCCGTTGAGCAGCGCGACCATCCTCAGTATCGCAACCGGCCATTGATTGTTGGCGGCATGCCAGATTCTCGCGGTGTCGTGGCGACTTGCAATTATATCGCCCGGAAATTTGGCGTTCATTCCGCCATGCCTTCTTCACAGGCGTTCCGTTTGTGCCCACAGGCTATTTTTGTCAAACCCCGCTTCGAGGCTTACCGGCAGGCGTCCACCATTATTCAGCAGATATTCGCTCAATTCACCGACCTGGTCGAACCACTATCATTAGATGAGGCATATCTGGATGTGTCCGGAAAAGATTCCGCTACTTTGATCGCTAAAACGATTAAAGAAGAAATTGTCCAACAAACCGAGTTAACCGCTTCGGCCGGCGTATCGAATAACAAATTTCTGGCCAAAATCGCTTCGGATATGGACAAACCTGACGGCTTGTTTTTAATCCGGCCAGAACAGGGCAAGGATTTTATCAGTCGTTTGCCGATTGGCCGTTTTCATGGGGTTGGCAAAGCCACCGAACAAAAAATGCACGCACTGGACATCAAAACCGGGAAAGATTTGCAAAACTGGACACTGGCCGGATTACGCCAGCATTTTGGTAAATCAGGTGCTTATTATTTTCATTTGGCGCAAGGCATCGACGAGCGTCCTGTAACGCCGCATCGGCCGCGTAAATCAGTCGGGGTGGAAACCACCTTTGAGCAGGATATTTACGGCTATTCTCGGGTGAAACAATATTTGCATCAATTACTCTTGCAGGCTTTGAAAAAAATGCGCGAAAAAAACCTGATCGCCCATACGGTCACAATCAAAATCAAGTATCAGAATTTTGTTCAGATAACGCGCAGCCGGACCCTGTCTTCCCAGATCACCGGGTGCGAAGGTATGGATCAGGTTTTTGACGAATTGCTACAGGATACAGAAGCCGGTAAACGCAAAATCCGTTTGCTGGGCGTCACCTTGTCTTCTTTACAAAAAGCCGATGCATCAAAATACCGGCAACTGGATTTATTCAGCCTGCTCGAGCAGGCTTCTGATTTCCCGATATAACAAACGGGATGATTTCGGCGGCTTGTTTGATTCGGCTTCTTTTTTGGCGTTACGCTGTAACTGACGAAGATGTTGCCGGTCTGCGTTTGGAAATTTTTCCAGCAATTCTGTCAACGCGCCATGCCCATCTTCGCCAATCAGGCGATCACGCCAAAGTTCTGCCTGGTGGTGTTCACGAACGGCATGAATGCTTTTGCTTTTAAAACGGTCTATTTGCGCCAGAACAGGCTCCAGATTGAGCTTCCGTAACTGTGCGGTGATGAATTTAAGCTGACGTTTACGGGCGGCTTTCGGCGGCATTTTAGCCGCTTCCAGAATGGCGCTTTGCAAGGATTCCTCAAACCCCAGTGTGTGGATTTGTGGTTCACTTAGTTCGCAAATCTGGTCCGCGAGCTTCGCAATTTCGGCAATATCGCGTTTTATAGCGGTTTTATTGGGCCGAATGGCATATTGCTCCTCGCCTTCTTCCTCGTACAATTCTTCATTCATAGATTATTGAGACACCATGGAAATTAAAAACAGAATAAACAGCGCCACCATCAACATCGGGATGATAAAGGCCGGCCAGTCTTTTTCAGCCTCTTTACTTTGTGCCATGGCCTGCTTGACGCCCGGCCACATCCAGAAAACGACGCCTAATGCCATAATCCCAACGAGAATGCTTTCCCAGTTTGTTGTCGATTCCATCTTTTAATCCGATAAATAATATTCAATAGTCGAAACAACCCGCACATTTTTGATATGCGGGTTGTTCTGGTCCCGCGGCGCAATGGAAAAACTGCCTTGGGAAGCTTTCTTGATTTTGCCTAACCGACTGTTGGAATCGGCGGCGAATTTTTCAGCCACTTCACGCGCCTTGGTGGTCGCTTCCTCGATCATGGCGGGTTTAACCTCATTTAAACGGGTGAATAGATATTCCACCTGGCCATTATAATCACCACCGGTAAATGCGATTCCCTGTTTGCCTAAATCGGCCAGTTTATTCATCAGTTGCCGGACCGGCTCCACTTTTGTGGAATACACGGTCACTGTCTGTCTTGCCGAATAACGGATTTCTATGCGCTGCGGACCATATTGATTGGCCAGTTTGTCGGTAATGATGGGAGGAGAAACGGTAATTTCTTCAGCGCTGACGCCATGTTTCAATAAAAAAGCCCGAATTTTGACGGTACTGTTTTCCAGTTTTGTATAGAGTGTCGTCAGCTTGTTGTCGGCCTCTACAAACTGTATCGGCCAAATTACAATATTGGCGGGATATTCACGTTCCGACAAGCCTTTGACACGCACGCTGCGGTTGAAGGATTTAAAATCCAGCGTCGCCTGAGTGATAAAAAAACCCAGCGAGGCGAGTCCTAAAAAAATAAAAAAACCAAGTATAAAGGCCTGATTTGACGATGAGGGCTGCTGTTGCATAATAGTAACCAAAATTTTTCTCCAGCTTACCATCTCAAGCGGATTTTTTCATTAGGGAAGCGCTGATTAAATCAGTGCTTCCCGCGACACAGGGATGTGTCGTCAAAATCGATAGCTGCAAGCTATTGATTTTGTAAGCAATGCGGAAATCGTTGTCCGTTTTGCGGGCGCTGACAGTATGGATGATTTGTCAGCGTTTCCTTAGGAAATCGCTGCTTTGTTCACGTTTCCATTAAGCACCAGGCTGGCCAGATAAATAAGGCATGATCGCTTGCCGCCAATGATGGTATTTATCTGCTTGTGATAATGAAGCATGAGCCGGACTGGTGGAAGGCAATCGCTGGTAATGGAGTTGTTTAAAGGCGGCATCGAGTTCAGGTAAAACTCGCTGGCGAAAGACCGCTTCGGCTTTTTGTCCATTGAAAAACACCGCCCGGATTTTGGGGTGTTGGACAAAAAACTGGTTGAAATCATTCACCGCTACACTGCGCATATCGATGGCGCTATCCAGACTGCCGGGTCGAATACAGCTTTGCAACACATCCCATAAAGCGATCTGGTGATCGATCAAACTCTGTGTTTTGTTTCGATAATCCAGGTCAGCAGTTTTCCTAAGCAATTTCAGCATGATCGGCCAGAAACTGTTACGCGGGTGAGCATAATATTGCTGTTGCTGTAATGATTGTACGCCCGGCATGGAACCTAAAATCAACACACGGGCATCGCTTTTCTGAATCGGTAAAAAACTTGTCACGTTCATGGATAACTTTGCGATAATACGCGGCTTTTAAACAATCAACAAGAAACTTATGTGGTTTAAAAACCTGGCAGTCTACCGTTTTACCGAACCTTTTACACATTCTTTCGAGGAACTGGAAGAAAAACTGGCTGAAAAGCGCTTTCACCCTTGTGGCAAACAGGATATCAGCCGATATGGCTGGACTGCGCCGTTAAGCAGTGCTGAATCCCTGGCTTATAGCAGCAATGGTTTCATCATGCTGTGTGTAAAAAAGGAGGAAAAAGTCCTTCCCGCTGCCGTCATTAACGAGATGTTACAAGAAAAGGTGGCTGAACTGGAAGAGACAGAGGCGCGCAAATTATCCGGTAAGGAAAAATCGCGCCTGAAGGATGAATTGATTTTTGAATTACTGCCCCGCGCTTTTGCTTTTTCTCGCAAAACCTATGCCTATATAGACCCGAAAGGCGGCTGGATTATCGTCGATGCCGCCTCGGCGAAAAAAGCAGAAGACTTACTGAGTCTGCTACGGCAAAGTTTAGGGTCTTTGCCGGTCGTGCCACTGACTTCGGCCGATAAACCCGCGCTGATCATGACCGATTGGTTAAAAAACCAAACAGAACCTGACGATATCGTTATCGAAGATGAGTGTGAACTGCGCTCCCAATCAGATGAAGGCAGTATTATTCGCTGTAAGCGTCATGATTTGCGCGCTCAGGAAATTCTCAACCATTTGGAGAACGACAAACTGGTGATCAAGCTGGCCTTGAACTGGACCGACCGGCTCAGTTTTGTACTGAACGAAAATTTGGCTGTCAAGCGGCTGAAATTTCTCGACCTGATTCAGGACCAGGTCACCGATATTGAAATCAGTAATGATGCCGAACGCTTTGATGCCGATTTTGCCATCATGTCCAGGGAACTGTCGCATTTTCTGCCACGTCTGGTCGAGATTTTTGGCGGTGTCAGCCAAAGCGTCTAAGCCTATTGTCGGCGTCAGCAGTTGTTTGCTGGGCGAAAAAGTCCGTTATGATGGGCAGCATCAAGCCGCGCCAGAACTGCTGAACTGGTTGGCTGAGTACGTTCAATACCAGTCTTTTTGTCCTGAAGTCTCGGCTGGCTTTGGCGTACCCAGGCCAGCGATTCATTTAGTGATAAAGAACAGGCAGGTTCGCTGCGTCCTGCTCGATGCGCCTGAACAGGACATGACTGACCCGTTATTGGCAGGCTTCAAGCATTATCAACATGCATTTAAACACTTGAGCGGTTTTATTTTAAAATCACGATCACCCAGTTGTGGGCCCGGTGGGGTAAAATTGACTGGCCCGTTAGGCCAATACCGGAATGGCCAGGGGCTGTTCGTTCAGTGGTTATCAGAACGCTATCCACAACTGCCAATAGTGTCTGAAGACAGGCTGCAAAGCCTCGATCAAAGGCGGCATTTTTTACAAGCGGTACAAGATTACGCTATCCGTTCAGCCCATCGATAGGAAACCAATATGGCATTGATATCACTCAGACAGTTGCTCGATTATGCAGCGGAACACAGCTTTGCCGTACCCGCTTTCAATGTCAGCAATATGGAACAAATTCAGGCAATCATGCAGGCGGCCGATGCTTGCGACAGCCCGGTGATTCTACAAGGCTCGGCCGTGGCCAATCGCTATGCAGGGGAGATTTTTCTGCGTCATCTGGTGCAGGCCGCCGTCGAGCAATACCCCCATATTCCGGTGGTGATGCACCGCGACCATGGCCCCACGCCGGCCATTTGCGCCCAGGCAATCTAGGCCGGTTTCAGTTCGGTGATGATGGATGGTTCCTTGCTGCCGGACATGAAAACGCCTGCGTCATTTGAATATAATGTGGAAGTTACCCAAAAAGTGGTCGCCATGGCCCATGCCTGTGGCGTGTCGGTGGAAGGCGAAATCGGCTGCCTGGGTTCGCTGGAACATATCGATAACAATACCGATGACCGACAGAAATTATTGACCGACCCTGAAGAAGCCGCCGCCTTTGTAGAATTGACTCAGGTGGACGCATTGGCGGTAGCGATTGGCACCAGCTATGGTGCATATAAATTCAGCAAGCCACCAACGGGCGAAGTGTTAGTCATCAGCCATTTAAAAGCTTTGCAACAACGACTGCCCGACATGCATTTTGTCATGCATGGCTCCAGCTCGGTACCGCAGGAATGGTTGAAGATCATCAACCAATATGGCGGGGCAATACCTGAAACCTATGGCGTCCCCGTTGAAGAAATCGTCGAAGGTATCCAATATGGGGTGCGTAAAGTCAATATCGATACCGATTTACGCATGGCCTCCACCGGTGCAATCCGTCAATTTCTCGCCCAGTCAGACAATGCGGCGGAACTGGATGCCCGAAAAATCTACCAGGCAGCCCGGAACGCCATGCAAAGATTGTGTCAATCCCGCTACGAAGCCTTTGGCAGCGCAGGTCACGCGGCCAACATCAAACCACTGTCATTGATCGATATGCGAGCGCGATATATTCAGGACAAAAAATGAACCACATTGATATCGAAACAATTGCCAGACAAAGCCGGGCTGCAAGCAGCAAGTTAGCCGTTTCCAGTGAAACTGTCCGCAATCGGACCCTGAAAAATATGGCTGAGGCATTGTCTGAACAAAAGCAGGCCATTTTGACGGCCAATGCCGAAGAAGTCAGCCGGGCCCAACAGGCCAGGCTGCCAGAAGCCATGGTCAAGCGCTTGACCATCAGTGAAAAAGTTTTCTAGACTATGCTGTCGCGCCTGGAAAAAGTCGCGGCCAAGCCCGATCCCTTAAACCGGATATTACAGGGCCATACGAACCCCGCAGGCCTCAAGGTTTATAAAAAATCAGTGCCGCTCGGTGTTATCGGCATGATTTACGAATCCCGCCCGAATGTCACCACCGATGCCGCCGGAGTTTGTATTAAAAGCGGTAATGCATTGATTTTGCGTGGTGGCTCCGAATCACTGCAAACCAACCTTTTGCTTACCGGGACAATGGTAAAAGCCGTTGTAGATGCAGGGCTGCCGGAACACAGTATCCAGATTATCGGTATTCCAGGACATGAAGCAGTCAGCGAATTGCTGAAAATGGATGCTTATATCGATGTTTTGATTCCCCGTGGCGGCAAGGGCTTGATAGAACGTATCGCGCAAGGAACCCGCATTCCGGTCATCAAACATTATGATGGCATCTGCCATTTATATATCGCAGATGATGCCGACCTGGAACAGGCAGTGGCCCTGGCGGTCAATTCCAAATGTCAAAGCGTACAGGTTTGTAATGCCCTGGAAACCCTGCTGGTCGACAGGATCAGTGCGCACCAGGTGTTGCCTCACATACAAGCGGCTTTTACCCGGCACGGCATAGAACTACGAGGCTGCCCGCAAACTCGCCAGATTCTGCCCAATATTGCCCAGGCGACGGAGGATGACTGGCAAACAGAATATCTTGCCCCGATTCTGTCGATTAAAATCGTTGACGATATCGATGAAGCCATCAGTCACATCAATCATTATGGCTCAGGCCACACCGACAGCATCGTCACCGGAAGCCTGAAAAACGCCGAGCAATTCGAACAACAAGTCGATTCCGCCTCCGTCCTCATTAATGCCTCCACAAGGCTGTCAGGAGGAGGTGATTATGGTTTGGGTTCGGTGGTTGGTATCAGCACCGATAAACTCCATGCCCGTGGCCCGGTCGGTCCCGATGAATTGACCAGCTATAAATGGGTGGCGTATGGCGCAGGGCATTTAAGGGATCACTGATTTGTTCAGCGTATCCTTAAGAGCCATAACTATCTACACTTTTTTCATCGCACCCATGCTCCTGCGTGGACGCGTCAAAACTTCACGCTCTGCGTTCTTAAAGCGCCAAAACAAAGAATTTTTTGCTTAAACCCCAAGCTCCTGTTCCCTGTGGAAGTTGCTCCTGCTTCACGAAAATACAGCTCCCAAACCAAAACCATAGAAAACTCTATCCAGTTAGTTTGATCCTGCTTTGTTGAAGCGGAGCTTCTGGATCGGGATTCCCAAGCAGGAGCTTGGGAACCAGCAAAATAAAGATGTGTAGATAGTTATGCTTAAGAGCATAAGGAGAGATGGCATTCTAAAAAAAATCTCAGTACAATAACGCCAACAGATTGCAGATAGTCCTGCCGGGTAGTGTATCGATGCTTTCCGGCAAAAACAAGGGAAAAACCGTTCAGGTGTTTATTTGCCACTCTGTGTTTGTATCGATTTATTTTAAGGAGTTATCCAAATGGCAACGGGTACTGTAAAGTGGTTTAATAATTCAAAAGGGTTTGGTTTTATTGAGCCAGATGAAGGTAATGAAGATGTATTCGTACATTATTCGGTCATCACTGGCGATGGCTTTAAAACGCTGACACCTGGACAAGCGGTGGAGTTTGATATCGAATCAGGCCCCAAAGGTTTAACCGCGGCAAATGTACAACCGCGATAATTCCCTTTGGGAAATAACGGACCAATCGACCCTGATTTGTCCGCTACCGTAAATTGAAAAGGCGCTTTTTAAAGCGCCTTTTTTTATCGCCATGTTTGTAATATGGACGACAAACGTTCGAAATCAAAATGCTCCTCCAATGCATCCGCGATCATATCGATACCTTGTTCGCGTTTTTCATTCAGGTCGGTGAAATTGTTCCCCTGATAACCAGCCCAGGCCAGTATTTCTTTTCTGGCCAGACCATGATCAAACAGGCCATGCAAGTAGGTTCCCATAATCTGTCCATCAGCTGAAAGCGCTCCATCCGTCTGGCCGTTCTGATATTGAATGACGCTTTTTTCGGTGTCCGCGCCGGTGGAGATGCCGGCGTGAATTTCATATCCTGTGACGGGTGTCTGCTTGCGCCATAACCTGCCACTACGCTGACGCAAACATTTATCCCGATGCAGGGTCGTTTCAATATCCAGCCAGCCGAGGCCCTCGCTGACGCCTGTTTCACCTTCGATCCCATCCGGGTCGTGAATCTTTTTCCCCAGCATTTGATAACCGCCACACAGGCCAATCACTTTGCCGCCATAACGCAAATGCCGCTCAATCCAATGGGGCCAGCCTTGTTGTTTCAACCAGGCCAGGTCATCCCGCACCGATTTACTGCCCGGCAGGATAATCAGGTCAGCTGCGGGCGCTTGTTCGGCTGCTTTAACGAAATTGACCTGAATATCGTTCTGCAACATCAATGCATCAAAATCGGTATGATTGCTGATGCGCGGCAAGGCCGGGATGGTAATGTTTAATGAAGGGGATGCAGGCTCCATCCTTATCCGGGATTTTAACGAATCCTCCGCTTCCAGATAAAAGTCGTGTAAATAGGGCAGTACGCCGAACACCGGCTTGCCGGTTTTTTGTTCCAGCCAGTCCAGTCCCGGTTGCAGGATGGCGATATCGCCCCGAAAGCGGTTGATGACGAATCCGATAATACGCTGCCGTTCTGTTTCGGACAATAATTCCAGCGTGCCGATAATATGGGCGAACACGCCGCCTTTATCGATGTCGGCAATCAGAATCACCGGGCAATCCACAGCCTCCGCAAAACCCGTGTTGGCGATATCGCCTTGACGCAAATTGATTTCAGCCGGGCTTCCGGCCCCTTCCACCATGACCATTTCATAGCTCGTGGTTAATCGCCGCCAAGATTTTAACACCGCCTGATGCGCCTTTTTTTTATAATGATGATATTGCTGAGCGGACAGGTTTTTGTAGGCTTTACCGTGAATGATAACCTGGGCGGTTTTATCGGAATTGGGCTTCAGCAAAACCGGATTCATATCGCTATGCGGTTGTAAAAAACAGGCCTGCGCCTGCACCGCCTGCGCCCGGCCAATCTCGCCGCCATCGACGGTGACGGCGCTGTTCAAGGCCATATTCTGCGGTTTGAAGGGAGCGACTTTTATACCGCGCCGGGAATAATAGCGGCACAGGGCAGTAACCAGGGCGCTTTTTCCGGCATCTGAAGAGGTGCCCTGAATCATTAACGTGTTCTGTATCATCCTGTTAGAATTTGAATTTGTCTAGGGAATATGGCATTGTGCGCATCCTGTGAATATTACCTTGAGTATTATACTCGCGATTATACTGGATCATTTACTGGGTGAAGCTAAACGCTATCACCCGTTAGTGGGGTTCGGCCGTTTGGCCGGCTGGCTGGAGACAACATTAAGGAAACCTGGACAACGCCCGCTTGCAGCAAAACTGTCAGGCATGCAGGGCTGGGCTTTACTGACCCTGCCTTTTCCTCTGTTACTCAGCCAACTTCCCTTATCCGGTTTTTACACCATCATTTTTGACAGCCTGGTGCTGTATGTCTGTATTGCGCCCTCAAGTCTTAAACTGCATGCCCTTAAGGTTTATCAGGCGATACGAGAGCAATCACTAATAGAGGCGCAACAGCAGGTGGCTCGGATTGTCAGTCGCGACACAGACAGGATGGATAAACAACAGGTGCAAAAAGCGGTCATCGAGTCGGTACTGGAAAATGGTGCGGATGCGGTATTTGCGCCGATATTCTGGTTTATCATAGCCGGCGGCCCTGCGGGTGCTGTATTTTATCGCCTGAGTAATACGCTGGATGCCATGTGGGGCTATAAAAACAGTGATTATTACTATTTCGGCCGCTTTGCCGCCAAGATGGATGATCTGTTGAATTATCTACCGGCGCGACTGACAGCATTGAGCTACGCGTTGACAGGCGCAACCCGGCAAGCATTGAATTGCTGGCGTCATCAAGCATCTTTTCTGGACAGCCCCAATGCCGGCCCTGTGATGACAGCCGGCGCCGGGGCGATAGATGTGCAATTAGGCGGCAGCACCTATTATCATGGCCAGCGTAAAGAGAAAATTCATTTTGGTTCAAGCCGTCAATCGAGTCCTGACGATATTCTTCGCGCCAATAATTTAATCTTGCGCAGTTTGTTTTTGTGGCTGTTTTTTATTGCCCTTGGAGAGTCTATTGCTTGAACATGGCGGTCAATTAAGACGCATCGCTCAAAACAGTCATCGCCCTCTTTCAGACTGGATCGATTTGTCCACTGGCGTCAATCCCAATGGCTGGCCGGTAGCGACGCTTCCGGCAGAATGCTGGAATCGGCTGCCTGAACAGGACGATGGTTTGATCGAGGTGGCAGCCGACTACTATGGTAATTCCAACATTCTGGCCGTTGCCGGCAGTCAGGCCGCCATTCAACTATTGCCGATGCTTCGAAGCCGTAGCCGGGTAAGCGTATTAAGCCCTGCCTATGCAGAACATGCGGATAACTGGCGACGAGCTGGCCATCTGATACGATGCATTCAAAGCGGTGAGATTGACGCGGTTTTAGAGCAAACCGATGTGCTGATCATTGTTAACCCGAATAATCCGACTGGCGAATATTTTAATCGGGAAGATTTGTTACGTTGGCATCGATCATTAAAAAAACGTGGCGGCTGGCTAATTGTCGATGAAGCATTTATTGATTGTCAGCCAGAACAAAGCCTTGCAGCAGAACCTGTGCAGGAGGGCTTGATTGTTCTGCGCTCTGTCGGTAAGTTTTTTGGGCTGGCAGGCATCCGTTGTGGTTTTGTTATTGCCCAGCCTGTCCTTTTGAACATTCTGCAAAACCAGTTAGGGCCGTGGACAATTAGTGGACCGGCCCGTTATGCCGCCCGGCAGGCGTTACTGGATAATGATTGGCAGCAGAATACTCGCAAACAGTTATGCCATCAGTCTCAACGATTGTATAAATTGTTAAATCATTCTGGCTTGAATCCTTCAGGAGGGACATATTTATTCCAATGGATCAGGACTTCACAAGCGCAACTGATTTATCAATATTTTCTGCAACATGGCATCCTGATACGCTTATTTACTGATCCTGTCAAAAGTATCCGTTTGGGACTGCCGGCGAATGAAAACCAATGGCAAAGGCTGAATGCAACATTGACATGTTTATACACAGTACAAAACAATAACTTGCGATAGCTTTCTAACAGTAACATTTAAAATCAGGCGATAAACATTAACCCGTTGATTCATATAACATCTTGTAATCTGGTTGTTTTTTGTACAATTTAAGAAAAACCTGACTGAGCTGCAGTATTCAAAGCTTAAACAACATCTCATCCACAAAGTTATCCACAGAATTTGGGGATAACTTCACAGCTTCCGCTGTTCCAGGACTGATTCTTTATACATTGAAATAACAATGTCATAGAATCGTCATAAACAAGACTTATAGTGACAAATAATTTAATTAGTTACAGCGTTTATGCAAAAAAAAATTCTACTGGTCGAAGACGAAGAAGCTATTCGGGAAATGCTGGAGATAATTCTAAAGCAGGCCGATTATCATGTCTTTTCTGCCTCTAGCGCTGAACAGGCACAGATGCTATTGGCAGATACTTTACCCGATCTCATTTTACTGGACTGGATGCTGCCAGGCATCAGCGGCGTAGACTTTGCCCGTCGTTTAAAAAAAGATCCCGATCTCCAACAGCTCCCGGTAATTTTGTTGACAGCTCGTGGTGAGGAAGAAGACAAAGTCAAAGGGCTGGAGCTGGGAGCAGATGATTATGTCACCAAGCCTTTTTCACCCAAGGAATTGATGGCCCGAATCAAGGCGGTATTACGGCGAGCCTCTCCTGCCAATGATGATGGCCTGATTCAACAAGGAGGTTTTGAACTGCTGCTGGACAAGCATGAATTAAGCTTTAACGGACAAAAACTGGATGTAAGCCCCCTGGAATTCAAGTTGATGCATTTTTTTATGACCCACCCGGGCATTGTATATAGCCGAACACAATTACTGGATCAGGTGTGGGGCCGTAGTGTGTACGTCGAGGAACGAACCGTCGATGTGCATATCAGGCGGCTAAGAAAAATCCTCGCTGAATATGGTGCGAAAGATGCTATTGAAACAGTCAGAGGTTTTGGTTATCGCTTTGCTGTGGACAAATCCTGATGATACGTTGGCGAAGGGAAATCATCATTTTACTGTTTGAGCTTTTGCTGGTCTCTATCCTAGGCGCGGTTTTCGGTCATTTTTTAATATACTTGACTGTATTGCTGGCAGCCTTGTTGATCCGGCAAAGTTTGTTGATCAACCGGCTGGAGCGTAACTTAAGCCAGGGCTTTTTGGCCGATAACCAAAAAGCCAAAGGCATCTGGGAAGAAATCTATCTGCATTTGTATAAAATTCGCAAAAAAGAAAAAGAGCGCAAACAGAAGCTGAAAAAAATGTTGAAACGCTTTCGTCGTTCGACCGACGCTTTGCCAGACGCTGCGGTTGTACTGGATGCTGAAGACAGAATCGAATGGAGTAATAAATCAGCCCGGCAATTATTAGGCCTGAAAAAGAAAGATAATGGACAACACATTATCAATTTACTGCGTTCTCCCGTTTTTGTCAGTTATTTATTGTCACGGGATTATCGGCACAAGATCACACTGAACTCACCTGTCAATGACCAGGTATTATTGCAAATCAATATCGTTCCTTACGGCGGAGGCCAAAGGTTATTGCTGGCGGAAGATATCACCCATATCAACAAACTGGAACAGATGCGCAAGGATTTCGCCGCCAATGTTTCGCACGAACTACGAACACCTTTGACCGTTTTAAAAGGTTATCTGGAAACATTAAAAGAACAAGATTCAAGTGATCCATTGATAAAACTTTCAGTGGAAAAAATGTCCGAGCAAAGTGACAGGATGCAAAACCTGGTGAATGACTTGCTCTTGCTGACCCGGCTGGAAACACGGGAGAAACACCAGGATTGTGTTGATATGGCTGAACTGCTGCGGCAAATTTGCCAGGAAGCGACGCACATAGATAAAAACTCTCAACGGGTTCATCTAAAAATCAAATGTACTGATAATCTGCTCGGCGATGAGCAGGAATTACGCAGTGCTTTCAGTAATTTATTGATCAATGCACTGAAATATTCACCAGCGGAATCCCAGGTGACCGTTAGCTGGTATCGCACCAACAAGTATTTATGCCTGGAAGTCTCAGACAAAGGTGAAGGTATTGCCGAAGCGGATATTTCAAGAATCACCGAGCGTTTCTACCGCGTGGACAGAAAAAGGTCTTATAAAATCAATGGCACAGGCCTTGGCCTTTCCATTGTCAAACATGTTTTGATTCGCCATGATGCCCAATTGCAGATAAGAAGCCAATTGGGCAAAGGCAGTGAGTTTCGTTGTCTGTTTCCGTTACGTCGTCAATGTTGATTATTGCCGGCCATAATCATCCTGCAACCGGATAATGTCATCTTCACCCAGGTAGCTTCCTGATTGCACTTCGACGATTTCCAGCGGAATCACGCCCGGGTTTTCCAGACAATGAACCACACCCAATGGAATATAGGTAGATTCATTTTCGCTCAGCAGTATTTTTTCATCACCCCGGGTGACCATCGCCGTGCCTTTCACGACAATCCAGTGTTCGGCGCGGTGATGATGTTTTTGTAGAGAAAGTTTGGCGCCAGGGTTAACGACAATACGTTTGGTCTGATGGCGTTCGCCATCTTCGATGCAATGATAATATCCCCAGGAGCGGTAGACTTTACGATGAATAGTCGCTTCCCTGCGCTGTTGCTATTTAAGCTGGTCTACCGCTTCTTTGACATCTTGCACCCGATCTTTATGAGCAATCATCACCGCATCATCGGTTTCCACCACAATCAGATTATCAATCCCGACGGTGACGACTAATTTGTTGCTCGACAACAAAAACGAATCCTGACTGTCCAGCGCCAACACATCACCGCTGATAGCGTTCCCCTGACTGTCTTTATCGGTAATATCCCATAATGCCGACCAGGAACCAATATCATTCCAGCCTGCATCCAATGGGATCATGGCGGCCTGGTCGGTTTTTTCCATCACGGCGTAATCGATGGAATCAGAAGGACAGGCTAAAAATGCTTCCTTTTCCGGGCGGAGAAAATCTTGATCTTGCTCGGCATTCTCCATGGCCTTTTGACAAGCGGCTAAAATATCGGGTCGATATTGACCCAGCTCCTGCAGGAATCGTCCGGCTTTAAAGGCGAATATGCCACTATTCCAATAATAACCACCCGCCTCCAAATAACGTTGTGCAGTATTTTGATCGGGCTTTTCAACAAATTGCTCGATCCGGTAACTGGCCTGATCAATGCTGTCCCCGGTTTTGATGTATCCGTAACCGGTTTCGGGCGCTGTCGGTACAATACCAAAAGTGACCATATAACCTTGCTCCGCCAATGTATTAGCTTTAGCAATGGCTTGTTTGAACGGTTCGGCCTGGGTGATGACATGATCAGCCGGCAATACCAGCAATATATCATCGGCTTGACTGGCCAGCGCCGCCAGAGCGATAGCAGGAGCAGTGTTTCTACCCACGGGCTCGAGAATAATCGCATTGGGATGAATACCGATTTCCCGTAATTGCTCGGCCATCATAAAACGATGATCTTCATTACAGACCGCCACCGGTGGTTGAAGATCAGGCAGGCCTTGCAAACGCAATATAGTCTCCTGCACCATGGTTTTGCTTGATGCCAGCGGCAAAAACTGTTTGGGGTGCTGATTACGAGACAAGGGCCACAACCGGGTACCGGAACCGCCTGAAAGAATCACGGGAATCATATACTCTCCTTATATTGAATGATACTGGATATAGTGTAGACGTTAGTCTAGCATATGATTTTTTATCAAAATAATTTTGAATATGTATATTGATGTTTTTAATGGTGATGCCGATGGAATTTGTGCGCTTGTTCAATTGAGGCTTTCCCAGCCAATAGACTCAAAATTGATTACTGGGGTTAAACGCAATATTCAGTTATTGAAACAAGTCACGGTCGATAAAAATGACCATGTGACTGTATTGGATATTTCTCTCGCTAAAAATAAAAATGATCTGCAGAGAATTTTAGCTCAAGGTGCCACAGTAATATATATTGATCACCACCAAGCACAGGACGACGTCATCTAAATCGCCTCTCCCCCGGCCACACCTTAACCAGCCTGATCCAGGGCCTTGGCGTAGTGAGGTTTCCCGGCTTGAAGCGGGATATTCGGTCGATTGGGCTGCAAAAAGCCGCCGAATGGCAGTTCGCCATGGTCATTGGCCATACCGGGGCCTGGCCGATCACCGTCGGCCCCCGATGACGACCTGGGCCGGCCGTGTCAGCGCAGGAAGACAGCGAGCGCCTGCGCAGGATGGGCCGCAAAATGGCGGATCATGCTGGCGATGGATTGCCGCGGCTGACGGATCAGGCGACGCAGCAGGCCGATGACGGCGTTTCGCAGGCAGGCGAGCACCTGGGGGCCATGGCCCTTTCGAACCTGGCAGCGGTCCTCATCGAACGTGACATCGCGGACCCAATGGAGGCGGTTCTCGATACTCCAGTGCCCCCGGTTGAGGGCCAGCAGTTGCCCGGGGTCGGCCTGTTCCGGGGTGAGATCAGTGATGCAGAAGATCTGTTCTGTGCGTGTCCTGCCGGTCTTGGACACGGTGACCTGGCGTTCGATCCGGCAGACCTGGCCCACATGGGGGAAATCGAGATAGGCATTGAGCGCAACGGTGGTGCGAAGGGTGCGCTGCTCGATCCGACCGTGTCCCTTGTCCACCGTGGTGTGCTCAGGGGGGAATGGATTCCCGGTCGAAAGCCTTGAGATCGTTGGCCAGGGTTTTCTGGTTGTCCTTGACCGTGAACAGGTAGTGCGCGCCCTTTTCCTCGACCAGGAAGCGGGCGGTCTCGCGTTGGGTGTGGAGCGTATCGGCGGTGACCACACGCCTCTCGATGGAGAGGGGATCGAGCAGCTCCCGCAGGGCCGGGATCTCATTACTCTTGGTCTCGACCGCGCGCTGTGCCAGGACGGTGCCCTGCCGAGGGAACAGGGCGGCGAGCAGATGCGTCTGGCGGCCATCGCCCCGGCGAGCGCCCTTGAGGGTCTTGCCGTCGATGGCCAGGGGTTCGTCGGCCGGTGCGCTGGCCTGGACCCAGGCGGAAAAGGCCTGCTCCAGCGCCACCGGCTCCACCTGCTGGAGCACGCGGCGGAAGGTGGGCTCGGAGGGGGCGACGAAGCGTTGCTGTCTGCGATCGAAATAGGCCCGCAGGCGCTTGAGCTGCGTCTGGGTCAGGCGGGCGGCGTACTCACTGATGGCCAGATAGCCCCGGGCGCCGGCCAGGGTGGCCGCCAGGGCGATGGTCAGCACCGTCGGCAGGGGGTGCAGCTGACGGCGTCCACCGCGGGGTTCGGGTAAGCGGCCCAGCTGTTCGCGCAACTGGGCCATCTCCAGGTCGCTCAGATTGATCTTCTGCATCGGGGTGCTCCAATCGGGATGAGGGATCGGGTGGCGCAGCCAGTGGCGCGCCCGCTCATGGCGCTGTATCGGTCGCACGATGACATCGGACAGCGGCAGGGATCATGGTAAATCCACTTCGATCATGGTGATTGAATTCAAGCATGATCTGAGGTGAACGTCCAGCAATTATCCAATAGTGCAGGTTTGTCAGTGGGTTATCGGATTAGATGACGTGGCCCTGCCACCAAGCAGGTGAGATTCCAACATATAAGCGATTGACAACCCTGATCGATACACAAAGCCATGTTTGTACCAGTTTATTGGTTAATCACTGATGTTACGCGCTACGCCGGATAATTGATAAAATTTGAGGATGAACAAAGAGAAATTAGACCTGTACACAGACTATTTAATCAGCAATACGAGCTATGCGACGGCGACGGGTTTGTCGTCAATGTTAGATGGAGAAGTTAGCCATGATAGTGTCACGCGTTTTTTATCGTCCAGAGCGTATACATCAAAAGACCTCTGGCTGGAGGTTAAACGAACAGTCCGGAAGATTGAAGAAGAATCAGGGTGTTTGATTTTTGACGATACAATCCAGGAGAAGCAATGGACAGACGAGAATGAAGTCATTTGTTGGCATTATGACCATTGCCAGGGGCGGTCAGTCAAAGGCATCAATCTATTGAATGCCTTGTATCATACGGGCAATGTTTCGATACCCGTAGCCTTTGAAGTGGTCAAAAAACCGATTCAGTTTTGTGATATCAAAACAAAGCAGGTTAAACGAATGGCTACGGTGACCAAAAATGAGCTGATGCGTGCGATGATTCAACAGTGTTTGAACAATCGGCTTCAATTTCGCTATGTGTTGATGGATAGCTGGTTTACGGCTAAAGAGAATCTGGAGTTTATTGTTGACAAAGACAAACATTTCATTGGGGCTTTAAAGGATAATCGCCTGGTGACGTTGAACGTTGACGACAAGAAACAAGGAAAATTTACCCGTGTCAGTGACATTGCATTAGAGGATAAACAAGCAGTACGCGGCTGGCTAAAAGGCTACCCACATGAAGTCCTGATTGTCCGGCAAATCTTTACAAACAAAGACGGCAGTACGGCAACCGTTAATCTGGTGTGCAGTGATTTAACATTAACGGGTAAAAAGGTTGCGGCAATCTATCAGAAACGCTGGAAAGTCGAAGAATTTCATAAATCATTGAAATCCAATGCCGGGTTGGCAAAGTCGCCTACTCGTACCCCAACAACACAAAACAATCATATTTTTATGGCCATTATGGCGGTCTTTAAACTGGGGTGTCTCAAAATAAAACACCAAACCAGTCATTTTGCTTTGAAGGCTAAATTATATATCAAGGCTATTCGGCAGGCTTTTGCTGAATTGCAACAATTCAAGACCGCGTAACATCAGTTAATCAATATCTGAATGGTCAGTTTCCAGAATGGGCAGTAGTCGCAGCTTATGGCGATAATCTGGATAACAGTGCCAACAAACTGGCCGAATCACTTAATTTGGACAATTCTCAACGTGAGCAACTAAGGCGTTTAGGTATTTGTATCAACTACAATGGTTATGGTGGTCAGATTGAAGACCTGCATTTTCACCCGGCTGAACTTTTTTCAAAATTGGTAAAATATTCCAGTCCTTTTGATTTCATCCAGCAACGAGAAGACTTATTTCAGAAACTACAAAGGGCTTATCAAGCCGATATGGAGCGAGGTTTAGCAGTCAAGCCATATTTACAAGATGACGATATTGTTGTTCTTATTCTCCCGGATGCAGCCTGGGCAAGGAGGGTCAGTGGTGTTTTAGGAAATGAGTTGGCCAATAACTCGCCAGACAAAGCCCATGCAATTTTAACGAAAATATGTTCAGATGGATTTATGGTGAGCGTCAGAGCACCATTAACTAATAGAACCGGTGCAGATGAACTATGCGCACAATTTGAAACAGGTGGTGGACGAAAGGCCGCTGCCGGTATAAACAATCTTCCCGCCAATCAGCTCAATCATTTCATTTCTCTTTTTAAACAACAATATTCCTGAAACGATTATGACTAAAAATGCCGTAATACCGTGTGGCGTCATTCCAGCATAGTCGGGCATGAGCGTTTCAACTTTTGTACTGTATCTAAGATAATGTTCGTCATCGATTATGTAGCGATTTTGTTCTAACGATCATGTGATTCACTTAATGTCAGAGCGGGGACTCGTTAATTCTCATCACCTGAAGAGTAACTTTGGTAACCTCAACAACATCCCAAAAAACAATTGGGCGTGTTTTTTGGATATCAATACATTGTCTTGCAACATTTTAAAATGTGATACACCATCTAGCGGGTAATGTACCGGAGTGGGAATGTTGATGACATCGACGCCTTGCCAGTAGAGTCTGACAACAATTTCGATATCAAAATCCATGCGTTGACCCAGTTTCACCGTGTTTAAAAGGGTATTGACGGCCGCTAAAGGATAGCAACGAAAGCCGCACATACCATCGGCTATGGCCTGAGACAAAGTATTGATATGAATCCACAGATTGGTGAATTGGCGGCCATACAGGCGTTTTTTTGGCACTTCAGGACCAAAAACCGGTTGCCCCAGAATTAACTTGTCAGGATACTTTTCACTGGCTTCGATAAAAAGGGGGATATCGGCTAAATGATGCTGACCATCGGCGTCGATTTGCACAGCATGGCTGAGATCATTGTTGATCGCCCAACGCAAACCATCGATAACGGCCGCCCCCTTACCGCCGTTGTCGGGACGATTCAGCAGGGTAACCCATTCATGTTGTTGATCGAGTTTTTTCAATACCGCTGTACAAGCTGCAGTGCTGCCATCATTGACCAATACACATGCTGATTTCAAAGGTTCGAGTTGTCTGACAACCTGCTGAATGGCTTCAGGATGGTTGTAAACGGGGATAACAATACAGATTTTCATCAGTCTGCCTGAAAAATCATGCGGCCAGAGCCGTAAGAATCACTGTTGCTGGAAAGATCAAAATAAAGTTTTTCTACACTATCCTTCCAATCAAGTGACAGCACAGCCCTGGTATCCGGCATGATGGTTTTTTTGAATTTGACCGCTTCCAACCGGCTGAATCCATTGGCTATGTTAAAAAACAAATGACCGTAATAATCGGCCCAGGCCAGTTGCGTGACACCGGGTAAAATAGGCTGCTGAGGAAAATGACCGTCGAAATAATCCAGTTTGCTGTGAATGTTTATTTTCAATTTAACCGAATGCTCACTAATCCAGACTGATTGGATAATAGGGAAACGGTTTTTTTGTTGATTAAGTAAAGCACACAATAGTCCAACATCGATTTTTCCTTGTGTGGTTTCCGGGAAGCGATTTAAAAACAGCCATTTTTTGGGCAACATCACGTTTTCAAATTGTTGCAGCAAAAGCTGTTTTATCTCTTTAATCCAAATAGCCCGACCAATTTGCTCTGCCTTGTCAAATCCTTCTGTGCTCAAAACCAATGCAGCCCCCAGTCGATCACGTTTTCCGGGTAATAAAAAGACCCTGGCGGCTTCAATTTCCTTACATTTTTGTAAAACCTGTTCCAACTCTGTTAAAGACAAACGCTTTTCCTCGATTTTCACAATTCTATCCCGACGTCCCTGCAAATCAAAATCGCCTTTTTCATCGATGACAATCGCATCGTCCAGTATAACGACGCCATCCAGCCAGGGTGCTGTCATCACAGTTTTATCGCTCTGCTGTCTCAAGGAAACGCCGGGTAACGGCCGCCACAAAGGATATTCAAGCTGTTGACGCCAGGCGATGCCACCTGTTTCCGAGCTGCCATAGACTTCGATAACAGGCCGCCCCGTCTGGGTCAATATTTTCTCTGCAGTATCGGCTGACAAAGGGCCACCGGAACTGAAAATAGCATTGAGTGCCACAATTTGCGCCCAGGGACTTTGCCTGTCCAGCCGTTTTAATTGTGCAGGGCTTGCAATCCAGCAGCAGGACTTATCAGCGGCGGCATTCAACATTGCTTCAGGACTCAGATACAAAGTACTGTAAAAACAGCGCCCAGCCGCCAGCGGCCACAGCAATTTAAACAACAAGCCATAAATATGTTGATGACTGACGGTTGCGACAATGACAGAATGCGCCAACCGCTCTCCCCACAGCCTTTCGAGTGCCTCGATTTCAGCTTCCAATTGCGCCAGCGTTTTGGCAATTGCTTTTGGCTGTCCGGTTGATCCGGAAGTATAAATAAATAACTGACATTGCCGGGCATCAAAGCGCAAACTGGCCAATCTGTCTGCCCCTTTGGGAATATCGTTTTTTAAAGACCATTCACCCAGTAATTGACAACCTTGTTTTTGCAGGTTTCGTTCTGTCGCAGGCCGGTTATTGCCAGGAATCCAGATTTTCTTTTTAGCCAGGAAAAGGGCAAAAAGGGTGACAGCAAAAGGATAAGCTGATTCGTAAAAAAGTGCATAGTCGCTATGGTTTTGCTGTTGTAACCAGCATGCCTGCTGCTGAATATCGGCAATAAACCGGCTCTGAACAATCTCTTGTTTTTGATGAAAACAGACTATATGCCCGTCCGGACGGCTGACAAGCGAAGTGGCAAGGGAATCAACGGACATGGGCTTGAGTTTTCAGGCGAATCAGATACTCGATGGCCATTAACAATGCCATTAAAACATAAGCGATAACGCCGTTGTACAATATCCAACAAGCCATACTGCACCATAATGCCGTGTATAAAGCCGCCAGTCCGTTGATTAGAAAGAATACACACCAGACCTGGGTGACTTTTCGTGTATAACGTATCCCTTCCGGTGGTAAATCAGGGTGTTGCAATCGCGCCAACCGCTCGATGACAGGCGGTGGTAAACGCAGGCTGCCGGCAAACCAAAACAATAAAACGAAGTTAATCAGCACTGGATAAAAACGTAAAGCATCGACTTCATTATACCAGGCCGCATAAGAACAAAATAATACCGCCAGCAGCCACAAAGCCAGGTCACTTGATTGCTTGTCACGTTGACTGAAAAAGCGGAGCGTCAATAATACAAGTAAACCAACAGCAAGCTGCCAAGTCTCAAAATATGGCAAAGCAAAAAACAGAATGACAGGATATAAGACCGATAACAGCCCTACCAGTTTCGCCAGTGCTTTTTTCACGCCAAGTCAGTCGTTAACCAGTTTATACACTGCTTCGACAACATCATCGACTGTGCGGGCATTTTTAAAATCCTCGGCCTGCACTGCTTTACCGGTTACTTCTTTCAGTTTGACGATCATATCGACCGCATCAATACTATCAAAATCCAGGTCTTCATATAAACGCGAGCTCAAATTGACTTGATCATGTTCGATTTCAAACATTTCCTGCATAATTTGCTGAATCATGCTGAAAATTTCATCTTTTATCATCATGTTCAAGATCGCTCCGCTTCGATAAATTCCGCCAATGATGAAACCGATGCAAAAATCTTAACTACATCGTCTTTTTCCTGGTCGATGCGAACATCGTATCTTTTCCTGATGGCCAATCCTAATTCCAAGGCATCGATGGAATCCAGTCCCAGGCCTTCATTGAATAAAGGTTCATTACTATCGATATCTTCGACCTGAATATCTTCCATGTCCAAGGAATCGATAATCAATTGTTTCAATTCATTTTCCAAGGTGCTCATGCAACTCCCGCTGGTGAGTAAAATAGTCTTGTAAATGCCGGGTAAGCCGTCTGACAGCAATGCTTTCCGGCGTTATATTGCTGAAATTTTCCAGCACAATATCATTTCCAACTGACATTCCCAAATGAAATTTTTGTTCCGGGATATGGTGCCATTTGTCCTGTTTGGACAAGGTAGGTGGATGACAGCTTAAAGTTACCGGCGTCAATATGCAGTTGGCTCGCAAGGCAATGCGTGCCGCACCGCGTTGAAATTTAAAAGCCTGTCCTTTAATACTACGGGTTCCTTCAGGAAACATAATGACGATAGCGCCCTTTTTCAAGCGCTCGACACAATCTCGAATCATCTGCTCGCTGTCGCCATTGCTGATATAACCGGCATTGATGATCGGCCCCCGCATAAATGGATTACGCCACAAACTCTCTTTGACGATGCAAGTAGCGTAAGGAACCCGACTGATCAGAAAAATAATATCAACCAGGGTAGGATGATTGGCGATAATCAATTGCCCTGGCCGATTCAGTTTGTCCAGACCATGGATATGATAATCCATAATGCCCAATCGGTGCATCAGACCAATGAAGAGAAAAAAGCTGCAATGTACGCTGTATTGGGCCCGGCGGGTTTTTTGTTCGGCACTGCCGGGAACAAGCCCTAAAAGAGGAAAAAAAACGATCCACAGCAAAAAGCCACCGATACCAAATACGCTGAAACTCAGTCCGGTGGCGAACAGACGCCACTCATAATTCAACTTTTTACCCATTAAATCGCCAGTGCCAGTTTTTTGTCGGCGTTCGAACAATCAATTCATTTGCAGCAGTACTCAGAAACCCGGCCAGTAAAGGCAATTGTAAGGCTTGTTCGCCATCATCACTCTCAGATGCCGACGGTGTTGATAACATGCTGATTTTTGTACCTTCACCCTCCAATCTAATACGCAACGCCAACGCCATTTCTTCTGCTGACAGACAGAAAGGTTCAGTGGGATAAAAATCAACCAAAGGCTCATCATAAAATACCAGCAAGACTTCATCATGGCCTTCATACAACAGTCCTGCCGCCTCAATAAACCCAGCCGCCATACCTTCCATGCCCGGCGCGATAACGCTGCATTCCTGATGATTGTGAAAAGCCATACTAAACAGGCCGGCGATGGCATTATGGACAGAAAGACTGAAATGAGTGGGTGAAATTTCTTCACCCGCCTCCAGTTGTTCCATCATGTGAAAGGATTTAGCCAGTTCCCCATGATTAGAACTAAAAATCAATGGAATCTCGGTATCCTTTAAACCACAACGATCGATTGCGGTAAAAACCGTTCGCGCCAATGGTGTCAGACGACGTTTCAACATCCTGGGGATATTGGTCAGCGCCTCTTTTTGTGTTTTTTGTCGAGGTGACGAAGCTGGCGCCAGACCCCAGTCTCGAATGATAAATTCTATGGCCTTCAATCTTATCAGTCGCTTTATTTAGGTAGCGCCAGCGCTTCTTCCATCTTGTCGAAATCAACCCCGACGCTGATGATGAAACTGGTAGCTTGTTCGATATTCATGCCCGATTTATAGACTTTGGATTCATGTACGATGACAGTAAAACCCGAGGTTGGGTTTGGCGAAGTGGGGACGAACAAAATATAGCGATCATCGATTTTATTGGTGACATAAGCCGGCACCCACAAACCTTCCTTGGGGTATTCGATATAAACGACTTCCCGGGCTTGATGTTTTTCATGACCGGAAAACATGTTGACTACTTTTTTAGTCACCCGGTAAATGGTGTTGAGCAGCGGAATGCGGTGAATAATCGCGTCGATGGCCGCGATAATGGTAGAGCGCCCCATGCTGACGCGGAAACCGATATAGGCAAAAATCGAAAAACTGGCAAGGAACAAGGCAATGGTGATAACAAGATTATCGGAATAGCCATAAACCAGCGTAAACATATCGGTCAGAATATCTTTCACCAATAAAACGATTTGTAAAATAACCGCGACTGGAATAAAGGCCAGAACCCCTATCAGAAAGTAATTCAGAATTTTCTTCATATTTATAATCCTCTATAGCGTTTTTATGATCAGCAAACACCCTGAAGCCAATAAAAAGGCCGCAAAGTATCGACTGTATTTATTATTATCAATGTCGCTGTAGACAAATTCTTCTGTCAGCAGGAATACAATAATGCCAATTTGCAAAATAGTCACATTTTCAGACCATTTCAAGAAAAATTCCTGCCCGGACAAAACCAGTGTCGCTAATTGAAACAATGCGAATAATGCATAACAAACGGCGATGGTAACACGCGTCGTGTCTTTACTGTATGCCTTGCCATGGATGATAGTGGTCAATAACGCACCGCCCAGGTTAGTCAGGCCATGCACGATTCCCATGAGCAACAGATAAGGTTTTTCATAGCGAAGTAAGGAATGAAAATATTTTTCAACCGTTGGAAAAAAAGATTTCAACGCCACTAAAATCAAAAATATGCCAACAACAGGGGCGATATTGAAAGCCAGTTTCGTCGCCAGCAGTAAAAACAAAACAATCGGTGGAACGGTATAGACAAGCACTTTCTTGACGAATTCACCATCGATATAAGGGTGATGTTTGATGATTTGCAAGGCATTGATAGCGATGGAAATAGGCAACAATACGCTCAAGGTATCGGCAAAACCATAGCCGAGCAGCAATAAAACAGGCGTACCAAATAAAAGTACCCCTACGCCAAAAATAGCCTGGATAAAACTGGTGGCGATGACAGCTAATAAAATATCGCTGGGCATATTGTTTTCCTATCGGGCGGATTGGCTGGATTGATATAACTCATCGACTGTCAAATGAACCTCAGGTAAGAAGTATTTACGAAAATACTCCACTTCCGGTAGATCGATCAGGTTCAGACGTTGTTCGATATCATTCATGGCTTCTTTGAATTCCTGATTACCGGCCCGGATTTCTTCTATGCATTTTACATACGCACTGATGGTATCGGCCGCTTTAACCAGGCCCATTACATCTTTATTACAAGACTCGGTAACATAATTGAAAACATCATCCTGTAATGGCGCCGGCAATGTATCGATCAGCGCGCAGGCAGCAGTATGTTCTATCGCTTTATAGCTGTCATAAATACCCTGATTGAAACGCTTGATCGGGGTAGGTAAATCACCGGTAATACTTTCGTGTGCATCATGATAAAGTGCCGCCAATACGACTTCCCCAGGATCTATATCGCCCTGATAAAATTCATTCTTGATGGCGCATAACAGATGAGCGATGACGCAAACATCAAAACTATGTTCCTTGACGTTTTCGCTCACGGAGTTACGTTTCAAGCCCCAGCGTTGAATATGTTTGAGCCGGTTGATGGTAGCGAAAAAACTGGACATCAGTAATCAACTATTTATTCAAAAAGACAATCACTTAAATCCGGTATATTGATTGACTGGGAAATGGGAATATGGCGATCTTGCATATGCGTTTCATGGACGTGTTGAAATGCTTTTTCAAAATCGGCATTCAGAAAATCTATCACCAATCGTTTGCATAAAACAAACAGAGTAGTGTAATCGTGAGTTTTCCCCGAAGTACACGCATCAATATGATGGCAAAGACTACGCATAATGGAAATCATCAGCCCGTCATATCGCCAATCAACCGTAACCGCTGATAAATCATCTTTAAGTCCGCCAAGTCTGGCGGCAATAAGACTGCTGTAAGCGAGATTCACCAACCCTGACAGCACCAGCGCCATCTCACCATTTTTAAAGGCGCGGAACAAATCAGCGCCATTATCCATCAGCAATGCCTGAAACTGAATGATATCCATATCACTCAGAACATTTTTGTCATCATCAATCTGTTTGCCGATGGCCTGAAGCCACTGTGTCACCAAGGCTATTTGTGGATCATTCATCGTCCTGGCCCCCCGCTATTTCAGAGGCCTATCATCTTACCCTAAGCGCTATCAGACTCAAAGCTTCGTGAGATGGCGATATTCAACAAGGCTTCCACTTCTTCAAGACCGAGCAGCTTGTCTTCATCAAATGCCTGTTGATGATGGGTGTATTCGGCCACGCCGACAGTGACAGCCACGGGTAGATCAGAGGGTGTCTTGACAGATTCATACAGGTCTTGCTGAATTTTTTTCGCGACAGCAGCCGCTTTTTCCATCGATGCGCCCGGCAAGGCGAGGATAAAGTCATCATCATTGACCCGTCCGACCAGGTCAACGCCGACGCGGATATCCTGCTGAATAACCGGAGAGGCCCGAAGTAAAGTCGTGTCGATTTCATGATCCGGTAACTGATGTTTGTTCCTGAAATCGCGGATACTGAGATAGACAATGGAAAACGGTAGACCGTTGCGTTTTGAGTTATCCACTTTTTCGCGCAGGCGCGTCAACATGCTTTCACGCGCCAGAAAGCGGGTCAAAGGATCTACCGCTTCCTGTTCTTTGGCCAGCGCTTCTTGCGCCTCCAGCCGCAAGACATTGATAATCCCTAATGAACACGCCAGCAATACACCTAAAATCCAACTGAAATACCACATGGCGATCTCCTAATAAAGTTTGTGGTCATTATCATGAACGAAATCCAGCGTAATTTTTCCACGCAGAACTCTGAACACCCAACTGGTGTATATCACAATCAATGGAACGAAAAACAGCGTCACCCAAAACATCAAATGCAAGGTCGCGGCGCTGGAGCTGGCGTCCCAGACCGTCAGCGAGCTATTCGCGGCGATGCTGGACGGAATCAGAAAAGGGAACATAGAGCAGCCGGCAGTCAGAATAACCCCGGCGATCACCAGCGAACTGCTGATAAAAGCCAGACCAGGCCGGTTGATCAGCGACAGTAACAGGGTGATGACTGCCATCACACAGGTTGTTATCGGCACTAACCACAGATTGGGATAATGCTGGTAATTATCCAGCCATAAACCATCGGCTTTTTTGACCATTTTCCATAATGGATTGGAAGGGCCATTAGGCAGGATCTCAGTAGTTATATGATAGCCGGGCAGATGTGAAACCCATAACCCGGCCAGCAAAAACAAAGCGACAGTAATGAGACTGCTGTAGATCACGACTTTTTTACAGCGTTGGTAAATTTCAGCTTCGGTGCGTAGTTGCAAATAGACCGCGCCATGCATAATAAACATAGCGACGCTGATCGCCCCGGCCAGCAACGCAAATGGCGATAACAGCGCCCAAAAACTACCGTAGTAGGTCACGCGCAAATCATTGTCAAAGTTAAACGGCAGACCGAGCAACAAATTGCCAAATCCGACTCCCATCACCAATGCCGGGATGAAAGCACCGACAAACAAGGCCTTGTCCCAGTTCTGCCGCCATTTCTGACTGGGCAATTTACTGCGGCAATCAAAGCCTAACGGGCGTAAAAACAAGGCGAATAATGTCGCCAGCATGGCAAAATACATTCCGGAAAACGACACCGCATAGACCGAAGGCCAGGCCGCAAACAATGCGCCACCAGCGGTGACGAACCAAACCTGATTGCCTTCCCAGGTAGGGCCTATGGCGTTGATGATAACGCGCCGTTCCAGATCGGTTTTACCTAAAAATGGCAGCAGCATGCCAACGCCCAAGTCAAAACCATCCATGATGGCGAAGCCGATTAACAACAAGCCGAGAAATGCCCTCCAAATCAGGCGCAATGTTTCATAATCAAAAATCATCAGGCTTCTCCTTTTGCGATTTCAAAATGATAGCGCCCGGTATGCAAGGAACTGGGGCCTAAACGAATAAATTTCAGCATTAAAAACATTTCAATAATCAAGAATGCGGTATAGCAGGCTGTTGATTTAATCCAACCTGGAGGCCGCATTGTTTCGTTGCCATAATTGGCATTTGATTACATAACTAATTGTTATTTATGGTAAAATGATTCAATCCATTTGATATTCCCCGATTTTTTATTTGTTATGCGCGGCATTGATTATACCCAAAACGAATTATTCAGTTATCGGACGCTGGAATCTAGAATTCCGGGTGATCATCCTTTACGCAAACTACGATATTTGGTCGATATTCTATTGACTACTCTGGATGAGGAGTTCGATGACCTGTATTCCCGACGGGGCCGGGCGTCAATTCTTCCCGAGCGTTTACTCCGTGCCAGTTTGTTGCAAATCCTGTTTTCCATTCGTTCGGAGCGGCAACTGATCGAACACATTGATTTCAATCTGCTGTATCGTTGGTTTGTCGGCTTATCAATGGATGATGAGGTTTGGGATCATTCAACGTTCAGCGCCAATCGTGACCGTCTATTGAATGAGCGCGTGAGTCGTTTGTTTTTTGATCGTGTGCTGTGCCTGGCCGAATGGCAGGATTTAGTCTCCGACGAACACTTTTCGGTTGATGGCACGCTAATCAAGGCCTGGGCTTCTATGAAAAGCATCAAGGCCAAAGACGGTTCGAGCCGGCCGCCGGAGGATTCCACCCGCAATCCGAGTGTCAACTTCAAAGGCGAGAAACGCTGTAACGACACGCATGAATCGACAACGGACCCGGAAGCAAGGATGTATAAAAAAAGTCAGGGCGATAAAGCCCAACTCGCTTTTCCGGGCCATGCACTCATGGAAAATCGCCATGGTTTGGTCATCGATGTTGAAGTGACCCGGGCGACAGGAACGGCCGGGCGGGAGGCGGCGACAAAAATGATCAAACGCAGCGTCAAAAAAGCGGGTGCCACAGTGGGTAGTGACAAAATCTATGATACCCGGAACTTCGTTGCCGAACTACGTGCCATGAAGGTGACCCCGCATGTAACTCAAAAAGCGAAAGGTTCGGCGATTGACAAGCGGACAACCCGGCACCCAGGCTATACAGCAGTCTCAAAATCCGTAAACGGATCGAAGAAGTCTTTGGCTGGAGCAAAACTGTTGGGGGATTACGTCAAACCCGATTTCACGGAGTGAAAAAAGTGACTGCCCAAACCGTATTCACCTTCGCAGCGTATAACCTGACCCGCCTGATGACCCTGTTACAATGGCGTTATTCAACTGCGTAGGCACCGTTGTGCCTGAAATCCGCCAAAAGGCGGAAATAAAGCCTCGAAAGGGCAATATAAACCGGCTGATACCGGAAAACTTGGCTAATCAGGCCATCCAGAGGTAAATTTAACCCAAAATGAAGGGCTGGAGCCGGAGGCATAGGGGCGTTTTTCAACAGCCTGTTAAACACTGTTGGTATCTTGCTAAAGAGCAGCCTTATTTATTAGCCCCCCTATTAATGTAGAGGAAATTGAACATGCCGCAGCAAATTTAATATTACATTTAGTCGCATTCGTAAGTGTGCTATCCGGCAAAAGTACTCCCCCTATTGGTGGTGGAGTTTGTCCCGAAACACAGGCAATTCTCTGACCCACGGCATAACATGAACTACTGCCTCCATCAAAAAAACCAAAAAGTAAGCCTTTAGCCCGGATATTTCATAAAAAAACGGGCAAGTTCCTTTAATTTTGTTGAAATTCAGTTGGTTATGGAATTTAACAAGA
Organism: Methylomarinum sp.; assembly: GCA_965277025.1. Lineage (GTDB taxonomy): Bacteria > Pseudomonadota > Gammaproteobacteria > Methylococcales > Methylomonadaceae > Methylomarinum. Next base: position 722,124 of record OZ255706.1, read on the forward strand.
ACTTGCCCATGCCAAATTGTACCCCAACACAGATAGAATTTCCTTCTTTTAAGCGTCGTAAAATTGAAGCTCAATTTAGTGGAGGAGCCATAACGAGCGATGGCGGTGTCATGTTGTTAAGAGCGGTTGATCAACGAGTAGGGTTAACTGAACGTATTGCTGAAAAGATGCATGATTTTCGAGGTCCCAATCGAGTTCAGCATCAGTTGGTTGATCTGCTCCGACAAAGGGTTTATGGCTTGGCTTGTGTATGATGATTTGAATGATCATGAAACGCTCAGAAACGATATTGCTTTTCAGACTGCGGTAGAAAAGGATTTGGCCTTGGGAAGTCCTTCTACATTGTGTCGATTCGAGCAATCTGCAGATAGACGATTAATGTGGTCCATTCATGAAGAGCTGTTGAACCAATTCATTGCCTCTTATGAAAAACCACCCGAATCGTTGATTTTAGATTTTGATGCCACCGATGATCCGGTTCATGGTGAACAGGAGGGGCGTTTTTTTCACGGCTATTATCGGCATTATTGCTTTTTACCGTTGTATGTTTTTTGTGGACACCAGTGTCGGGTGAGTTATCTGCGGCCCGGTAATATTGATGGCGCCAAACACAGCTGGGCGATTCTGGCTTTACTGGTGAAGCGATTACGTCAGGCCTGGCCTGATGTGTCCATTACCTTCCGGGGAGATGGTGGGTTTTGCCGCCATAAGATGCTGAACTGGTGTGAGCGACATGGCATTAACTATATTGTGGGTCTGGCTAAAAACCAACGCCTGCAACGGTTAAGCCAATCCTGGATTGAACAGGCCAAACGGCAATATCAAACAGAACAAAAAACACAACGCTTATTTACCGATTTCCAGTATCAAGCCAAAACCTGGACACGCAAACGCCGGGTTATTCTGAAAGCTGAACACATGAGTCAGGGCAGTAACCCACGCTATATCGTGACTAACCTGCCAGGAGATGCGCAAGCCCTGTATGAAAAGGTTTATTGCGCGCGGGGAGATATGGAAAATCGCATCAAGGAACAGCAATTGGATCTATTCGCAGATCGCACCAGTTGCAGCTTGTGGTGGCCCAATCAGTTTCGACTGATGTTATCGACAATGGCCTATACACTCATCAATGCCATTCGCAAAATCGCATTGCAACAGACGGAACTGGCACACGCAACGTGTGCCACTATTCGCTTGAAACTATTTAAAATCGGTGCAGTCGTTATCCGTAATACACGCCGTATTCGACTGCTATTCTCAAGTTATTATCCTTATCAATCATTATTCCAAACCATCAGCCAACGCCTTTGTCCGGAATAGTGCTGAAACAGTGCTGTTCCCGGCACGCTATAAATAATGGGGTAAGGGGAAGTGTGCCTGAAAAATGGAATAATCGGTTAAATGACTACTTTAACCTTCAATTTATCAATATTGCCGATATTGTTGGGTTTCGTCTGCAGCTTGGGAATATTTTTCTGGGGCTGATGAAATATTCGGGTTAGGATCAGTTCGAATTAAAGGATTTGCATCCACATAACCATAACTATTAAGCCCTCCTAATAAACCCATTGGATCAGACATCATATAACTTCCAATGCCTGGGTCGTAATACCTATTGTAATTATAATATTTATGGGATTCTCGATCATAATATTGGCCAGGAAACCTCAAATTATAGCTTAACTTAACGCTATCATTGTCCACATCCTCATTTGGTTGGGTTTCACCAAATGGCTGACTACTCCATTCCCACAAGGTTTGGTTATTAAGATTTTCAGTAATCTAGAAGTTACGCATTGACAACAGATCGAAATTTTGGGTTTAAATGATTCATATTTGGCATAAAGGTGTCGATAAACGAAGCCATAACATCGTTGAATAAATTCCGCTGTACGCTATAGCAATTATTAATCACGTCTGCAAAGCTCAATTTTTGTAATTGAACAAAGCCACAAATTGCAGAAAAAATATGATTATTTATTGCTCTTTTATTGCGAACCTGGAACCGCTCAATATTACACACCTGCTTTATTGCCCGATGATATTGCTCAATCTGCCAATGCCTGTCATGTTGTTCGGTAAATGCTTTCTTGTCAAAAACAGCGGTTTTTTCTTCATCAGGTAGTGAACTTATGTAATGGCGAACTTGCTCTTTCAAGGTCGTCCGAAATAATTTCACATACCCAAAATTTTTGAGCCAAACCATTAAGCCGTCTTCCGGGATTTCTAATTGCCTGACTTGAACCCATGAACCTTTTTCAACAGAGACTAATCGATTACCTTCCACTGCAAAGAATAATCCTGTCTGATGATTTCTTATCAATTTAAGATTATCCACGCAACTGTACCAGCTATCTCCTGTTACAAAACCAGGTTCTAGTCCCCAAGCTAATACTTCGGTCAGCATGTCTTGAAAATAGTCATTTTTTGTCTTTCCTTCCGCCTTATCGACCACCCGGAAATTCAGTGGTTGGTGTTTTCCTTGAATGTCTGTGTAGTACAACGTGACAAGATTGATTCCCTTGACTGCTCTATGATGTTTTCCCGACCAAAAATAACTGACAAATGCCATATATTGGCTATAAGGTTTATCAAGAACACTATCGTCAACACTCAAGGTTCCGCCCTTTAAATTCAGGCTTGCGCTGGCTTCATTGTATAAATCTCGCCCAGTGTAATGCTCCCGATTTAGAAATCGATTTACGCTATCATGTGATATTGACATGACTTCTCCTAATCGTCGACAACCAGCTTGTTTCGGCTCACTTAATAAAAAACCAATATACATGGGTAATGTACAGCAGGCTGTTGAGGGGCGTGTTATTTCTCTTATCAAGGTTTGCCTTGCATTGACTTTGGAATTTTTTAAACCCATAGTTTAACATTGCCTGTCAATGCGTAACTTCTATGATATCCGCATGACCAAGGTGCAGCAAAAAATATCGGGGTGTTTCAGGAGTGAGCAGGGTGCCATCACCTTCTGCCGTATTCGGGGATATCTATCCACTTGTCGTAAACATCATGTCAGTGCCTCTGAAGCGTTGGTACTGGTATTCAAGGGGAAATTACCGGAATTTACTCAGTGACCTGATGCTTTTGGTAAAATACGCTGAGTAGTTACAAACATTAAAGGGTTGGGTGGTCAACAATTTCAGCCAGATAGAAACTCCAATTAAAATCGTCATCAGCACCAGGTTTATCCAGGAAAAACCAGAAAGATAAGTGTTGAATGCAAACTGGGCTATCGCAGAGTGATAATAGAAAAAACGACAATATTTATTTTTGTTCTGACAAAAGGGATATTGGCACTTTGTTTGCTCATATGGCACCTTCAGGTTTAAACAAGCTTAATACCAGAGAGGAATAATCTTTTTTTCCACTTTGTTTGACAATATCTAGCAAATAATCCATCGATTTATTGGGACCATCCCGGGTGGAGGATTCTTTTTCGATACGCAGCATTTCCTGATAGATTGGGGTGATGGTTTCAATGGCGGATTGGGGTGGCCTTCTGCGCACCGAGTAATAGCCCAGCAGTTTATTATTGACATCAAAATCCGGAGTTATATTGGCGAACACCCAATAAAAGCTGCCGTCGGCGCACAGGTTTTTGACAAAACCGGAAAATTCTTCCCCAGCCTTCAAGGTATCCCATAAAAACCGGAAAACCCCACGGGGCATATCCGGATGACGGATAAGATTATGTTGAACATCGAGTAATTCAGATTCGGGGTAGCCACAGATTTCCATGAAAATGCGATTGGCGTAGGAGATTCTTCCCGAGGGGGCAGTTTTGGAAACGATAAAATCTTCTGGACCCAGCCGTCGTTCATGTTGAGTTGGCGTAATATTTGGTTTCATATTGTTGCCTTCGTTAATCAGGTGATGGCCTGTAAACTAATGTGAAAGACCAGTGAGGCTAACGATCATCGCAAGAATTGCCACCCCGCATGATGAAATGTTGTAGAGTTCCTTGTGGAAGATGGCGGTTAAAGACTGCGCTTTACTTTGGAGCCTTAGAGCCCGACTGCTAACGTAGCCTGCCATGGATGACTCGAACCCCGGATTGCTTCTTTAAGAGCGAATGTTAAAAGGGCCGTTGACGATTTACATCGCCCTCAGGCAGATCATCCAGGCAACCGCCACCTTCCAGGCTCAATCATAGAGTAAAGGAGGAAAAAATGGAACTCACTGCAATACACAAGCGAGTCATCGGGTTGGATGTTCACCAAAAGCGATTACCGCCTGCGCCATGGTTGAACAGGCCGATGGTGGTATTCAGACAGAGCATCGGCAGTTTGGCGCATTCAAACGTGATCGACGTGCATTAGCCGATTGGGTGCAGTCTGTCGCACCGGATGAGGTGGTGATGGAAAGCACCGGCATCTACTGGAAAAGCCCATATGCAGCTTTGGAACATGTGGGTATTTACGCCAGGGTCGTCAATGCCCGGCATGTGAAGAATGTGCCGGGACGCAAGACGGACATCGGCGACGCGCAATGGCTGGCGATGCTTTCCCGTGCCGGACTGCTGCGCGGTTCATTCGTGCCACCGGAAAAGATGCGGCAGTTACGCCTGATTTCACGTCAACGACAGAAGTTGGTGTCGATGCTGTCTGCTGAGAAGAACAGACTGCACAAGGTATTAACCGACGGCGGCATCCGGCTTGGCGTGGTGGTCGGCGATGTACATGGGCAATCCGCGCGCGCCATGGTTAACGCGCTGATTGAAGGACAGCCTGCGCATGATGTGTTGAAGCTGGCCAGCAATCGTCCAGGGGTTCGTCGGCCGGGGCGCTAGCCTGGACCCAGGCGGAAAAGGCCTGCTCCAGCGCCACCGGATCCACCTGCTGGAGCACGCGGCGGAAGGTGGGCTCGGAGGGGGCCACGAAGCGTTGCTGTCTGCGATCGAAATAGGCCCGCAGGCGCTTGAGCTGCGTCTGGGTCAGGCGGGCGGCGTACTCACTGATGGCCAGATAGCCCCGGGCGCCGGCCAGGGTGGCCGCCAGGGCGATGGTCAGCACCGTCGGCAGGGGGTGCAGCTGACGGCGTCCACCGCGGGGTTCGGGTAAGCGGCCCAGCTGTTCGCGCAACCGGGCCATCTCCAGGTCGCTCAGATTGATCTTCTGCATCGGGGTGCTCCAATCGGGATGAGGGATCGGGTGGCGCAGCCAGTGGCGCGCCCGCTCATGGCGCTGTATCGGCCGCACGATGACATCGGACAGCGGCAGGGATCATGGCAAATCCACTTCGATCATGGTGATTGAATTCAAGCATGATCTGAGGTGAACGTCCAGCAATTATCCAATAGTGCAGGTTTATCAGTGGGTTATCTGGTTAGATGACGTGGCCCTGAGCAATCGTCTCAAAGCGCCGCGCGCCGATATACTGGAGGCGCTGCAAGGTGAGTTGAGCGAGCACCATCGCTTCGTACTGAATGAACTGATGCAGCATATTCAGGATTTGGAAGCACGCATAGCCAGATTCGATGCACAACTGCTGGCCGGACTGGAGAAGGAGAAAACGGTTTTGCAATTGCTCCAGACTATTCCCGGTGTTGATTTGATTGGAGCAGCCATGCTACTTGTTGAGATCGGAACGGATATGACTGTCTTTGGCAGTGCGGATCGGCTGGCGTCATGGGTGGGCATATGCCCCGGCAACAACGAGTCTGCCGGCAAACGCAAATCAGGACGAACGCGAAAAGGAAACCCATATGTGTGTCGCCTGCTTTGCGAATGCGCCCATGCCGCCAGCCGAACCCGATCGGTTTTCCAGGCAAAATATACATCACTGGCGATTAGGCGAGGTCACCAACGCGCCATCATTGCGCTGGCTCACAAACTTTTGCGGACATGTTACTTCATGATTAGTCGCGGCGAGTATTTCCGGGATTCGACCATCGACTACGAAGAAATGGCTGTCAAACGCAATGCACCACGCTGGATCAGAGCGCTGATAAAATTCGGTTATATAACACAACCGGGGTAAGCCAGCTTACTTCATTGAATATGGATAAGCAGCCTTTTCACGGCTGAGAACTCCTTGCGCATTCGATATGGATCATTTCATGTTAAAGTTAATGGCCTGGATACTCGTATGATTGATTGTATTCAGACTAAGCAAGCAGAACTGTATATCGTGTAAAAACAGTACAATGATGCAGGCTGTCAACTTTTGACTCAGCATTGTGTTTTTGAAGTATAGACAGAGATCAGAATAATGTAAGTGATGGCCGATATTTCGCCTTGATTCCTTTTCGAGACGGGTAGTATCTGGGTGATTCTAGGCTGACTGAGGAAGCGCTGGTTTATTCGCGATTCCTGGTGTCACAAGGATGTATCGTCAAAATAGATAATTGCAAGCTATTGATTTTGTGAGCAAAGCGGGAGTCACATTGGCACTTTGTGGTCGCTGAAAATAGAGGGGATTTGTTCAGCGCTTCCCAGAAGGGAAACCAGTGTTTCCTTAGTCGTCGTCCATTTTCTGGATTACTTTATGAATATGGCGTACACCAAGCGCAACGACGGTTAATACAATCGGGATGGAGACGCCAACAGCGACAGGTGGGTTGATTTGCCAGCCGGCCGATTTCATGGCTTGGGCGATGGAGCCAATTAATCCGACCACATAGCTGGTGATGGCGATAATTGACAGCCCTTCCACGGTACTTTGCAGTTTGAGTTGCATTTTGGCGTGAGCATTCATGGATTTGAGCAAATCCTGGTTTTGCCTCTCAATGGATACATCCACCCGAGTACGCAGCAGTTCCCCAGCGTTGCTGATGCGTTCAGACAGGCGCATAAAGCGTTTGATGGTGGACTGGCAGGTGCTGATGGCCGGCTCCAGGCGGCGATTCATGAATTCGCTGAATGTCTGCAGCCCCTGGATTCTGATTTCGCGCAGATCCTGAATGCGGCTGATGACTAAATGATAATAGGCATTGGCAGCACCAAAACGGTAGTCGTTACTGGAAATATGGTTTTCAACTTCTGCCGCCAGTTTTGTCAACTCGTCCAGCAGGCGACTGTCATCGCTGTCTTCTTCAGCCATTGCAGCGGTAATGGCGTGTAAATGCCGGTCTGCCTGACTTAAAAAAGGGGCAAGCCGGCGCGCAATCGGAAAGGCCAACAGCGCCATGACCCGATAAACTTCAATTTCAAATAAACGCTGGATAAGGCGTCCTGCTTGAGCTTGCTTTAAATGCTTGTCTATTATCAAGAAACGGCCAAAGCCATCGACATGAATACGAAAATCGGTGTACACGCAGGCAGCTCCTCCACTTACTTCGGCGCCGATTAGCGCATTGCCCGAAAACAATAAGGCTATATCATCCAGATTGTTCATTTGTGTGTTCGGAATGATTTCGGCATGAGCGGCCACCATCAGTTTACTCGGCAATTTGGCCAGCCAATCGACAGGGGCTTTTTTTAGCGCTGGTTCAGCGAAGGGTTTATCAGAACTGTAAGGTGCAAAAAAGGTGTAGGTGGCAAATTCGTTATGCTGTTCCCATAGTAATTGGAAATCACTGAAAGAAGCCGCAAAATGATCTGCATCTTGTTTCGGCGGGGTAATACCGAAACGTTCACATAAGCTGACCAGGTGAACAAAATCCTGTTTTTTCTCCTCAGGTGATAGTGTTAGCGCCAGGTGGGAAGCAGTAACAGGTAATTTAAAGCTGACTGAAGAACGGGCATGAACTTCGTTATGCAGCTGGAAGCGTTGGCCGTGATTTTCAGGGAGTGGAAATAATGTTGGCACAGTTTAAATCAAAAATTGAAAAGAAGTAACTACTCAGCGTATTTTACCAAAAGCATCAGGTCACTGAGTAAATTCCGGTAATTTCCCCTTAAATACCAGTACCAACGCTTCAGAGGCACTGACATGATGTTTACGACAAGTGGATAGATATCCCCGAATACGGCAGAAGGTGATGGCACCCTGCTCACTCCTGAAACACCCCGATATTTTTTGCTGCACCTTGGTCATGCGGATATCATTCTCACCGGGATTATTAGTAAATGGCACATCTATTTCTCTCATAAAGCGTAAGACATCATCCGGGTAATTGATCAGCCGTTCCAGTAAGTTTCTGGATTTACTGCGCTTGAGGCGCCCACGTTTGGGTTTACCGGGCAACGGGGTTGGTGGCGGACATTCAATTTGTGCTTTCTCTCTCTGTACATGACAAAAATTAACTTATGACAAATGAGTCTCATGTATTCCAGTGACAAAAGGTATGGGTTGCAAAAGAGCAATCACTTTTCTAATCATCCTTTTTGGTTGAGATAAGACATTAAACAACGTTGAGCGGATACAATCTAATCCATATCGAAACAGGCTTTGCGCGAGCCGCTGATGTGTTTTGGTTTTTATTGGTAACTCGCAATCATGTTTCCATTCGCCTGCTTTATGTGACCAACAGAAAGCAATAACGGGAAGTACTAACAATTTTTTGATCCGAAGATAACCGACTACACGCGTTTCCTCAAGTTTGAATCCCCGTCCTTTTAAACAGCCGAAAAGCGTTTCGATTTCCCAACGCAAGCCATAAATTTTAATCGCATCAGGGTTCAAATGCTGACAGACGATGATTAATAACTCACCATCACTCAGCCGTAACCCACTGAGATAAATTGAACAATTTCCCAAATAGCGCGCTGTTGAGAGGTGTCGTGTGCTACCCGGCTTAAGCCCATAAAACAAACGCTCTACGCGTATTCGCTGGCCTTGGGCATTGGTTGTCCTGGCGTTGTTGCGAATACGGATATAAAAGGGAATCTCTTGCTCAAACAACCAGCCCATCCATTCATCTCCAATAAACTCCCGATCAGCCAAAAGACCTTTGATGTGATGTCGGCCAAACTGCGCAATAAAGCGTTTCATCAGCGCTATACGTTCCTTCGTATTAGAGTTGCCCCGCTTGTTTAAAGGCAACCAATACACCGGAATGGCGGCACCCCGATAAACCACGGCAAGCACCAGCAGATTAATATTGGTTTTACCCCACTTCCAATTCGTCCTGTCTAACGTCAGATAGTAATCCTGATCAGTGAAACCAAACAGTTTCATGATGAAATGAGCGACTTCATTGTAATCCAGCCAATGGTCACTGAAAAATCGTTGCATCCGTCGATATCGTGAGGAAATTTTTGCCCGACGGGGAAAGAATACGGCGAGCTGGGCCAGATTGACCGTGCTAACTGCCATCAAAGCAATTAACATACCCACAAAACAAACGATTCTTGCCTTGTTCCATTGAAAGTGCTCAGTTAATATGACGGTCAGCTCGTTGATTTGTAATGTCCCGTTATTCATATTCGCTAAAACAAAATGCGGTATTTAATTACATTTCAACGAGCTACGCCAGCTTTTAATATTTTTTGTCATGTACAGAGGCTTTCTCTAATAAATCTCGATATCGTCGTCGATAACAGGCCGCTTTTCTTGCTTCAAGCTTCCCCCCTGCATCATCGACGACCTGATTGATCTTTTTTAACAGGGTTTCCATTTCTTTGGCCCACTGCTGTCCATCCTGCTCCCGGGCACGGGTCAGTTCACGCAGATGATGCGCATTGCACAAGGCATGAGTGAAGGGGGACTTGTAGTAAGGCTTCCAGTGATCGTGGCATAAAATGCCATGAAAGTCAGGCAGGATGCCAATGACATCCATCGCTTCCTTGCCCCGTTTTACATGGGGAAAATAATGTGTCCATAAATCATTAGAAGCACAATGCAACCAGTACCTGGCGCCATTGATGTTAATGCCCGTTTCATCGGCATGTACAACAGAAGCTGCCGCCAGTCTTTGCTTGCAAATCGGCTCAAAGGATGCCAGCTTCTCAAAGGCTGGTTGATTGAAATTAACCAGCGAACCTTCACTGATGGGGATCTGTAATTGACCGGAAAAATAATCCTTGATGCGCTGGCAGGGCAATAATTGGTACTGCGAAAGATACACGGCGTGCGCCTTGAGTTGGTCACCATATTGCACGGCTTTTGTTACGCCCTCGGGAAAAGGAGCAACAAACCGACGACCTTGTTCATCGATAAGCCTTTGCGCACGATATTCCGTCACAATCCGTGAAATATCAATATCAAATACCTGCCGGGTTTCAAAGCCATCTGCCGTGTAGCTTCCGGCTGGCAAGGTACGGCGATCAATCTTGATGGAGATAACGTCATCGGGATCATCGACTTTAACCAGCGTGGTGCCAATATGCCCTTTCTGTCCACCACCTGGTTTTTTTGATCCAGCCCGTGCTTTCCTTTTACGATCAGGATCACTTGATGGCGGCCTGGAACTGTTACTGCTGTTAAGTCCGAGCCGATGCATCAAGAGCGTGACCAGCAACAACAATATCTCCAGCGAAGACCACAGCGCCGGAGATAAATCGGCTTCATCTTCAATCAGCTGCCGGGCATTGGTAATGGCAGCCTCTACATCAATGGAATCAATCTTCAATGAAACGGCCTGTGGGTTTAAGTACAGGACTCTTGTCTCATGGCTTTTGAAATACGAATTTTTGCCTCTGTGTTGCCCGTCATCGTATTTTAGAAATGCACGGCAGCAGGGCTATCGGGCATTGCTTATAAGGCAACACGCCTCAACTAACGCAGGCTAATACAGTAAACCTCTTGCGCCAGGTGTTGCCGTTAGAAAATCAAAAATAACGCTAAAATCGTGTCAAGCAGTTTTTTACTTATTTACGCTGAGTAGTTACGAAAAGAATTAGTATGTGGTTTGCAAATGACAAGGGAATGAACAAAAAACATTACGGTTAGCGAAGTATGCTTTTCGCATTGTCACGCTCCTGCTTCACCATTAGACATAGTAATTGATGTTAAGCAATTATCTACACCAAGGTTAATTGATAGAGGCAGAAATTTCCATGCAAAAGACAATTTTCACTCGATTATAAAAGTGAGGGTGTTTTTTTCAGATGGGTTTAATATACAAGGGCGGTTTCACGCCAAAACCGCTATAAAATGTCAAAAATCACGCCCGCTTCAAAACGGTGGATTGCCTGTCGGCGAATCCACCCTACAAAACTTTCACAACTGGCATTATTGCTTGGAATCGTCTGATTTAGTATCTTCAGAAGAATCCAGCGTGTTTTTGTCCAATGCCGAATAAGCAGGGCACCAGCCACTGTATCCAGTCGCGACCAGGACACAACCCAGTAGCAATAACCAGATACTGGCGGTAAATAAAGAAATAAACAGTAATGCGCCGCCAGCCCATAAGCGATATTTCTTTTCCTGATCACCAACATTATGTTCGAATTTAATTAAACGTTTGACATCAAAGCTCATGATTTCACCTTCCTGCAAAAAATTATTGTTATCGTGTAGCACAGACGTCGTTTAGGGAATCTATGGCGACAAGCCATATATTTAGTGAGCAAAGCGGAAATCGAATCCCCGTTTTGCGGGTGCTGAAAAATTATGGATGATTTGTTCAGCGTTTCCTTAAGTCATGATAACCAAAAACAACGTCAACCTTCCAATATACACAGCCTGAAAAAATGTGCAACCCAAATCCCCAAATAGACCAGGACGACGTCATCTAAATCGCCTCTCCCCCGGCCACACCTTAACCAGCCTGATCCAGGGCCTTGGCGTAGTGAGGTTTCCCGGCTTGAAGCGGGATATTCGGTCGATTGGGCTGCAAAAAGCCGCCGAATGGCGGTTTGCCATGGTCATTGGCCATACCGGGGCCTGGCCGATCACCGTCGGCCCCGATGACGACCTGGGCCGGCCGTGTCAGCGCAGGAAGACAGCGAGCGCCAGCGCAGGATGGGCCGCAAAATGGCGGATCATGCTGGCGATGGATTGCCGCGGCTGACGGATCAGGCGACGCAGCAGGCCGATGACGGCGTTTCGCAGGCAGGCGAGCACCTGGGGGCCATGGCCCTTTCGAACCTGGCAGCGGTCCTCATCGAACGTGACATCGCGGACCCAATGGAGGCGGTTCTCGATACTCCAGTGCCCCCGGTTGAGGGCCAGCAGTTGCCCGGGGTCGGCCTGTTCCGGGGTGAGATCAGTGATGCAGAAGATCTGTTCTGTGCGTGTCCTGCCGGTCTTGGACACGGTGACCTGGCGTTCGATCCGGCAGACCTGGCCCACATGGGGGAAATCGAGATAGGCATTGAGCGCAACGGTGGTGCGAAGGGTGCGCTGCTCGATCCGACCGTGTCCCTTGTCCACCGTGGTGTGCTCAGGGGGGAATGGATTCCCGGTCGAAAGCCTTGAGATCGTTGGCCAGGGTTTTCTGGTTGTCCTTGACCGTGAACAGGTAGTGCGCGCCCTTTTCCTCGACCAGGAAGCGGGCGGTCTCGCGTTGGGTGTGGAGCGCATCGGCGGTGACCACACGCCCCTCGATGGAAAGGGGATTGAGCAGCTCCCGCAGGGCCGGGATCTCATTACTCTTGGTCTCGACCGCGCGCTGTGCCAGGACGGTGCCCTGCCGAGGGAACAGGGCGGCGAGCAGGTGCGTCTGGCGGCCATCGCCCCGGCGAGCGCCCTTGAGGGTCTTGCCGTCGATGGCCAGGGGTTCGTCGGCCGGTGCGCTGGCCTGGACCCAGGCGGAAAAGGCCTGCTCCAGCGCCACCGGCTCCACCTGCTGGAGCACGCGGCGGAAGGTGGGCTCGGAGGGGGCGACGAAGCGTTGCTGTCTGCGATCGAAATAGGCCCGCAGGCGCTTGAGCTGCGTCTGGGTCAGGCGGGCGGCGTACTCACTGATGGCCAGATAGCCCCGGGCGCCGGCCAGGGTGGCCGCCAGGGCGATGGTCAGCACCGTCGGTAGGGGGTGCAGCTGACGGCGTCCACCGCGGGGTTCGGGTAAGCGGCCCAGCTGTTCGCGCAACCGGGCCATCTCCAGGTCGCTCAGATTGATCTTCTGCATCGGTGTGCTCCAATCGGGATGAGGGATCGGGTGGCGCAGCCAGTGGCGCGCCCGCTCATGGCGCTGTATCGGCCGCACGATGACATCGGACAGCGGCAGGGATCATGGCAAATCCACTTCGATCATGGTGATTGAATTCAAGCATGATCTGAGGTGAACGTCCAGCAATTATCCAATAGTGCAGGCTTGTCAGTGGGTTAGCGGATTAGATGACGTGGCCCTGCCAAATAGACCCATCAACCTCGGCTCTCAGCCACAAAAAAGCTGATATCAGCCTGCGCCGGGGCGATAATCGGGATGTTTGCAACGATTATTCGTTCAATTTTCGTCAAATCCTCGTGTTATCGCAGCCGAATTCGCTATTTTCGGCGAATGCGCTGGATTAAAAGCGCACCTGTCCTGGGGACGACGTGCGTGAATGCTGTTTATTATTGTTTATGTTCTATATCGGCGGTGATTCTATCGACCCAAGTGCAGTCAGTACCTGCTCAAACAGGCGTCGATGGCAGTCTTTGACCTTGATGATCAGTTGACGCGCGGTTCGGGTGATTTTGGCGGCGATGCCATAAAGACGCCAGCGCAGAGTGATAGCGCGATGGTGCGCCAACTTTTCCGGCAAGAGTTGCCGCATCAGCGCAAACAGGTTGTAGGAGAGTGCGCAGATATGAAAATAAAGTGCATTCGCGTCAAAATCTGTACAAGGCAGCGTGTCGCCACCAAAGTCGTGTTTCAGTTCCTTGATGCGGTTTTCACTGTCTTCGCCGCGCTGGTTGTACCAGTGGATGATGTCGCTGTCTGACAGATCATCCCGATTGGTGGCGATGGCGCGATATATGTAGCGACTGTCTTCCAGTTGTTCCTGACCATCCGCATCATCCAGGTCCAGTGAGGCCAGACCTTTCAGGGGGATTCGCTGAATGACCAGGGTAAACGGCTGATCATAATCGCCGATACAATGCAGCATGCGATACGTTTGCTGGCTTTGGCTAACCTCGCCATTGCGGTGAATCATGGGCCGCCAATTGGTTTCGCTCAACTGTTCAATGTGTTCTTTAACCGCCCGGCTCATTTTTGCCCGAATGCCGTATTGAATGGGCTGTTGGTCGACGTATTCGATAATTTTTTGTTGATAGCCTGCCGCATCGATGCGTAGTTTTTTAATATGAACACCTTTCGGCAAACTGTCTTGGCAATGTTGGATGAATTCCGGGTTTTCTTTCGCTGGCGAATCATTACCCGCCCTGAAATCGCACGCCACAACCTGACCGGTCTCAGCGATATGGCCGACCATTGGCATATAACCGCGGTTTTTCTTATAGGTCCATTGCGCCCCACGCTTATTGGCGATGATTTCGGTGGCATCAATATCCAGCGTAATGCTTTTTTTACGCTGCAAAGCGGCTGCCAGAATGCGCCGGTTCACCGCTTTCCAGCCGCTGAAAGCGATTGACTGGCGCCCCATGCATCGCAACCAATCGCCCAGCGCACTGGACCTTGGCATTTGTTTCATCCCCAACACCGAAAGCAACGCGCTTTCGTCATGGAGGTGACGCACATCATCCAGGTGAAAACTGCCCTCATGCTGCATCAGAATCAGAGTTTCAAGATAAGCCGATGGCTTGATTCCCCGATTGCTTTTGGGCAGTGGGAATACCTGATCAATATGTTCACCCAGCTGCAGCGATTGCATCAAGTGCGCGATGGTGAGTAAACCGGCGCGCGAGGTCAGTTGATCGTTTGTTTTGCTCAGTTTATACGGTAAGATGTTCATAAGCATCAGGTGCACCCATTGGGTGATGGATTGTTTCGTCGCAAACCATTATACAACCAGGGCTCTTTCCATTTTTAGAGCTTTCTATCTGGGGATTAGGGTGCAAGAAAGGGCGCGTAATTTACCATAAATTAATGGTATATTGAGCGGTTTCCCAAGGCTCTTTCCGTCTTTAAATAATCATGGATGCACAATCAATAATTTCAAACCTGAACGATGCTCAACGGCTGGCCGTTTCCGCCCCGGAACAGGCAGTTTTGGTACTGGCTGGTGCGGGCAGCGGCAAAACCCGGGTGCTGGTGCATCGTATTGCCTGGCATATCCAGGTCAATGGCTTGACGCCGGATAATATACTGGCGGTAACTTTTACCAACAAAGCAGCCACCGAAATGCGCGGGCGGGTTGAAGAATTGTTACGCGTTTCAACGCGCACGATGTGGATTGGTACTTTCCATGGCCTGGCACATCGTTTGCTCAGAAGGCACGCCAAACAAGCAAAGTTGCCAGATACGTTTCAGGTGATGGATTCTGATGATCAGCTTCGTTTGATCAAACGCTTGTTGAGAAATCTGAATATCGATGACAGCAAATACCCGCCGAAACAGATTCAATGGTATATCAACGCGCAAAAAGATGAAGGGCTTCGCGCCCGGCATATGATAGAAGATGGCGACCCGTTTCAACGGCAAATGATCGCTATTTATAAAGCCTATGAGCAGGTTTGTGATCGTTCGGGGCTGGTTGATTTTGGCGAGTTGTTGCTCAGAACGCATGAGTTGTTGCGTGATAATGAGGAGTTGCTGGCTTTTTATCAGCAACGTTTTCGTCATGTGCTGGTGGATGAATTTCAAGACACCAATACCATTCAATACGCCTGGTTGCGCCTGCTTACCGAAGGACGCAATAATCTGTTCGTCGTTGGTGATGACGACCAATCTATTTATGGCTGGCGCGGCGCCAAAATTGAAAATATTCATTTGTTCCGTCAGCATTATCCCGATCATCAATTGATCAAACTGGAGCAGAATTACCGTTCTACCGGGCATATCCTGAAAGCGGCCAATACGTTGATCGCCAATAATGAAGAACGATTGGGCAAGGATTTATGGACGGACAGTGGCGAAGGGGATTTGATTTCCCTGTATGCCGCTTTCAATGAACAGGATGAAGCCTATTTTGTCGTCGAAAAAATCCGTCAATGGGTCAACGAAGGCGGACTACGTAATGATATAGCTATTTTGTACCGTTCCAATGCACAGTCGCGGCAGTTTGAAGAAAAATTGATGACCACCGGGACCCCGTATCGGGTTTATGGAGGCTTGAGATTTTTCGAGCGCATGGAAATCAAAAATGCGCTGGCCTATTTACGCTTGATGTCCAATCGCGACGATGATGGTTCGTTTGAACGGGTAGTCAACACACCAACACGGGGTATCGGTAATAAAACGGTTGAAGAAATCCGGCAATTGGCCCGAGCGGAAGGCATTTCACTGTGGCAGGCCGGCAAAAAGATGCTGCAACAAGGCAAATTGACGCCACGAGCGGCCAATGCCCTGAAGGGCTTTATGCACAAAATCGACAATCTCAGTGAACAGGCGGCGGAACTGGAATTGTTTGAAAAAGTTCAGCTGGTGGTTGAACACAGCGGTCTGATCGAATTGTATAAAAAGGAAAAAGGCGAAAAGGGCGAGGCCCGTATCGAAAACCTGGAAGAGTTGGTCAATGCCGCCCGCTTGTTTGATTATGAGGCAGACAACGAAGAAAACCTGTCGGAACTGGATATATTTCTGGCCCATGCCGCATTGGAAGCAGGCGATACCCAAGGACAGGATTATGAGGATTGTGTGCTGCTTATGACCCTGCATTCGGCCAAGGGTCTGGAATTTAAAGTGGTTTTTCTGGTGGGACTGGAAGAAGAGCTGTTTCCATCCCGGCAATCGACCGATGACCCCGCCAAACTTCAGGAAGAACGCAGGCTGTGTTATGTCGGCATCACCCGTGCCCGGGAGCATCTCTATTTAACCTACGCCGAATCACGCCGCTTGTACGGTAAGGAGAGTTACCCTTCCCCTTCCCGGTTTATTCGGGAATTACCGCCTGAATCATTACAGGAAATTCGTTTGCGCGCCAATTTAAGCCGGCCGCAAGCGAGTAAACAAAGTGGCTCTATTGCCATGAGTGAAGCCAAATATAAACTGGGTCAGCGAGTTTATCATCAGAAATTTGGCGAAGGTGTGGTGTTGCAAGTGGAAGGTGAAGGCGCTCAGGAACGGGTGCAGATCAATTTTCAGTCGGTTGGACTTAAATGGCTGATGCTGGCTTATGCAAAACTGAGCAGTGTTTAATGTTTTTTAGGCGGTACTGGGTCATGGCCGTGGCCGCCCCAGGGGTTGCAACGCAATAAACGCTTGATCGTCAACCAGCCGCCATAAAAAGGACCATGTGTTTTTAACGCTTCCAATGCATATTCTGAACAGGTCGGGTGGTAGCGACAACTGGGTGGCAAAAATGGCGAGATGACTAATTGGTAAAATCGCACCAGCTTGATCAGGATAAATTGTAATAATGTTTTCATGACTGTTTTGTGTGAAAGCTCTGTACATGACAAGAAATATTAAAAGCTAGCGTAGCTCGTTGAAATGTAATTAAATACCGCATTTTGTTTTAGCGAATATGAATAACGGGACATTACAAATCAACGAGCTGACCGTCATATTAACTGAGCACTTTCAATGGAACAAGGCAAGAATCGTTTGTTTTGTGGGTATGTTAATTGCTTTGATGGCAGTTAGCACGGTCAATCTGGCCCAGCTCGCCGTATTCTTTCCCCGTCGGGCAAAAATTTCCTCACGATATCGACGGATGCAACGATTTTTCAGTGACCATTGGCTGGATTACAATGAAGTCGCTCATTTCATCATGAAACTGTTTGGTTTCACTGATCAGGATTACTATCTGACGTTAGACAGGACGAATTGGAAGTGGGGTAAAACCAATATTAATCTGCTGGTGCTTGCCGTGGTTTATCGGGGTGCCGCCATTCCTGTGTATTGGTTGCCTTTAAACAAGCGGGGCAACTCTAATACGAAGGAACGTATAGCGCTGATGAAACGCTTTATTGCGCAGTTTGGCCGACATCACATCAAAGGTCTTTTGGCTGATCGGGAGTTTATTGGAGACGAATGGATGGGCTGGTTGTTTGAGCAAGAGATTCCCTTTTATATCCGTATTCGCAACAACGCCAGGACAACCAATGCCCAAGGCCAGCGAATACGCGTAGAGCGTTTGTTTTATGGGCTTAAGCCGGGTAGCACACGACACCTCTCAACAGCGCGCTATTTGGGAAATTGTTCAATTTATCTCAGTGGGTTACGGCTGAGTGATGGTGAGTTATTAATCATCGTCTGTCAGCATTTGAACCCTGATGCGATTAAAATTTATGGCTTGCGTTGGGAAATCGAAACGCTTTTCGGCGGTTTAAAAGGACGGGGATTCAAACTTGAGGAAACGCGTGTAGTCGGTTATCTTCGGATCAAAAAATTGTTAGTACTTCCCGTTATTGCTTTCTGTTGGTCACATAAAGCAGGCGAATGGAAACATGATTGCGAGTTACCAATAAAAACCAAAACACATCAGCGGCTCGCGCAAAGCCTGTTTCGATATGGATTAGATTGTATCCGCTCAACGTTGTTTAATGTCTTCTCTCAATCAAAAAGGATGATTAGAAAAGTGATTGCTCTTTTGCAACCCATACCTTTTGTCACTGGAATACATGAGACTCATTTGTCATAAGTTAATTTTTGTCATGTACAGAGGTGTGAAAGTTAAAAACTTATGTTACGCATAAGTTATCACTCTTTACTGTATCGTTCCCATGCTCTGCGTCACGGAACGCTGGAGCGTTCCTGAATGGGTTCCCACGGAGACCATAGGAACCATGAAACACTCCCTCATTAAAAGGGTGGATTGCCTGACGGCGAATCCACCCTTGTCATTTTATCCGAGCAGGACAGACACTTTTGTAACCAGCGTGTCCTGCAGGTAAGATAGAAACCAGAGAACATTAACAAAGGTCAGAAACCAATCCATGAAAACACGTATTTACACCATTTTATTTCTTTTATTTATGTCTGTGGCCAGTTTTTTGCCCTTTCCTACAACTACATTGATCTGCTTATATGCCGCTATTTTTCGGCCTCGTTGGTTTAAGAAAGTTGTTGATGAAGTTTATAAAAGCAAAGATGTTTATAGCAGCTAGCCCTGCCTTGCATAGTAGAGCTATACATTTATAAGTTATTGGTGACAAAGCTGGGCGAGGGAATTGCTGTCCGTTTTGCGAGCGTTGAACAAATTATCCTTGATTTGTTCAACGTTTCTTCGGTTTACATTGCTCATCTGTTGTGGATGGAACATTTTCATCCAATGAGTTTTGAATGTCCGCATCACAAGAACCGCAGCCGGTGTTAGCTCCGGTAATATCTTCTATGCGCTCCAGCGTAGTTTCGCCACGCTTGATCAGTTCCAGAATTTTCGAGCGGCGGGTGCCTGTGCAATCACAAATAATGAGATCATCAGTATTTTTTGTCATGATAAATTATTTTATTCAGGGCTTTTCTTTGCCGATAAAATCTGTATAATGCCTGTTTTTTCTAAGCGGGTGCTTAGCTCAGCTGGGAGAGCATCGCCCTTACAAGGCGAGGGTCGGGGGTTCGATCCCCTCAGCACCCACCAACTTAGATTTAGATTGTTTAATCTTCTCCGTGATCATGTTCGTGATCTTTTTCCGCCATTTCAGAAATTTCCTTTAAGCGTTCAACCGCTTTATGGTTGATGCTGCCTGTGGGGTATTCACCTTTGTCATTCAATTCACCCGCTTTCTTGCCGGTTAAAAGTTCCAGGGCCTGATTGACCGTTTTTACCGTATAGATGGCAAATTTATTATCCGCTACTGCATCGATGACGCTTTGTTTCAACATCAGATTGCGTTTGTTGGCAGCCGGAATAATCACCCCCTGATCTCCAGTCAGGCCGCGAGCCTGGCAAAGACTGAAAAATCCTTCTATCTTTTCATTGATGCCGCCTACTGCCTGGACTTCGCCATATTGATTGATGGAGCCTGTCACAGCGAAACTTTGTTTAATCGGCGTGTGGGTTAGTGCCGAAATCAAACAGCATAATTCACCTAAAGAGGCGCTGTCGCCATCGATATGGCCATAAGACTGCTCGATGGCGATGCTGGCCGAAATTGCCAAAGGGAATTGTTGAGCATAACTGTTACCCAGGTAACCAGTCAGAATCATGATGCCCTTGGTGTGTATCGATTGACCTAATTCAGCTTCGCGCTCGATATCGACAATGCCGCGGGAACCGGGGTAAACCGTCGCGGTAATGCGGGCTGGCGCACCAAAGCGGCTGCCACCTATCTCCAGTACCGTAAGGCCATTGATTTTGCCGGTTTTTTCACCTTCACTATCAATCAATATGACGCCATTCAGAATATCGGTCAAAATTTCTTCGGAAATTCTGCCGTTACGAATTTCCCGGCCGTGCAGCGCCTGATCAATATCGGGCTGATCAATTTTTTCATGATCGCTTTGCTGGCTGAGGAAATTGGCTTCACCAATGATTTCCAGTGAATCATTGATGCGTGCGGACAGATAGTGCTGATTTTCCGCTAACCGGTAGCTATGTTCTATCAAGCGTAATATGGCCGAACGTGTGAGTGGCCTGGCGCCTATATTTTTGGCTTGTTGCTGCATCAACTGGGCAAATTGCCGGATATTGTTATCATCAAGCGGAATATGATCATCAAAATCCGACAGGATTCTGAACATTTCATTGAACTCGCTATCCATTTCTTCTAACAGATAATAGATGTCGCGAGGCCCAACCAAAATCACTTTGACATTGAGCGGGATGACTTCCGGTTTTAACGTGATGGTGTTGACGCCAAGTTCGGTAAAAGGTGACTCGATTTCGATACGACCCGCTTTCAAAGCCCGTTTCAGCCCTTCCCAGACAAACGGATAGGTTAAAATCTTTTCCGCATCGAGAATCAAATAGCCGCCATTGGCGCGATGCAGGGAGCCGGCACAAATACGACGGTAGTTGGTGATCAGCGTTCCCTGGTCGCTGATGTATTCGATACGGCCAAACAAGTTGGAATAAATTGGATGCGGCTCATAAATAATCGGTGTGCCGGCATCGGGTTTGTAATCGACCAGGACATTGGGCAGAAACTGTTCGGTCAGCAGGGTTTTTTTGGTCTTTAGCTCGATAGCGTCCTGGGTTCGGCCTGGCATTAAAAAATCACTGATGGAGCTGGTCAGGTTCTTTTTTAATTTTCATCATAAGGTTTAAACCACCGGCTTTAGCCGGTCAGCTTTAGCTGCGATAATACGGCCAAGGAGGTGGCAATGGACTATAGATATGGTAGTCATACGGTTTATCAAATTGAGTACCATTTTGTTTGGGTAACCAAATATCGCTACAAAGTGCTCAGAGGTGAAATAGCAGAACGAGTAAGGGACTTGGTGCGGCAGACCTGCGAAGCGTTTGAGATACGGATTATAAAAGGCGTGGTGAGCAGAGACCATGTCCATATTTTGGTGAGTGCACCGCCGAATATGGCACCCAGCGAAATCATGAGGCGAATCAAAGGAAGGAGTTCGAGCTATCTGTTCGAAGAGTTTCCTCACTTGAAAAAGCGATACTGGGGAAGACATTTTTGGGCGCGTGGGTATTTTTGCGTCACCGTTGGTCAAATGACCGATGAGATGATCAAACAAAATATTTGGAACATCACTTTGAACCTAATCCAAACGATAATTTAAGATGGAGCCTGATTAAGACGTGTCGTTTAGTCGACGCGTATCCGGACTTTCAGTCCGTAATACGAACCCACCCGCTTTTAGCGGGTGGTTGTTAAGTTCAGATTCTTCTGCATTCTATTTCTGCCTCTATCAAACAGCTCTTTTGCTCTTCGAATGTAGAAGGCGGCGGCAGCTAATTGCTTTTCACTTGTAAATGTACACTCAGAATACCCATTCATACCTTCTTTTAAAGGAAGTTCATCCAATTCAGCATATTCACTTGGGTTTCCTCGGAGACTGATTGCTATATTAGTAACACGTTGATAATGAGGTTCAAATGTTACGAAATTTTTTGGACGAATTACCTACCTTTTACTGTTTAGCTCGAATTTGCCTCCATCAGCAATTTTTTCTGCATAAGCTGCTAAAGCCAATCCAGCAATCGACAGATGACGTAAGTTCTTCAATTCATTTTGTATCATGCGATGTTCCTTAAACCTAAAAAGTTATTCACCAGCCCCCACATATCCTACACGCCAACACGCAAAATCTTTCAGGAGCAGCATTGATGTCTATTGTTTCTAAACGGGATAATATCATTTTTTTAATGGATCAAAAGTAAGTAGCCTGGATGAAGCAACGCGAAATCCAGGTTGTCGATGCTGCAAACTTCCCGTATTCCGTGTTGCTTCATACGGGCTACGAAAGATAAAAGCCTTCGCTGTTACCGGCTTGGTTTCATATGAAACTTAAGACATTCTTTTGCTCGGGACAATAAAGCGGAAATAGGGGTCCGCTCTGGCGGTAAACTTTGTTATAATTCGGCAATGATGACACGTACAGCCGAAATCGAGCGGAATACGCTTGAAACTCAAATCAAAATTTCCATCAATCTGGATGGACAGGGGCAAGCCGAATTTAATACTGGCGTGCCTTTTCTGGATCATATGCTGGATCAGATTGCCTGGCATGGCTTGATTGACATGAATATTCATGCCAAAGGTGATTTGGACATCGATGCTCACCATACGGTGGAAGATATTGGCATTACATTGGGCCAGGCTTTTGCCCGGGTGCTGGGTGATAAAAAAGGTATCTATCGTTATGGCCATGCTTATGTGCCGCTGGATGAATCCTTATCCCGCGTAGTGATTGATTTTTCAGGACGCCCAGGCTTGTTTTATCAGGTAGAATTCAAGCGCGCCATGATTGGCTCGTTCGATGTCGATTTGCTGCGGGAATTTTTTCAGGGGTTTGTCAATCATGCAGGCGTTACCCTGCATATCGATAATCTTAAAGCCGGCAATGCCCATCATATTGCCGAAACGGTTTTCAAGGCTTTTGGCCGGTCAATCAGGATGGCGATAACGCCGGATGAGCGGATGGCGGGCATGATGCCTTCCACCAAAGGATCTTTATAATTTTTTAATTGAATTTTATGTCAACAGTTGCCGTTATTGATTACGGAATGGGTAATCTGCATTCTATTGCCAAAGCATTGCAGCATGCAGATTCAAATGTCAATGTTCTGGTTGTTTCCGACGCCGAAAGTATCCTGAATGCCGACCGCGTGGTGTTTCCCGGTGTAGGCGCCATGCGAGATTGTATGCAGGCGCTGGAACAAACCGGCCTGGATGAGGTTATTCGCCAGGTAATCACGGAAAAACCGCTGCTGGGAATCTGTTTGGGAATGCAGGCCCTGCTGACCGACAGCGAAGAAAACCAGCATACAGATTGTTTGAATATTATTCCTGGCCATGTACTGCACTTTGACAAGGATATGACCGATAGTCAGGGTGCGCACTTGAAGATTCCCCATATGGGTTGGAATCAAGTCAGGCAAAAAGCCCATCCTTTATGGCGGAATATTCCTGATAACAGCCGTTTTTATTTTGTCCACAGCTATTTCGCCAAACCGGATCATGCTGAACACAGTTTCGCCAGCAGCGAATATGGGCATGAATTCAGCTGTGCTATTGGCAAAGACAAGCTGTTCGCGGTACAGTTTCATCCTGAAAAAAGTCAAAAAACAGGATTGCAGTTATTGCATAATTTTCTCCACTGGGATGGCTCCAGCTAAATCCCTTCTAAATAGACCCTCTGAAAATACCCTGAGATTGTTGTTATGTTATTGATTCCCGCTATCGATTTAAAAGAAGGAAAATGTGTGCGCCTGCGGCAGGGCAGAATGGAAGATGACACGGTTTTTTCTGATGATCCGCTTGAGGTTGCCGCCCGTTGGGTGGATGCCGGCGCCAGACGGATTCATCTGGTTGATCTGGACGGTGCTTTTGCCGGTAAGCCTGTCAATGCAGAGATTATCAATGCAATTGCCGAACGTTTTCCCGATGTGCCGGTACAAATCGGTGGCGGCATTCGTGATGAAGACACTATTCAGGAATACCTGAATGTCGGGGTGCAATATGTCATTATCGGTACCAAAGCCGTCAGCGAACCCCATTTTGTCCGCGATGTGGCGCTGGAATTCCCCGGCCATATCATTGTCGGACTGGATGCCAAAGACGGCAAGGTTGCTGTCGATGGCTGGTCCAAATTGTCGCGCCATGATGTTATCGATATGGCGCAGAAATTTGAAGACTATGGCGTGGAAGCAATTATATATACCGATATTTCCCGCGATGGCATGATGCAGGGCGTCAATGTCGAAGCCACGGCCAAACTGGCACGGGAGATTCGTATTCCCGTCATTGCCTCAGGCGGCATCACCAATATGGATGATATACGCGCCCTGGGCGAGGTGGCTGAAGATGGCATTATGGGAGCGATTACCGGACGCGCTATTTATGAAGGCACGCTGGATTTCGCGGAAGCCGAAAAACTGGCGGAAAGTTTCGCATGAGTCTGGCCAAACGCATTATTCCCTGTCTGGATGTCGATAACGGCCGCGTGGTTAAAGGCGTCAAATTTGTCGATATTCGTGATGCCGGCGATCCTGTTGAAATCGCCAGCCGCTATGATCGCGAAGGGGCGGATGAGATTACCTTTCTGGATATTACCGCCACTCACGATGACCGCGACACTATGGTGCATGTCGTTGAACAGGTCGCCAGCGAGGTGTTTATTCCGTTGACCGTGGGCGGCGGCATCCGCAAACTCGATGATATTCGCACCATGCTGAATGCCGGTGCAGATAAGGTTGGCATCAACAGCGCGGCGGTGTTCAATCCTGAATTTGTGCGCGAGGCGGCGGAAAAATTCGGCTCGCAATGCATAGTTGTCGCCATCGACGCCAAAAAAGTCAGCCAGCCAGGTGAACCTGATCGCTGGGAAATTTTTACCCATGGCGGCCGTAAACCGACAGGCATCGATGCCGTCCAATGGGCAATCAAAATGACTGATTACGGGGCTGGTGAAATCCTGTTGACCAGCATGGACCGCGATGGCACCAAGATTGGTTTCGATCTGGAATTGACCCGCACCATCAGCGATGCTGTTACCGTCCCGGTAATTGCATCAGGCGGCGTCGGCAATCTGGATCATTTGGTGGAGGGCGTTATCAAAGGCAAGGCCGATGCGGTTCTGGCGGCCAGTATTTTTCATTTTGCTGAATATACCATCGAGCAGGCCAAACAGCATATGCAGAATAACGGTATCGAGGTACGCTTGTCATGACCGATTGGCTGGACGAAATTCAATGGACAGAAGATGGCCTGCTGCCGGTTATTGCGCAATCGGCTGATACCGGCCGGGTGGTGATGTTCGCCTGGATGAACAGGGAAGCCCTGGCTATGACTGTAGATACAGGCTATGCGGTTTATTGGTCACGGTCTCGTCAGAGACTCTGGCGTAAAGGCGAAGAATCCGGACACCGGCAAAAAGTGCTGGATATTCAACTGGATTGCGATAAAGACGTTTTACTGCTCCAGATTGAACAGGAAGGTGGTATTGCTTGTCACACTGGTCGGGAAAGCTGTTTTTATCATCATTTAAGAGATGGGCGTTGGCAGGCAGTGGACCCGGTACTAAAAGACCCTGAACTCATTTATCAGAAATAACTATTATGAATCTTTCTAATCTAGCTGATTTGTTATCGCTCAAACAAGGGATAAACAAAATTCACATGGCTGTATTGGCAGCGTTGATTTTAGTTGCTTTTTTGCTGTTTAGTGGTGGAGGCCTTGCGCTGTTTACGGAAGAATCGCAATACGAGTTGACTGAGACAGTACTGCAAGCACTCAAGAATCAAAATACTGACAAGCCAGTGGAGTATGCCGAATCAGTACCTATTATCAAATCCTTGAGGCAGCCACTGCGTGACTACGAATACAATCTTTATAAAAACCGCCTTCGTGCCCTGGGTTCATTAACCGTGATTAAACAGCGCCTAAAGTATCTGCGCTACAAAGACCTGGACACCAGCGATGCGGAAAGAATTTTGTTGGAAGCCGGCAATAAAGCCGATTTAAAAATGAAAGCTGACAAATGATAACGTGCAAGTCACCTTAATGTATAAAAGCCGCCATTTGCCTATAAACCGTGAATGGCGGTTTGCTTTCTTTATGCAAAATCGCCAGACAAATCTTTTGCTACTTCTGTGCGCAGAAGAACCTGTTTTCAGTTCCCTGATGACATTTCCGGGGTAATGGGCAAACCTTCATCCATTGCCCGCGTTGCCCTCCCCGTTCCGCTAAATCGGCTATTTGATTATCTTATACCTGCTGAACTTATGGCTGAAGGCTTGAAGCCAGGTATTCGTGTTCGAGTGCCGTTTGGTAAATCTCATAAAACAGGTTTGCTTCTGGAAGTCGCTGATAATAGTGAGATTGAAGCCAGCCGTTTGAAAGCCATTGATCAGGTTTTAGATCAGCAGCCAGTTTTGAATTCACAACAACTGGCGCTGATGCATTGGGCCAGTCGCTATTATCATCACCCGATTGGTGAAGTTTTTTTGACAGCGCTACCTGTCGCCTTGCGTAAAGGGAAAGCTGTCAAACAGATTGTGGAATACCGTTATCGGTTGACGGAAACAGGCCTTGAAACAGACCTGGATACATTAAATCGCGCCAGGCGTCAGCAGGCGTTGTTAAGCTGGTTCCAGCAGCATCGAGGAGAGCTGCAACAAAGCCAGCTCAGTGAATGGCATGATAACTGGCGCAATGTCGTCAGGGCATTGATTGACAAAGGGCTGGTCGAGAAAACTGAAAAGACAAGCGATGTATCGCTGGCATTTTTGCGCCAACCGGTGTTATCTGCCAATTCTGCTCAACAGCAAGCCATCGATGCCATCACATCCAATCTCCAGGAGTTTCACGCCTGGCTGCTGGAAGGTGTGACCGGCAGCGGCAAAACCGAGGTGTATTTACAGATTATCGAGCCGGTGTTGGAAAAGCATCAACAAATATTGCTGTTATTGCCGGAAATTACCCTGACGCCGCAATTGGAACAACGCTTTCGACAGCGTTTTCAGGTTGAAATTGTCTCCAGCCATTCACGCATGACCGATCAGGCCCGCTTGAATGCCTGGCTGAAAATGCAATCGGGCCAGGCTGCCATTATGCTAGGCACCCGCTCGGCACTCTTTACGCCACTGAAAAACCCCGGCATGATAATCCTGGATGAAGAACATGACAGCTCATTCAAGCAGCAGGAGGGCTTTCGTTTTTCCGCCCGGGATGTGGCGCTGGTGCAGGCCAGAAATCTGAATATTCCAATTGTATTGGGTTCGGCTACGCCATCTTTGGAAAGTCTTTACAATGTAGAGAAAAAACGACTGAAAAAACTGACTCTGCCAGCCCGTGCAGGTAAGGCTTGCAAACCGGATTTTCAACTGCTGGATGTACGCAACAAAAAAATGCATGACGGCTTGTCGGATCAACTGATCCGGCAAATCAACCAGACCCTGGAAAAAAACGAGCAGGTATTATTGTTTTTAAACCGACGTGGTTACGCACCGGTGCAGATGTGTCATGGTTGCGGCTATGTATCGCGTTGTCATCGATGTGACGCCAATCTGGTCATACATGTCGCCGAACACAGGCTTCGTTGCCACCATTGCGGTTCTGAGCAGCCGTTGACTCAGGTTTGTCCGGCCTGCCAGGCGGCGCAGTTGCAGCCGGTCGGGCGTGGAACCGAACGGGTGGAGCAGACATTGAAAGCGCTATTTTCTGATAAAACCATTATTCGGCTGGATCGGGACAGTACGCAACGTAAAGGCTCGCTGGAAAACTATCTGGATCAGATCAATCAGGGGCAGGCAGATATTATTCTGGGCACGCAAATGCTGGCTAAAGGACATCATTTCCCTAATGTTACGCTGGTCGCCATTCTTGATGTCGACAGCGGTTTGTTCAGCATCGATTTCCACAGCGCCGAGAAGATGGCGCAAATGATTGTCCAGGTGGCAGGACGCGCCGGACGGGCGGAAAAGCAGGGCAAGGTTTTGTTGCAGACGCATCACCCCGATCCTCCTCTGTTAGTCACCATCATCAACGAAGGTTATGCGGCATTCGCCAAAGCGGCTCTGCATGAGCGGCGTCTGGCGGAACTGCCGCCTTTCAGTTTTCAGGCTTTGCTACGCGTGCAGGCGGCCAATCCACAGCTGCCAAAACAGTTTCTACAGGAATTGGTCAAGAATTTGATGGCGGAAAATTGCGCTGATGTATTGATATTGGGTCCGGTCATTGCGCCAATGGCGAAAAAGGCTGGCCAGTTTCGTTTTCAATTATTGTTGCAAAGCAAACAGCGAAAATCCTTACATGCGTTGTTAGATAAAATGTTGTTACATATCGATGGCATGAAATCGGCCAAAAAAATACGCTGGTCACTGGATGTCGATCCGGTTAGTCTTTATTAGTTTTTCTATTTCATGGATAATAGCCGGTAACATTATTTCCGGCTTCAGGGCTGGAATTCATCTCGTTTTTCCAAACAATGATTAAAGTGCAATGAAACAAACCTTGGAAGCCTTGCTAGAGAAGGCATTGAATACCTTGAAATCTCAAGGTGACATCGCTCAGGATGTGGCGGTAAAAATCAATTTGGAACGCACCCGTGATGCACGGCATGGTGATTTCGCCACCAATCTCGCCATGATGCTGGCGAAACCGGCCAAAATGAATCCAAGACAAATAGCGGAAAAACTGCCGGCCGTTATCCCTCATGATCCTGTGATCGACAAAATTGAAATTGCAGGGCCCGGCTTCATTAATTTTTATCTGCACCCCGAAGCCCAGTTTGAAGTAGTTAAAACCATTCACGAGCAAGCGCGTCTTTATGGCTTGAGCCAGGTTGGACAGGGTAAAAAAGTACAGGTTGAATTTGTTTCCGCCAACCCGACAGGGCCGTTGCATGTCGGTCATGGTCGTGGCGCGGCTTATGGCTCGGCAGTGGCCGATTTGCTTGAAGCGGCAGGCTTTGAAGTTGAGCGGGAATACTATGTCAATGATGCCGGCCGGCAAATGGATATTCTGGCCACCAGTATCTGGCTGCGTTATCTGGAAGAATGTGGTGAGCTTGTGCCTTTTCCCAGCAATGCCTATCGCGGTGAATATGTTCGTGATATTGCCGTGCAATTGCACCAGAGTGTTGGCAATGAATACCGCCGCCCGGCTGAACTGATACTGGAAGATATTCCACCCGATGAACCCCAGGGTGGCGACAAGGAAAAGCATATCGATGCATTGATCGAACGCAGCCAGACATTGTTGGGCGCGCAATATGAGGATTTGTTTCAGGCAGGCTTAAAGCAGATCCAGGAAGATATCAAACAGGATCTGGAAGAATTCGGGGTTGTCTATCAAAACTGGTTTTCCGAACGCAGTTTGATGGAATCCGGCGCAGTTGAGGCGGCGCTGAAAAAACTGGATGACGCTGGTTTTCTTTATGAAAAGGAAGGCGCCAAATGGTTTGCCACCAGCAAACTGGAGGATGAAAAAGACCGGGTTGTGGTGCGTGAAAATGGTCAGACAACCTATTTCGCCTCAGATATTGCCTACCATCTGAACAAGCTGGAACGCGGCTTTGATGAAATTATCAATATCTGGGGCGCGGATCATCATGGTTATATTCCTCGCGTTCGTGCTGCGTTAAAGGCTTTGGGGCGCGATGACAGCAAACTTAAGATTCTGCTGGTACAGTTCGCCATTTTATGGCGTGGCAAGGAAAAAGTGCCGATGTCCACCCGCTCGGGCGAATTTGTCACCTTGCGTCAGTTGCGCAATGAAGTCGGTAAAGATGCCGCACGCTTTTTTTATGTAATGCGAAAATCCGAACAGCATATGGATTTTGATTTGAAACTGGCGACCTCAAAAACCAATGAAAACCCGGTTTATTATGTGCAATATGCGCATGCCCGGGTTTGCAGCGTGTTCAGGCAGCTGGATGAAAAGGGGCTGGAGAGAGATATTTTACAGGGCATGGAAAATCTGCCTTTATTGACAGAAACGCATGAAAATCAGTTATTGACCGCACTGTCGAAATATCCAGAAGTGTTGGAACGAGCAGCTTTACAGTATGAGCCGCATCAGTTGATTCAATATTTGCGGGAACTGGCCAATTATTTTCATACCTATTATAACGCTCATCAGTTTTTGGTTGATGATGCCGCATTGCGCAATGCCAGATTGAACTTGATTGCCGCAGTCAGACAAGTGCTGGCGAATGCTCTACAATTATTGAAAATCAATGCACCTGAGGCGATGTAATGCCGAGAGACTACAAGCACCGCGCACAACCAAGAAAAAAAAACAGCCGCAAGCAGACTGCCACGGTCGCCTGGTGGAAATGGCTGTTGGTTGTATTGATTATCGCGGTGTTTGTCGGTTTTCTGGACTTTTTACGCACTTCAACACCTGAAACACAGCCGGTGCGTAAATCAATCCCGGTCAAAGCCAAACAAAAACCGGTTAAAACAGTTAAAAAGCCCAGTCCCAAAACGACCAGGCCCATGCCAGAAAAACCACATTTTGAATTTTATACCCGTTTGCCGAAAGAAACAGTGGTTACTGATTATGAAATCAAAACCCGGGTGCGAGAAGAGCGAGTGGGTAAAAACAAACCTTCGTCCTATATGATTCAAGCGGGTTCTTTCCGTAAATTCAGCGATGCCGATAAACGCCGCGCGCAACTGGCGTTAATGGGGTTTGAATCGCATATCGAAAAAGTCCGCATTAGCAACACCGTCTGGCACCGCATTAAACTCGGTCCTTTTTCCCGTCCTTCCGCTGTTTCCACTATTCAGTCACGCTTGAAACAAGAAGGGATAGATGTGATTATCACTGAAAAATAAGTGTTAGCTATTTTCCGCTTTGCGGCCACTTACAAATCATGGATGATTTGTTCAGCGCTTTCATAAATACCAAGGGGAAATAAATGGCTATCAGCGTCTTTGATATTTTTAAAATCGGTATAGTCCCGTCCAGTTCGCATACCGTTGGTCCCATGCGTGCGGCGCTATCGTTTGCCCGGCAATTACAAAGCGAGAAAAAACTGCATCAAGTTGACCGTGTTTATATTGAACTGTTCGGTTCATTGGCCGCTACAGGTGAAGGGCATGGTACACATAAAGCGGTTTTGCTGGGGCTGGAAGGCGAAAAGCCTGAGCAAATCGACCCTGACAATGTTGAACAACGCTTGCAGACCATTTACCAGCAACAGCAGTTGAATATTCTTGGAGAAAAGCGAGTCAAGTTTCTCCAGGATCAGGACATGAATAGCTGTTTACAAGCATTACCTGCTCACCCGAATGGCATGCGTTTTACCGCTTACGCTGGCAGCCAGGTGTTATTACAGCGAGAATATTATTCCATCGGCGGCGGTTTTATCCGTAGCGAAAACGACAACCTTACTGCGAATGAAGAAGAACCGGCTCTGCCCTATGCCTTTTCCAGTTGTGATGAATTATTGCGGCATTGTAAAGAACAGCAATTCAATATAAGCGCCTTGATGCTGGAAAATGAAATGACATGGCGGCAGAATTTTGAAATTCGGGAAGAATTGTTGCATATATGGCAGGTGATGAAACAGTGTACTCAACGTGGTTTCAAGCAGACAGGCGTATTGCCGGGTGGTTTGAATGTTAAACGCCGGGCACCGGAGCTTTATCAGCAATTATTACAAGACAAGCAGTATGCCCATTTACCGATGGGACAGTTGGACTGGGTAAACCTGTTCGCTTTGGCGGTCAGCGAAGAAAACGCTGCGGGCGGCAGAGTGGTGACTGCGCCGACCAATGGCGCGGCCGGCATCATACCGGCTGTGTTGCATTATTATTGGCAATTTTGTGATGAAGCCAGTGAAGAAGGTGTGATTCGCTTTTTGTTGACCGCAGGCGCCATCGGTATTTTATATCAGACCAATGCCTCGATTTCCGGCGCGGAAGTGGGTTGTCAGGGTGAAGTGGGCGTGGCCTGTTCGATGGCGGCGGGAGGTTTGACAGAAGTATTGGGCGGTACGCCGGAGCAAGTGGAAAACGCTGCCGAAATCGGCATGGAACACAATCTGGGACTGACCTGCGACCCGATAGCCGGCCTGGTGCAGATTCCCTGTATAGAGCGCAATGCGATGGGTGCGGTAAAAGCCATCAATGCCACACGTATGGCGCTGCGAGGCACTGGCAGTCATCTGGTGCCACTGGACAAGGTGATCAAAACCATGCGCGATACCGGCCGGGATATGCAAAGCAAATACAAGGAAACCAGTGAAGGTGGTTTGGCGGTCAATGTGATTGAGTGTTAAATGTCGTTTGACGAGACAAAGCCCTGACTATCTGTAAACGTCTCTTTTTCGAAACGGAATGTTGCATCATCAACGCAAAGGGTCGCCACTCATTATCGCTGACCAGAAAACCGGCCAGTGTGCTGACGCCATTCAATGTGCCCGATTTGGCGTAAATGCCGGCAGATACCTGCGGCAACAAGTCTCGCCAGGGCCTGAAGGCATGCAATAACTCGGTAAGTTGCCGGGGAGACAGACGGTTTTTTCTAGACAAGCCAGCCCCTTCTTCCAGGAAAAAGTGTTTCCAATCGAACTGGGCGGATAAGCTGGATGCTATCGTTTTCCTGACATCGTTAAAGTCGACTGGTGGTTCAAATTTTTCCACCGCCAACAGCAAGGCCAGTTGATTGGCGATGAAATTGGTCGAATATTTCATCATCGGACGGATCATGTCCGCAAGCGTCCGGCTGTTGGTGTGTTGATAAACAGGCGGTATGTTATCCGGCAGTTTTCCCCAAATGATGGCGTGGTTTACCTTCACGCCCTGCTGGCGTAGAAATATCGCCAACAACTCGGCGAAATAGCGCCCGGCATCCTGTCTTTCGGGGCCGGTATTGATGCGCTCCGAAGTCCCTTTAATCCGAAACGCCTGACTGCGGGCAAATTCGGTCAATGGCGTTTCAGGCTCCGCCGAAACGATATGATTTTGTTGGATGGCG
Organism: Methylomarinum sp.; assembly: GCA_965277025.1. Classification (GTDB taxonomy): domain Bacteria; phylum Pseudomonadota; class Gammaproteobacteria; order Methylococcales; family Methylomonadaceae; genus Methylomarinum. The sequence continues at coordinate 755,007 of OZ255706.1, forward strand.
ATGGCAACCGTATTGAAATTAGCCGCCAGAGGCGCAGGAATGGCATCGTAGGGATTGGTCGTCAAACTGCCACCAGGAACAGTCAAATCAGCCCGGAACAAACTATCATCAATGCCAATCGCCTCAATATTATCAATGCCAGAAGCCGCCAGTTTTATGGCGATACGTTTTATTTCATCAAAAATCAGATAGGGATCGCCTGCGCCTTTTATCCATAAAACTTTGTCGGCCGCATCGAAATAAAACGGCGTTTTAAATCGATGCTGTACCCCCCATCGCTTCAAAGCCAGCCAGGCAGTCACCAGTTTGGTAGTAGAAGCCGGAATCATGGCCCGGTCAGGATCTTGCGCCCGAACATCCTGACCCTTTTCGCCCACAAACAAAAAAGCGGCATTAGTTAATTCAGCTGTCTGGCCAAAGCACTGGCCAGACATTAACAAAACAAAAACAAGTATTCTGAAATGTGAAAGCGGATTCATGACGGCAGGTATGAGGAAGATATATAAATCAGGATATGAGGTTTCATCCTGGTTATTTCTGGGTACGAGGTCTGAATGAGAATACCAACGGATTTATCAGGCAATACTTTACAAAGGCTGTAGCTTTAATAGAAGTTACGCATTGACAGGCAATGTTAAACTATGGGTTTAAAAAATCCCAAAGTCAATGCAAGGCAAACCTTGATAAGAGAAATAACACGCCCCTCAACAGCCTGCTGTACATTACCCATGTATATTGGTTTTTTATTAAGTGAGCCGAAACAAGCTAGTTGTCGACGATTAGGAGAAGTCATGTCAATATCACATGATAGCGTAAATCGATTTCTAAATCGGGAGCATTACACTGGGCGAGATTTATACAATGAAGCCAGCGCAAGCCTGAATTTAAAGGGCGGAACCTTGAGTGTTGACGATAGTGTTCTTGATAAACCTTATAGCCAATATATGGCATATGTCAGTTATTTTTGGTCGGGAAAACATCATAGAGCAGTCAAGGGAATCAATCTTGTCACGTTGTACTACACAGACATTCAAGGAAAACACCAACCACTGAATTTCCGGGTGGTCGATAAGGCGGAAGGAAAGACAAAAAATGACTATTTTCAAGACATGCTGACCGAAGTATTAGCTTGGGGACTAGAACCTGGTTTTATAACAGGAGATAGCTGGTACAGTTGCGTGGATAATCTTAAATTGACAAGAAATCATCAGACAGGATTATTCTTTGCAGTGGAAGGTAATCGATTAGTCTCTGTTGAAAAAGGTTCATGGGTTCAAGTCAGGCAATTAGAAATCCCGGAAGACGGCTTAATGGTTTGGCTCAAAAATTTTGGGTATGTGAAATTATTTCGGACGACCTTGAAAGAACAAGTTCGCCATTACATAAGTTCACTACCTGATGAAGAAAAAACCGCTGTTTTTGACAAGAAAGCATTTACCGAACAACATGACAGGCATTGGCAGATTGAGCAATATCATCGGGCAATAAAGCAGGTGTGTAATATTGAGCGGTTCCAGGTTCGCAATAAAAGAGCAATAAATAATCATATTTTTTCTGCAATTTGTGGCTTTGTTCAATTACAAAAATTGAGCTTTGCAGACGTGATTAATAATTGCTATAGCGTACAGCGGAATTTATTCAACGATGTTATGGCTTCGTTTATCGACAACTTTATGCCAAATATGAATCATTTAAACCCAAAATTTCGATCTGTTGTCAATGCGTAACTTCTATTTAAGAATTTAACAGACGAGCCGGTTGATAAGGTCATGCGCAAGCATAATCATCTTTCTCGAAAATTATTACATTTTAAAAATCCCTCGCGCCGTCTTTTTTGCTCGTGACCAAGCTGAGGCTTTGTGATTTCAGCAGTTGTAGTTCGGAGTTGAATCCGCAAAAGATTACTGTGCGTCTGATTTATTGCTTTGTAAAAAACCAGTTACAATTCCAACAAGGGTTGTTCCCAGAGTAACGCCAGACAACCAATCTTTATCCATCGTTGCGAATATCACACTTAATCCGAAGGCAGATATGACCAAGCTCCAAGCCATCTAATGAGCTCTGCGATTATCTTCTTTTTGTGCCTCAATTGCTTTTATTGGTAAATCTCTAGCTGCCTGTGAATCTTTTTCAAAGACAGTCAAAATTCGTTCAGGAGTGTCAGGGACAATCTCACCATACGACTTGAAAATGTCTGGGTGTGGAATTGGACCTGTAAAATGTGATTGAGATAAAACTTGCTTACCTCGTTGTTCTGGAGTATCCGTACCAGGAATTCTTTCTGTTAATGAAGGTTCTTCGGTATTAGTGCACATAAGCGAAAACACCAATGCTATTTATGAGGAATATATTGTAATATGCTGAATAATACTATATTAAATTCAGCAGGTGATATCATGCCACGTCTAACAGCAGCCCCAATCAGTTTAACAGAAGAACAACGCACGTTATTGCAAGGCACAGTGCGTAAACATACAAGTCCTCAGAATTTGGTGACACGTTGCCGTATTATATTGTTGACAGATGAAGGCATTAGTGTACATGAAACCATGCGCCAGTTAAAAACTGGACGGACAACTGTTCAAAATTGGCGAAAACGCTGGTTACAGAACAGTGAGCAAGAAAACCCTTTAGCCCGGCTTCAAGATGCACCGCGATGCGGTGCGCCTGCTATCTATACGGCGGAGCAAATTTGCAGCATTATCGCGATAGCCTGCGAACGCCCAGAGGATAGTCAACGCCCGATCACTCATTGGACGCAACAAGAAATAGCCGATGAAGCGATAAAACGGGGCATTGTTGATTATATTTCACAGCGCTCTGTTGGGCGCTTTTTAAAAAGAAGCGGACCTGCAACCCCACCGGATGAAAGGCTGGTTGACGGCAAAAAAAGATGAATACTTCGACGAGAGGTGTCAAGATATTTGCGAAACCTGCCAACGGGCTTTGGAGCGGGAAGCGCAAGGCATCAAAACGATTTCGATTGATGAAATGACAGGGATTCAAGCTTTAGAGCGAGCAGCGCAGACATTGCCGATGAAGAAAGGAAAAGTTGAACGACAAGAATTTGAATACATTCGACATGGTACCCAGACCTTGATTGCAGGTTTTGATGTGGCCACGGGTGAAGTAATGGGAAGTATAGGAGAAACTCGAACAGAGCAAGATTTTGCCGGGTTTTTGAACCTGCTTTTTCATCAACAACCCAAACAAACCCATTGGCATTTAGTCATGGATAATCTCAATACACATTGTTCAGAATCGGTGGTTCGATTAATTGCCGAAAAAATTTCGTATTCAGGAGAATCAGGGGTTAAAGGAAAAGAGGGTATTTTGAAATCAATGGAAAGTCGTACTGCTTTTTTGACTAACTCAAACCATCCGGTTGTTTTTCATTTTACCCCTAAGCATTGTTCATGGCTTAATCAGATAGAGATCTGGTTTTCTATTTTAATGCGTAAAGTAATCCGGCGCGGCAACTTTAAATCTAAAGAGGATTTAAACAAAAAAATAGCGGATTTCATAAAATATTTCAATGAAACCATGGCTAAGCCTTTTCGGTGGACGTATCAGGCTAAGCCACTTACTCAATAGAGTGAGAACTTGCGATTGTTTGCATTAGGAACATGAACAATTTTGTTTTTCTGGTTTCTTCTTTTCCGTTTTGCCATGTTCTATGATATAGGGTTCAATTTCTTCAATAGCTTGATACAACCTTTCACCAATTTTTTCCCAGCGTTGTTTAGTAAGTTCCTCAACACTTTCTTTGGGTACAAAGCGATTGTAGTCACTATTCGGTGACAGTGAGTAAATACGTGGCAATGATCGCAAAATTCCAGTCTTCATAATCATCTATGATAATGTATGGAAAGTAAAGTTTCTACCTGCTAACTTTAATAAAACAAGTTAATAACTACATATTGTGATTACATTAACTGTAACCACAATATGTAGGAAATTATTTTATACAAGGTTCCGTGAAATTCTCACATAGTGCAGACAAAATATTCTCCAGACCTGTATATCTTCTTCATCAGCGCTTAAAAATTAACAATATCAGAATCACAGTAATTTTTTATTGAAATGGCTTTGTTACAATTGGAGTTATTGTCATAAATCACATTACGAGCTGCTTAATACAAATTTGCCCCGTTATTGAAAAGAGTACAAAACAATAATTGATTCGGGCAACAACGCTACTAACAGGAGCATCAGGCGGTTTTGCTTCATTCCACCCTACTTTCCGATACAGAACGACGAAAAAATCTTCCCCAAAAGATCATCGGAGGTAAATTCTCCGGTGATTTCAGACAGAGCGTTTTGTGCCAGGCGCAAGTCTTCTGCAACCAGTTCGGCAGATGATTTGCTCAATTGCATCTGTGCATTTTCGAGAAACTGTTCGGCCTGTTTGAGGGCCTCGATGTGGCGTCTGCGGGTGATAAACACCTCACTACCGCTATTGTCATAGCCGACGCTCTGTTTGAGATAATCGGTCAATAACTCCATTCCGGCACCGCTTTTGATCGACAGGTATATCTGTGTTCCATAGGGGGTTCCGACAATTTCAGGGTCAATACCCAACAGATCGATTTTGTTGTAAATTTTGGTGACTTGTATCCCGGCGGGTAATGTTTTCAATACATCATCGGCTTTAGGATCGGTGCAATCGATCAAAAGCAGCACTTTATCGGCTTTTTCGATTTCCTGATGCGCCCGGCGTATGCCTTCCTGCTCGACCACATTGCTGCTTTCCCGAAGTCCTGCGGTATCGATGATATGCAGTGGCATGCCATCCAGTTGGATATGCTCTCTGAGGATGTCGCGCGTGGTGCCGGCCTGGTCGGTGACAATGGCGGCGTCATGTCCGGCCAGCGCATTGAGCAGGCTGGATTTGCCGGCATTGGGCTTACCGGCCAATACGACGGTCATTCCTTCGCGCAACAAGCGTCCTTGTTTTGCGGTTTCAAGAATATCGCGGACAGACTGCCCTAGTGTTTGTATTTTGTTTTCCACCACGCCATCACTGAGAAAGTCGATTTCTTCATCGACAAAATCGATAGCGGCTTCGACATACATTCTCAGCTCGGTTATTTGTTCCACCAGCGAATTGATTTTACAGGAGAACACGCCTTGCAGCGATTTTTGCGCCGAACGAACCGATTGTTCGGTGCTGCTTTCAATCAGATCGGCAATTGCCTCTGCCTGAGCCAGGTCGATTTTGTTGTTCAGGAAGGCCCGTTCGCTGAATTCGCCGGGATTTGCCAATCTCGCCCCACATTCCAGCACGCGATTGAGCAACATATTGAGAACGACAGTACCACCATGGCCTTGCAGTTCCAATACATCTTCACCAGTAGAAGAGGAAGGACCTGGAAAAAAAAGCAGGATGCCGGAGTCGATAATGTTCTGTCCGGCATCCAGAAAGGATGTGAATATCGCCTTCCGTGGCGTTAGTGTTTTAGGGCTGATTTGTGTTGCGATATCGACAACCTTCGGCCCTGATACACGAATGATACCAACACCACCATTTCCAGGGGGGGTGGCAATGGCGACTATGGTGTCGGTATCGAGCTTTTCCACCGTTTATTTTTCAGCTTCGATTTGCTTGGTGATATACCATTGCTGAAGAATAGACAGTGTGTTGTTCCAAACCCAGTACAACACCAGACCTGCCGGGAAGAACAGGAAGAAAATGGTGAAAACGATCGGGAACATTTTCATGATTTTGGCTTGCAATGGATCAACCGGTGCAGGGTTCAGGCTCTGCTGAATCTTCATCGTGATGCCCATCAGGATTGGCAGAATATAAAATGGATCCTGCGCGGACAAATCCTGAATCCATAATGCGAATTCCGCCTGGCGCAATTCTACCGTTTCCACCAGCACCCAATAGAGGGAAATGAAAACCGGGATTTGTACCATGATCGGCAGACAGCCACCCAGCGGATTGACCTTTTCGCGTTTGTACATGGCCATCATTTCAGTATTGAAACGCTGACGGTCTTCTTTGTATTTTTCTTGCAGCGCTTTCAACTTGGGCTGAATCTTACGCATCTTCGCCATAGAACGATAGCTGGCCTGAGACAATTTAAAGAACAATAATTTGATAACCAACGTAACACCAAGAATGGCGACACCCCAGTTACCCACATAGCCGTGAATCTCATTTAACAGCCAGTAAATAGGTTTGGCGATAATAGTCAGCCAGCCATAATCAACGGTGAGTTCCAAGCCTTCAGCGACCTGTTCCATCAATGGTTGAATTTTAGGGCCGGCAAATAAATGCGCGGTATAGATACGATCAGAATGCGGCGCAACTTCATAAGCGGGTGAATAAGTGCCGATAACAAAGCGCCAGCCTTTCAGTTCTTTGGTGTAAAGGTGGTTTTCCTGGTCTGCGGGTGGTACCCAGGCTGAAGCAAAGTAATGCTGAACCATGGCAGCCCAGCCACCCTGCGTGGCGACATCCAGGTTTTCTTCAGCCATATCTTCGAAATCAACCTTCTGGTATTTTTCTTCCTGGGTATAAATTACACCACCGGCATAAGTTCGAATGAAATTATTGCCTTTTTTATCGCTATAAGGAACCCTTAGCAGTTGACTGTATTGACGGCCAGACCAGACAGTATTGGTATCGTTGCTCACTTTATGTTCTAAAGTGACATCGTAACTGCCTTTTTTGAAAATATAGGTTTTAGTGACTTTCAAGCCTTGTTGATTGGTCCAGGTCAATGGAACGACAATGGTGTCAGCCCCTTCGTTGAGCTGATAACGTAATTCTTCAGCTTGAAACACGGTATGATGATCTGGAGCCGTTGACGAGCCGTTGCTGGCAATCAAGCCATTTTGAGCCAGATAAAGCCTGTCTGGGTGAGTATCAAAAAGACGAACCGGTGACTTGTCAACCTTTTGAGGTTCCAGGCCAACCAGTTCACGTAACCGATTGACCCAGGTATTTTCTTTTTCTTTAGGATACTGTAGTAAATCCAGGTTGCGTAAAGTACCACCTTCGGTATCAATCTCAACTGAAATCACATCAGTTATAACCCGAATGATGTGTTTCTTGGGTTGTGTTATTTCCGCAACAGGGTTAACTGCTTTGTTTTCATCGCTGACAATCGTTTTTGCGTCGTCACCCACAACTGTTTGACCGTTGATATCAGGTGTCTCGGAGACAATGACCTGTGGTTTGGGTCCATAGTCAACCTGCCATGCTTCCCAAAGCATGTAAGAAATCATCACGAATGCCATGATGAGCACAAATCTAAGATTATCCATTATTTTTTTACCAAAATTATTCTAAAAACGTTGAAGCCACGAGAACGCAAACGAGCATTTTATCAGGCATTACAGGATGCGTTAAGAAACTTTACGGCTAAATGTTTAAAGAAGTGCTGATTGGATCAGTTCTTTTGTGCAAAATAGCGATATGCCATAAAGACGGGAAACTGTAACTTATTGATTCTATGTGCAAGCAAAAAGCCGGACAATTTAAACGAATGAGAAGTGATTTGTTTAGTGTTGACCTGGAGTGTTAAAAATGACAAGTGGCAAATAAATCATCTACACGGATTTTTTTACCCTGATGAGAACTGATATCAGAAACAGGCAAATAATTCCTAAGCTTGTTTGCCTGACTGTTTAGCAATGGAAGCTGCAAAATTATTACTGGAGTAGAGTTGCTGGTTTAATTTAAACCAGTGCTTTTCCAAAGATAGTCTTAATATTTCAGCTGAGGCATTCGCCGCATCCCTGCGAGCAAGAACAACAAAATCAATGCCGCCAAGCTCATGTTGCCGCAATCTAAAGCTTTCCCGGCTAGCACGTTTTATAAAATTCCGTGCAACGGCTTTTTTGATATTTTTTTTAGCGATTGCAAGTCCCAGGCGCGGATGATCCAGGTGATTGCGGACGGCTAATACGATAAAATACCGATCAGTCGATCGCTTGGCATTTGCAAAAACATTTTTGTAATCAGCCGCTGTCCGCAGCCTAAGCTGAACAGGAAAAGCGAATTGTTTCGCCAACAATTATACAGTAAGTGACTTGCGGCCTTTTGCTCTGCGAGCATTTATGACTCTACGACCATTTTTAGTCGCCATTCTTGCACGAAAACCATGTGTTCTTGCGCGTTTGATTTTGCTAGGTTGATAAGTTCTTTTCATTTGTTGTTGCCTGTCTGTAACAGATTACGGATAAAAAAGATCCGGAATAGTAATCCATAACGCAAGTAATTGTCAATTTATTTTTCAATATGATCATGCAATATAAAGGTTATATATATAACGCTTATAAATCGAAGGAAGCGCTGAACAAATCATCCATACTATCAGCGCCCGAAAAATGGACAACGATTTCCATTTTACTCGCAAAATCAATAACTTGAGGATATATATTTTGAAGACGGATTCCTGTTCAGCACCATTTTTTACTGAAGGCCAAGATTGTACAGTTTTTTGAGATTGCTTTAACTTACAACTCATACAAGCCGACATTGAAAAATGGGTGCTGTACCTGTGTCCAAAGGAAGTACTGATTTAATCAGCGCTTCCCTAAGGAGTATTGAATAAAGGAGTATAGAATAAATGCGCCGGTTCAGGCGCAGTTCATTAAAAAGGCTTTGACTAAAAAAATTGACAAGTTGATGGCATAATCCTATAGTTTCATTTTTTAAAGTTTTGGAGAATAGCGTGAGTGACTTAGTCCTTCATGTATCGGATGCTGAATTTAATGGTAAAGTTTTAAACGCCTCAACCCCTGTTTTAGTCGATTATTGGGCTGAATGGTGCGGTCCATGCAAAATGATCGCTCCTGTTCTGGATGAAATTGCCAAGGAATACGAAGGTAAGCTGGTTGTCGCCAAACTCAACATCGATGAAAACCCAGAAACTCCTCAACACTATGGAGTTCGTGGTATTCCAACTCTCATGCTGTATAAAAACGGTGAAGTCGAAGCGACTAAAGTAGGCGCTTTATCCAAATCTCAATTAAAAGATTTTATCGATAGCAATCTTTAAAATACCTTTCGGCCTGTCCAGGATTGGCCAGGCCGGAAATATACGCTATAATACTCTAAGTGCGACCTTCCGCACGCCTGAAATCCATTCATCCTACAAACAACCTTTCTGCAGATATCGACTTTCTGTCGTCTTGCTTTTCCTATATCTTCAATCAATATGAATCTTACCGAGTTAAAACTTAAACCAATAAATGAACTGATTACACTTGCCGAAACCAACGGCATCGACAATATCGCCAGAGCCCGGAAACAGGAACTCATTTTTGCTATTTTGAAAAAATTGGCCAAGAATGGTGAGAGTATCTATGGCGATGGTGTGCTGGAAATTCTGCAGGATGGCTTTGGATTTTTAAGAACGCCTGGTTGTTCCTATCTGGCGGGGCCCGATGATATTTATGTTTCTCCCAGTCAGATAAGACGTTTCGGATTGAGAACGGGTGATACCGTTAGTGGTAAAATCCGCCCGCCTAAAGATAGCGAACGCTATTTTGCCATGCTCAAGGTTGAAAGCATCAATTTTGAAGCGCCTGAACACGCCAAACACAAAATTCTGTTTTCCAATCTGACCCCTTTATTTCCCAATCAGCGCTTTCGTTTAGAGCAAGGAAATGGCACCAGTGAAGACCTGACAGGCCGGGTGATCGATTTGATTGCACCAATCGGCAAAGGCCAGCGTGGCTTGATCGTGTCGCCGCCAAAAGCCGGTAAAACCATGATTATGCAAAGCATTGCCCATGCTATTGCAGAAAACAACCCGGAATGTTACCTGATTGTTTTACTGATCGATGAGCGCCCTGAAGAAGTCACCGAAATGCAGAGTTGCGTCCGTGGTGAAGTGATATCCAGTACGTTTGACGAGCCCGCCACGCGTCATGTGCAAGTTGCCGATATGGTTATCGAGAAAGCGCGTCGGCTGGTGGAACACAAACACGATGTTGTCATTCTGTTAGATTCAATCACACGCTTGGCCAGAGCCTATAACATGGTGGCGCCATCATCCGGTAAATTATTATCTGGTGGTGTCGACGCTAACGCTCTGGAAAAACCCAAACGTTTTTTTGGTGCGGCGCGGAATATCGAAGAAGGCGGTAGCCTGACCATTATCGCCACTGCGCTGGTTGAAACCGGCTCGCGTATGGATGAGGTGATTTTTGAAGAGTTTAAAGGCACTGGCAATATGGAATTACATCTGGAACGTAAAATTGCCGAAAAACGTATTTACCCGGCTATCAATATCAACCGTTCCGGTACTCGACGTGAGGAATATCTGGTTGATCCGGATGAATTGCAAAAAACCTGGATATTGCGCAAGATTTTGCAACCGATGGACGAAATGGCCGCCTCGGAGTTCCTGCTGGGTAAATTGAAACAGTTTAAAACGAATGCCGAGTTTTTTGAGTCAATGAAGCGCTGAACAAACTTCAAGCTCGTAGCCAGGATGAAGCTTGCGGAATCCGGGATAAACGGTGGATAAACGAGAGATGCTATCAGCGGTCAACTGAAATTTTTGTTAGCTTTTATTACTTAGTTTACTACGAACCCAATTAGGAGTTCTTCGCTCTGGTAATATAGCAATAATATATGCTGTATTATCTTTTAAATTGTAATAAATTGAATATGGAAACCTCTTTGACGGCATTCGATAATAACCATACACTTTGGAATGAACTCCAGCATATATAATTAAAGATTCTATGTCCGATAGAAGCGAATCTTAAAAAATATTCACCAACACCTTGTTCTTTGCTTTCATAGAATAACCTTCCGTCTTCAAGATTAGCTTCTGCCTCTGATAATATCTGAATATGCTTGATATTCATTTTGCATGCTTTGATTTTAATTCTTCTAGCGATATAAAATCAGCGATACCACTTTCTATGTTTTGTTTTCTATCAGAGAGTATTTCTTCATGCCATTTAGGCGGTTTAATTCATCTCCTTACACACAACTATCAACTCAAGCCTTCCAGTTTGCGAGCCATTTGAATACCAAAGACACAGTCTTGAATTCTCTGAAAGCCAATCCAAATACTTTTAGCACCCGGATCACCATCTGATTTTCGCCCTAAAAACCCGCCTAATGTAGCCAGGTTTCTAAGCACTGTATTCAGTGTCGGTGTGTCTTTGGGAACCGTCTTTTCCTGCAAAACATACGATGATTTCCACTCTAAAGAATCAAAAATAAGGTCAGCAGGTAAATCAGGGCAAACACGACCTAAGCGCATAAGATACATCACGCGCCAGGCAATAATCATGGCCATGACCAAGGCTTTTTCAATGCGTTCTTTACTGGATAATTGAAGCTTCTCTACCTTGCACCCAACCTTCAATACATCAAAAAACATTTCTATTTCCCATCGACAGCGATACCAGTCAATCAACTCACAGGCTTGCGCTTCATTTTTTACCGGGCGATTAGTTAATAAACGCCAGACAAGAGGTGGTTTTCCTGCAGGTGGGTTGATTTCTTTGGCCTGAACCAAAGTCACTTCAATTTTTTCTTCACCCTTCACCGGCAAAGTACAGCGCAGCACTTTAATTTCTTGCTGAACCTGACGCGCTTTCTCTCCTTTTTTTCGCGGCTTAATGAAGCTGATACGACTCATAACCGCTTGTTTATCGACACGATCCCAAAGTCTTTCTTGATCCGATAATTTTCGATTATGCTTCGCTCTGACCAACCAATCGGCTGGGGCATTTAACGCTTGACTTCTCGCCATAAGATTCAAGATATCGCCTTCTCTATCCGCCACATAAATCAATCGGCTTTGAGGGCAACGTTCCGCCATTTCAGCAACACGTTCATAACCTTCTACCCAACGATCACTTTCTTTTATGGTTGGGGTTTCCTGATCTTCTTTTTTGGTTTTACCTCGAGACCACATCCAGGCATCGCTGATACCTAAAGGAATACGATCGGGTGTTATGCAAAGCGTTGGATGCAGGTACATGCCTCGTTGAGCATCATACGACAAGCGTCCTAAATCTTCAGTTTCCTGGCCGTTAAAATCTAACTCTGTTGTGTCTTGTAAGCATAAAATAACCGCTTCTTCACTCTTTATAATGCGTTGTTCAACTTGATCAGTATGCGCTTTTAAGAGCTTGTCCCATGTCACACTCTCATTACTATAAAACCGATAAGCTGCTTGTGTTTCAGCCCAGCCTTGGCAGGCTTGAGGTATACTCGCCTTGGGTGATTTGGCAAACGTTTCCAGCAACTTAATTGCTCTTTTCTTGATACGCTCATCACCTAAATCTAAATTTCGGAATTCCATTTCTGCCCAATTCATAATGACTCAAATAATCGTATTTTACAGCTTTAGTTCAGACTTGTGTGTAACGAGATGGGTTTAATTCCAGAAGGTTCGTGAGTAAGTGAGTCCCACAATGCCTCCATTGTTTCAAGTCGTTCAAGCACACTCATTTTTGAAATTTCTACAATAGCCATTTATATTCCCCCATCACTTTAGAATACATTTTAACAGAAGCACTAACAGGCTGTTGATTTAATCCAACCTGGAGGCCGCATTGTTTCGTTGCCATAATTGGCATTTGATTACATAACTAATTGTTATTTATGGTAAAATGATTCAATCCATTTGATATTCCCCGATTTTTTATTTGTTATGCGCGGCATTGATTATACCCAAAACGAATTATTCAGTTATCGGACGCTGGAATCTAGAATTCCGAGTGATCATCCTTTACGCAAACTACGATATTTGGTCGATATTCTATTGACTACTTTGGATGAGGAGTTCGATGACCTGTATTCCCGACGGGGCCGGGCGTCAATTCCTCCCGAGCGTTTACTCCGTGCCAGTTTAACGACACGCATGAATCGACAACGGACCCGGAAGCAAGGATGTATAAAAAAAGTCAGGGCGATAAAGCCCAGCTCGCTTTTCCGGGCCATGCACTCATGGAAAATCGCCATGGTTTGGTCATCGATGTTGAAGTGACCCAGGCGACAGGAACGGCCGAGCGGGAGGCGGCGACAAAAATGATCAAACGCAGCGTCAAAAAAGCGGGTGCCACAGTGGGCAGTGACAAAAACTATGATACCCAAAACTTCGTTGCCGAGCTTCGCGCAATGAAGGTGACCCCGCATGTAACTCAAAAAGCGAAAGGTTCGGCGATTGACAAGCGGACGACCCGACACCCAGGCTATACCAGCAGTCTCAAAATCCGTAAACGGATCGAAGAAGTCTTTGGCTGGAGCAAAACTGTTGGGGGATTACGTCAAACCCGGTTTCGCGGAGTGAGAAAAGTGACTGCCCAAACCGTGTTCACCTTCGCAGCGTATAATCTGACCCGCCTGATGTCCTTGTTGCAATGGCGTTATTCAACTGCGTAGGCACCGTTGTGCCTGAAATACGCCAAAAGGTGGAAATAAAGCCTCGAAAGGGCAATATAAACCGGCTGATACCGGAAAACCTGGCTAATTAGGCCATCCAGAGGTAAATTTAACCCAAAATGAAGGGCTGGAGCCGGAGGCATAGGGGCGTTTTTCAACAGCCTGTTAAAGAGAAGCATTTCCAACTGGAGCGTGTAAATTTATTTTTGAAGCGCGTAGAATAGCGAAACTCCAAGGGCATAACTATTCGCCATAGCCCGACGGGTTAACCGAGACTGTTCATTATTCATCTCTCCTCACCTGCGGCATGCATATGCTCTGGCAATAGGCAATACGCCCCAGACTTCGATTGTAAATAGTCTCTCATCGCGGAAAAGGTCAACATAATCGATTAACAACATTGATTTACAGTGCCAGGATTAGATAAAAGCCAATTTTAGATGAATCGTTTATCCAGCGTTTATCCCGGATTCCGCAAGCTCCATCCGGGCTACTTTGCTGATGTTACGCATTGCGCTGGATAATTGATAAATTTCAAGAAGCAATCAAGGATCAGAGCCAGGTCTTGTAATCAAGCATACAGCTTGGTACACCATGAAATAGCCAGACCACTCAGAATCGAGTATTCGGGTTTGTTCGCGGTGCAATTGTCGTGGACAACTATTATCATAAACGCAGGAAGGCAATCTGCTGGTCACCATGCGTTATTGCAAGAGCTGATCCCGAGTTTCTCTTTGAAAACATATCCGGTAGCCCGTATGAAGCAACGCGGAATACGGGAAGCTGGGGGCTCTGATTATCCCGGATTCCGTTTTACTTCATCCGGGCTACTGGCTAAACCGACCACGCCGAATCCTAAAGACATATTGGCGCTAAAACACATAAATCCCTCACATAAATAGATGTTATACAAACACAGCGCTTTTAAAAACCACAAGTGTTTTTTAAAAGTGCATGACATAATGCCAAAAACTGCTGTATTTTAACGAATTTTGTTTTTAAGAACCTGAAAAAGAAGAATAAATCACTGATTTGTTACAGCACAAGGGAAGCGCTGATTAAATCAGCGTTTCCCGCGACACAGGGATGTGTCGTCAAAATCAATAGCTGCAAGCTATTGATTTTGTAAGCAAAGCGGGAATCGTTGTCCGTTTTGCGAGCGCTGACAGTATGGATGATTTGTCAGCGTTTCCCAAAGAAGTAACCTGTAAAATCATAAATCGTGTGTACTTTCACCTATTACGCGGAGTAAATCACGCAACGATTACGGCCCTGATTCTTGGCTTGATAGAGCGCCTTATCGGCCCGTTCAAAAATTTCATCCGGGCGAATATCATCATTCTGATAATCGCTAAGTCCCCCCGAAACAGTAATATGAACCATTTCTTGATTACATTTGAAATGGGCTTTATCGATGATTTGACGAATTTTTTCTGCCGCCATCATGGCTTGTTCGGCATTGACACGAGGCAGAATCATGACGAATTCCTCCCCCCGTAACGAGCGACAAAATCGGTTTCCCGACAGTTTTTTTGCATCAACTGGGCAATAAAATGCAAAGTTTTATCGCCGGCTTTATGACCGTAAGTGTCATTGATCACCTTAAAATAATCGATATCCCAGACAATCAGCGTCATGGAGGTTTTATATCGTTTGCAATATGTAACTACTCAGCGTAAATAAGTAAAAAAACTGCTTGACACGATTTTAGCGTTATTTTTGATAGAAGTTACGCATTGACAACAGATCGAAATTTTGGGTTTAAATGATTCATATTTGGCATAAAGGTGTCGATAAACGAAGCCATAACATCGTTGAATAAATTCCGCTGTACGCTATAGCAATTATTAATCACGTCTGCAAAGCTCAATTTTTGTAATTGAACAAAGCCACAAATTGCAGAAAAAATATGATTATTTATTGCTCTTTTATTGCGAACCTGGAACCGCTCAATATTACACACCTGCTTTATTGCCCGATGATATTGCTCAATCTGCCAATGCCTATCATGTTGTTCGGTAAATGCTTTCTTGTCAAAAACAGCGGTTTTTTCTTCATCAGGTAGTGAACTTATGTAATGGCGAACTTGTTCTTTCAAGGTCGTCCGAAATAATTTCACATACCCAAAATTTTTGAGCCAAACCATTAAGCCGTCTTCCGGGATTTCTAATTGCCTGACTTGAACCCATGAACCTTTTTCAACAGAGACTAATCGATTACCTTCCACTGCAAAGAATAATCCTGTCTGATGATTTCTTGTCAATTTAAGATTATCCACGCAACTGTACCAGCTATCTCCTGTTACAAAACCAGGTTCTAGTCCCCAAGCTAATACTTCGGTCAGCATGTCTTGAAAATAGTCATTTTTTGTCTTTCCTTCCGCCTTATCGACCACCCGGAAATTCAGTGGTTGGTGTTTTCCTTGAATGTCTGTGTAGTACAACGTGACAAGATTGATTCCCTTGACTGCTCTATGATGTTTTCCCGACCAAAAATAACTGACATATGCCATATATTGGCTATAAGGTTTATCAAGAACACTATCGTCAACACTCAAGGTTCCGCCCTTTAAATTCAGGCTTGCGCTGGCTTCATTGTATAAATCTCGCCCAGTGTAATGCTCCCGATTTAGAAATCGATTTACGCTATCATGTGATATTGACATGACTTCTCCTAATCGTCGACAACTAGTGCAAACAAGCGTAAGTTCTCACTCTATTGAGTAAGTGGCTTAGCCTGATACGTCCAACGAAAAGGCTTAGCCATGGTTTCATTGAAATATTTTATGAAATCCGCTATTTTTTTGTTTAAATCCTCTTTAGATTTAAAGTTGCCGCGCCGGATTACTTTACGCATTAAAATAGAAAACCAGATCTCTATCTGATTAAGCCATGAACAATGCTTAGGGGTAAAATGAAAAACAACCGGATGGTTTGAGTTAGTCAAAAAAGCAGTACGACTTTCCATTGATTTCAAAATACCCTCTTTTCCTTTAACACCTGATTCTCCTGAATACGAAATTTTTTCGGCAATTAATCGAACCACCGATTCTGAACAATGTGTATTGAGATTATCCATGACTAAATGCCAATGGGTTTGTTTGGGTTGTTGATGAAAAAGCAGGTTCAAAAACTCGGCAAAATCTTGCTCTGTTCGAGTTTCTCCTATACTTCCCATTACTTCACCCGTGGCCACATCAAAACCTGCAATCAAGGTCTGGGTACCATGTCGAATATATTCAAATTCTTGTCGTTCAACTTTTCCTTTCTTCATCGGCAATGTCTGCGCTGCTCGCTCTAAAGCTTGAATCCCTGTCATTTCATCAATCGAAATCGTTTTGATGCCTTGCTCTTCCCGCTCCAAAGCCCGTTGGCAGGTTTCGCAAATATCTTGACACCTCTCGTCGAAGTATTCATCTTTTTTTGCCGTCAACCAGCCTTTCATCCGGTGGGGTTGCAGGTCCGCTTCTTTTTAAAAAGCGCCCAACAGAGCGCTGTGAAATATAATCAACAATGCCCCGTTTTATCGCTTCATCGGCTATTTCTTGTTGCGTCCAATGAGTGATCGGGCGTTGACTATCCTCTGGGCGTTCGCAGGCTATCGCGATAATGCTGCAAATTTGCTCCGCCGTATAGATAGCAGGCGCACCGCTTCGCGGTGCATCTTGAAGCCGGGCTAAAGGATTTTCTTGTTCACTGTTCTGTAACCAGCGTTTTCGCCAATTTTGAACAGTTGTCCGTCCAATTTTTAACTGGCGCATGGTTTCATGTACACTGATGCCTTCATCTGCCAACAATATAATACGGCAACGTGTCACCAAATTCTGAGGACTTGTATGTTTACGCACTGTGCCTTGCAATAACGTGCGTTGTTCTTCTGTTAAACTGATTGGGGCTGCTGTTAGACGTGGCATGATATCACCTGCTGAATTTAATATAGTATTATTCAGCATATTACAATATATTCCTCATAAATAGCATTGGTGTTTTCGCTTATGTGCACTAGCTTGTTTCGGCTCACTTAATAAAAAACCAATATACATGGGTAATGTACAGCAGGCTGTTGAGGGGCGTGTTATTTCTCTTATCAAGATTTGCCTTGCATTGACTTTGGAATTTTTTAAACCCATAGTTTAACATTGCCTGTCAATGCGTAACTTCTATTTGATTTTCTAACGGCAACACCTGGCGCAAGAGGTTTACTGTATTAACATGAAATGATCCATATCGAATGCGCAAGGAGTTCTCAGCCGTGAAAAGGCTGCTTATCCATATTCAATGAAGTAAGCTGGCTTACCCCGGTTGTGTTATATAACCGAATTTTATCAGCGCTCTGATCCAGCGTGGTGCATTGCGTTTGACAGCCATTTCTTCGTAGTCGATGGTCGAATCCCGGAAATACTCGCCGCGACTAATCATGAAGTAACATGTCCGCAAAAGTTTGTGAGCCAGCGCAATGATGGCGCGTTGGTGACCTCGCCTAATCGCCAGTGATGTATATTTTGCCTGGAAAACCGATCGGGTTCGGCTGGCGGCATGGGCGCATTCGCAAAGCAGGCGACGCACATATGGGTTTCCTTTTCGCGTTCGTCCTGATTTGCGTTTGCCGGCAGACTCGTTGTTGCCGGGGCATATGCCCACCCATGACGCCAGCCGATCCGCACTGCCAAAGACAGTCATATCCGTTCCGATCTCAACAAGTAGCATGGCTGCTCCAATCAAATCAACACCGGGAATAGTCTGGAGCAATTGCAAAACCGTTTTCTCCTTCTCCAGTCCGGCCAGCAGTTGTGCATCGAATCTGGCTATGCGTGCTTCCAAATCCTGAATATGCTGCATCAGTTCATTCAGTACGAAGCGATGGTGCTCGCTCAACTCACCTTGCAGCGCCTCCAGTATATCGGCGCGCGGCGCTTTGAGACGATTGCTGGCCAGCTTCAACACATCATGCGCAGGCTGTCCTTCAATCAGCGCGTTAACCATGGCGCGCGCGGATTGCCCATGTACATCGCTGACCACCACGCCAAGCCGGATGCCGCCGTCGGTTAATACCTTGTGCAGTCTGTTCTTCTCAGCAGACAGCATCGACACCAACTTCTGTCGTTGACGTGAAATCAGGCGTAACTGCCGCATCTTTTCCGGTGGCACGAATGAACCGCGCAGCAGTCCGGCACGGGAAAGCATCGCCAGCCATTGCGCGTCGCCGATGTCCGTCTTGCGTCCCGGCACATTCTTCACATGCCGGGCATTGACGACCCTGGCGTAAATACCCACATGTTCCAAAGCTGCATATGGGCTTTTCCAGTAGATGCCGGTGCTTTCCATCACCACCTCATCCGGTGCGACAGACTGCACCCAATCGGCTAATGCACGTCGATCACGTTTGAATGCGCCAAACTGCCGATGCTCTGTCTGAATACCACCATCGGCCTGTTCAACCATGGCGCAGGCGGTAATCTGCTTTTGGTGAACATCCAACCCGATGACTCGCTTGTGTATTGCAGTGAGTTCCATTTCTTCCTCCTTTACTCTATGATTGAGCCTGGAAGGTGGCGGTTGCCTGGATGATCTGCCTGAGGGCGATGTAAATCGTCAACGGCCCTTTTAACATTCGCTCTTAAAGAAGCAATCCGGGGTTCGAGTCATCCATGGCAGGCTACGTTAGCAGTCGGGCTCTAAGGCTCCAAAGTAAAGCGCAGTCTTTAACCGCCATCTTCCACAAGGAACTCTACAACATTTCATCATGCGGGGTGGCAATTCTTGCGATGATCGTTAGCCTGCGTTAGTTGAGGCGTGTTGCCTTATAAGCAATGCCCGATAGCCCTGCTGCCGTGCATTTCTAAAATACGATGACGGGCAACACAGAGGCAAAAATTCGTATTTCAAAAGCCATGAGACAAGAGTCCTGTACTTAAACCCACAGGCCGTTTCATTGAAGATTGATTCCATTGATGTAGAGGCTGCCATTACCCATGCCCGGCAGCTGATTGAAGATGAAGCCGATTTATCTCCGGCGCTGCGGTCTTCGCTGGAGATATTGTTGTTGCTGGTCACGCTCTTGATGCATCGGCTCGGACTTAACAGCAGTAACAGTTCCAGGCCGCCATCAAGTGATCCTGATCGTAAAAGGAAAGCACGGGCTGGATCAAAAAAACCAGGTGGTGGACAGAAAGGGCATATTGGCACCACGCTGGTTAAAGTCGATGATCCCGATGACGTTATCTCCATCAAGATTGATCGCCGTACCTTGCCAGCCGGAAGCTACACGGCAGATGGCTTTGAAACCCGGCAGGTATTTGATATTGATATTTCACGGATTGTGACGGAATATCGTGCGCAAAGGCTTATCGATGAACAAGGTCGTCGGTTTGTTGCTCCTTTTCCCGAGGGCGTAACAAAAGCCGTGCAATATGGTGACCAACTCAAGGCGCACGCCGTGTATCTTTCGCAGTACCAATTATTGCCCTGCCAGCGCATCAAGGATTATTTTTCCGATCAATTACAGATCCCCATCAGTGAAGGTTCGTTGGTTAATTTCAATCAACTAGTGCAAACAAGCGCAAGTTCTCACTCTATTGAGTAAGTGGCTTAGCCTGATACGTCCAACGAAAAGGCTTAGCCATGGTTTCATTGAAATATTTTATGAAATCCGCTATTTTTTTGTTTAAATCCTCTTTAGATTTAAAGTTGCCGCGCCGGATTACTTTACGCATTAAAATAGAAAACCAGATCTCTATCTGATTAAGCCATGAACAATGCTTAGGGGTAAAATGAAAAACAACCGGATGGTTTGAGTTAGTCAAAAAAGCAGTACGACTTTCCATTGATTTCAAAATACCCTCTTTTCCTTTAACACCTGATTCTCCTGAATACGAAATTTTTTCGGCAATTAATCGAACCACCGATTCTGAACAATGTGTATTGAGATTATCCATGACTAAATGCCAATGGGTTTGTTTGGGTTGTTGATGAAAAAGCAGGTTCAAAAACCCGGCAAAATCTTGCTCTGTTCGAGTTTCTCCTATACTTCCCATTACTTCACCCGTGGCCACATCAAAACCTGCAATCAAGGTCTGGGTACCATGTCGAATATATTCAAATTCTTGTCGTTCAACTTTTCCTTTCTTCATCGGCAATGTCTGCGCTGCTCGCTCTAAAGCTTGAATCCCTGTCATTTCATCAATCGAAATCGTTTTGATGCCTTGCGCTTCCCGCTCCAAAGCCCGTTGGCAGGTTTCGCAAACATCTTGACACCTCTCGTCGAAGTATTCATCTTTTTTTGCCGTCAACCAGCCTTTCATCCGGTGGGGTTGCAGGTCCGCTTCTTTTTAAAAAGCGCCCAACAGAGCGCTGTGAAATATAATCAACAATGCCCCGTTTTATCGCTTCATCGGCTATTTCTTGTTGCGTCCAATGAGTGATCGGGCGTTGACTATCCTCTGGGC
The DNA here is from genome assembly GCA_965277025.1 of Methylomarinum sp. Lineage (GTDB taxonomy): Bacteria > Pseudomonadota > Gammaproteobacteria > Methylococcales > Methylomonadaceae > Methylomarinum. Next base: position 775,826 of record OZ255706.1, read on the forward strand.
GTTCGCAGGCTATCGCGATAATGCTGCAAATTTGCTCCGCCGTATAGATAGCAGGCGCACCGCTTCGCGGTGCATCTTGAAGCCGGGCTAAAGGATTTTCTTGTTCACTGTTCTGTAACCAGCGTTTTCGCCAATTTTGAACAGTTGTCCGTCCAATTTTTAACTGGCGCATGGTTTCATGTACACTAATGCCTTCATCTGCCAACAATATAATACGGCAACGTGTCACCAAATTCTGAGGACTTGTATGTTTACGCACTGTGCCTTGCAATAACGTGCGTTGTTCTTCTGTTAAACTGATTGGGGCTGCTGTTAGACGTGGCATGATATCACCTGCTGAATTTAATATAGTATTATTCAGCATATTACAATATATTCCTCATAAATAGCATTGGTGTTTTCGCTTATGTGCACTAGCCTTTGAGAAGCTGGCATCCTTTGAGCCGATTTGCAAGCAAAGACTGGCGGCAGCTTCTGTTGTACATGCCGATGAAACGGGCATTAACATCAATGGCGCCAAGTACTGGTTGCATTGTGCTTCTAATGATTTATGGACACATTATTTTCCCCCTCTGTACATGACAAAAAATATTAAAAGCTAGCGTAGCTCGTTGAAATGTAATTAAATACCGCATTTTGTTTTAGCGAACATGAATAACGGGACATTACAAATCAACGAGCTGACCGTCATATTAACTGAGCACTTTCAATGGAACAAGGCAAGAATCGTTTGTTTTGTGGGTATGTTAATTGCTTTGATGGCAGTTAGCACGGTCAATCTGGCCCAGCTCGCCGTATTCTTTCCCAGTCGGGCAAAAATTTCCTCACGATATCGACGGATGCAACGATTTTTCAGTGACCATTGGCTGGATTACAATGAAGTCGCTCATTTCATCATGAAACTGTTTGGTTTCACTGATCAGGATTACTATCTGACGTTAGACAGGACGAATTGGAAGTGGGGTAAAACCAATATTAATCTGCTGGTGCTTGCCGTGGTTTATCGGGGTGCCGCCATTCCGGTGTATTGGTTGCCTTTAAACAAGCGGGGCAACTCTAATACGAAGGAACGTATAGCGCTGATGAAACGCTTTATTGCGCAGTTTGGCCGACATCACATCAAAGGTCTTTTGGCTGATCGGGAGTTTATTGGAGACGAATGGATGGGCTGGTTGTTTGAGCAAGAGATTCCCTTTTATATCCGTATTCGCAACAACGCCTGGACAACCAATGCCCAAGGCCAACGAATACGCGTAGAGCGTTTGTTTTATGGGCTTAAGCCGGGTAGCACACGACACCTCTCAACAGCGCGCTATTTGGGAAATTGTTCAATTTATCTCAGTGGGTTACGGCTGAGTGATGGTGAGTTATTAATCATCGTCTGTCAGCATTTGAACCCTGATGCGATTAAAATTTATGGCTTGCGTTGGGAAATCGAAACGCTTTTCGGCTGTTTAAAAGGACGGGGATTCAAACTTGAGGAAACGCGTGTAGTCGGTTATCTTCGGATCAAAAAATTGTTAGTACTTCCCGTTATTGCTTTCTGTTGGTCACATAAAGCAGGCGAATGGAAACATGATTGCGAGTTACCAATAAAAACCAAAACACATCAGCGGCTCGCGCAAAGCCTGTTTCGATATGGATTAGATTGTATCCGCTCAACGTTGTTTAATGTCTTATCTCAATCAAAAAGGATGATTAGAAAAGTGATTGCTCTTTTGCAACCCATACCTTTTGTCACTGGAATACATGAGACTCATTTGTCATAAGTTAATTTTTGTCATGTACAGAGATTTTCCCCATGTAAAACGGGGCAAGGAAGCGATGGATGTCATTGGCATCCTGCCTGACTTTCATGGCATTTTATGCCACGATCACTGGAAGCCTTACTACAAGTCCCCCTTCACTCATGCCTTGTGCAATGCGCATCATCTGCGTGAACTGACCCGTGCCTGGGAGCAGGATGGACAGCAGTGGGCCAAAGAAATGGAAACCCTGTTAAAAAAGATCAATCAGGTCGTCGATGATGCAGGGGGGGAAGCTTGAAGCAAGAAAAGCGGCCTGTTATCGACGACGATATCGAGATTTATTAGAGAAAGCACAAATTGAATGTCCGCCACCAACCCCGTTGCCCGGTAAACCCAAACGTGGGCGCCTCAAGCGCAGTAAATCCAGAAACTTACTGGAACGGCTGATCAATTACCCGGATGATGTCTTACGCTTTATGAGAGAAATAGATGTGCCATTTACTAATAATCCCGGTGAGAATGATATCCGCATGACCAAGGTGCAGCAAAAAATATCGGGGTGTTTCAGGAGTGAGCAGGGTGCCATCACCTTCTGCCGTATTCGGGGATATCTATCCACTTGTCGTAAACATCATGTCAGTGCCTCTGAAGCGTTGGTACTGGTATTTAAGGGGAAATTACCGGAATTTACTCAGTGACCTGATGCTTTTGGTAAAATACGCTGAGTAGTTACGTTTAATGCAAGATAGGTTTCACTCAAGCGATATTCAATAGCTAATCTGGAGAAACTATGATGACTTCAATAAAAAAACTGTAAAGGTTTGGAGCCCATTGATCCGTATCGGGCATTGGACGTTGGTGATTGCTTTTTTTACGGCATATTTTACCGAAGACGATTTCATGAACCTGCATGCATGGGCAGGCTATGTCGTGGGGATATATTTACTTATCCGGATTCCGTATGGCTTTATAGGTGAAAAATATGCTCGTTTCAGTAATTTTATATATGCAGCGACCAAGATTATTGGTTACCTGAAAAATCTGGCTACACTTAAACCACAGCATTATATTGGCCATAACCCCGCTGGCGGTGCAATGGTGATTACACTGCTGTTTAGTCTGTCAGGAACCACCCTAACAGGCATGAAACTATATGCCATTGAAGAAAACAAAGGGCCATTTTCCATAGCAGAACAACAATTACAGATGCAACTACCATCTGTTAATTTAATCACTGAAGCTAAAGCAGAAGAAGATGATGATGAAGAAAAATATAACGTACTAAATAACCGCCATGAAACCGATAAACAAGCAGAAGAGTTTTGGGAGGAATTGCATGAACTATTTTCTAACTTTACATTATTGCTGGTGTTTTTGCATATTTCCGGGGTTATCGTCTCCAGTTACGTTGATAAAGAGAATCTGATAAAAGCCATGTTTACCGGTGAAAAAGAAATTGATGATACTTATCAATGACCAATGGCTGTAAAAAATTGAGTTAACGTGACCCCTCATCCCCCTATGTTTGGATATATGTCCACCCTAAATGGAAGCTTATAAGAGTCACCTTTTCCTGGCCGTTGTTGATAGTCAACGGAAATTAATTACTCCAGACCTGCTTCCAAAACTTTTTATCTAACATTGATTTAAACAGAAAAACGCGGGGTGGATTACCTGACGGCGAATCCACCCCGCGTTTACAATGTCTTATAGAAGTTACGCATTGACAGGCAATGTTAAACTATGGGTTTAAAAAATCCCAAAGTCAATGCAAGGCAAACCTTGATAAGAGAAATAACACGCCCCTCAACAGCCTGCTGTACATTACCCATGTATATTGGTTTTTTATTAAGTGAGCCGAAACAAGCTAGTTGTCGACGATTAGGAGAAGTCATGTCAATATCACATGATAGCGTAAATCGATTTCTAAATCGGGAGCATTACACTGGGCGAGATTTATACAATGAAGCCAGCGCAAGCCTGAATTTAAAGGGCGGAACCTTGAGTGTTGACGATAGTGTTCTTGATAAACCTTATAGCCAATATATGGCATATGTCAGTTATTTTTGGTCGGGAAAACATCATAGAGCAGTCAAGGGAATCAATCTTGTCACGTTGTACTACACAGACATTCAAGGAAAACACCAACCACTGAATTTCCGGGTGGTCGATAAGGCGGAAGGAAAGACAAAAAATGACTATTTTCAAGACATGCTGACCGAAGTATTAGCTTGGGGACTAGAACCTGGTTTTGTAACAGGAGATAGCTGGTACAGTTGCGTGGATAATCTTAAATTGATAAGAAATCATCAGACAGGATTATTCTTTGCAGTGGAAGGTAATCGATTAGTCTCTGTTGAAAAAGGTTCATGGGTTCAAGTCAGGCAATTAGAAATCCCGGAAGACGGCTTAATGGTTTGGCTCAAAAATTTTGGGTATGTGAAATTATTTCGGACGACCTTGAAAGAACAAGTTCGCCATTACATAAGTTCACTACCTGATGAAGAAAAAACCGCTGTTTTTGACAAGAAAGCATTTACCGAACAACATGACAGGCATTGGCAGATTGAGCAATATCATCGGGCAATAAAGCAGGTGTGTAATATTGAGCGGTTCCAGGTTCGCAATAAAAGAGCAATAAATAATCATATTTTTTCTGCAATTTGTGGCTTTGTTCAATTACAAAAATTGAGCTTTGCAGACGTGATTAATAATTGCTATGGCGTACAGCGGAATTTATTCAACGATGTTATGGCTTCGTTTATCGACACCTTTATGCCAAATATGAATCATTTAAACCCAAAATTTCGATCTGTTGTCAATGCGTAACTTCTATCTTAGTCTCTCTGTGGCACATAGCCTTCTGGCATTTCAAAACCACCGGAAAACAGGAACTTCTCCCTGTCTTGCTCCAGAATTTTTTTCGCTTGCGGATCAAAGCTGGCCAGTCGTTGTTCGTTGATTATCATGGTTTGCATTTTCAGCCATTCTTCCCAGGCCTGTTTGGAAACATGTTCAAATATCTGTTGGCCTTTGGGGCCTGGAAAAGGGGGGTCATCCAGACCTTCTGCTTCAATTCCCAGTTTTACACATTTAACCATTCTCGCCATAATTATCCTCTGTATGTTCATGTAATAACCGCCCTATTGGCGCGGGCAATCCCAGTTTTTGTATCTGGCTCTGTTTATACCAGACCGTTTGATTTGCTTCCATCACAAAATTCACAGGGTTTTTGGTCTGAACAATCACGGTCGAGTAATCCAGATGATAATGTGAAAAAGTATGCCTTTTGGGCGAATGTTGCGCGATTATCGTGAAATCATTGACTTGATGATGGCACCAATATTCCAGTGACATAAAATCATCAAATTCCGGCAGGCTCCATAATCCACCCCAGATACCGGTTGGGGGTCTTTGTTTCAATAAAATCTGGTTCTTCGAATTTTTCAGTAACAAAAAAAATACGGATTGGATCGGCAACGCTTTTTTTGGTTTTTTGGTCGGCAATTCATCTGTAGCGTTATGTTGATAAGCATAACAATCGATTAACAAAGGACACAGATTGCATTGCGGTTTGCTGCGGCGACAAAGCGTTGCGCCCAAATCCATCATGGCTTGGTTGTAGTTTGCCGTTCTTTGTGCGGGGGTGAGATGTTCGCTGATCTTCCATAATTCCTTGGCGACTTTATTGTCGCCTGTCCAGCCATAAACACCCTTAAATCGGCTAAGCACACGTTTGACATTGCCATCGAGGATAGCGTGATGTTGATGACAGGCCAGACTCAAGATTGCGCCAGCCGTTGAGCGGCCAATACCCGGCAAGGCTAAAACCTTATCAAACTGCTCGGGAAAAATTCCCTGATATTGTTGCTGAATGATTTGAGCGCTCTGGTGTAAATTTCTGGCCCGGGCGTAATAACCAAGACCTGCCCAGCAATGCAAAATATCATCGAGCTTTGCATTGGCCAGGCTGTCGATATCGGGAAAACGCTGCATGAATTTTTGAAAATAAGGAATGACCGTAGCCACTTGAGTCTGCTGCAGCATGATTTCGGAAATCCAGACTTTATATGGCGTAGTCTGTTGTTGCCAGGGTAAATCCTTGCGGCCGGACAGGTCGTACCAGTTCAGTATGTTTTGCTGAAATGTTCGAGCTTCCATGTTTTTAGAAAAAACTTTTCAATAGTTCGCCCGCACCCGGGCCCAGTTTTTTGTCCAGTTTTTCCAGTAATTTGGTTTTGACTTTTTCTATTTTTTCCTTGTTTTTTTCCAATGCCATCGCAGCAACATCCAGTGTATAAGATGGTTTATCAAGCGGCCGAGTTATCTTGATTACCAACGGGATGCCTTTGACCTTGTCGACTTGTCCCCTTTTTGTGACTGCCGCCCGGATTTTGTAATCGATCGAATCATTTTTTAAATTGATGATGCCTTTGCCGGTAACATTGACGCGGGAAGACAAGGCTACCAAGTCGTTATTATGTAAAATGCCATTTTTGATTGTAGCCGTACCGCTAATATCAGTGAACAGGGTTTGATCGTTTTTGTTTTCCACAGGTAGCGGCGAGCCTTTTAACAAGGTTTTGACGCTGTCGATCATTTTCTGGATATTGAATCCCTTGATGACGCTATCGCTTATTTTGAAATTGATCGCGCCATTCAATGTCGATTTGATCGCCCGGCTGGTTTTACCGTAACCTTTCAGCCGGATGCTGGCGTTGACTCTGCCGGTCATTCTGTCGCTGTCTTTCAGTGCTTTCAACAATGGCCCAATCTGCACATTGCTCAATTTCTCGTTCAACGACAAAGAAGGTGTACGGCCACGCACGTTGATCACCGTCTGTCCATGGTAACTTCCCTGAAACAAATGCTTGATAGACTGGCTGGTTTTCAATACCCCTTTACGACTGTCTATATTTAAAGTAGTGCCACGCATGGGGATTTTATTGATGATAAGCGAGTTAATCACCAGTTTTCCTTGTATATTGAGTTTTCTCAAGGTCTCGACAGGGAAAAGGCTGGCTCCGGCCACGGCTGCTGCAGAAGGAGACGCCACGGTTTTTTTGGACTTTTTGGCTTTTGGTTTTTCAGGCGGCAGATAGCGGTCGGCGTCGATGTGATCCAACATTAAATTAAAGCGGATAGCTTGTGATTTAAAGTTTTGAATGGTGACGCCGCCTTTCAGGGTGCTGTCATCCAGTTTGATGGCAAGATTAGCAAAACTGGCTGATTCAGCAGTCGCCTGTAATTGACTGTGGAGTGAAAAATGGCTCAGGGCATTACTGTCTCGCATATCGAGCTTGATACCCAAATCATTCAGGAAGCCGGCCAGATTAAAGTCAGCAATATTCAACTGGCCATTAAAAACCGGTTTGCTGACAATTTGTGTGCCTTTTATATCGGCCTTCAGTTGTAAATTACCACTGCGTAATTGTAAATTGGATAAGGCAAGAGTTTGCTTGTCTAAATCAATTTCGCTATCGGCTGTCAGCAGAACCTTTAAAGGCTTTTTGAACTTTTCACCTGACAGCGATGTTTTCAATCTCAAGTCGTTGAGCTTGAATCGGTTCAGTGCTTCGTTAAGAGTTAATTGCGTATCCAGTTCCAACTGGACAGTGGATTTCGCTTTTGCATCGACTATTTCCATTGAAAGGGCCACATCCACAGGTCTGTCAAACTCGATCTGATCGATATCGACATTGAAATTTTTAATCTCTGTGTGCTGACCGCTCTGTTGATCATCCCAGACAATATGCGCATTCTCGATAGAAAGGCCTGCTACCGCCAATGCCGCTACGGCAGGTCCTGAAGGTTTTTCTTCAGCTGGCGTCGTTTGCTGCCCTTTGGCAGGAGTTTTCCCGGGTTTTTTTTCCGTTTTGACCAAATCGGCCCAATTACTGACGCCGCGTTTGTTTTTCGCCAGATACAGGTCAAGTCCTTTTAAAACAATACGGCTGACTTCAACTTTTTTTGATAATAAAGGCAGCAATTTCACTTTGATGTCACTTTGCTCGATCTGGGCAAAAGGCCTGTCGGCAAAACCTTTGGCGTTACTGATGGAAAGCTCTCCTGTCGATACACCAATCCAGGGGAAAACAGAGATTTCCAGGTCGCCATCTATGCTCAAATCCCTTCCGGTTTCCTTTTTGACCAGCTCGATAATTTGTGGTTTGAATTCATTAGGATCTACAAACAAAGGAATAGCAATCGCAGCGACAATAATGATTAAAATCAGCGATGCAAAAATAGTTAATAGAATTTTAAGGAACTTGCCCATGTTCATAAACCTCGTCGAAAAAATGTGTCAGTTAAGACAATATCGCATATCATAGCGATTTGTAACATTCATTGCTGACAATCACTATCTCAAAACGATTGATTCTGTCAGAAATGTTTAAACATAAACTGAATACGAAAGGGTATTTGAACAGATCAGCGCAATGAGAATTATGGACGAATTCCATCCATAAGCGCTTTGTTCGAATGACCCAACTAACAAATGGGGGATAACGAAAATGCTGTTATTAGCAAAATTTGCTGGAATTCTAGTCTTGGTTTGGTTTTACATGAGCGCAAAAAAAGCCCATGCACCGGCTATTAACTGGGCTATCATTGGTTTGGTTGGTTATTGGCTCAGTTGGTGGTTGGCTAACAAGCTGTTGGTTGCGTCATTGACCGGTATGTTTAGCAAAAACCCCACGATGATTTTTTTGGTTACGCAAATCCCGGTTTTTATCGCTGTCGCGGTAGTCTTTTTTGTAAGAAAAAAACTGCTGGCCAGTGTAAAAACAGAAGATTGAGATATAAAACCCTGAATAAATCAATCCCGATTTATTCAGGGTGGTCTCCGGGGCGAGTGCTTATTTTCGCTTGAAATGATGCACCCAGACATGACTGTCTTCTTTCCAGGTCATGCCGGGGTGCATTTTCAAAATCAGGTTTTTGTAAAACTCCAGATCAGGGTAGCCTTCGGCGCGTGCATCTTCATCAGTCATATCGCCCAATCTTTGCCGTTCAACGTTGGTGACTACAAATGTCACACCATCCAGCTCAAAAGTTTCATCAGGGTAAGCGTATAAACCATCACGGCGTTGTTGTGTTTTCAGGCCTTTCAGCGCCGCCTCCACCAGTTTTGGGTGGCGTATCAGGCGGTCGATTTCACAGGTTTTTTCAGGATAATCAGTCATGTTATTCTTAATGTTATTGGGTAAGCTTGCAATTTTAACAAAAATCTAGGAGGCTGTCGGGTTATGGGGGGGGTCATGACGAGACGAGTGGGAAATCGAGTGGATTTTTTTGCTCTTTTGAGGCGCATAGTGGTGCTACGCAACGAAAAAGAGCGGAAAAATACGCCGATTTCCCGCTGTCACAATAGAATCATCCATAACCCGACAGCCTCCAAGGAGATGACAGCATGCGTTATTTGCACACAATGGTCAGAGTGAAAGATTTGGAACAATCCCTGGACTTTTATTGTAACAAACTGGGATTGGTGCAAACCCGTCGCGTCGATTACGAAGAAGGCCGCTTTACGCTGGTTTATCTGGCAGCGCCTGAAGACAAAAGCCGGGCGGAAAAAGAACAGGCACCGGAACTGGAATTGACCTGGAACTGGGATCCTGAAGACTATGACGGCGGCCGTAACTTTGGTCACTTAGCCTATGAAGTCGATAATATTTATGATATTTGCCATAAATTGATAAAGCAAGGCGTCACCATCAACCGGCCGCCACGCGATGGCTGGATGGCCTTTATTCGCTCTCCGGATAATATTTCGATCGAATTATTGCAAAAAGGCGAAAAGCTGAAGCCGCAAGAGCCGTGGATATCGATGGAACATATCGGAACCTGGTGACAAGGTTGTGGATAACTTTGTGGACTATTTGTTCTTAACCAAAGGGTTTTACTGATTTTTTTGGTCAAAGTAGAAGAACATTATAAATAGGTTATACAAATCATTTGTTTACAAGCGCACTGTCAGGTTTAACATAAACAGTTAAGGCTAAGTCGATATCAATCATGTTGTGTATAACTTTATTGAAAATAGGTGATATGCCGCAATAAAAGTGTGTCATATCACCTATTTTTTTCTCGGCTGACAACATAAAGCCTGTTTTTACGGGATTTCCAAGCGCCGATCAGAAAGCCAATCAAATATACACTTCATATTTCATGCCAGTTTTGACGGCATTTTGTCGCGCGGCAATTCGCCACATTTTTTTTATTGTTCTTAGCCGGTAGAATTCTTGCAACTCTCCCTCCTCTTCACGGACTCAGAGTTGTTATCCTTCCTCAGCGGCCTTTATGGCCGCCCTTTTTGGAGGTTTATCATGTATCGCTTTCAACAGACACAAGAATTGTTTATACCCAAAGCCCCAGAGTTGGCCCACCAGATTGCTTTTCATGAAGCGGGACATGCCATATCCATCTATTTTGGTAACCGCTTGAGAAACCTGCCGCCGGTTTATTTCAGAATTGAAATCAGTCGATCGGAGAATGGCGAGGTCAATGCGGCGAAAGTAGTAGATGGCCAGTTGATACAGAGTTTGCCCGTTACCGTGTTGGATAACTTGTCGGATTTAAGCGAAAACGAAAAACACAGCTATCAATGCGCTTATGAAGCGGATGTTATAAATTTGTTAGCCGGTCCATTGGCTGAGGCCCGCTATGTTTCCATCCGAGATGATGAAATCCTAAACCTCAATCTGCTCAGCACTAAAGCGCCGGGGCATTATTATGGCGGCCAATCTGATTTGGAAAAAGCCAGTCATTATCTGGAATACTTTATCGCCGACCCCAAAAGGCGAGAAAGAAAAATGCTGGATTTATTTGCCGAAGCGTGGATTTTCATCACCCAACGACAAAACTGGGCGGCTATTATTACCATGGCTGACCATATCCTGAAAAACGATAAAAGCCAGATTAGCTGTGAACAGATAGAAGATTTATTTGGCCATTGCATGGCATAACAGTCTCGTTTATTCTTGTTAACATGAAATGATCCATATCGAATGCGCAAGGAGTTCTCAGCCGTGAAAAGGCTGCTTATCCATATTCAATGAAGTAAGCTGGCTTAACCCGGTTGTGTTATATAACCGAATTTTATCAGCGCTCTGATCCAGCGTGGTGCATTGCGTTTGACAGCCATTTCTTCGTAGTCGATGGTCGAATCCCGGAAATACTCGCCGCGACTAATCATGAAGTAACATGTCCGCAAAAGTTTGTGAGCCAGCGCAATGATGGCGCGTTGGTGACCTCGCCTAATCGCCAGTGATGTATATTTTGCCTGGAAAACCGATCGGGTTCGGCTGGCGGCATGGGCGCATTCGCAAAGCAGGCGACGCACATATGGGGTTCCTTTTCGCGTTCGTCCTGATTTGCGTTTGCCGGCAGACTCGTTGTTGCCGGGGCATATGCCCACCCATGACGCCAGCCGATCCGCACTGCCAAAGACAGTCATATCCGTTCCGATCTCAACAAGTAGCATGGCTGCTCCAATCAAATCAACACCGGGAATAGTCTGGAGCAATTGCAAAACCGTTTTCTCCTTCTCCAGTCCGGCCAGCAGTTGTGCATCGAATCTGGCTATGCGTGCTTCCAAATCCTGAATATGCTGCATCAGTTCATTCAGTACGAAGCGATGGTGCTCGCCCAACTCACCTTGCAGCGCCTCCAGTATATCGGCGCGCGGCGCTTTGAGACGATTGCTGGCCAGCTTCAACACATCATGCGCAGGCTGTCCTTCAATCAGCGCGTTAACCATGGCGCGCGCGGATTGCCCATGTACATCGCTGACCACCACGCCAAGCCGGATGCCGCCGTCGGTTAATACCTTGTGCAGTCTGTTCTTCTCAGCAGACAGCATCGACACCAACTTCTGTCGTTGACGTGAAATCAGGCGTAACTGCCGCATCTTTTCCGGTGGCACGAATGAATCGCGCAGCAGTCCGGCACGGGAAAGCATCGCCAGCCATTGCGCGTCGCCGATGTCCGTCTTGCGTCCCGGCACATTCTTCACATGCCGGGCATTGACGACCCTGGCGTAAATACCCACATGTTCCAAAGCTGCATATGGGCTTTTCCAGTAGATGCCGGTGCGTTCCATCACCACCTCATCCGGTGCGACAGACTGCACCCAATCGGCTAATGCACGTCGATCACGTTTGAATGCGCCAAACTGCCGATGCTCTGTCTGAATACCACCATCGGCCTGTTCAACCATGGCGCAGGCGCTAATCTGCTTTTGGTGAACATCCAACCCGATGACTCGCTTGTGTATTGCAGTGAGTTCCATTTTTTCCTCCTTTACTCTATGATTGAGCCTGGAAGGTGGCGGTTGCCTGGATGATCTGCCTGAGGGCGATGTAAATCGTCAACGGCCCTTTTAACATTCGCTCTTAAAGAAGCAATCCGGGGTTCGAGTCATCCATGGCAGGCTACGTTAGCAGTCGGGTTCTAAGGCTCCAAAGTAAAGCGCAGTCTTTAACCGCCATCTTCCACAAGGAACTCTACAACATTTCATCATGCGGGGTGGCAATTCTTGCGATGATCGTTAGACAGAATATCAATGAATTAAATAATTTACCTTGGTATGAATCTTCTTTGGTTGTTTGGCTTAATAGGGTTCGGCCAGACGGAGATTGGGATTATAAAAGACGTTATGGGGATTCAAAGTATCAAGACCTTGGAAATTTTAATTATGGAGCAACTGGGGCTTCTATAGGATTTTCATTAAACATATTAATGGCGGGAGGTGGTGCTATAGCAACTTTGAAAGGACAGAATAATTTAGGCCATTTAATGATCAATGGATTGATCAATACTGGGTTGAAGAAGGATATAAATTTTATCAATATGAATTCTAACTGCTGTTATTGTGAGAATTTTCCTGTTAATGTTTTTAGGTTTTCTTTTATCAATAGTAATTATTGTAAAATATTTAACAAATGAATATATTGAACCTATTGCAACTATTAATAATCCAAAAGGCGATTTGTTTATAAGTTTTTATCTTACAATGTGGGGAGGTGCGGCTGGAGGATCTGAGCACAATGCAAAGTTATTTACTAATACAAATAGAAAAGGAATAGTCATAGAATCATTTTCAAAAAGACCTTTAATAAAATTTTGTATTGAGTGGGGCAAATCAGAAATTAAAATATTTCAGGAGACAAGCGATTGGCCGGGGTATGAACTTTTACCACACCAAGAAAAGGTTTTTGTGGATAAAAAAAATATTATGATAAAATATATTGACGTCGATTCAATATCAGATATTATTAAGGAAAATAAAATTAATTGTATCCTGAATCCATGACTTCGCTGTGGCAGGTAATTCGAGGAACATGATTTAAAGTGGACCCCATTGTCCAGACAAATTATTAGAGAATTTAAGATAGAACCCTCATAACAGTCAGGCTCAATGGCTCTGGCCCATATTTTCACCCGGCGTCTGCTTGGCAGTGCCGGCATTATATTTATCCACGATTTTAGCGCCACCTCCCGTGGCGAATTGATAAACCCTGTCTGGCGTTTCATAGCCTAACGACTGATGCGGTCGTTCGCTGTTGTAAAAGGCAAAGTAGTCCGTCAACCCCGCTGACAGTGCTTGCAGGTTGCCGTATTGCTTCAAATAAACTTCTTCATATTTCACTGTGCGCCAGAGTCGTTCAACAAAGATATTGTCCAGGGCCCGTCCCCGGCCATCCATGCTGATGGTCACGCCATGCTGACTCAATACCCCGGTGAAGTCCGCGCTGGTGAACTGTGCGCCCTGGTCGGTATTAAATATCTCCGGTGTGCCATAGGTCTTGATGGCCTGCTCCAGACAATTTACGCAAAACGCGCTGTCCATGGTATTGGAAAGTTGCCATGCCAATACTTTTCGGCTGTACCAATCCATGATGGCCACCAGATAAACAAATCCTTGCGGCAGCCGGATATAGGTGATGTCGGTACTCCAAACCTGGTTGGGGCGTGTCACCTCGACGCCTCTTAACAGATAGGGATAGACTTTATGCTCAGGATGCGGCTTACTGGTGTTCGGGCCCGGCGCCATGCCGACCAGCCCCAGTATGCGCATCAGCCGCTGAACCCGTTTGCGGTTGACCTGATGGTTAAGGCCGCGTAAATACTTTGTCATACGGCGTGAGCCATAAAAAGGATGCCGGGTATATTCTTCGTCGAGCAACCGCAACAGTTGCTGATCTTCAGCAGACACCGGCTGTTGTTGGCGTTTTTTCTGTTCATGGATTACTGAGCGGGTAACGTTCAATAACTGGCATTGCCGACTTAACGCCAACTCATCTTTTTGATCCACCCAGCTTTGACGCGTGATCATAGGCTGATCCCGGACTTTTTTTTAAGCCAATCCAGTTCCATATTCAACTGCCCGATTTTGGCGTACAGACGGTCCGGATTGTCTTGCGCCTTCACCGCTTTCGGCCCGCGTTTGCCTTCAAACAGGCTTCCCGCATTGGCCAACAGTTCCTTTTTCCATTGGCTTACCTGAGATGGATGGACTTCATTCTCTTGAGCAATCTCATTGATCGTTTTGATGTTCTTAACCGCTTCCAGCGCGATTTTGGCCTTTTGCGCCCCGCTAAAGGTTTTCCGTTTTTTTTCGCTCATTTTTTGTACCTCTTTTTTCAATAGTCATAGTTTAAACTATTGTCCGGATTACGGGGTCCACTATAATTATGCCTCAATGAAAAAAGGTGTCATAAGTGGCCAGACGTAAATTAGATTGTGTAAAATGACATTTTTTACCCCCCGAAATCTATGCCGATTCAAGTCACAATCGAATTAACCGAAATCGAACTGGAAACAATAGAAAACATTATCAAGTAACAAACAGAGACTATGACAACAACGGCAACCTGATCAATGACGGCCAGCACCGCTACCAATACGATGCCAGAAACAGACTGGTCAGTGTCGATGGCGTAAACCACTACCTGTACAACGCCAACAACCAACGCGTCAAAAAAACCAACACCGACACCAACGAAACCACGCTTTATGCCTGGACCAGTGAACGCATTTTTGGCGAATACGATGCGCAAGGAAACCCCCTCCAGGAAACCGTCTACCTGGGCAACACCCCCGTTGGCATCATCAAACCCGAAGGCGTCTATCGCATTTATGCCGACCAGATTCATGCACCAAGAATGATTATAGAAGTTACGCATTGACAGGCAATGTTAAACTATGGGTTTAAAAAATCCCAAAGTCAATGCAAGGCAAACCTTGATAAGAGAAATAACACGCCCCTCAACAGCCTGCTGTACATTACCCATGTATATTGGTTTTTTATTAAGTGAGCCGAAACAAGCTAGTTGTCGACGATTAGGAGAAGTCATGTCAATATCACATGATAGCGTAAATCGATTTCTAAATCGGGAGCATTACACTGGGCGAGATTTATACAATGAAGCCAGCGCAGGCCTGAATTTAAAGGGCGGAACCTTGAGTGTTGACGATAGTGTTCTTGATAAACCTTATAGCCAATATATGGCATATGTCAGTTATTTTTGGTCGGGAAAACATCATAGAGCAGTCAAGGGAATCAATCTTATCACGTTGTACTACACAGACATTCAAGGAAAACACCAACCACTGAATTTCCGGGTGGTCGATAAGGCGGAAGGAAAGACAAAAAATGACTATTTTCAAGACATGCTGACCGAAGTATTAGCTTGGGGACTAGAACCTGGTTTTGTAACAGGAGATAGCTGGTACAGTTGCGTGGATAATCTTAAATTGATGTAACTACTCAGCGTATTTTACCAAAAGCATCAGGTCACTGAGTAAATTCCGGTAATTTCCCCTTAAATACCAGTACCAACGCTTCAGAGGCACTGACATGATGTTTACGACAAGTGGATAGATATCCCCGAATACGGCAGAAGGTGATGGCACCCTGCTCACTCCTGAAACACCCCGATATTTTTTGCTGCACCCTGGTCATGCGGATATCATTCTCACCGGGATTATTAGTAAATGGCACATCTATTTCTCTCATAAAGCGTAAGACATCATCCGGGTAATTGATCAGCCGTTCCAGTAAGTTCTGGATTTACTGCGCTTGAGGCGCCCACGTTTGGGTTTACCGGGCAACGGGGTTGGTGGCGGACATTCAATTTGTGCTTTCTCTAATAAATCTCGATATCGTCGTCGATAACAGGCCGCTTTTCTTGCTTCAAGCTTCCCCCCTGCATCATCGACGACCTGATTGATCTTTTTTAACAGGGTTTCCATTTCTTTGGCCCACTGCTGTCCATCCTGCTCCCAGGCACGGGTCAGTTCACGCAGATGATGCGCATTGCACAAGGCATGAGTGAAGGGGGACTTGTAGTAAGGCTTCCAGTGATCGTGGCATAAAATGCCATGAAAGTCAGGCAGGATGCCAATGACATCCATCGCTTCCTTGCCCCGTTTTACATGGGGAAAATAATGTGTCCATAAATCATTAGAAGCACAATGCAACCAGTACCTGGCGCCATTGATGTTAATGCCCGTTTCATCGGCATGTACAACAGAAGCTGCCGCCAGTCTTTGCTTGCAAATCGGCTCAAAGGATGCCAGCTTCTCAAAGGCTGGTTGATTGAAATTAACCAGCGAACCTTCACTGATGGGGATCTGTAATTGACCGGAAAAATAATCCTTGATGCGCTGGCAGGGCAATAATTGGTACTGCGAAAGATACACGGCGTGCGCCTTGAGTTGGTCACCATATTGCACGGCTTTTGTTACGCCCTCGGGAAAAGGAGCAACAAACCGACGACCTTGTTCATCGATAAGCCTTTGCGCACGATATTCCGTCACAATCCGTGAAATATCAATATCAAATACCTGCCGGGTTTCAAAGCCATCTGCCGTGTAGCTTCCGGCTGGCAAGGTACGGCGATCAATCTTGATGGAGATAACGTCATCGGGATCATCGACTTTAACCAGCGTGGTGCCAATATGCCCTTTCTGTCCACCACCTGGTTTTTTTGATCCAGCCCGTGCTTTCCTTTTACGATCAGGATCACTTGATGGCGGCCTGGAACTGTTACTGCTGTTAAGTCCGAGCCGATGCATCAAGAGCGTGACCAGCAACAACAATATCTCCAGCGAAGACCGCAGCGCCGGAGATAAATCGGCTTCATCTTCAATCAGCTGCCGGGCATGGGTAATGGCAGCCTCTACATCAATGGAATCAATCTTCAATGAAACGGCCTGTGGGTTTAAGTACAGGACTATTGTCTCATGGCTTTTGAAATACGAATTTTTGCCTCTGTGTTGCCCGTCATCGTATTTTAGAAATGCACGGCAGCAGGGCTATCGGGCATTGCTTATAAGGCAACACGCCTCAACTAACGCAGGCTAATACAGTAAACCTCTTGCGCCAGGTGTTGCCGTTAGAAAATCAAAAATAACGCTAAAATCGTGTCAAGCAGTTTTTTTTACTTATTTACGCTGAGTAGTTATCCCAAAACTTCGTTGCCGAGCTTCGCGCAATGAAGGTGACCCCGCATGTAACTCAAAAAGCGAAAGGTTCGGCGATTGACAAGCGGACGACCCGACACCCAGGCTATACCAGCAGTCTCAAAATCCGTAAACGGATCGAAGAAGTCTTTGGCTGGAGCAAAACTGTTGGGGGATTACGTCAAACCCGATTTCGCGGAGTGAAAAAAGTGACTGCCCAAACCGTATTCACCTTCGCAGCGTATAATCTGACCCGCCTGATGACCCTGTTACAATGGCGTTATTCAACTGCGTAGGCACCGTTGTGCCTGAAATTGTCAATGGCCAAAATAACTGAGCCAGTTTCGGCCATTAAAAGTGCGCCACTTTTCAGGTAAAAAATCAGCTATTCAGTTTGGATTTCAATCGATAGCTTTCCCCTCCCGGCATAAAAATATGTGAATGATGAATGAGTCGGTCGACAATCGGCACGGCGATATTGTCATCGATGAAAAATTCTCCCCAGTTGGTGAATTCCTTGTTGGTGGTCAGAATGATCGAGCGGTATTCATACAGCGTGTTAATCAGTTGAAACAGGTTGTGCATCCCTTGTTTGTTCAACGGTAAATAGCCCGGTTCATCGATGATCAAAACGTCGAATTTGGCCAACTGGTTGATTTTCTTTTTCAGCTCACCTTTGAGTTCGGCAATCTCCAGCATTTCAATCAGTCCCAAGGCGGTATTGAAGCTGACCTTGTAGCCGGCCTCAATCGCCTTCAGGCCGATGCCGATGGACAGGTGGGTTTTACCGACCCCGGGCGGGCCAATGAAGACGATGTTTTCGCGGTTGTCGATGAAACCAAAGTCCAGCAGGCTGTTGATTTCCCGTTTGCTGATGGTGGTCTGTACGCGGTAGTCGAACTCATCCAGGCTTTTTTGCACAGGGAATCCGGCGCGTTTGCGGTTTTGCTCGATGCGTTTTTGGTTGCGCTGTTGTCGCTCCAAGTCCACCAGGCTTTCGGCAAAGTGCAGGCAGGAGCTTTCGTTGGCTTCTGCCTGACTGAGCAGGGTGGCCAGTTGTCCGGCAATGCCCGCCAGGCACAGACTGCGGTATTTTCCGGCAACGCTGTCAATGGATGACATGGCTCACCTCCTGACCAGTCGACTGGCCATTCAGGACGCGATAGCGTTCCAGTTGGGTGGGCGCTTTCTGGCGCGTAGTTGTTATCTGTGCAGTGGCCTTCTCATGGGTACTTCGCGCTGGGTGGTGTTGCCAGGCGTCCAGACAATCCTTGAAGCCTGTTGCGGTGAGCTGTGTTCGATCCAGGATACGCATCAGTACTTCATCGCTCACCGGGCCGTATTGTGACGTCCATTGCTTGAGGATCTGTTTGACGCCCGGTAACTGGTCTTTGTCGATTTTCGGCGAGGTGGCTTTCAGTAATGCACACAATGCCTGACTGGCGTCAGCCCCTTTTCCCGGCAGTTCCTGGATGTCCTGCTCCAGTTGCTGGATATATTGACCTTTATCACGATAATGATCGGTGTTCTTGATGATCTGGCCTTTTTCCAGGCGCAGGGTATGTTCGGCAATCTTCTGGCCGGTCGAGAGGTCAGCGATCCGTAATTGACCGTGTTCGACTTTTACCGCCACCTGCGCCCTTTGATAAGCCATGGGCACTGAGTATTTGTTTCCCTGCCAGGCTATCAGGCCGGTTTTGTCCACTTTGCGGGTGACCCTGGCCTGCGCTGGATTCTCGCTGACGCAAGACGGTGTCAGGTACGGCAGCATCCTGTCCTGTTCTTCGTTTCGATAGTGCATGGCCGGCTGTTGACCGGTGCTGCCATGAACACGCTGGTTGGCAATCGTGTCCAGCCAGTCGGACAGATACCTTTCCAGCCCAGACCAGTCCGTAAAGGTTTCCCCATAGAGACCGTTTTGCCTGACGTATTTGACCCCGGCTTCAACCTTACCCTTACTCTCTGGATCGTAGCCCTCGCAGGCACGGGTACGGAACCCGGCCGCTGTGGCGTACTGATGAAAACGTTGATTGAGTGTCAGCTCCCGGAACACTTCGCTAATCACCACCAGTCTGGTTTGATCATAAACACATTCAGCTGGCATGCCGCCGAAATAGCGAAATGCCGCATCGTGCTGCTGAATCAGAGTTTCCGTATCAATGGGCCGGTCGGATACAGATACATACATCAGCCTGGAACAAGACAGCACAAACACCATGAAATACACTGTAGTTTCCACACCGCCAATCATGACACCACGCAACTCGCCGCCATCGACCTGACACTGTTCGCCCGGCACCATGTCCAGTACCGGTTCATAATAGCGCTGCTGCTTGACGCTGATTTTCTGCTTCAACGCTTGAATGTAGCGGCGTACCGAACGGTCGGAAACCGCCAGCATCTCCTCTTTGGCTTTCAATTTGCGCAGCACCTTGACCGCCGACAAGCCCGGCCAGGTCTGCAGCAGATGGATAATATACTCCCGGTAGTCATCCAGTTTTTTACCACGCTCTGTGGTTGCCTGTAAGGCCGTAATTTCAGCCTCTGTCAGTTTCAGGTACTTCGAGACTGTATGCCGGGAGATACCCTGTTGTCTGGCAATCTTGCGCATCGATAAGCCATTGCCTTCGTTGTATAACGCTTTGATTTGATGAATCACGTTCCACTCCTTCACAGGACTCCCTGAAAAAATTCAGGGACTCTCTCAGATTTATTTCAATAAATAAAGTCTGAAAAAGTGGCTCACTTTTGTTGGCCAGTTTTGGTCTATTTTAATTGGCCATTCTCTGTACATGACAAAAAATATTAAAAGCTGGCGTAGCTCGTTGAAATGTAATTAAATACCGCATTTTGTTTTAGCGAATATGAATAACGGGACATTACAAATCAACGAGCTGACCGTCATATTAACTGAGCACTTTCAATGGAACAAGGCAAGAATCGTTTGTTTTGTGGGTATGTTAATTGCTTTGATGGCAGTTAGCACGGTCAATCTGGCCCAGCTCGCCGTATTCTTTCCCAGTCGGGCAAAAATTTCCTCACGATATCGACGGATGCAACGATTTTTCAGTGACCATTGGCTGGATTACAATGAAGTCGCTCATTTCATCATGAAACTGTTTGGTTTCACTGATCAGGATTACTATCTGACGTTAGACAGGACGAATTGGAAGTGGGGTAAAACCAATATTAATCTGCTGGTGCTTGCCGTGGTTTATCGGGGTGCCGCCATTCCGGTGTATTGGTTGCCTTTAAACAAGCGGGGCAACTCTAATACGAAGGAACGTATAGCGCTGATGAAACGCTTTATTGCGCAGTTTGGCCGACATCACATCAAAGGTCTTTTGGCTGATCGGGAGTTTATTGGAGACGAATGGATGGGCTGGTTGTTTGAGCAAGAGATTCCCTTTTATATCCGTATTCGCAACAACGCCAGGACAACCAATGCCCAAGGCCAGCGAATACGCGTAGAGCGTTTGTTTTATGGGCTTAAGCCGGGTAGCACACGACACCTCTCAACAGCGCGCTATTCGGGAAATTGTTCAATTTATCTCAGTGGGTTACGGCTGAGTGATGGTGAGTTATTAATCATCGTCTGTCAGCATTTGAACCCTGATGCGATTAAAATTTATGGCTTGCGTTGGGAAATCGAAACGCTTTTCGGCGGTTTAAAAGGACGGGGATTCAAACTTGAGGAAACGCGTGTAGTCGGTTATCTTCGGATCAAAAAATTGTTAGTACTTCCCGTTATTGCTTTCTGTTGGTCACATAAAGCAGGCGAATGGAAACATGATTGCGAGTTACCAATAAAAACCAAAACACATCAGCGGCTCGCGCAAAGCCTGTTTCGATATGGATTAGATTGTATCCGCTCAACGTTGTTTAATGTCTTATCTCAATCAAAAAGGATGATTAGAAAAGTGATTGCTCTTTTGCAACCCATACCTTTTGTCACTGGAATACATGAGACTCATTTGTCATAAGTTAATTTTTGTCATGTACAGAGTTGGCCATTAACAGAAATCCGCCAAAAGGCGGAAATAAAGCCTCGAAAGGGCAATATAAACAGGCTGATACCGGAAAACTTGGCTAACGATCATCGCAAGAATTGCCACCCCGCATGATGAAATGTTGTAGAGTTCCTTGTGGAAGATGGCGGTTAAAGACTGCGCTTTACTTTGGAGCCTTAGAGCCCGACTGCTAACGTAGCCTGCCATGGATGACTCGAACCCCGGATTGCTTCTTTAAGAGCGAATGTTAAAAGGGCCGTTGACGATTTACATCGCCCTCAGGCAGATCATCCAGGCAACCGCCACCTTCCAGGCTCAATCATAGAGTAAAGGAGGAAAAAATGGAACTCACTGCAATACACAAGCGAGTCATCGGGTTGGATGTTCACCAAAAGCAGATTACCGCCTGCGCCATGGTTGAACAGGCCGATGGTGGTATTCAGACAGAGCATCGGCAGTTTGGCGCATTCAAACGTGATCGACGTGCATTAGCCGATTGGGTGCAGTCTGTCGCACCGGATGAGGTGGTGATGGAACGCACCGGCATCTACTGGAAAAGCCCATATGCAGCTTTGGAACATGTGGGTATTTACGCCAGGGTCGTCAATGCCCGGCATGTGAAGAATGTGCCGGGACGCAAGACGGACATCGGCGACGCGCAATGGCTGGCGATGCTTTCCCGTGCCGGACTGCTGCGCGGTTCATTCGTGCCACCGGAAAAGATGCGGCAGTTACGCCTGATTTCACGTCAACGACAGAAGTTGGTGTCGATGCTGTCTGCTGAGAAGAACAGACTGCACAAGGTATTAACCGACGGCGGCATCCGGCTTGGCGTGGTGGTCAGCGATGTACATGGGCAATCCGCGCGCGCCATGGTTAACGCGCTGATTGAAGGACAGCCTGCGCATGATGTGTTGAAGCTGGCCAGCAATCGTCTCAAAGCGCCGCGCGCCGATATACTGGAGGCGCTGCAAGGTGAGTTGAGCGAGCACCATCGCTTCGTACTGAATGAACTGATGCAGCATATTCAGGATTTGGAAGCACGCATAGCCAGATTTGATGCACAACTGCTGGCCGGACTGGAGAAGGAGAAAACGGTTTTGCAATTGCTCCAGACTATTCCCGGTGTTGATTTGATTGGAGCAGCCATGCTACTTGTTGAGATCGGAACGGATATGACTGTCTTTGGCAGTGCGGATCGGCTGGCGTCATGGGTGGGCATATGCCCCGGCAACAACGAGTCTGCCGGCAAACGCAAATCAGGACGAACGCGAAAAGGAAACCCATATGTGCGTCGCCTGCTTTGCGAATGCGCCCATGCCGCCAGCCGAACCCGATCGGTTTTCCAGGCAAAATATACATCACTGGCGATTAGGCGAGGTCACCAACGCGCCATCATTGCGCTGGCTCACAAACTTTTGCGGACATGTTACTTCATGATTAGTCGCGGCGAGTATTTCCGGGATTCGACCATCGACTACGAAGAAATGGCTGTCAAACGCAATGCACCACGCTGGATCAGAGCGCTGATAAAATTCGGTTATATAACACAACCGGGGTAAGCCAGCTTACTTCATTGAATATGGATAAGCAGCCTTTTCACGGCTGAGAACTCCTTGCGCATTCGATATGGATCATTTCATGTTAACACATCCAGACACAAGGCCATGAGCTACAAGCATCTAAAAGAAAAAGAACAGGCCCTGACAGAGGAAATTGAAGACTTGATTCAGCAAGTGGCCCAGTGCGACGCAGACGAGGATCAAGCCTGTCAGGAGCGCACAGGGTATGAATTACCGGATGATCTTGAGTTCAGGCAACAGCGTCTAGCCAAAATCAAAGCGGCGAAAGCCGCCCTTGAAGCCCGCGAAGAGACGTTAAACCCAGGGAAACCGATTAACGACAGGAAGCAAATCAGTTTTGCGGACACCGATGCACGCATCATGGGCAAGAAGGGAAACTTTGATTATCAATACAATGCTCAAATTAGTGTGGATAGTGACACACAAGTCATCGTTGGCCAGCATGTCAGCCAAAACGCCAATGACAAACAGGAACTTGAGCCGGCATTACAGCAAGTGCAAGCAACCACCGGACAGCTACCCAAACAGGTCAGCGTCGACAATGGTTATCAATCGGGCAGCAATCTGCAAGCACTGGAAGATGCCTCAGTGGATGGTTACATTGCCACGGACAAGGGCGAGAAACCCCGTGCGGTCGCACTGGATGACTCTGATCGCAAGGTCGTAAAAGCCGACTTTACTTATGATGAAACTGAGGATGTGTTTCACTGTCCGGGCGGGCAAACACTTCCGTTCAAGCGCGAAGATAAAGACGGCAAGCGCGTTTATCAAGGCGAGGCAGCCACCTGCCAGGCCTGTCCATTTCACGCACGTTGCTGCAAATCCAGCCAGGGAGCCGCCCGCACCATCACAACCGATGACAAGGAACCCTTGCGGCAAAAAATGAATGCCAAAATGCAAACCGATGAAGCCTGGGCGGTTTACAAACAACGCAAAGTCATCGTTGAGCCCGTATTCGGGCAACTCAAAAACAGTGGCTTTCGTGGTTTTAGTGTTCGTGGAAAAAAGAAAGTTGCCGGAGAATTTTCACTGGTGTGTGCAACTCACAATCTGAAAAAAATTGCCCGTTCCATTGCCAGGGGAGTGGTCTGTCCGGAATTTGTCACCGCAAGCATGAACCCGGCATAATAGGGGTAAAACCGCTAAAAAGCACTGAATGATCGTATAATTCAGGCCGCAGGAGGCCGTTTTAATCGGCCTGAGGCGCTGAATTTGACGATCTGATCGTTGCGTAAACGAATTTGGTTATCATTGTACAGATTTTGTACTTGTGGATAACTTTGGCAGTTTTTGGGGCGCCTTCTCGGACAGACTCCTAGGGCATTCCAATACCTTAAATCAGGTTGAACAGGCATTGTTGAATTTGGAACACGCCGAAAAAAATGGTTTACGCAGCGAAGATTATGGCAATGATACGTTAAGACGCGCCTGGAATCAGTTATTATGTCAGCGGCACAGTAGTTTTGAGGATTATAGCCGTTTCGATTTGGCCTTGAGCATTTCCGTGCTGCATTATTTATCCGACATCCGTTTTGGGCGGATCGAGCCAACTGAGATTAGCTTTGACCTAAAGCACCCACAGCAATTGGATAAGCTGGTGAGTTTGATTTTATCGGCAACCGAGCAAAATAATGTGGAAAACCTGACTGCCTTGGCCGAACCCCGATATCCACCCTATCAGCGGTTGAAACAAGTTTTAAAGCATTATCGGCAATTAGAGAAACAGCCCATGCCATTTTTGCTTTTCTCCCATTCCATTGAGCCTGGTGACAAGAATCCCAACATTATTCATTTGAAAGACAAATTACAAATACTTGGCTTTTTAGAAAAATGCCCGCAATGGAGGGCAGAATCAAACAGTTGTACACAGATTGAATCTGATCAGTTGCATCTACAGAATGAACAGAATGTTTCCGACTATCATGCGGATCGGGAGAACCTCAATAAAGACACTCTTATTGAACAGCCTCAAGCCTCTACCGAGATCTTGAGCCCAACAGTAGCGGAAGATTTATATGCAGGCGCAGTGGTTGATGCTGTCAAACAATTTCAACGACAACATGGACTGGCGGCAGATGGTGTTATAGGGTCAAAAACCCTTGAGGCGTTGAATACACCTATAAGGCAGCGCATCACACAGCTGGAACTGGCGATGGAGCACTGGCGCTGGTTGCCACCCTTGAAACAGGAATTACCGCTGATCCTGGTTAATATTCCGGCTTACCACTTATGGGTTTATCAAAACAGTGATTTAAGCCAGCCGGCAAAACTGGATATGAAAGTCATTGTCGGCATGGCCAAGGAAAACCAGACACCTGTTTTTATGGGACGATTACAATATCTGGAATTTGGTCCTTACTGGAACATCCCGTGGAAAATTGCCGTCAAGGAAATTCTACCCAAAATCCAGCAGGATCCTGGATATCTGGCGAAACACAATATGGAGCTGGTTGCAGACTTTCACATCAATACTCAGGTTTTATCATCGACTGAATCCTTAGCCGACGACTTGGTCAGTGGCCGGGTTCATATCCGTCAACGCCCAGGAGCTGGAAATGCCCTGGGAAAAATAAAATTCATTTTTCCCAACCGGCATGCAGTCTATTTGCATGACACACCGTCACGGCGTTTATTTTACAAATCCCGGCGAGATTTAAGTCATGGTTGCGTTCGGGTTGAACAACCCAAACAATTAGCGGAATATATTCTCACAAGCGCCAACGACTGGCGGGAAAAAGATGTTATCCTGGCCCTGCGTAAAAAGAAAAACCGCCGAGTGCGGGTAAAGCAGAGCTTTCAGGTTTTACTGTTTTATAATACGGCGGATATCATTGATGGCAAGACTTATTTTTACCCTGATATTTATCGACTGGACAGTCAGCTGGTGGATCGTTTACAGCAATACAGCCAATATGTCGCGCAGACATTAGACCGGCAACTGGCCGCTTTTTTATCACCAGTTTCTGACATTCCCGGTATCAAGGTGAACAAAACTGCACGGATAATAGCCGACGCCGCCGCGCCCTAAGGCAATCGCCACATTTCTGATTTGCTTGAGATCGGCTTTTTCTACGCAGATATCGATCGCCTTGCCTTGCATGTGAAGACTCTTTTTCGCCACGCCATGAGTGGTCTTGTTAAGCATTGCATTGGTTTTTGGCGAACGATAGCCTGAAACAATCTGAAAAGGCTGTTTTAACTCCAATTGCTGATTCACTGTGTGTAACAAGTCGAGCAAGCCTTTATCTATTTGATGGACTTCATCGGTGCGATGATCTCTTAATAAATGATTGATCTGAGCCAATGCATCGGCAAGATAGTGGCCGTTTTCATAATATGTAATGGACAGTTTTTCGCCGGTATGTAAATTATCAAACGCCAGGTTGCGGGCGGCGTGACTGTGACGATTGTTCAGCGCCGCCTGCGCCAGTCCAGGAAACGCCAGCATAGCACTTCCCACACCCAGGGTTTTCAAAAAGCTACGGCGACTTTTTACAGTTGTTTCTAGAGATGGATTGTAGGTAAATTTGTTCATGCCTTAAAAATAGCAAACATTCAATAAAAAAACAGGGTAATGGATTATTTTTGTGGCGGGAATTCCAGTTTTTCCGTCTCGTCCCAATTAGAAAACGGAAAAGGCAGTAACTCTGTGTTGTAGGTCAGAAATAACAGAATATGGTAAATGTAGGCTGACAGCTTTTTACCAAAGTCAAGAATATTGACATTTGGCGCTCCGGTCAGCAACGTGGAGGCGATTTGTAATAAAATGACTGTCCACAATAAAATTCTTACCAGCCCGACAATCACCGAATAGACCAGCATAAAGAAAATGCGTTTCCATGTACTGATTTTTTTAAGATTTTCCTGAATTTGTTCTTCAGCCATGATCAACCTCTGTTCATGATGTCGCGTAAATCCAACGATGCCGCATTGGCCCTTGCGATATAGTTCGCCATGGTCAGAGAATAGTTGGCGAAAATGCCAAAACCATCACCATTCAACACCATCGGACTTAAAATTGGATCGATGGCGTTTTCCAGCGCGTGAATGATGTTATCGATAGTATTCATGGCGCGTTTATCCAGCAGAATATCGGCAAAATCGTGTTTCACCGCTTCCAGAATATGCAACAAGGCCCAGCAGGCGCCTCGCGCTTCATAAAATACATCGTCAATTTCCAGCCAGGGGGTTTGCCCTAAAGTGGGTAAATTTGGATTTTCAGGGTCGGCAGGTGCGCCATGTGAAGCACCGGCAAGGCGATCTGTACTGGCCGACAAACGGGTCGATAAACCCCCTAAACGCTTGATGACAATTTCAATATATTGCCACAGGTTATCTGCTCGGGAATAAAATTGTGCGGGAACTTTTGATTGTGGATCCTGCAAGCGTTCCATATAGCGGTGCAGGGCTTCAACCCCTTTCTCATATTCTGATTCGGTGGAAGGTAAAGCCCAGGAATTACGTTCATAGTAGAAATAAGGCTCCGCCATGGCCAGGTCTTTATCTTCAGCCGATTGAGATTGGTCCCGGGCAAAATGGTTACGCAAGGCTGTGGTGCCGTCACGCAACATTACCAACGCGCCATGTTCAAAATTCTGGATGTTATCCAGAAAGACACCGGGAGGCGCCACATCATTGGTGATATAACCCCCAGGTTTGCGCAACAGCACCTCGGCGATATGCGCCAGCGTATTGGCGTAAACATAACCAACAGGCATTTGGTCGGTATGCGTGACTTCCATGCGTTTGACGGCTTCTTCCTGGACGTTGAACCGTTCAGGTTCTGCCCCCCACCAGGCGCCTAAAACCAATAAAATAATGAGTACAATGGCGGTAAAGCTGCCAAAGCCCCATAGGATTCCTCTTGACTTGGCATTTTCAAGCTCTACTGAATTTTCTGACATTTCTAGTTTTTTCCTGCAATAATATAAGTTTATTTGTGGAAGCGTGAATGAATCAGCGCTTCCTTAGCTCTTGTTGAAGAAGTAAGCAAACAATATATGATGGCTGTTTGGAGCCTGTAATTCATTGTATGGTCTTCTTGAAAAATTTCTGCTTTATCTTTCAGCGGAAAGAGTACAGGTTAGTCAGGAAAATCTGGAAACGAGGCTAAATCAAGCATACGACGAGGCAGACACAGCTAAAGACTGGCGAGAAATACCTTACAGATTTTCCAGACATCCTTTCTTGAAAACTTTTTGAATAATACCATGATTCTATTGACAACAATAGAATCCGTTTTTATCAATTACCGATCGATACTTTAGCAAAACGCTGAACAAATCATGAATGATTTATTCAACGTCTACAAAGTGTTGAGAGTTTTTCTCTTTGCTTACAAAATCAATAGCTTGCGGCTATCAATTTTGTAAGCATATCCCCGCGCCATTTTGAATCGCTAAAAATCAGCAATTCCTTAGCAAAAGACACAAATAAATCACTGATGTTACGCAGATTTAGATATATAACCGGTTCATAAGTTATCACTCCTTATTGTATCGTTCCATGCTCTGCGTGGGAACGCAGGAGCGTTCCTGAATGGGTTCCCACGGAGACCGTGGGAACCATGAGCCCTGTGCGACGGTGCGAGGGAATAGGCACTGTAACCTTGGCAACGACTGTCTATCATCTATCTGCGTCTATCTGTGTCATCTGTGGTTTCTTTTCTGGATGTTACAGACGAGGCATTTTTACATCATATGGTGGTTGTCTGCGTAACATCAGTAAATCATTTCTTTTTATAGGCGCGCGGATGGGTCTGATCGTATATTTTACTCAAATGCTGAAAGTCCAAATGTGTATAGATTTGTGTCGTTGAGATATTTTTGTGGCCTAAAAGTTCCTGCACCGCTCGAATATCCTGACTGGATTCCAGGAAATGACTGGCGAAAGAATGTCGCAGCATATGAGGGTGAACATGAAAAGCTACGCCAATTTTACGGCACCAGCGATCCAGTCGTAACTGAATACTGCGTTGAGACAAACGCCGTCCCCGCTGACTGATAAAAACGGCGCATTCCTCGGTGACAAAACGCGCCGCCAACCAGCGCTCCAAGGCCTGAACGGCTTTTTTGCCGACCGGTAACAACCGGGCTTTACCGCCTTTTCCCTGTTTAACCCGTAATTGTCGTTCGTGTAAATCGATATCCTCGATGTCCAGCGCGGCCAATTCGCTCAAACGTAAACCGGACGAGTAGAACAGTTCAAACATGGCGACATCACGGATTTCCAGCACAGAATCTGGCGTACTTTCCATGATGGCGGTAATCTGGTCGATATCCAAAGTTTCGGGTAAGGACTGTGTTTGTTTCGGTGCTTTGATGTTTTTGGCCGGATTGCTTTCTGCAATGCCATAATTGATCAAATAGCGATAGAAACTGCGAATGGAGGCCAGGCATCGCTGCAAAGATTTAGAACCAAGACCGTCACGATGTCTTTGCGCAATATATTGCTGTATTTGCAGGGGTTGTAGTGTTTGCCAGCTATCTACCGGGGTCGTTTCCGCCAAATGCTGTAAATCCCGGCGGTAATTACTCAGGGTATGCCGGGAAGCGCGCTTTTCCACAGTCAGAAACTGAATGAAGTCGTCAAGCTGCTGCCTGGCTTGTGCATTCATTCTTCCGCCAGCAGGGTTATCAGTCTGGTTCCGATTATTTCGCTCATCTGGGTCAAAAACAAATGTCCCATGCTGGAATGAAAGCGTTCTCCATCCCGGCTACCGATAGCCAGTATGCCTTCCAGTTGGGTAAAGGCCATTGGAATGATGGCGCAGGATTTGATTTCTTCAGCCTGGCTGGGAAACAAGAAACGCGCCTGCGCCAATGTGATATGACCGCATTGTGGATGATTACGGCTTAGAATGGAATGAAAATGCTTTAAATCAGGGCTGTCTTCATCGACAAACAAAACAGGGTTTTGCGCTTTCGCTGGGGGCCGGATAATTTTGATCGCGACATAATCGGTATTGAAACAATCGGATAAAACCGCTTCGAGATTATTCATTACCTCATCCAGTGATTGCGTTTCCAGCATGGACAGTGTCAATTCATGCATGCGGTTGAAAGCGCTGTCATTGTCGCGGGCGATTTCGATCAACGTCGCCAACTGCTTTTCCAGTTCCTGATGTTTGTTGCGAAAAATTTCCAGTTGCCTGGAGATCAAAGAAACCGCCTTACCGGTCGGATGTGGAATATGCAGATGCTCCAGCAAAGCCTCGTGATCATGAAAGAAATCCGGATGCTCGCGCAAATAAGCAGAAACTTGTTCGGCGCTCAATAATGATTCTGTTTCAGTTGCTAATTCAATATCTGTCATAAGTCGATAACACCTTCAAAAACCCGTTCCGCGGGACCTGTCATCATGACCGGAGCCCCCCTGCCAGCCCAATGTATAAATAATTCACCGCCCGGCAGGTGAACGGTGACGTCCTTATCCAGCAGATTCTGCTCGATACCAATCACCACGGCCGCACAGGCCCCGCTGCCGCAAGCCAGTGTTTCAGCCGCGCCACGTTCATAGACCCTGAGATTGATATGTTGCCGGTCGATTACTTGCATAAAGCCAATATTAGCTCGTTCTGGAAAAAAAAATTGATTTTCCAGTTCCGGGCCTAATTCTGTCACGGGGGCGGAATGAATATCGTTGACCTGTAACACTGCGTGCGGATTACCCATGGAAACCGCGCCAAAAGCCTTTTCCACATCATGGACGATGACACTGTAATAATGCGCTTCTTCATCTGCCCGGATGGGAATCTCGTTGGGCGCAAAGCGCGGGATTCCCATGTTGACGGTAATCAGGCCAGATTCGGTCACATGCAGCACCAACTGGCCAGCATCGGTATCGACGACGATTTCATCCTTGTCAGTCAGGCCTTTGTCCCGGACGTAGCGGGCGAAACAACGCGCTCCATTACCGCATTGTGATACTTCGCCGCCATCGGCGTTAAAAATCCGGTATTTAAAATCGGCATTGGCGCTGATTGGTTTTTCCACCAGCAATAATTGATCGCAGCCAACGCCAAAGTGGCGGTCACTGATTTGTCTGATTTGCTCTGGGCTTAAGGCAACGGCTTGATTGATCGCATCGATAACGGCAAAATCATTGCCCAAACCATGCATTTTGGTAAATTGCATCAGTTTTGTTCCGCTAACAAAGTTTCGCCCTGCCAAAGTTGTGACAAGGTCTCGCGCTGACGAATCAAATAGCTTTTGTCGTCATCAACTAATATTTCAGCAGCACGCGGACGGGAGTTATAGTTGGAACTCATGGTAAAACCGTAAGCCCCGGCCGAGCGCACCGCCAGCAAATCTCCGGGTTGTATAGCCAAGGAACGGTTTTTACCCAAAAAATCGCCGGTCTCGCAAATCGGGCCGACAATATCCCAAACCTTGTTTTCGACAGAATGATTTTCTTCGACTGGCACGATCTCCTGCCAGGCATTGTAAAGCGATGGACGAACCAGATCATTCATTGCAGCATCGACGATGGCGAAATTTTTTTCATCAGTGGTTTTTAAATACAATACTTTCGTCACCAGAATACCGGCATTGCCGGCGATGGCGCGGCCCGGTTCCAGCAGAATCTCATAGTGGTTACCGCTTAAGCGCTGTAATAATTGCTGAATATAGTCAGCAGGTTCAGGCGGTGTTTCATCCTGATAACGAATACCCAGTCCACCACCTAAATCCAGATGATGCAGCTCGATACCTGTGCTTTTGAGTTTATCGACAAATAATAACACACGCTCCAGTGCATCCATAAAAGGCTGGGTATCTGTCAACTGTGAACCGATATGACAATCGATGCCGACGATACGCACGTTATCCATCTGTGCTGCGCGTCTATATTCGGTCAGCGCCGTGTCAAAATCGACGCCAAACTTGTTTTCCTTCAACCCGGTGGAAATATACGGATGGGTTTTGGCATCTACATCAGGGTTGACGCGAAAAGAAATCGGCGCCACCACGCCCAGTTCACCGGCCAGCCGATCGATGAGATCCAGTTCGCCGGCGACCTCGATATTGAAACAACGAATCCCGGCCTTAAGAGCCGCCCGTATTTCTTCTTCTTGTTTACCGACGCCGGAAAAAACGATTTTGCCAGCTTCGCCTCCTGCTCTTAAAACTCGCTCCAGTTCACCTTGCGAAACGATATCAAAGCCAGACCCGAGCTGGGCCAGCAGATTCAACAGCGCGATATTGGAATTGGCTTTGACTGCATAACAAATCAAATGAGGATGGTCGCCAAATGGCTGGTCAAAAGCTTTCCAGTGCCGTTCCAGAGTGGCCCGGGAATAGATATAGCAGGGCGTGCCATATTGCCTGGCCAGTTCGCTGACCGGCAGATCTTCGGCATAAAGCCGGCCATTTTTCAGAGTAAATTCATCCATCGTTATTCGGTTTCCTCAGGAACATAAATGGGAGGAGGTTCGTCGGGTAAATACAAAGGGCCGGTTTGGCCGCAGGCTGTCAATATCAAGCCCAGCAAAATAATCGTCCAGGTTTTCATCCGTTGTCTCCATAAATCACGCCTGGCAACCAGGTTGCCAACTGTGGCCAATAGGCCAGCAACATCAACATGACTATCTGCAGTAAAATAAAAGGCATTACGCCTTTGTAAATTTGCATGGTACTGATCTCGGCTGGCGCGACGCCACGCAGATAAAACAAGGCAAAACCAAATGGTGGGGTCAAAAATGAGGTTTGCAGGTTGATTGCAATCATGATGCCTAACCAGACAGGATCCAGATCCATCGCCAGCAGAACCGGACCGACGATCGGTACGATAACAAAGGTTATTTCGATAAAATCGAGTACAAAGCCGAGCAGAAACATCACCAGCATGACGCTGAACATGGCGCCGAATTTGCCACCGGGCAGATCAGACAGGATGTCTACAATTAACTCTTCGCCTTCAAATCCCCTGAAAACCAGTGAGAACAGCGCCGCGCCGATCAAAATCAAAAATACCATACTGCTGACCTGAGTGGTGTTTTGACAGGATTCGCGTAAGGTTTGAAAACTTAACTGTTTTTTCAAGGCGGCCAGCAGCAGGGCGCCTACGGCTCCAACGCCGGCAGCTTCAGTCGGTGTCGCAAGTCCTGCCAAAATTGATCCCAAAACGGCGAAAATCAATAAAAGAGGAGCGGCCAGACTTTTAATGATACGCCAGTAAAAAACCCGGCTGCGGACTTGCCTGGCAGGAGCGGGCATGGACTCAGGTTTTATCCAGGCGACTGCTGTCAAATACAACAAGTAAAACAACACCAGGCCCAAACCGGGCAACAAAGCGCCGGCAAACAAATCACCCACTGAAACCGTTTCAGGCGCGAAAATCCCCATGTCGAGTTGCGCCTGCTGATAGGCGCTGGAAATCACATCACCCAATAAAACCAGCACAATGGAGGGTGGAATGATCTGGCCCAATGTTCCGGAGGCACAAATAGTGCCGCAGGCAATGGACGGGTCGTAACGATTGCGCAGCATAGTCGGTAAGGACAGCAGTCCCATCGTTACAACTGTGGCGCCGACAATACCGGTGCTGGCGGCCATTAACATGCCAACCAGGGTCACGGCGATGCCTAAACCTCCCCGCAAGCTGCCGAACAATTCGGCCATAGCTTCCAATAAATCTTCAGCAATACGGGCTTTTTCCAGTATGACCCCCATAAATACAAACAATGGCACGGCAATCAGGGTTTGATTGCTCATAATGCCAAACAGGCGATTGGGCAGAGCGCTTAAAAAAGCCTCATCGAACAGTTCGAACTGAATACCTGCGGCGGCAAACAGCAATGCTGTGCCGCTCAAGGCGAACGCGACCGGGAAGCCGGTTAACAAGACTAAAAAAACGGCGGCGAACATCCATAAAGCCAGATAATGATCCATCAATCAGTCTCCTTCGTAAGGCCTGATAACGCCAGAGACAGATTTTTGAAAAACATGGCCATAGCTTGCAGGATTAACTGCACCGCCATCACGACAATCAGGCTTTTCAGTAAAAACAAACCGGGCAGACCGCCGGAATGGCGCGAGCCTTCCAGCACCGCCCAGGATTCGGTGACATAATGCCAGCTGCTCCAGAGAATGAAGCCGGCCACCGGTAACAATAAAAACAATGCGCCTAAACAGTCCATCCAGGCGCGTTGTCGCTGACTCATGCGTTGATAAAAAATATCGACCCTGACATGTCCATCGTGATTCAAGGTGTAGGCAGCGCCCAGCATGAATACCAGGCTATGCATGTAGATTACCGACTCCTGCAAGGCAATCCAGCCGCTATCAAATACATAACGCAATACCACCACGACAAAGGTGGTCAACACCATCAACAAGGTCAGCCAGGAAACCGCCCTGCCCACCCCGTTGTTGATTGTTTCAATCAAGGAAATCCAGCGAGTCATTGTCTTTTGGCAACAAAAAACGCCATTTTACCTTAAAAGAAACTTATTCTGTATTTTCAGCAGATGATGGCTCTTCAGAAGCGGGTGTTTGTTGTGGTGTTGATGGTGATTTGAGCGAAACTTTTTTCGGCTCATAGAAATACAATTCAAAGACTAAAACAGGAATCAGGCATAGCATCAGCAGCGCAATGGAAAAAAAGCCGGGATTGATCTGTTGGCCAACCCACCAGGCGCCGATACTACCCCAGATGACCCGCATGGGGCCGGGTATTTTTGTCAGTTCCATGTTTTCACCTTATTGTTATGTCGATTAATTTGTTTATCGGCGCTAACAAGGCAAAATTAAGTTATTTTTCAAAACGGCCATAGCGAAACAGAATGGCCGGCATCAATAACAAGTTTAAAAAAGTCGATGAAAGTAAACCACCGATGATAATCGTCGCCATCGGTCCCATGATTTCACGCCCCGGGTTATCGCTGTTAAAGGCGATCGGAAACATGGCTAGCGCTGTCACCAGGGCGGTCATCAAGATGGATGGCAGGCGCTGCTGGACGCCAATCAGGGCCGTTTCCCAATTCCACTCATAGCCTTCTTTCTGTATCAGATGCTGGTAATGTGAAATCAGCATAATGCTGTTGCGTACGGTGATGCCAAACAGGGTGATAAAGCCAACCACCGAACCGACCGACAGACTGGCGCCCGTCAGCAATACCGCTAAGGCGCCACCTAACAAGGCAAAAGGCAGATTCAACAAGGTCAGCAACATGTTGCGCCTATTGCCCATCGCCATGTAGATCAACAACAGCACGACAATGCCCGCCAGCAGGGAATGCAGAATCAGGTTATGTCGCGCCTGACGTTGCTCTATCGCAGCGCCTGTAAATTCTGGATAACTATTGACGGGAAAAGTCATTTCAGCCAATACACGTTGTTTCAATTCGCCCATGAAGTCATCCATATCCCTGTCGATTACATTGCACGTGACGGCTTGTTTACGCTGTGCATTTTGATGCAGAATATTGTAACGACTATCGGTATAACGAATAGTGACTAGCTTTCCTAAAGGAATCACCTGGCCATCAAGCATTTTTACCGGAAGGCCGGTAATGGATGCCGGGTTTTGCCGCACAGAGGGAGGAAAGGTAAGCGTTATATCCAGCAATCGGTTGCCGTGCATTTGCTGACCAATAACCCGTCCTCGATAAGCGCTGTCAATCACCTGTCGAATATGGCCCGGGTTCAGACCATATTGCAGTAAGCGACTGTCATCGATATCAATCTGTATTTTCGGTCGGGAAGGTGGGGAGCGGAGCTGGATATTTTCGGCGCCATCGATCGATGCCATGATTTTAGCCAGATGCCTGGCCTGGTCATCCAGTTCATTCAAGTCATTGCCATAGATATTGACCACTACCGGTGCGGTGTAGCCGGAAATGGTTTCATCGATGCGCTCGGTCAAAAATGTATTAACTTCAGATGCTATGCCAGGAAAGGTGTCAAGAATTTCTCGCAGTTGATCGAGCACCTGTTGCTGCCCTGCGCCTGATAACGGTTTTAAACGAACCTCGTATTCGCTGTAATGCGTACCATAGGTATCTGCGCCCCGCTCGGCGCGCCCCGCCCACTGGGAGACAGTTACCACCCCGTCAATTTGTAAAAACTGTTTGGTCAATTGTTGACCGGTATGAATGGATTGCGCTAACGAGGTGCCGGGGATGGAACTGGTATGCACCATGTAATGTCCTTCCCGAAGTTCAGGCAAGAATTTGTGTTCGACTCGCGTCAAGCCATAAAAGCAGAATAAAGTAAGGATGATCAGGCCAGTTAAAAACAGCCAGAAATGTTTGTAAACGCTGTTTAGTCCGCTCAGGTAGGCGGGTTTCAACCAGCGTATCAGTGGCGGCTCCTGATCGCTCAGAGACGCCTTGCCCAGCAGCAACAGGCTCAATGCCGGCGTCAATGTCAGAGCGATCAACAAGGAAGCTAGAATCGCCGTGATATAGGCGAATCCCAGTGGTGCAAACAATCGGCCAGCCACGCCTTCCAGCGTGAGCAACGGCACAAAAACCAGGGCCACGATAAACGTGGCGTAAACCACTGAATTGCGCACTTCCAGCGAGGCGTCGAGTACCACTTGGCTGGCTGTCAAAGGCTTTTCCAGTAAGCGGTTTTCTCGTAACCTGCGAAAAATATTTTCACTATCGATAATCGCGTCATCGACCACTTCTCCCAATACGATCGCCAGCCCGCCCAGCACCATCACGTTCAGATTGACGCCGGATTCCAGCAGCACCAGCACTGCGCCGATCAGAGAAGCCGGAATCGCCATTGCCGAAATCAGCGCGACTCTGGTATCGTAAAGAAACAAAAACAAAATCAACAAGACGCAAGCTACACCAATGAATAAATGACCCGATAAATTGGTGAACGAAGTTTCGATATAATCGGCTGGATGAAATAAATGCGGATAAAACTGAATGCCTTGTTTTTCAAACAAAGGTTTAAAATCATCCAGAATCTGCTCCAGATTGCGTGAAACAGACAGGGTATTGGCGCCATACTGGCCAATCACCATCATGACGATGCCTGGCTCTCCCATAATCTGTGCGGCGCCAAAAGCTGGTTTGGGCGCGTAGCGAATAGAGGCGATATCAGCCAGTAAAATATTGCCGCCTTGCTGTCGCTGAACAATCAATTGACCTAATTGGCGGGGCGTCTGGGCGGGGTGTGTGACATTCAGGCTGAAACGCTGATTGGCGGTTTCGATAATCCCGCCACCGCTGCCTAATTGCCCCAGTGATCTGATCGATCCGATAACATCACTGACCGAGAGCTGGTAGCGTAATAATTTAACCGGATCCAATTGAATTTGCAGTTCCCGGATTTCACCGCCGAATACATTCACATCAGCAACACCAGGCGCCGACATGATGCGGGGAACGACGGTCCAGTCCACCAGGCTGCGTAATTCCATCAGGTCTTTCTGCTGACTGCTCAGGCCCAGCGTCATCACCGTGGCGGAAGACGAGGACATCGGCACCAGGGTGGGCTGATTGACGGCAGTGGGCAATT
Organism: Methylomarinum sp.; assembly: GCA_965277025.1. Taxonomy (GTDB): domain Bacteria; phylum Pseudomonadota; class Gammaproteobacteria; order Methylococcales; family Methylomonadaceae; genus Methylomarinum. The sequence continues at coordinate 813,115 of OZ255706.1, forward strand.
GTGAAGCAATCGCGGCCAGCCGTTCGGCAACTTGTTGCCGATTGGTCAAAATGTTAGTGTTTTCGTTAAAAATTGCGCTGACGACCGATAGCCCCTGGATGGATTCAGAACGGAGAAATTTCAGTCCGATCAAACCGCCTAATGCGCTTTCAATCGGTTGAGTGACCAGCACTTCCACTTGTTCAGCCGATAAACCGGGCGCTTCGGTTTGAATAATCACCTGTTTGGGTGAAAATTCCGGAAAAATATCCAGTCCAGCGCGGACGAAACGGTAGCCGCCATAGCCCATCAAGAGCAACGTCAAGATAATAACCAATGGCGCTAGGCGGATAGAACAGCGCACCAAAACAGAAAGCATTAAAATAAAACCCCGAACACGTTTTGAAACGTTTTAATGGACAAAAACTTGCAGAAATTACTATACTCAGGTAAGGCTAAGCAATCTCCATTAACATGAATATCCGTTTTCATATTCTAATCATCGATGACAACGTCGATAACATTCAGGTCGCTATCAATATTCTGCGTGAAGATGGTTATGAGCTGATGTTACGCGGTCTTGAATTGTTGCAATTCAGCAAAAGCCTGCCGAATGGCCTTGATATATAATTTTGCCTTCAAAGCAAAATGATTGGTTTGGTGTTTTATTTTGAGACACTCCAGTTTAAAGACCGCCATAATGGCCATAAAAATATGATTGTTTTGTGTTGTTGGGGTACGAGTAGGCGACTTTGCCAACCCGGCATTGGATTTCAATGATTTATGAAATTCTTCGACTTTCCAGCGTTTCTGATAGATTGCCGCAACCTTTTTACCCGTTAATGTTAAATCACTGCACACCAGATTAACGGTTGCCGTACTGCCGTCTTTGTTTGTAAAGATTCGCCGGACAATCAGGACTTCATGTGGGTAGCCTTTTAGCCAGCCGCGTACTGCTTGTTTATCCTCTAATGCAATGTCACTGACACGGGTAAATTTTCCTTGTTTCTTGTCGTCAACGCTCAACGCCACCAAACGATTATCCTTTAAAGCCCCAATGAAATGTTTGTCTTTGTCAACAATAAACTCCAGATTCTCTTTAGCCGTAAACCAGCTATCCATCAACACATAGCGAAATTGAAGCCGATTGTTCAAACACTGTTGAATCATCGCACGCATCAGCTCATTTTTGGTCACCGTAGCCATTCGTTTAACCTGCTTTGTTTTGATATCACAAAACTGAATCGGTTTTTTGACCACTTCAAAGGCTACGGGTATCGAAACATTGCCCGTATGATACAAGGCATTCAATAGATTGATGCCTTTGACTGACCGCCCCTGGCAATGGTCATAATGCCAACAAATGACTTCATTCTCGTCTGTCCATTGCTTCTCCTGGATTGTATCGTCAAAAATCAAACACCCTGATTCTTCTTCAATCTTCCGGACTGTTCGTTTAACCTCCAGCCAGAGGTCTTTTGATGTGTACGTCCTGGACGATAAAAAACGCATGACACTATCATGGCTAACTTCTCCATCTAACATTGACGACAAACCCGTCGCCGTCGCATAGCTCGTATTGCTGATTAAATAGTCTGTGTACAGGTCTAATTTCTCTTTGTTCATCCTCAAATTTTATCAATTATCCGGCGTAGCGCGTAACATCAGATATTAACTGAGCACTGAAACCTACAACCGACGCTTTGCCGTGCCACCCCAGAACAACACCGATGCCCATCGCGAAGTTCTGCATAGCCGCGCCGAGCCGGACCTGATTTTATCTCTCCACCATACCCGAAAACTCTCCAGAAACCTGACCTTTCAGTTTAAGAACCGAGAATACCAGTTGCAGGGGCAAGGACATGGTTATCGTTTAAGGGGAGCAAGCGTGACAATATGCGAAGCCTTTAACAATACCATTACAGTTCTTTATCATGGGCGTTCACTCCCTTATCGAATATTGCTTGAAGGAGAACGGCCTGTGCCTTTTGATGACGCTAAATGTCAACCAACCTGTCGTAATTTTAACACTAATTCACGAAGTAATTGTTGCTGCAACTTGACATTTAGAGGATTCTGATTTCTCCTTGTTTGGGTTGAGATACACCTGACCAACCGGGGTTAAATTTCGTGTTTTTCGTCCATTCCACCGCTCGGGGTTATCTTTTTTCGCCTGTTCGATCACGCGCTTTCTATGCTCAAGTATGGCCTTGTCCAAGCCATTATGGCGCTGGTTAGGCGTCACAAACCTGATGGCGCTGTGTTTGTGCTCATCGTTGTACCAGCTGACAAAACCATCTACCCAGGCTCTTGCTTCGGTTAATGTTGTAAACGGGTTTTCCGGAAAGGTGTAGTAGTATTTGATGGTTTTAAACAATGATTCAGAATATGGATTGTCATTACTGACACGGGGCCTGCTGAATGAGCTGGCAATGTCTAAATCGATCAGTTTGGCTCTTGAGGTTGCGCCTTTCATCGGGCTGCCATTGTCGGAATGGATGACTAATTGCTTTTTCCCGATGTTTTCCCGGCGGACGATATCTTCTATTAAATCAGCTGCATAGCTGCTCGATTCGATATCATGAACCTGCCAGCCGACAATTTTTCGGCTGTAGATATCCATCACCATGTACAGGTAGTAATACTGTCCTTTGATCGGGCTTGATAAATAGGTAATATCCCACGAGTAGAGTTGATTGGGTCGGGTGGCTTTGAGCGGCTGTGGTTTGTGACGCTGGCCGGCCGACTCTTTCGCTCTATGCTTTAACTGGTTGTGCGCTTTCATGACCCGGTAAAAGCTTGATTCCGAGGCGATATAGCGCCCTGAATCCAAAAGGGCCGGAACGATTTGATGCGGTGTCAAGTCGCGGTATTCCGGTTGGTTTACCAGGTTGATAATTTCTTGCCTGGTCGCCTCGGGCAATCGATTATGCACAGGCGCGGTATTGTGCAGCCTCAGGTCTTCTGAAATCGCATCGCCACGGTTCCAGCGCTGGTAGGTTCTGGCGGATATGCCCAACAGTTCGCAGGCGGATTGTTGCCGTGCGCCACTGCTGACAGCTTCATCAATGAGCGCGCTGTAATGTTTGCGATCTGAGTAGGCGATCAGTCGTCCGCCTTTTCCCCCCGGATCGCCTGGCACTTTTTTGATAACACCAGTAAGGCCGCTGTTTCCGATAACGCTTTTTCTTTACGGTTCAGCTCTTTTTGCAAGCGCTTGTTTTCTTGTTTGAGTTGCTTTTTTTCTGCTCGGCTGGCTGAGAGGTCTGCCGATTGAGCAGCGGATAAAAATTCTGTTCTCCAAGCGTCCGGATGGTGCAAATAGATGCCTTTTTCCCGGCAATAGGTGTTGGCCTGTTCGTCTGTCAGATGATGGCAATGAGCAATGGCGTCAAAACGTTCCGCTTTCGTCCAGGCATGAGGGCTTTTTTCTTTTGACATACTTGATGTTGAGATTTCGAGTTGATTGTCCCTGGCTAAACGAATCCACTTTTGAAGCGTGGAGTAACCCACACCTAAATCGTTGGCAAGGGCTTTCAGCGATTGCTCTGGATTTCTGGATAGCGCTTTTTCTACCGATTGTACTTTAAATTCCTGGCTAAATACCGCCATTTTTGTCTCCTGATTTAAAAAAGTTTTAGGCGACAGGTATGTTGACATAGGGGGATGACGAAAAAAGTGTACAACATACAGTAGACCAGGCTAAGGCAAAACAGGCGCAGCGCCGCTCCTGCAAGCCAGCGCCCGACCATCCCTGGCGAAACATGAGCAAAACAGCGACTGTAAACACGAAGTCAGCTTAAAAAGACCGGAAGAGCAAGCAATGTGTCATGGATAAGCCATGGACGGCTCTGTGGACAACCTGATGGGCAACTCACTGAGTTGACCACAGGTTGACACACAGGCCACCCACAACTTACCCACGACGGATTATTTTGATACAACAAAAATTGATGATTTTTCCTCTCCTGATGGGACACTTCTACTTTGGAGAAAAGGGGACATTTCTGCTTTGGGTTGACAGGCCTGTGAACGGTTACATAAACAGAAACAAAAATTGAAGTTGTTCCAGAAATCCAGGAACAGCCTAAAAAACCTGATAAAAAGGAGAATGATAAAAAACGACATTTAGATTTGTTTAAATTTTGAATCATATAAAAACCGTATAATAATTATACGGTTTTTATGTTGTTTTAATCATCCTCTTTAATTTCAATTGTATCTTCAACTTTATTTTTTACAGATTTTAAATTCTTTAAAAGAATCCATTCCTTCTTTTGCTATTTGGATAAATTTATCTTAAAATTCTGGAATTTCATTAATAGCTTTTTGAAAAGCAGGCGAACTTATTAACTCATGCCAAGGACTACCATGATTATCATTATCTACAAAACGTAATGGAGCTTCTTCTAGTCTTGTAATAGCAGTATTAAATAATCTAGCTTCAAATGCAGAATCAATTCTTGATGCTTCTTTACGGTATCCCTCATATGCTTTTGCTACAGAAGCTTTAAAAGCATAATCTTCAGCTAATTTAAAACGCTGGCTTATTTGTTTAGTTGCTATCCATGCAAACCATGGTGGAGCCCCTAAACTTAAAACAGATAAAATTGACTGCATAATAATAATTCCAATCTCTGTATTGTCTGAAGACATTGCAATTGTAAGTTCTTTCAATCTTTCAGTTCCAATAAATGCTCCAACAGCAAGACTTATTAATAACCCAATAACCCATATCCACATAGACCAAGATAATTTATTGGCTTTTTCTTCAAAAGCACCTGCCAACCCTTTTGTAGTTGTTACACGATAAGCTTCTTCACATTTATTTATAAGCTTATTAGCTTGTTCAATTTGTTTATCTATTATTAACTCATTATCAATAGATTTTGTTTTTAATTCCTCAATTTTCTCACTATCTTTAATAGACTGGTCAGATAAATCTGAAACCTTTTTACGGGCTTCTTTTAATGAAAGTAAATCAGCAGGTAAAGATTCAGCTGTTTCAGTAGCATCGTTAATTAACTTGATTTTCGATAATAAATCTGATTTATCTATTTCTATTTCATCAAGTTGTTGTTTTACTGAACGTTGTCTTTTGGATAACATTAGAGGCATTGATTTTGGGTCTTCTATTGATTCCCAAAATAACAAAGGTTGAATTAAAGTATTAATCCATTGAATTGTTGTCATATAAGCTGGTATAGCTTGATGAGAATTAGCACGAAAAAATTCTGCAACTGTGTATTGCTTAACTAATTCTAATTTTTTTGGAACATCTTCAAGTGCTTCTTTTAATTCTTTTGATATTGCACATACATTTGCATTACGAATTTGTTTAGATAAAACTCTTGGTATATTTGCTAACTCTTCTGCTGTAATTGAAGGATTACGCCACCCTTGAACCTCAACTAAGTTACGTTTATCAGCACTGCAAGCAGAAACTGAATCTCCAAGATCATCAAGAGCATTACAAACAGATTCTAGTGCTTCATCCATATTATTTTCATTCATATTTAAGCAATTTAATATCTAAACTAACCACCAATCCCATCAATAAAAGTTTCAACAAAAGCTTTTATTTTACCTATAATTCTTTCTGCAATTATCTTTCTTTCTCTTATTTTTGGCTTAACCTTCAATATAGCAACAATTTCATCCCTAATCGGCGTTCTTTCGGTGTAAAGATAATTCCCTATAACTTCCTGCAATTTATCAGCTTCTAAGCCCTCTTCTTCACAAAGTAGGTCAATAGCTTTTTGTTTTTCTTCATCCCAAAATGACTCAAATTTTTCTTCAATATTTTCACTATCTTCAGGATTCAAAACATTTTCATTGATAAATTGTAACTACTCAGCGTATTTTACCAAAAGCATCAGGTCACTGAGTAAATTCCGGTAATTTCCCCTTAAATACCTGTCAATGGCCAAAATAACTGAGCCAGTTTCGGCCATTAAAAGTGCGCCACTTTTCAGGTAAAAAATCAGCTATTCAGTTTGGATTTCAATCGATAGCTTTCTCCTCCCGGCATAAAAATATGTGAATGATGAATGAGTCGGTCGACAATCGGCACGGCGATATTGTCATCGATGAAAAATTCTCCCCAGTTGGTGAATTCCTTGTTGGTGGTCAGAATGATCGAGCGGTATTCATACAGCGTGTTAATCAGTTGAAACAGGTTGTGCATCCCTTGTTTGTTCAACGGTAAATAGCCCGGTTCATCGATGATCAAAACGTCGAATTTGGCCAACTGGTTGATTTTCTTTTTCAGCTCACCTTTGAGTTCGGCAATCTCCAGCATTTCAATCAGTCCCAAGGCGGTATTGAAGCTGACCTTGTAGCCGGCCTCAATCGCCTTCAGGCCGATGCCGATGGACAGGTGGGTTTTACCGACCCCGGGCGGGCCAATGAAGACGATGTTTTCGCGGTTGTCGATGAAACCAAAGTCCAGCAGGCTGTTGATTTCCCGTTTGCTGATGGTGGTCTGTACGCGGTAGTCGAACTCATCCAGGCTTTTTTGCACAGGGAATCCGGCGCGTTTGCGGTTTTGCTCGATGCGTTTTTGGTTGCGCTGTTGTCGCTCCAAGTCCACCAGGCTTTCGGCAAAGTGCAGGCAGGAGCTTTCGTTGGCTTCTGCCTGACTGAGCAGGGTGGCCAGTTGTCCGGCAATGCCCGCCAGGCACAGACTGCGGTATTTTCCGGCAACGCTGTCAATGGATGACATGGCTCACCTCCTGACCAGTCGACTGGCCATTCAGGACGCGATAGCGTTCCAGTTGGGTGGGCGCTTTCTGGCGCGTAGTTGTTATCTGTGCAGTGGCCTTCTCATGGGTACTTCGCGCTGGGTGGTGTTGCCAGGCGTCCAGACAATCCTTGAAACCTGTTGCGGTGAGCTGTGTTCGATCCAGGATACGCATCAGTACTTCATCGCTCACCGGGCCGTATTGTGACGTCCATTGCTTGAGGATCTGTTTGACGCCCGGTAACTGGTCTTTGTCGATTTTCGGCGAGGTGGCTTTCAGTAATGCACACAATGCCTGACTGGCGTCAGCCCCTTTTCCCGGCAGTTCCTGGATGTCCTGTTCCAGTTGCTGGATATATTGACCTTTATCACGATAATGATCGGTGTTCTTGATGATCTGGCCTTTTTCCAGGCGCAGGGTATGTTCGGCAATCTTCTGGCCGGTCGAGAGGTCAATTGACCGTGTTCGACTTTTACCGCCACCTGCGCCCTTTGATAAGCCATGGGCACTGAGTATTTGTTTCCCTGCCAGGCTATCAGGCCGGTTTTGTCCACTTTGCGGGTGACCCTGGCCTGCGCTGGATTCTCGCTGACGCAAGACGGTGTCAGGTACGGCAGCATCCTGTCCTGTTCTTCGTTTCGATAGTGCATGGCCGGCTGTTGACCGGTGCTGCCATGAACACGCTGGTTGGCAATCGTGTCCAGCCAGTCGGACAGATACCTTTCCAGCCCAGACCAGTCCGTAAAGGTTTCCCCATAGAGACCGTTTTGCCTGACGTATTTGACCCCGGCTTCAACCTTACCCTTACTCTCTGGATCGTAGCCCTCGCAGGCACGGGTACGGAACCCGGCCGCTGTGGCGTACTGATGAAAACGTTGATTGAGTGTCAGCTCCCGGAACACTTCGCTAATCACCACCAGTCTGGTTTGATCATAAACACATTCAGCTGGCATGCCGCCGAAATAGCGAAATGCCGCATCGTGCTGCTGAATCAGAGTTTCCGTATCAATGGGCCGGTCGGATACAGATACATACATCAGCCTGGAACAAGACAGCACAAACACCATGAAATACACTGTAGTTTCCACACCGCCAATCATGACACCACGCAACTCGCCGCCATCGACCTGACACTGTTCGCCCGGCACCATGTCCAGTACCGGTTCATAATAGCGCTGCTGCTTGACGCTGATTTCCTGCTTCAACGCTTGAATGTAGCGGCGTACCGAACGGTCGGAAACCGCCAGCATCTCCTCTTTGGCTTTCAATTTGCGCAGCACCTTGACCGCCGACAAGCCCGGCCAGGTCTGCAGCAGATGGATAATATACTCCCGGTAGTCATCCAGTTTTTTACCACGCTCTGTGGTTGCCTGTAAGGCCGTAATTTCAGCCTCTGTCAGTTTCAGGTACTTCGAGACTGTATGCCGGGAGATACCCTGTTGTCTGGCAATCTTGCGCATCGATAAGCCATTGCCTTCGTTGTATAACGCTTTGATTTGATGAATCACGTTCCACTCCTTCACAGGACTCCCTGAAAAAATTCAGGGACTCTCTCAGATTTATTTCAATAAATAAAGTCTGAAAAAGTGGCTCACTTTTGTTGGCCAGTTTTGGTCTGTTTTAATTGGCCATTAACAGCTAGCAGTTGCCGTATCGGTCAAAGCGACAGGCAATCGACAAAACCCGAGAGATCTACATGCGAGCTCTATGCATCGCGAATATCACCTTTGGGACGTCGACACCTTGGACGCCGAGATGAAGCTCCAATTGGGATGACTTCGAAAAGAACCTTGCAGGTGGCCAATATATGCGACAAAAAAGCAACGAGCGTAGATGATCAATTAAAGAACCTACATTCCGATGCAGCGCGGGTTCCTGTATCTGGTGGCCATTATGGACTGGCACAGCCGCAAGGTTCTGTCCTGGCGGCTGTCGAACAGCATGGAGGCGGATTTTTGCGTCGAAGCCCTGAAAGAGGCTATGGTCAAATACGGCAAACCCGGGATCATGAACAGCGATCAGGGCAGCCAGTTTACGGGTTTTGAATGGACGCAGGCATTGAAAGATGCCGACGTGGCTATATCCATGGACGGCAAAGGCCGCTGGTAACCGGATGATCGAACGTCTTTGGCGATCCCTGAAATATGAATGCATCTACATGAATGCCTTTGAAACCGGCTGGCGTATTACAACGCCGAGCGCCCGCATTCGACCCACGGAATATTGACGCCTGACGAGGCCTAAAGCATTTCGACTTATATTTGAATCACCCTGTTCCCCGAACGCATTTGCTATCGCGAACGCTGCCTCGGGGATCGGGGTGATGCCTTGTTTCAAAGAAAAGTCGAAACGCTATATGAAAGAAAAACAGAACCAGTGAGATTGGCAGCCTGAATGAAACCATGATCCATCTTAAATTGGCTGCCAACTGGTCGAAAATGTAGGACCACCTCTCATTGGCCAGTAGCGCGGATGTCGATGTTGCTGTATTCCTTGTCATGGCGTGATCTCCTTGGCGGTTCCAGCCGCCGTGTGGGTGGTTTCGGCTCACCCGGAGATTACGCCGTCCTCGAATTTCTACCAAACTCGCGACACTACCGTTCAGCACATTGCAGATCCCAAAGATGGCGGTAAGCACCTTTGGGATTGTTCAGCAACTCCGTATGCGCACCCTTTTCAATCACCTGTCCCTTTTCAATCACGAATATGCAATCACAATCGCGAACGGTGGACAGTCGATGGGCAACGATAATAACACTGCGCCCTTTGCGAATTTTTGGCATATTGTCTTGAATAAGTGCTTGCGAGACATCATCCAATGCAGATGTAGCTTCATCAAAAATCAGTAGCGCAGGGTCGCTAAGCAATGCCCGGGCAATAGCGATGCGCTGTCTTTGCCCGCCAGAAAGCGACAGACCACCTTCTGCTAGAATTGTGTCATATCCATCTTCAAGCTCTAAAATAAAATCATGCGCTCCAGCAGTCTGCGCGGCCTTGATAACACGCGATAACGGAATAGCCGGGTCAGCTATCGCAATATTATCGCGTACAGAAAGATTGAATAGAAAGTTCTCTTGCAGTACGACTCCAATACGCTGTCGAATGCCAACTGGATTTAAGCTTGCAATGTCTTTCCCGTCCAGAAAAATATTTCCTTGTTCAGGCACATAAAGTTTTTGTATCAGCTGCGTTATTGTGCTCTTGCCAGAGCCGGAACGGCCAACAAAGGCTACCATTTGTCCAGCCGATATCTTTAAATTCAAATCTTCCAATATAGCTGGGCCATCGGGCGTATAACGAAATGTCACGTTTTGAAAAACCAATTCACCGTCAATATCTTTCGACGGTACTTCAAGTTCGTCGGTAATTTCTGGCACGACATTCAGCACATCAGAAAGACGCGAAAGCGAGACACGGGCTTGGACAAATTCGCGCCACAATTCCGCCAGCCGCACCATAGGTTGCATCACATGACTTGCCATCATATTAAACGCAATGAGCTGGCCAATTGATAATTCAAGCCCAATGACTTTGCGTGCACCAATCCACAAAACAAGAGCCAAAACAATTTCCTGAATGCCCTGAACTACCCCGTTCGATAATTGCATTAACCGCTGCACTTTGTAGTTGGAATGTACAAAGTCGCGCGTTTGATATTCCCACCGTCTGATCATTTGCGGCTCAAGCGCAAGCGCCTTAACCGTTTCAACACCTGCGAGAATTTCAGTTAGGAACGAATTGTTGATTGCGGCATCTCTGTAGAGCTCTTCAACCTGCTTTTGAAGCGGCTTGGTAATCAGCAATGACAAGAGAATGAAGCACGGAATAGAGGAAGCCACTATCAATGTAAGTAGCGGAGAATAATAATACATCACGGCGAAGAAGATAAAGGTAAACCCTAAATCAATTATGAGCGTATTAGCTGCGCCAGTGATAAATTTGCGGATTGAATTAAGTTCACTAACGCGCATAACCGTAACCCCGACCGGGCACGTCTTAAAGTATACCAAGGGCAGATCAATCAAATGACGGTAAAGCTTGCTCCCGAGCCGGGCATCAATCCGTGTTCCCGTCCAGCTTGCCAGATATTGTCTGAGCGTTTTAAGGATCATCTCAAACACCGAAATTGCAATCAGCACTGTGACCAGCACATCAAGAGTCGAGAGGCTATGGTGAACTAGGACCTTATCCATGATAACTTGAAAAAATAGTGGTGAAACGAGCGCAAATAATTGCAACACGACGGAGGCCGCAAGAACCTCCATCGCTAACCCTTTGAAACGACCAAGTTCAGGCAGAAACCAACGGACATCAAATTTCTGAATCACACCCGACAAAGTTGAACGTGAGGAAACCACAGCAACATGCCCACTCCAAGCGACCATAAAATCGCTTTCACTCAATATCTCTGGCGCAGACTTTCCAGGATATTGAACCAGATACTTGCCCTCATTAATCTTGGCTAGCAAGAACCAGCATTCATCTACTCCTTTAATAATTAAGGGTGTCTCCATTTTCCCAAGCTGCTTTAAATTACGCCTGTTAAACTTCACCTTCAGATTATAGTTCGCAGCAAGCTTCTTTAGAGCATTTTGAGGAGAAATTTTTCCAAGGTCTGCAGCCTTTTTTTCAAAAGTTTCGTCTGGTTTGAAGGCACGCATAACCTGTACCCAAACTATAAAAGTTGCTAAGAGACTCTCCCATTTTTTACATCTATTAACAATAGTTGAGTCTGCAATTGACTGTGAAGCTTCTCCCATAACTAATAACCTTATCTTTACACTGCACTTCAAAAGTTGTCGGTTGTGTCTCGAAAGTTGTGGAAATTGATTTCAGGCATTTTCGAGCGGGTTGAATTATGCGCCGGTCAGGCGGCTTGGTCAAGGGTGGCGTCGGCGACGGGCTGAGCGAGCGTTTCCCAGCCATCGACCTTTCGCATGACGATCTGCCCCGAGGCCATCAGGGCCCGGAGCAGCATTGGCACGGTCTCGGCGCAGGGCAGCACGGTCCGGGTCTTGATGCGGCGGCGGAATTCCTCGTTCAGGCCTTCGATCGCATTTGTCGTTCTGGCCGATTTCCACTGGCCTTGTGGCAGGCGCGTGAAGGTGAACAGCTTATCTCCTGCTTCTTCCAGGCTGTCAGCGACGGCCTTGCATTTCAGCCGCCATTTTCGCAGAAATGCCTTGCGGCGGGTGGCAATTTCATGAACCGTTTTGGCGTAGATCATGTCGCGGTAATCCTCGGCCAGTTCATCGTGCATACGCTTGGGAGCCTTGGCCAGAAGGTTGCGATGCTTGTGCACCGGTGCACCTCTGGATCGGCAGGTCTTCGCCCCAGAGGGCAACGAGAGCGGCCTCCAGTCCCGGTGCCCCGTCCACGATGACAAATTCGGGCCGCTGCAGCCCGCGCGCATCCAGATCATTGATGAACTGACGCCAGGCGGAGGTGCTCTCGCCGCCCATGTTCATCAGTGATAACGAATAAGGTTATGTCGTGATCGCGAAGCGAGCCACGATATGAACCGTTTGTTGGACGGCCCCAGGGTCAAGTGAAGGTGTGAACGATGCTATGAAAATAGCTTTTTGTGAAGCTGCCCGATTGAACAGTCAGGTGGCTGTTTTTTTGTCCGATGATTGGAAAATGGACGGATTTCCCTTGCGCTCCGTTGTCAGGGTGCTTCTTTGACTGATTAGCCCTGATTTCAGACCGAACGCGCTCCTCAGTCAGTACCAAACTGCTTGAAGGAGGGGGAAAGTGTTTTGAATCTACATAACCGTAACGAATCCTCCTGGTTTAAATGGGTGCCAGCGTTTGCGACAAAGCCAACGCCTCAAAACCGGTATGCGCGTTCGTTGTACGGCCATTTCACCGCCGCAGCAGGGACATTTCATTGCGGGTCGTTTTCGGATGGCAGGTAATCCTTTTTTGGGGTCGAGGTTGTGCAGGCGTTGTAAGACTCGGATCATGCCTTTGCTGTCAGGATGCAGGAAACCAAAATTCCGGGCCCGGCGAAAGCCTTTTGGCAGCACATGCTGGAGCACTAACCACAGGAATTCAGCAGCGGAGACGGTTTTGTTTCGCCAGCGTTTGGTATGACTGTCCTGATACCGGTAAGTGACCTTGCCGTCCCGGCAGGACAGAATGTCCTTTTCCCGGATGACACCGCGATACAGATAGCGCCCCAGGTAAATAAGTGCCTTGTCCCCCGTCCCGACCCGTTTGCAGTCAACGACCCATTTGTGCGGCATCGCCTTGGGCAGTGACAGCTTTTCCCGGGCAAGGCGGGCCAGCATTCTGGCGCGGAAGACTTTCGCCAGCGCCTTGTGATTGAACAGATACTTGCCGGACCTGGTTCGCCACAGGCGTTTGCCCTGGTCGACACTCGCGGCCGGCATCACGGCATGAATATGGGGATGATAATCCAGTGCCCGGGAATGCGTATGCAGTACCGCAATGACACCGGGATCGCCTTTGAGCTTTTTGTCATTGCGGCTGAAGGTTTGCAAGGTCTCCCGGACACACTCGAACATCAGCGTGTAAAACAGCCGTTGGTTTCGAAAGGCCAGTGCTCTCAACTGTGCCGGCAGCGTAAAGGTGATCATGAAATACTGTGCCGGCACCTGTTTCTGCATCTGCCGCTCAATCCATTGCTGAGACTCGTGATGTTGACAATGGGGGCAGTTGCGGTGGCCACAGGAATGTGGCACGAAGGACTGATGTTCACAATCTGTGCATTGTACTTTCATTACCGGACTGCACGTTGTTCGGCAAACTTTAAAAGCCTTAAGCGCCTTTAAGTGGCCAGGCAGAAGTTGCGATTGATACTGCTTGAGAAAATCTGCCTCAAACTGCTCGATAACCGTAGAAAGCCGTATCATTTGACATTCCCCCAGCGGATATCGAAGCCACCCATCAACTGATTGATTTGCTGCTGAGAATTCTTCCCGGTGACAGCGGTTAAATGCGTGTAACGCGACGTGGTCAGTAAACTGGTGTGGCCCGGAATCTGTTGCAGCTCCACCAGATCGACACCGGCTTCCAGCAGATGTGTGGCATAACTGTGCCGCAACGAGTGACAGGAAATCTTTTTTTTAGACCCATCTCGTTGACGACAGTAGCCATGGAAACCTGAATACCGCTTCGATCCAGAGGAGAGTCAGCCAAATGCGCAAATTTCAATCCCCGCTTGCGGTTGGGAAAGAGCAAGACGGGATGCCGATGCAGTTGCCAGAACTTGCGCAAGACCTGTAAGGTATTCAACGGCAACGGAACCAACCGATCCTTGTTGCCCCTGGCATTACGAATATGCACGCGCAGACGCTCGGCATCGATATCTCCGGCCTGCAAGCGCAATCCTTCACCTAAACGTAACCCCATACTGTACAGCGTGAAAAAGAACACTCGGTAACTGAGCTTGCGGGTCGTTCGAAACAGCTGTTGCGCCTCGTCGATGGTGATAATATCGGGAATACGCTGCGCCCCGGGCGGCTTGATCAGGGCAATATCCGTCCAGGGCTTGTTCAGCACATGCGTATAGAAAAACTTCAAGCCATACAGATCCAGCTTCACGGCACTCCAGGACAGGCGCTCCAGCAGGTCACAAAAATAATCCAGCAACTGCTCCCGGGAAAGATTCTCCAGATCGCCGTCGAAATAAGCACCGATACGACGGATCGCGCGAGAACAGGCGTCGATAGTTTTTGGCTGCAGGCCTTTCAGTTTGAGATGTTCACAATGCTGAGCATAATAATGGTTGAATTTTTCATTGGTTGGTGATTTCATGGCAATGTAACCTCAGTGTCAGTTGATTGAACTTACACAGTACCCTTTTCTGAAATAGAGGGGAAACGAGGTTACACTTGATTTTTACGATGGGGCCGGTTTTTTCTCCGCGTTAGCGGCTCCGTCCAACAAGACCTTCTGCCCATCTCTACGAACGCCGATGGCTGCGAGAACGGAGATATTGGTGGCCTTCCTGTCAATCCGCGTCTTGATCACGGTGCCGTCCAGGATCAGCCGCACGACGTCTTCATCCGCAAGGCTGCGGGCGCACCACGCCTGCCAGTCCACCTTCAGCTTGCGCCAGGCGCGGCTGACCACATCCTTGCTCACCGCCCCCTGAAACAGGCCGAACAGGGCACGTTTGACGCGGCGCGTGTTGGTGCCCGACAGGTAGACAGCAGCGATCAGCGCCTCGGCCTTCTTCGTCAGCCGCTGATAGCGGGGCAATGCCTTGGAACGCCATTCTTTGGCCTTGCCGTCCTCGCCCGTGATCAGTGCACGCGGCACGCGCACCGTTTCGGTTCCAAATGTTCCGACCAGTTGCCGCTCGCGGTGCCCGTGGCGGTATCCGGCCTTTGCTTCGTTGCTGCGGCCATACCTGCAGCGGCCCAGAAACTGCTCCAGCTCCTCTTCGAAAACCGCCTCGATCGTCGCGCGGATGTTCTGGCGCAGCCGATCCTCGATCAGGTCATAGCCAACCTCATTGGCCAGTAGCGCGGATGTCGATGTTGCTGTATTCCTTGTCATGGCGTGATCTCCTTGGCGGTTCCAGCCGCCGTGCGGGTGGTTTCGGCTCACCCGGAGATTACGCCGTCCTCGAATTTCTACCAAACTCGCGACACTACCGGTTCTCAACGGCCAGATCAACAACCGCTTTCTCAACGTGCTCCGGCACCCGATTTTTGAGAACCGGTTTCATGCGCGATATATCCATCAGCGCCTGCTCGCCACCCGTTTCATAGAGTTCCTTGAAGCGATAAAAACTGTCGCGTGAATAACCCATCACGTTACAGGCCTGGCTGACACTGCCAAGTTGTTTGGCAAGTTCCAGAAGGCCCAGCTTCGGTTTGATGATCTTTTCTTGTATGCTTGTCATGTTGTGACACTCCTTGCTTTAGCGCAATATGCGCAGAAATGTCAGATCAAGTCGTGTGTTTTACAGCTGAAAGGCATTGATTGGCGCATTCCAAAGCGAACATGGCATCAAGCCGCAGAAGACTTTGCGACAGAACCGTACTACCTCGTATTTTGTAACTCCCATAATTCCTGGTAACGCTTACCTTGCGAGACCAATACATCATGTTCGCCTTGTTCCACGACTTCCCCTTTATCCATTACAACGATACGATCACAAAGCGGCATGCAATTTAGACGGTGGGCTATCATGATTACGGTACGGTTTTTGAAAATTTCTGGCAATCTTTTGAAAATTGCGGCCTCAGTTTCATAATCAAGAGCAGAAGTAGCTTCGTCAAATATTAGTATGCTTGGATTAGCAACCAAAGCCCTAGCAATTGCGATACGTTGACGTTGACCACCGGATAGTTTACCACCTCTTTCCCCAATTTGCGTCTCATATTGTTCGGCTAACTCTCTGATAAACTCATCTGCACCAGATAGTATTGCTGCATAGCGTATATCGCCTTTACTAGCCGATGGATTTCCCAAAGCAATGTTGTCTTCGACCGAACCGTTGAACAGAAAGTTTTCCTGAAGCACGACACCCATTCGACGCCGCAACATCGCTGGATCCGCCATGGCCAAATCAACCCCATCAACCAGTATTTGCCCACTATTGGGTGTATATAGGCCCTGGATCAACTTGGTTATAGTGCTTTTCCCAGAGCCGGATTTCCCTGCCACGCCAATAACCTCACCCGCTGCGATTTCCAAATCAAGTCTTCGAAGGACTTCTGGCTTTTCGTCACCGTACTTAAAAGAAACTTTTCTAAGTTCGATACGACCTGATATATTGTCTAGCGACGAACGCCCAGCACTGGCAACAGTTTCGGTTTTCTCTTTGAGAATATCACCAATCCGCTTGATCGAAATTCCTGTATGTCGAAAATCTTGCCAAACCAGTGACAAGCGGATAATTGGCATTGTAACGTGGCTAGACAACATGTTGAAAGCAATTAATTCACCAACCGTAAGTTCGCCCTTAAGAACAAGATCCACACCGAACCATAAAACTATAGCCGCTGATAGTTTCTGAATAAGCCCTATGCCACCACCAGCCCAATATCCAAGCATGTCCGCTCTAAATGAGGCTTTTAGGGACGCACCCAAGCGATCTTCCCACTTCCGAGAAAAGCGGTCACCAATACCCATGGATTTGATTGTCTCAATTCCTGTGACGCTCTCAGTAAGAAAAGCTGTAATATCGGCATTGCGTTCATATGCCGTTTCAACACGCCGCCTCAAGAATGGGCCGATACATAACCATGTTATACAGAATATGGCGAGCGTTGCCAGAACGATGTATGCTAATTTACTGGCATAAGAGAACATAAATGCTAAAAATACACCGATAAACACTAAGTCGACCACCGTCATAAGAGCAGAGCCGGTTAAAAAATTCCGGATATGATCAAGCTCTCGGACACGAGCAATAATGTCACCTGCCTGACGTGTCCTAAAATAGTTCAACGGCAGGTGAACCAAATGACGGAATAGCCGCGCCGACAGTTCAGAATTTACGCAACTTCCAAGATGAGCAAAAATCAATGACCGGAGATAAATCATAAACGGCTCAAAAAAAGCTAAGCCTAGCAACCCAATTGCCAGAACATCAAGACTTTGCAATCCGCGGCTAACCAGAACATTGTCAATCACTACTTGAAACAGTTTAGGTGTGACAAGAGCAAACGCCTGAATACAAATCGATGCTATCAATATTTTTTTAAAGCGGGCAGAATGCTTTATTACAGAAGGAATAAACCAGCTAAATCCGAATGCAGTATTCTTAAGTTTCCAAACAGGTTGCTTTTTAAAGAATATCACTTTTGGCAGAAAATCTCTTGCTATATCTTCAACGGTTTTAAGCACATTTCTGCCGGTAACTGGATTGGCAACACGGATCTTTGCTCCTTCAACGCCAACGATCAAGAATTTACTGTCATCGTCTTTCCTTGTCATTACGAACGGCATAGGTGTTGTTAACAACCTATCCATAGAAAGCGTTGCGACCTTACCTTTTAGTCCCAGTTTTTGAGCACAACGAATGATATCAGTATAGCCATACAACCCATCAGTTTTGCCATGGGCATGCCAAATTTGACGCGGATCGGCCGCGATGTCAAAAGACTTTGCTGCATACACAACTGCACGCAGCCCACTATCCTCCATCGGGTTCATACCATGATCACCTGCTTCAAGGCCAAGAAGTGTCCTCTAAAGATTCTGCAGCAACGGACATCAGCGTTCTTTCAATGCTTCAGATTGATACTCTTTAAGTGGGCTCAATAGATAATCTATTATACGCCGGTCACCTGTCTTAATTTCAGCAGTGAGTGACATTCCCGGCGATAATGAAATAGATTTTGTATTCGTCTCGACAATCTGTGAAGCAAGTTTTACATGCGCAGGGTAGACTAACCCCAGTCGCTCATTTTTCACCGAATCCCGCGAAACGTTAAGAACTTCGCCCTTTATAGTTCCGTATTTGGTGTAAGGGAAACTGTCTATTTTTACCTCAACATGCTGCCCTGATCGGATGAAGCCAATATCCTTACTTAAAATCATCACCTCGGCATAAAGATCCGCAGCATCTGGGACGATTACCATCAGTGGTTGGGCGGGTTGAACCACGCCTCCAAGCGTTGAAATTGCCATTTGCTGGACAATACCGTCAATCGGAGCAACAATCTTCATTTTACGAAGCTGTTCATCAGCTTTAACCAATTCTTTACCAAGATAGGTCAGTTGATCCCGTCGTTCAGACACTTGATCCAGTAGCGCCTTACGAGTTTCTGCCTCCAGCTGGTTCTTTCGTTCTGTTATCTCAACCGCTTCGGATACGAGTCTCGCCTTTTCAGCCTTAACTTCAGCCATATTACGTTCTTGTATCAGCACATCGCGCTCAAGTTGTTTAAATTGCAGGGCTGGAAAAAATCCTTCGTCAACTAACTGACGCCTGCTGTTTACCTGCTCACGTGCCCAATTGATTAAGGCCTCTGAGTGTTTGATAATCGTTTCCGAGTTTCGTTGCTGAATACGGTTTAGCTCGGCCTGGCTTTCAAGGGATTGCATTTGCGCGCGGAAATTATTCGCGTCAGCCAAAAGCCGGTTGCGCGTTTGTGTCGCTCGTAAATGAGACACACCTTGCGGCAGTTTGAAATTGCCTTCCGGATCATCGCTAAGTAATGCTTCTAGGCGGGCAATCTCCAACTTTTGAGTTACCAATTGATCCACCAGCCGATCCCTTTCAGCAGCAGCCGAGATGGGATTAAGCTCAACCAGTAGATCGCCGGCCTTAACATAATGACCATCTCGCACAGCTATCTTGACGATTTCTCCTGAGGCAGGCGCTTGTATGATTTTTGATTTATCCTGGACAACCAGTCGCCCGGTTGAGCGTGCAATGATGTCAATAGAACCAAGCGACGCCCAAGCAACGACAGATATGGCCATAACCATAATAGTAGCGACAAAATAACGCGCAACGCTTGCTGGCGGGCGTTCGAGAATTTCCAGATATTCAGGTAAAAACTCTAATTCAAGAGAAGTTCGTTGTGGAGGTTTTGGCTTTTTTTTCAAGCTCTTGTTCCTCAGCAACCTTATCTTCATTTGATTTATTTATGTAACTTTACTTGTCAACATTACTTCTTCACTCCATCAAATTCTAACGGCAACGGATTGAGGTGTCAATGGCGGAGTAAAAACTGTTGGCCCAAAGCTGTAATGTCCCCTTTGAACAAAGCTAAAATGTCCCTTTTTTATTTCAGGAGGGGCGGTGACAAAGGAGGCAATTACAATGAGCAAAAAAGAGGTTGATCGTCTGCAAGTTATCCAGGCAACTGCAAGCAAACTGATTACGCAAAGCCAGGCTGCCGACCAATTAGGGCTGAGCGTCAGACAGATTAAGCGCTTATAGAAGTTACGCATTGACAACAGATCGAAATTTTGGGTTTAAATGATTCATATTTGGCATAAAGGTGTCGATAAACGAAGCCATAACATCGTTGAATAAATTCCGCTGTACGCCATAGCAATTATTAATCACGTCTGCAAAGCTCAATTTTTGTAATTGAACAAAGCCACAAATTGCAGAAAAAATATGATTATTTATTGCTCTTTTATTGCGAACCTGGAACCGCTCAATATTACACACCTGCTTTATTGCCCGATGATATTGCTCAATCTGCCAATGCCTGTCATGTTGTTCGGTAAATGCTTTCTTGTCAAAAACAGCGGTTTTTTCTTCATCAGGTAGTGAACTTATGTAATGGCGAACTTGTTCTTTCAAGGTCGTCCGAAATAATTTCACATACCCAAAATTTTTGAGCCAAACCATTAAGCCGTCTTCCGGGATTTCTAATTGCCTGACTTGAACCCATGAACCTTTTTCAACAGAGACTAATCGATTACCTTCCACTGCAAAGAATAATCCTGTCTGATGATTTCTTGTCAATTTAAGATTATCCACGCAACTGTACCAGCTATCTCCTGTTACAAAACCAGGTTCTAGTCCCCAAGCTAATACTTCGGTCAGCATGTCTTGAAAATAGTCATTTTTTGTCTTTCCTTCCGCCTTATCGACCACCCGGAAATTCAGTGGTTGGTGTTTTCCTTGAATGTCTGTGTAGTACAACGTGACAAGATTGATTCCCTTGACTGCTCTATGATGTTTTCCCGACCAAAAATAACTGACATATGCCATATATTGGCTATAAGGTTTATCAAGAACACTATCGTCAACACTCAAGGTTCCGCCCTTTAAATTCAGGCCTGCGCTGGCTTCATTGTATAAATCTCGCCCAGTGTAATGCTCCCGATTTAGAAATCGATTTACGCTATCATGTGATATTGACATGACTTCTCCTAATCGTCGACAACTAGCTTGTTTCGGCTCACTTAATAAAAAACCAATATACATGGGTAATGTACAGCAGGCTGTTGAGGGGCGTGTTATTTCTCTTATCAAGGTTTGCCTTGCATTGACTTTGGGATTTTTTAAACCCATAGTTTAACATTGCCTGTCAATGCGTAACTTCTAGCTTAGTACAACGGTATCGAAAGTCTGGTGCTGCGGGGTTGATCTCGGGGCACCGGGGCAAAAGGGCAAACAATCGCATTGCCGATAGCGTGAAAGAGGAGGCTTTGAACCTGGTACGGCGTCACTATGTGGATTTTTCGCCAACTTTCGCTCATGAAAAATTGACCGAAGTTCATCATCTTGCCTTTTCAGTGGAAACGCTTAGGCAATGGATGATCGCTGCGGGTCTCTGGCTGGCAAAATCACGAAAAAAGGCACGTGTGCATCAGCGGCGGCCGCGTCGTCCATGTGTGGGTGAATTAGTTCAAATTGACGGCTCGCCCCATGACTGGTTCGAAGAACGAGCAGAACGTTGCACCTTGCTGGTTTTTATAGACGATGCGACCAGTCGCCTGATGGCATTACGTTTCGTGCCAGCAGAAACCACTCAGGCTTATATGGAAACTTTACGGGCCTGTCTTGACCAGCATGGTCGGCCGGTAGCCTTGTATTCTGACAAACACAGTATTTTTCGGGTCAACCACCCTGAGCATGAAGGTGAAGTGACTCCGTTTTCACGGGCCCTGAAGACCCTGGATATCGAGCCCATTCATGCCCATACACCACAAGCCAAAGGCCGTGTCGAACGGGCCAGTCAAACCTTGCAAGACCGGCTGGTCAAGGAGTTACGCCTGCGTCATATCAACGATATGGGGCAGGCTAATGCCTTTCTTCCCGAGTTTATTGAAACCTACACAACCGACGCTTTGCCGTGCCACCCCAGAACAACACCGATGCCCATCGCGAAGTTCTGCATAGCCGCGCCGAGCCGGACCTGATTTTATCTCTCCACCATACCCGAAAACTCTCCAGAAACCTGACCTTTCAGTTTAAGAACCGAGAATACCAGTTGCAGGGGCAAGGACATGGTTATCGTTTAAGGGGAGCAAGCGTGACAATATGCGAAGCCTTTAACAATACCATTACAGTTCTTTATCAGGGGCGTTCACTCCCTTATCGAATATTGCTTGAAGGAGAACGGCCTGTGCCTCTTGATGACGAATCCTGAGGGGACACTTCTACTTTGGAGAAAAGGGGACATTTCTGCTTTGGGTTGACATTGGCGGAGTAAAAACCTGCCAAAGGGCGAAAGTGCTGAAAATCTGCGGTTCATGGCAATAATCGACAAGCAATTCTTGCAGACGCCGTGGTATGGCTCTCGCCAGATGGCGCGGTTAATGCGAAGGCAGTGTCACAAGTGCGGCCGCCACAGGGCCCGCCGCCTGATGCGGCTCATGCGTTTGGTTCCGATCTACCAGATGCCAAACACGAGCAAAAAGCATCCGCAGCACAAGGTCTACCCATACCTGCTGCGAGACCTGACGTTTGATCAGCCAAATCAGGTCCTCCTCTCGGGCATGTAAACATGCCCTGCCGGGCAAAGGGTGTGTCGATATCACTCTGAGTAATTGATCATCCACGCTCTCGGACGGTGCATAGTTGCCGTATCAGAAAAAAGGGAGAATTGTGTAGAAGTTACGCATTGACAGGCAATGTTAAACTATGGGTTTAAAAAATCCCAAAGTCAATGCAAGGCAAACCTTGATAAGAGAAATAACACGCCCCTCAACAGCCTGCTGTACATTACCCATGTATATTGGTTTTTTATTAAGTGAGCCGAAACAAGCTAGTTGTCGACGATTAGGAGAAGTCATGTCAATATCACATGATAGCGTAAATCGATTTCTAAATCGGGAGCATTACACTGGGCGGGATTTATACAATGAAGCCAGCGCAAGCCTGAATTTAAAGGGCGGAACCTTGAGTGTTGACGATAGTGTTCTTGATAAACCTTATAGCCAATATATGGCATATGTCAGTTATTTTTGGTCGGGAAAACATCATAGAGCAGTCAAGGGAATCAATCTTGTCACGTTGTACTACACAGACATTCAAGGAAAACACCAACCACTGAATTTCCGGGTGGTCGATAAGGCGGAAGGAAAGACAAAAAATGACTATTTTCAAGACATGCTGACCGAAGTATTAGCTTGGGGACTAGAACCTGGTTTTATAACAGGAGATAGCTGGTACAGTTGCGTGGATAATCTTAAATTGATAAGAAATCATCAGACAGGATTATTCTTTGCAGTGGAAGGTAATCGATTAGTCTCTGTTGAAAAAGGTTCATGGGTTCAAGTCAGGCAATTAGAAATCCCGGAAGACGGCTTAATGGTTTGGCTCAAAAATTTTGGGTATGTGAAATTATTTCGGACGACCTTGAAAGAACAAGTTCGCCATTACATAAGTTCACTACCTGATGAAGAAAAAACCGCTGTTTTTGACAAGAAAGCATTTACCGAACAACATGACAGGCATTGGCAGATTGAGCAATATCATCGGGCAATAAAGCAGGTGTGTAATATTGAGCGGTTCCAGGTTCGCAATAAAAGAGCAATAAATAATCATATTTTTTCTGCAATTTGTGGCTTTGTTCAATTACAAAAATTGAGCTTTGCAGACGTGATTAATAATTGCTATGGCGTACAGCGGAATTTATTCAACGATGTTATGGCTTCGTTTATCGACACCTTTATGCCAAATATGAATCATTTAAACCCAAAATTCCGATCTGTTGTCAATGCGTAACTTCTATTGTGATGAAACGATATTTTGTTGGCCTTGATGTTTCGAAGGATGAAACAGCGGTTTGTATTCGAGATGATTGCGGTGTCATTGTGACATCTTTCAAAAAGCCTACGGACCCGGACGTCCTGCTGCGTGCCTTGAGAAAGGATCTGGCACAGATCGTCTGCGTTGTCCTTGAGACAGGACGAATGGCAAACTGGCTGTATGATGAATTGAGCCAGCGAGGTCTTCCAATGGTTTGCATTGATGCCCGCCAGGCACACGCTGTCCTGAGCCAAATGCACAATAAAACTGATGAGAATGATGCTGCTATGCTTTCTGAACTGGCAAGAACGGGGTTCTACAAAAAGATTGAAGTTAAAAGCCGTTTGGCACAACAACGTCGTGCCCTTTTGCGTGCCCGAGAAGTTGCAATCAAGATGCGCATGAATACAGAAAATACGATCCGAGGATTATTGGCGAGCTTTGGCATTCGATTACC
Source organism: Methylomarinum sp. (assembly GCA_965277025.1). GTDB lineage: Bacteria > Pseudomonadota > Gammaproteobacteria > Methylococcales > Methylomonadaceae > Methylomarinum. The sequence goes on from OZ255706.1 coordinate 836,945, forward strand.
CAAGCATTTAAAGACCTATGAGCTGCGCGTGCAAAAGGTTCTTGAAGATCAGGCTGTCCTGACGGGTATCATCAAGCCGCTTTTAACGTTGCGTACAGAGGCCCTTCGTCAGGCGGCGATTCTGACCAAAGAAATGGCCCGCCATGCGCGCGAGGACGAAGCCTGTCGGAGGTTGATGACAATACCGGGTGTCGGAGCTGTTAGTGCGGTTACTTATGTTGCTACGATAGATAATCCAGAGCGTTTTAAACGGTCGAGATCGGTAGGGGCTTACATCGGCCTAACCTCACGGCGGTACCAGTCGGGTGATATTGACTATGGTGGTCGCATATCGAGACGCGGTGATCGTATGTTGCGCACTGTGCTATATGAGGCTGCCAACAGCCTGCTATGTCGTGTGAAATCCGAACTTGGCCAACACCTAAAGGACTGGGCTATGGCGTTGAAGAAGCGCACAAGCCACAAGAAAGCTGTTGTGGCGTTAGCTCGAAAACTTTCCGTGATCATGCATGCTGTCTGGAAAGACGGCACCGAATTTGAAATGAAGGAGGCATGACAAAAACACGTAAGCCGTAGTACGCAGGCTTGCTAGTGTCAATGGCCAAAATAACTGAGCCAGTTTCGGCCATTAAAAGTGCGCCACTTTTCAGGTAAAAAATCAGCTATTCAGTTTGGATTTCAATCGATAGCTTTCTCCTCCCGGCATAAAAATATGTGAATGATGAATGAGTCGGTCGACAATCGGCACGGCGATATTGTCATCGATGAAAAATTCTCCCCAGTTGGTGAATTCCTTGTTGGTGGTCAGAATGATCGAGCGGTATTCATACAGCGTGTTAATCAGTTGAAACAGGTTGTGCATCCCTTGTTTGTTCAACGGTAAATAGCCCGGTTCATCGATGATCAAGACATCGAACTTGGCCAGCTGATTAATTTTCTTTTTCAGCTCACCTTTGAGTTCGGCAATCTCCAGCATTTCAATCAGTCCCAAGGCGGTATTGAAGCTGACCTTGTAGCCGGCCTCAATCGCCTTCAGGCCGATGCCGATGGACAGGTGGGTTTTACCGACCCCGGGCGGGCCAATGAAGACGATGTTTTCGCGGTTGTCGATGAAACCAAAGTCCAGCAGGCTGTTGATTTCCCGTTTGCTGATGGTGGTCTGTACGCGGTAGTCGAATTCATCCAGGCTTTTTTGCACAGGGAATCCGGCGCGTTTGCGGTTTTGCTCGATGCGTTTTTGGTTGCGCTGTTGTCGCTCCAAGTCCACCAGGCTTTCGGCAAAGTGCAGGCAGGAGCTTTCGTTGGCTTCTGCCTGACTGAGCAGGGTGGCCAGTTGTCCGGCAATGCCCGCCAGGCACAGACTGCGGTATTTTCCGGCAACGCTGTCAATGGATGACATGGCTCACCTCCTGACCAGTCGACTGGCCATTCAGGACGCGATAGCGTTCCAGTTGGGTGGGCGCTTTCTGGCGCGTAGTTGTTATCTGTGCAGTGGCCTTCTCATGGGTACTTCGCGCTGGGTGGTGTTGCCAGGCGTCCAGACAATCCTTGAAACCTGTTGCGGTGAGCTGTGTTCGATCCAGGATACGCATCAGTACTTCATCGCTCACCGGGCCGTATTGTGACGTCCATTGCTTGAGGATCTGTTTGACGCCCGGTAACTGGTCTTTGTCGATTTTCGGCGAGGTGGCTTTCAGTAATGCACACAATGCCTGACTGGCGTCAGCCCCTTTTCCCGGCAGTTCCTGGATGTCCTGTTCCAGTTGCTGGATATATTGACCTTTATCACGATAATGATCGGTGTTCTTGATGATCTGGCCTTTTTCCAGGCGCAGGGTATGTTCGGCAATCTTCTGGCCGGTCGAGAGGTCAGCGATCCGTAATTGACCGTGTTCGACTTTTACCGCCACCTGCGCCCTTTGATAAGCCATGGGCACTGAGTATTTGTTTCCCTGCCAGGCTATCAGGCCGGTTTTGTCCACTTTGCGGGTGACCCTGGCCTGCGCTGGATTCTCGCTGACGCAAGACGGTGTCAGGTACGGCAGCATCCTGTCCTGTTCTTCGTTTCGATAGTGCATGGCCGGCTGTTGACCGGTGCTGCCATGAACACGCTGGTTGGCAATCGTGTCCAGCCAGTCGGACAGATACCTTTCCAGCCCAGACCAGTCCGTAAAGGTTTCCCCATAGAGACCGTTTTGCCTGACGTATTTGACCCCGGCTTCAACCTTACCCTTACTCTCTGGATCGTAGCCCTCGCAGGCACGGGTACGGAACCCGGCCGCTGTGGCGTACTGATGAAAACGTTGATTGAGTGTCAGCTCCCGGAACACTTCGCTAATCACCACCAGTCTGGTTTGATCATAAACACATTCAGCTGGCATGCCGCCGAAATAGCGAAATGCCGCATCGTGCTGCTGAATCAGAGTTTCCGTATCAATGGGCCGGTCGGATACAGATACATACATCAGCCTGGAACAAGACAGCACAAACACCATGAAATACACTGTAGTTTCCACACCGCCAATCATGACACCACGCAACTCGCCGCCATCGACCTGACACTGTTCGCCCGGCACCATGTCCAGTACCGGTTCATAATAGCGCTGCTGCTTGACGCTGATTTCCTGCTTCAACGCTTGAATGTAGCGGCGTACCGAACGGTCGGAAACCGCCAGCATCTCCTCTTTGGCTTTCAATTTGCGCAGCACCTTGACCGCCGACAAGCCCGGCCAGGTCTCAAGCAGATGGATAATATACTCCCGGTAGTCATCCAGTTTTTTACCACGCTCTGTGGTTGCCTGTAAGGCCGTAATTTCAGCCTCTGTCAGTTTCAGGTACTTCGAGACTGTATGCCGGGAAATACCCGGTTGTCTGGCAATCTTGCGCATCGATAAGCCATTGCCTTCGTTGTATAACGCTTTGATTTGATGAATCACGTTCCACTCCTTCACAGGACTCCCTGAAAAAATTCAGGGACTCTCTCAGATTTATTTCAATAAATAAAGTCTGAAAAAGTGGCTCACTTTTGTTGGCCAGTTTTGGTCTGTTTTAATTGGCCATTAACAGCAATGCACCACGCTGGATCAGAGCGCTGATAAAATTCGGTTATATAACACAACCGGGGTAAGCCAGCTTACTTCATTGAATATGGATAAGCAGCCTTTTCACGGCTGAGAACTCCTTGCGCATTCGATATGGATCATTTCATGTTAAAAAAAAGATTTCCTGTCACTCGTTGCGGCACAGTTATGCCACACATCTGCTGGAAGCCGGCGTCGATCTGGTGGAGCTGCAACAGATTCCGGGCCACACCAGTTTACTGACCACGTCGCGTTACACGCATTTAACCGCTGTCACCGGGAAGAATTCTCAGCAGCAAATCAATCAGTTGATGGGTGGCTTCGATATCCGCTGGGGGAATGTCAAATGATACGGCTTTCTACGGTTATCGAGCAGTTTGAGGCAGATTTTCTCAAGCAGTATCAATCGCAACTTCTGCCTGGCCACTTAAAGGCGCTTAAGGCTTTTAAAGTTTGCCGAACAACGTGCAGTCCGGTAATGAAAGTACAATGCACAGATTGTGAACATCAGTCCTTCGTGCCACATTCCTGTGGCCACCGCAACTGCCCCCATTGTCAACATCACGAGTCTCAGCAATGGATTGAGCGGCAGATGCAGAAACAGGTGCCGGCACAGTATTTCATGATCACCTTTACGCTGCCGGCACAGTTGAGAGCACTGGCCTTTCGAAACCAACGGCTGTTTTACACGCTGATGTTCGAGTGTGTCCGGGAGACCTTGCAAACCTTCAGCCGCAATGACAAAAAGCTCAAAGGCGATCCCGGTGTCATTGCGGTACTGCATACGCATTCCCGGGCACTGGATTATCATCCCCATATTCATGCCGTGATGCCGGCCGCGAGTGTCGACCAGGGCAAACGCCTGTGGCGAACCAGGTCCGGCAAGTATCTGTTCAATCACAAGGCGCTGGCGAAAGTCTTCCGCGCCAGAATGCTGGCCCGCCTTGCCCGGGAAAAGCTGTCACTGCCCAAGGCGATGCCGCACAAATGGGTCGTTGACTGCAAACGGGTCGGGACGGGGGACAAGGCACTTATTTACCTGGGGCGCTATCTGTATCGCGGTGTCATCCGGGAAAAGGACATTCTGTCCTGCCGGGACGGCAAGGTCACTTACCGGTATCAGGACAGTCATACCAAACGCTGGCGAAACAAAACCGTCTCCGCTGCTGAATTCCTGTGGTTAGTGCTCCAGCATGTGCTGCCAAAAGGCTTTCGCCGGGCCCGGAATTTTGGTTTCCTGCATCCTGACAGCAAAGGCATGATCCGAGTCTTACAACGCCTGCACAACCTCGCCCCCAAAAAAGGATTACCTGCCATCCGAAAACGACCCGCAATGAAATGTCCCTGCTGCGGCGGTGAAATGGCCGTACAACGAACGCGCATACCGGTTTTGAGGCGTTGGCTTTGTCGCAAACGCTGGCACCCATTTAAACCAGGAGGATTCGTTACGGTTATGTAGATTCAAAACACTTTCCCCCTCCTTCAAGCAGTTTGGTACTGACTGAGGAGCGCGTTCGGTCTGAAATCAGGGCTAATCAGTCAAAGAAGCACCCTGACAACGGAGCGCAAGGGAAATCCGTCCATTTTCCAATCATCGGACAAAAAAACAGCCACCTGACTGTTCAATCGGGCAGCTTCACAAAAAGCTATTTTCATAGCATCGTTCACACCTTCACTTGACCCTGGGGCCGTCCAACAAACGGTTCATATCGTGGCTCGCTTCGCGATCACGACATAACCTTATTCGTTAGGCAATTTCAGTTTTTTGATGCTTGAAACTCATCTTTTTTCTTCTTTTCTTTGATACCAAAGTAGGACATGGCAGCGAGAACGAGCGAAATAAATGACCAAAAATATAGGTCACTGAATGTACTGCCAGAAGCACCAACAAACCCAAAAAATGATGCAACTAAAAATATTATCATTGATGCTTTTGGATACGCCAATACAAACGCTGAACCCAAAATGAACAAGAACGATACCAACATGCCAATTGCACCCCCACTAGAAAGGTCTTGATCGTCGGTTACACCACCTCCAACCATAACGGTACATGACTGCATTCCAACGAGCACAACCAAACACAACCCAATTATAAGAACAGCTAGCCTCATTGTATTTTCCTCTATAGTTTAGTTTTTATTACGACTTTTTATAAACGTCGTATCGGCCAGAATTTTCAATTCTTACCCATGATATTTCTGGATATGTGCCATTTAATACTGCTGCTTTGAACAATCGGCCAAAGTCTTTTCTTTGACCCGGGCTTCCAATGCTTTCCCAGTCTTCTCCAAAAATAGCCACAAGACCTGCCACTTTACCTTGCGGCATTGCTTCAATTTTCTCTCGTACCAGAAAATCATGCTGCTCAAGTAAATTCATTTGCAAATCCTCTTTCTTGTTGCCTAACGCCGTGGTCACCTGCCGCGGGAAGATGTACGATAAACTTCAACAGCGTGATGAACTTTGATAAAAAACTGCCCTTTGAAAACGAACTGCGCTTCCTGCGGTCAGGTGGAGCAGATTGTGTACGCCCAGCATGGGCATGAACTAATGGGGTGGAAGTCCCCTGTAGGAGAACCTACCTTGTTCATATATCCCTATGTGTCAGAATACCTTTCGCCTCAGTTGAAAACTAACACATAAAGGGCGAAGCGAGAAGATGAAATGCAAAAAAGGTATTCAGAGGAATTTAAAGAGTCAATTATCAAGAAAATGATGCCACCCAATCCAGTGTCGATTCTACAATTATATAAAGACACAGGCGTATCTGTCAATGGCCAAAATAACTGAGCCAGTTTCGGCCATTAAAAGTGCGCCACTTTTTCCTCGGTATAAGTCAGGTAACTACTCAGCGTATTTTACCAAAAGCATCAGGTCACTGAGTAAATTCCGGTAATTTCCCCTTAAATACCAGTACCAACGCTTCAGAGGCACTGACATGATGTTTACGACAAGTGGATAGATATCCCCGAATACGGCAGAAGGTGATGGCACCCTGCTCACTCCTGAAACACCCCGATATTTTTTGCTGCACCTTGGTCATGCGGATATCATTCTCACCGGGATTATTAGTAAATGGCACATCTATTTCTCTCATAAAGCGTAAGACATCATCCGGGTAATTGATCAGCCGTTCCAGTAAGTTTCTGGATTTACTGCGCTTGAGGCGCCCACGTTTGGGTTTACCGGGCAACGGGGTTGGTGGCGGACATTCAATTTGTGCTTTCTCTAATAAATCTCGATATCGTCGTCGATAACAGGCCGCTTTTCTTGCTTCAAGCTTCCCCCCGGCATCATCGACGACCTGATTGATCTTTTTTAACCGGGTTTCCATTTCTTTGGCCCACTGCTGTCCATCCTGCTCCCGGGCACGGGTCAGTTCACGCAGATGATGCGCATTGCACAAGGCATGAGTGAAGGGGGACTTGTAGTAAGGCTTCCAGTGATCGTGGCATAAAATGCCATGAAAGTCAGGCAGGATGCCAATGACATCCATCGCTTCCTTGCCCCGTTTTACATGGGGAAAATAATGTGTCCATAAATCATTAGAAGCACAATGCAACCAGTACCTGGCGCCATTGATGTTAATGCCCGTTTCATCGGCATGTACAACAGAAGCTGCCGCCAGTCTTTGCTTGCAAATCGGCTCAAAGGATGCCAGCTTCTCAAAGGCTGGTTGATTGAAATTAACCAGCGAACCTTCACTGATGGGGATCTGTAATTGATCGGAAAAATAATCCTTGATGCGCTGGCAGGGCAATAATTGGTACTGCGAAAGATACACGGCGTGCGCCTTGAGTTGGTCACCATATTGCACGGCTTTTGTTACGCCCTCGGGAAAAGGAGCAACAAACCGACGACCTTGTTCATCGATAAGCCTTTGCGCACGATATTCCGTCACAATCCGTGAAATATCAATATCAGATACCTGCCGGGTTTCAAAGCCATCTGCCGTGTAGCTTCCGGCTGGCAAGGTACGGCGATCAATCTTGATGGAGATAACGTCATCGGGATCATCGACTTTAACCAGCGTGGTGCCAATATGCCCTTTCTGTCCACCACCTGGTTTTTTTGATCCAGCCCGTGCTTTCCTTTTACGATCAGGATCACTTGATGGCGGCCTGGAACTGTTACTGCTGTTAAGTCCGAGCCGATGCATCAAGAGCGTGACCAGCAACAACAATATCTCCAGCGAAGACCGCAGCGCCGGAGATAAATCGGCTTCATCTTCAATCAGCTGCCGGGCATGGGTAATGGCAGCCTCTACATCAATGGAATCAATCTTCAATGAAACGGCCTGTGGGTTTAAGTACAGGACTCTTGTCTCATGGCTTTTGAAATACGAATTTTTGCCTCTGTGTTGCCCGTCATCGTATTTTAGAAATGCACGGCCGCAGGGCTATCGGGCATTGCTTATAAGGCAACACGCCTCAACTAACGCAGGCTAATACAGTAAACCTCTTGCGCCAGGTGTTGCCGTCAGAAAATCAAAAATAACGCTAAAATCGTGTCAAGCAGTTTTTTTACTTATTTACGCTGAGTAGTTACAAACTGAACAGCATTAAGGATGACTATGTAAAAATGAATCTTGAGATGCAACGAGCCTTTGGTTTGCGTAAAGAAGAGTCTATTAAGTTCCAGCCGCAGTTCGCCGACAAAGGTGATCATATTGTTTTGAAAGCGAGTTGGACCAAAGGCGGTAAGGAACGTATTGTTCCTGTTAGGAATGAAATGCAACGGGAGTTGCTGGACCGGCTGCATAAAGCCGTTGGAAAAGCCTCATTGATACCTCCATCCCGAACCTATATCCAGCATGTAAAAATATGGGAACGTCATACGCAAAAAGCAGGACTGTCCAGGTTGCATGGTCTGCGTCATCAGTATGCACAGGATCGTTACTTTGAATTAACTGGACTGGTTGCGCCATCTGCCGGGGGGCAGATCATCTAAAGAGCTGACCAGCGAAGAAAAGCGTATAGACCTGGAGGCTCGCCTAACAATTAGCAAAGAGCTAGGGCATGAGAGGGAGCAGATTACGGCGGTTTATTTGGGGCGTTAATTTTAAGGTTGCGCCAAGGAATGCAGTTATACGGAAGGCTGATAAGAAAGTCTTTTAGCAACTTTATCAATTATTTCTGTCAACCCAAAGCAGAAATGTCTCCTTTTCTCCAAAGTAGAAGTGTCCCCTCAGGAGAGGAAAAATCATCAATTTTTGTTGTATCAAAATAATCCGTCGTGGGTAAGTTGTGGGCGGCCCGTGTGTCAACCTGTGGTCAACTCAGTGAGTTGCCCATCAGGTTGTCCACAGCGCCGTCCATGGCTTATCCATGACACATTGCTTGCTCTTCCGGTCTTTTTAAGCTGACTTCGTGTTTACAGTCGCTGTTTTGCTCATGTTTCGCCAGGGATGGTCGGGCGCTGGCTTGCAGGAGCGGCGCTGCGCCTGTTTTGCCTTAGCCTGGTCTACTGTATGTTGTACACTTTTTTCGTCATCAAGAGGCACAGGCCGTTCTCCTTCAAGCAATATTCGATAAGGGAGTGAACGCACCTGATAAAGAACTGTAATGGTATTGTTAAAGGCTTCGCATATTGTCACGCTTGCTCCCCTTAAACGATAACCATGTCCTTGCCCCTGCAACTGGTATTCTCGGTTCTTAAACTGAAAGGTCAGGTTTCTGGAGAGTTTTCGGGTATGGTGGAGAGATAAAATCAGGTCCGGCTCGGCGCGGCTATGCAGAACTTCGCGATGGGCATCGGTGTTGTTCTGGGGTGGCACGGCAAAGCGTCGGTTGTGTAGGTTTCAATAAACTCGGGAAGAAAGGCATTAGCCTGCCCCATATCGTTGATATGACGCAGGCGTAACTCCTTGACCAGCCGGTCTTGCAAGGTTTGACTGGCCCGTTCGACACGGCCTTTGGCTTGTGGTGTATGGGCATGAATGGGCTCGATATCCAGGGTCTTCAGGGCCCGTGAAAACGGAGTCACTTCACCTTCATGCTCAGGGTGGTTGACCCGAAAAATACTGTGTTTGTCAGAATACAAGGCTACCGGCCGACCATGCTGGTCAAGACAGGCCCGTAAAGTTTCCATATAAGCCTGAGTGGTTTCTGCTGGCACGAAACGTAATGCCATCAGGCGACTGGTCGCATCGTCTATAAAAACCAGCAAGGTGCAACGTTCTGCTCGTTCTTCGAACCAGTCATGGGGCGAGCCGTCAATTTGAACTAATTCACCCACACATGGACGACGCGGCCGCCGCTGATGCACACGTGCCTTTTTTCGTGATTTTGCCAGCCAGAGACCCGCAGCGATCATCCATTGCCTAAGCGTTTCCACTGAAAAGGCAAGATGATGAACTTCGGTCAATTTTTCATGAGCGAAAGTTGGCGAAAAATCCACATAGTGACGCCGTACCAGGTTCAAAGCCTCCTCTTTCACGCTATCGGCAATGCGATTGTTTGCCCTTTTGCCCCGGTGCCCCGAGATCAACCCCGCAGCACCAGACTTTCGATACCGTTGTACTAAGCGCTTAATCTGTCTGACGCTCAATCCTGATTGGTCGGCAGCCTGGCTTTGCGTAATCAGTTTGCTTGCAGTTGCCTGGATAACTTGCAGACGATCAACCTCTTTTTTGCTCATTGTAATTGCCTCCTTTGTCACCGCCCCTCCTGAAATAAAAAAGGGACATTTTAGCTTTGTTCAAAGGGGACATTACAGCTTTGGGCTAACCCCCCTATGTCAACATACCTGTCGCCTGAAACTTTTTTAAATCAGGAGACAAAAATGGCGGTATTTAGCCAGGAATTTAAAGTACAATCGGTAGAAAAAGCGCTATCCAGAAATCCAGAGCAATCGCTGAAAGCCCTTGCCAACGATTTAGGTGTGGGTTACTCCACGCTTCAAAAGTGGATTCGTTTAGCCAGGGACAATCAACTCGAAATCTCAACATCAAGTATGTCAAAAGAAAAAAGCCCTCATGCCTGGACGAAAGCGGAACGTTTTGACGCCATTGCTCATTGCCATCATCTGACAGACGAACAGGCCAGCGCCTATTGCCGGGAAAAAGGCATCTATTTGCACCATCTGGACGCTTGGAGAACAGAATTTTTATCCGCTGCTCAATCGGCAGACCTCGCAGCCAGCCGAGCAGAAAAAAAGCAACTCAAACAAGAAAACAAGCGCTTGCAAAAAGAGCTGAACCGTAAAGAAAAAGCGTTATCGGAAACAGCGGCCTTACTGGTGTTATCAAAAAAGTGCCAGGCGATCCGGGGGGAAAAGGCGGACGACTGATCGCCTGCTCAGATCGCAAACATTACAGCGCGCTCATTGATGAAGCTGTCAGCAGTGGCGCACGGCAACAATCCGCCTGCGAACTGTTGGGCATATCCGCCAGAACCTACCAGCGCTGGAACCGTGGCGATGCGATTTCAGAAGACCTGAGGCTGCACAATACCGCGCCTGTGCATAATCGATTGCCCGAGGCGACCAGGCAAGAAATTATCAACCTGGTAAACCAACCGGAATACCGCGACTTGACACCGCATCAAATCGTTCCGGCCCTTTTGGATTCAGGGCGCTATATCGCCTCGGAATCAAGCTTTTACCGGGTCATGAAAGCGCACAACCAGTTAAAGCATAGAGCGAAAGAGTCGGCCGGCCAGCGTCACAAACCACAGCCGCTCAAAGCCACCCGACCCAATCAACTCTACTCGTGGGATATTACCTATTTATCAAGCCCGATCAAAGGACAGTATTACTACCTGTACATGGTGATGGATATCTACAGCCGAAAAATTGTCGGCTGGCAGGTTCATGATATCGAATCGAGCAGCTATGCAGCTGATTTAATAGAAGATATCGTCCGCCGGGAAAACATCGGGAAAAAGCAATTAGTCATCCATTCCGACAATGGCAGCCCGATGAAAGGCGCAACCTCAAGAGCCAAACTGATCGATTTAGACATTGCCAGCTCATTCAGCAGGCCCCGTGTCAGTAATGACAATCCATATTCTGAATCATTGTTTAAAACCATCAAATACTACTACACCTTTCCGGAAAACCCGTTTACAACATTAACCGAAGCAAGAGCCTGGGTAGATGGTTTTGTCAGCTGGTACAACGATGAGCACAAACACAGCGCCATCAGGTTTGTGACGCCTAACCAGCGCCATAATGGCTTGGACAAGGCCATACTTGAGCATAGAAAGCGCGTGATCGAACAGGCGAAAAAAGATAACCCCGAGCGGTGGAATGGACGAAAAACACGAAATTTAACCCCGGTTGGTCAGGTGTATCTCAACCCAAACAAGGAGAAATCAGAATCCTCTAAATGTCAAGTTGCAGCAACAATTACTTCGTGAATTAGTGTTAAAATTACGACAGGTTGGTTGACATTTAGCGACATTGGCATAGAAGCCATATTCAGCTGGAGAAGCCTTGTTCCATGCGGTTTGTGGCATGTTTTCTTGCAAATGGATTTTAACGATGGCTTTGATGCTTTTAAAGCCATATTTCCAGGGAACGACCAGGCGCAGTGGTGCACCATTCTGTTTAGGCAGCTCGTCATCATACATGCCGGTTGCCAGCAACGTTAATGGATGCATGGCTTCATCCATGCGCAGGCCTTCTGTATAAGGCCAGTCCAATGATCTGTTTCGAAGTCCAGGCATGTTTTCAGGCTGTGTGGCGGTGGTGAAAGCGACGAATCTGGCTTTGGATGTGGGTCGGAATTGTTTTAACAAGCTTGCCAATGGGAAACCTATCCAAGGCACCACCATGGACCAGGCTTCCACGCAGCGAAAACGGTAAACTCTTTCTTCAAGCGGGTTTTGTTTGAGAATGTCTTCCAGATAGTAAGTGCCGGGTTTTTCCACTTCACCGGAGAATTTCCACCTGCCATGGCTTGATTTTCATCGCCTGGGCCAATACGGTGGCGTCTGTTTTATTGGTAGTGAATTCGTAATAGTTGGTGTAATGGCTGACATCTTCAAAATCAGTGACAGGGAAATCACCTGAATAGGGGCCGATGGGAACAGCGTCATAAATCTTGTCTTTTGCTTGTGATGATGTTGGCAATATAGCCGCTGCACTCAAGCCTAATGAGGCCTTGATGATTTTTCGCCGATTTTCAAAAACTGACTTTGCTGTGATTTCGCTGGATTTTATTTTTGGGTATGGTTGAACGGGCATAAATCCTCCCTGATGATCCGTAGTTGTTGAATCGATTACCGGATGACAGGGAGGCGTTGAAAGAGTTCCAAAAAATATCCTGATTCCTTAGGGTTTTAGCGCATCAGGATAAAACAAAACTTGCCCGTGTTTTCTAAAATCAGCGATCTTTTTTTGTACATTTTCACTGGTGATGAACTGAATGTACTGCCTGGCCAGCCTGATGTTTACATGGGGGTGTCTGGCCGGATTGACAGCCATGATGTGATAGGGGTTGTAAAGTACCCGGTCGCCTTCAAACAAAATGGGCAGACTGATTTTGTCTTGAAATGCCAGATATGTGCCGCGGTCACTGATCGTGTAGGCTTGTTTCTCATTGGCGATGGTTAAAACAGCCCCCATACCTTGTCCAGCGGAAAAATACCATGGTCCGGAAGGGGCTATGCCGGCCAGTTGCCATAAATATTTTTCTTTTTTGTCCGTGCCGGAATCATCGCCGCGGGAAATAAAAGGCGATTGGCTTTGTTGGATTTTTTTCAATGCCTCAATTGCACTCGTCGCTTGTTTTATTTTTGCCGGATCTTTAACCGGGCCAATCAGTACAAAATCATTATGCATGACGGCAAGGCGATCGATAGCAAAGCCTTTTTTGACAAATTCCAGCTCCGCCGCCGGGGCATGCACCAATACAATGTCGACATCGCCATTTTCTCCCAGCTTAATTGCTTTGCCAGTACCAACGGCGATAACATCCACCCGGGCATGATAAAGCTGTTCGAACAAAGGGTTTAAAAACGCCAGTAGGCCGGAGTTTTCGGTGCTGGTTGTGGTTGACATGCGTAATACGTTTTCGGCGTGGGAAAACTGGACGCATAACAGAGAAAAAATTAAAGAGACAATAAGTAACAGTTTTTTCATGAATTTTTATCCGTTGTGAAGAGCAAGAATTAAAAGGAAACAGTCATTTGTGAATAAGCAAACGTACTGTCGGTTTTATGCGCCTGATGCATCAGATCTCCGGCGAACAAGTGGGCTAGCCCCGCCTCAAATTGCAAATTCTGTGGCAGAATTTTCCAGCGTAAGCGAAATTCAAGCTGGCTGCCAATTAAGCCTAGTGCAAACAAGCGCAAGTTCTCACTCTATTGAGTAAGTGGCTTAGCCTGATACGTCCAACGAAAAGGCTTAGCCATGGTTTCATTGAAATATTTTATGAAATCCGCTATTTTTTGTTTAAATCCTCTTTAGATTTAAAGTTGCCGCGCCGGATTACTTTACGCATTAAAATAGAAAACCAGATCTCTATCTGATTAAGCCATGAACAATGCTTAGGGGTAAAATGAAAAACAACCGGATGGTTTGAGTTAGTCAAAAAAGCAGGTTCAAAAACTCGGCAAAATCTTGCTCTGTTCGAGTTTCTCCTATACTTCCCATTACTTCACCCGTGGCCACATCAAAACCTGCAATCAAGGTCTGGGTACCATGTCGAATATATTCAAATTCTTGTCGTTCAACTTTTCCTTTCTTCATCGGCAATATCTGCGCTGCTCGCTCTAAAGCTTGAATCCCTGTCATTTCATCAATCGAAATCGTTTTGATGCCTTGCGCTTCCCGCTCCAAAGCCCGTTGGCAGGTTTCGCAAATATCTTGACACCTCTCGTCGAAGTATTCATCTTTTTTTGCCGTCAACCAGCCTTTCATCCGGTGGGGTTGCAGGTCCGCTTCTTTTTAAAAAGTGCCCAACAGAGCGCTGTGAAATATAATCAACAATGCCCCGTTTTATCGCTTCATCGGCTATTTCTTGTTGCGTCCAATGAGTGATCGGGCGTTGACTATCCTCTGGGCGTTCGCAGGCTATCGCGATAATGCTGCAAATTTGCTCCGCCGTATAGATAGCAGGCGCACCGCTTCGCGGTGCATCTTGAAGCCGGGCTAAAGGGTTTTCTTGTTCACTGTTCTGTAACCAGCGTTTTCGCCAATTTTGAACAGTTGTCCGTCCAGTTTTTAACTGGCGCATGGTTTCATGTACACTAATGCCTTCATCTGCCAACAATATAATACGGCAACGTGTCACCAAATTCTGAGGACTTGTATGTTTACGCACTGTGCCTTGCAATAACGTGCGTTGTTCTTCTGTTAAACTGATTGGGGCTGCTGTTAGACGTGGCATGATATCACCTGCTGAATTTAATATAGTATTATTCAGCATATTACAATATATTCCTCATAAATAGCATTGGTGTTTTCGCTTATGTGCACTAGTTGATTGAAATTAACCAACGAACCTTCACTGATGGGGATCTGTAATTGATCGGAAAAATAATCCTTGATGCGCTGGCAGGGCAATAATTGGTACTGCGAAAGATACACGGCGTGCGCCTTGAGTTGGTCACCATATTGCACGGCTTTTGTTACGCCCTCGGGAAAAGGAGCAACAAACCGACGACCTTGTTCATCGATAAGCCTTTGCGCACGATATTCCGTCACAATCCGTGAAATATCAATATCAAATACCTGCCGGGTTTCAAAGCCATCTGCCGTGTAGCTTCCGGCTGGCAAGGTACGGCGATCAATCTTGATGGAGATAACGTCATCGGGATCATCGACTTTAACCAGCGTGGTGCCAATATGCCCTTTCTGTCCACCACCTGGTTTTTTTGATCCAGCCCGTGCTTTCCTTTTACGATCAGGATCACTTGATGGCGGCCTGGAACTGTTACTGCTGTTAAGTCCGAGCCGATGCATCAAGAGCGTGACCAGCAACAACAATATCTCCAGCGAAGACCGCAGCGCCGGAGATAAATCGGCTTCATCTTCAATCAGCTGCCGGGCATTGGTAATGGCAGCCTCTACATCAATGGAATCAATCTTCAATGAAACGGCCTGTGGGTTTAAGTACAGGACTCTTGTCTCATGGCTTTTGAAATACGAATTTTTGCCTCTGTGTTGCCCGTCATCGTATTTTAGAAATGCACGGCAGCAGGGCTATCGGGCAGTGCTTATAAGGCAACACGCCTCAACTAACGCAGGCTAATACAGTAAACCTCTTGCGCCAGGTGTTGCCGTTAGAAAATCAAAAATAACGCTAAAATCGTGTCAAGCAGTTTTTTTACTTATTTACGCTGAGTAGTTACTCCAAAAAAAGGAATTATTCCGCTTGTTGGCACGCTATTTAGCCACAAAACAGATTATTCAAGCGCATAACAAAAATGAAAACAATTCATGGACCGAAGCGGATAAACAATTTCTGCCGGAATTATTGAATGCATTACAGGCTTTGCATGAACAATGGGAAATGATACAGAGCAACAATAATTTAACCCAGATTATGAATTTTACCGGGATGTTGAAAAACATTTACCAAAATTATCCGGTCAAGGCGCTTAATAATTATATTGAAGCTTTGCAAAATGCTTTGGACAGTGTCGATATTCTGGCCATAAAACGCCTGCTTGACAGCTATCCTGATATGCTTGAGAAATGGCGGCAACAGAAGCAATAGGCTTGCTTCATAAGCCTGCTTTTGAGTGTTACCATAACACCCTTTTAACCCATCCGGAATAACGTCTGATATGTCTCTTGCCATTGTTTACAGCCGCGGACGTAGTGGTATCAATGCCCCGCAGGTTACCGTGGAAGTGCATGTCAGTAATGGCTTGCCGGCACTCAATATCGTCGGTCTGCCGGAAACTGCGGTCAAAGAAAGTAAAGACCGGGTGCGTGGCGCGATTATCAACTCGCAGTTTGAATTTCCGATGCAGCGCATCACCATCAATCTAGCGCCGGCCGATATTCCGAAGGAAGGCGGACGCTTCGACCTGGCCATCGCCATCGGTATTCTGGCCGCCTCCAACCAGATCCCCAAACAGGCTTTGGCCGATTATGAATTGATTGGCGAGTTGTCATTGGGCGGAGAATTGCGCAGCGTTTCGGGTTGCCTGCCGGTCGCGATACACTGCCGCGATGCCGGCCGGCAATTGATATTGCCGCAATACAATCAGTCTGAAGCGGCCCTGATCAAAGATGCCAGACTCTTGCCCGCCACCAGTTTGTTACAGGTCTGCGCGCATTTGACAGGACAACAAAGCATACCTTTTTTCAGTGAAAACAGGACGGCTCAAATAACCTCCGAGCAGGCCGATTTTGCCGATGTCAAAGGGCAGTATCAGGTCAAGCGCGCGTTTGAAATCGCCGCGGCCGGACAGCATAATTTATTGATGATAGGCCCGCCCGGTACCGGAAAATCCATGCTGGCATCGAGAATGCCGTCGATTCTGCCGGAATTGACAGAACAGCAGGCCCAGGAAGCGGCCGCCATCGCCTCGATCAGCGACCAGGGCTTCGATATTCGCAACTGGCTTAAAGCCCCTTTCAGAGCGCCCCATCACACTGCCTCGGCGGCGGCTTTAGTGGGGGGCGGCAGTAATCCCAAACCCGGCGAAATCTCCCTGGCGCACAATGGAACGCTTTTTCTGGATGAATTGCCGGAATTTGACCGCAAAGTGCTGGAAGTATTGCGCGAGCCTTTGGAAACCGGCCACATCACTATTTCACGGGCCGCCCGGCAAGTCGATTTTCCGGCCCGCTTTCAGTTGATTGCGGCGATGAATCCTTGTCCCTGTGGCTATCTAGGGGATTCATCCGGTCGTTGTCATTGCACATCAGAGCAAGTTGCCAGGTACCGCGCCCGGGTTTCAGGTCCCTTGCTGGACAGAATCGATATGCATATGGAAGTCCCCCGGGTTGATTTGGACGTTTTACGCCAACACTCTGGTAAAAACGAAGAAACGAGCGCTGCAATCCGGGAGCGGGTAATCAAGGCCCGACAGTACGCCATGCAACGCTCAGGCAAAGCCAATGATTTATTGTCGAGTAAAGAAATCGACCGTTTTTGCCAGGTGTCTGATACAACCTATCGGCTGCTGGAACAGGCTATGCAAAAATTCGGTCTGTCGCACCGCGCCTATCATCGAATTTTGAAGGTTGCCCTGACCATTGCCGATCTGGCAGGTTCTAAATCAATTGAACAGCCTCATATCAGCGAAGCGATTTCTTATCGCAAATTGGACCGACAGTAATGGCTGGTTTAAATCCTCAACAACAGGCAGCTGTCCGGCTGATCGATCGTCCATTGTTGGTGCTGGCTGGCGCAGGCAGTGGCAAAACCCGGGTGATTACCGAAAAAATCGCCTGGCTGGCGCAAAAGGAAGGGATTCCCGCCCGCCATATCGCCGCCGTCACCTTCACCAACAAAGCGGCGCGAGAAATGAAAAGCCGTGTGGCTAAATTGCTGGATGGCGACAGTAGCCGCGGCCTTCGTGTGTCTACTTTCCATTCTCTGGGTCAGGATATTTTACGCCGCGAACATCAAGCGCTGGGCTATAAAGCCGGTATCAGCCTGTTTGATGAACAGGATAAGACCACCTTGCTCCGCAGTTTAATCTCGCATGGCATCAAAGAAGGTGATGTGGATAATGTGGAACATTACAGCCGCCGCATCGGACATTGGAAAAATGCCTGCATGACACCGGCTCAGGTGTTGTCCGCCGTTAATGAAAATGACGAACTGATCGCCGCGCATTTATACGATGAATACAGTCGTAGCCTGAAAGCCTATAATGCAGTGGATTTTGATGATTTGATTCTATTGCCGGTTTATTTGTTCAGGCAACAGCCCGAGATTCTGGAAAAATGGCAAAACCGCATTCGTTATTTATTGGTGGATGAATACCAGGATACCAATATCACCCAATATCAACTGGTCAAACTGCTGGCCGGTAATCTTGGCCGCTTTACCGTAGTCGGAGACGATGACCAGTCCATTTACGCCTGGCGTGGCGCACAACCGGAAAACTTGCAACAATTACAAAAAGATTACCCGCGTTTACAGGTCATCAAACTGGAGCAGAATTACCGCTCCATGGGACGTATCTTGAAAGCCGCCAATCATTTAATCGCCCATAATCCACATGCTTTCGAGAAAAAACTGTGGAGCGAACTGGGCTGCGGTGATCCACTCAGAGTGCTGGCGCATCGTAATGACCAGGCCGAAGCCAAGCAAGTGGTGTCGGAGATCATTCACCATAAATTTCGTCATGGAAATCGTTTTTCCGATTATGCCATTTTATACCGCGGTAACCATCAATCCCGTCTGTTTGAGCGTGTCTTGCGGGAAAACAACGTGCCTTATTTCATTACCGGCGGCACATCATTTTTCGCCTGTCAGGAAGTCAAAGACATTCTGGCTTATTGCCGATTGTTGGTAAATCAGGATGATGACGCCGCTTTTTTACGCATTGTTAACACGCCAAGACGGGAAATAGGCCCGAATACACTGGAAAAACTGGGCGATTATGCGAACTCGCGTCACATTAGCCTGTTTAGCGCTTGTAGTGAATTTGGCCTGCAACAAAAACTGGGCGACAAGGCGATTTTACGCATGCAAAAATTCTGCCAGTGGATCCTGGATACTGCCCGGCAAATCGAGAGTGGTGACAGCTTTGCTGTTATTCGGCGTGCTATTTCGGACATACAATACGAACAATGGCTGAGGGAGAATAGCAAAACGCCGGCAGCGGCCGAGCGCCGCATGCGTAATGTTGACGATTTGATCGACTGGCTGAAACGCATTGCCGAATCCGATGCGGGCGATAACAAACCTCTGGCCGATGTCATCAGTCATATTCAACTAATGGATGTGCTGGAACGTCAACAGGAAGAAGAAGCCGGCGACCGGGTCAGCCTGATGACTTTGCATGCCGCCAAAGGGTTGGAATTTCCCCATGTGTTTCTGATCGGTTTTGAGGAAAACCTGTTGCCGCATCAAAGCAGTATTGAAGCGGGGCAAATTGCAGAAGAACGACGGCTGGCTTATGTGGGTATCACCCGGGCACAAAGAACCTGTACCTTCAGTTATTGCACATATCGAAAACGCTACGGTGAAGTGGAAGAAACCTCACCCAGCCGTTTTTTGTCTGAATTGCCGGAAGAAGACCTGGAGTGGCCGCAGAAGAAAAAGCTGGACCCAAAGGTGGTTAAACAACGAGGCAAACAAAACCTGGCGCATTTAAAAAACATGCTGAATACTTGAATTGGTTTTTATGGGCATATATTGTATATACAATGAATTTTGAATGGGATTCTCAAAAAGCGGTATCAAACCTGAAAAAACACGGGATAAGCTTTGAAGAAGCACAGTCTGTTTTTTACGATGATTATGCTATTCAATTTTATGACAATGATAATTCCTGTGTTGGTGAAGACCGATTCCTCATGCTCGGTTTAAGCGCGAAAGCCAGAATCCTTATCGTTTGTCATTGTGAAAGGAATTCAGGTCAAAATATTCGAATTATCAGTGCGCGCAAAGCGACCGCAAATGAGCGCCAGTTTTATAAAAGAGGATAAAAATGAAAAAAGAATACGATTTATCCAGAATGAAATCGCGAAAAAACCCTTATGCTTCAAAGTTGAAAAAACCGGTTTCGATACGGCTCAGTGAGGATGTTATTGATTATTTCAAAACCATGGCGGAAGAATCAGGCATTCCTTATCAAAGCCTTATCAATCTGTATTTACGCGATTGTGTTTTACAGCATAAAAAAGTCAATATCGCCTGGCATAACCAATCCTGACTCCAATATCACCAAATTAAAAGACCAGGCATTACAGTCTGGCATCAATCCTTTTTGCAAGGCTTTCCTAGTCCAGAATTTTTTTAACCGCCGTGCATAAAGCCGCATTGATATGTAAAGCGGAGGCCATAATCATCCGATCGGCTGGGTCGCCATGAAAATGTGGCAAAAGGGCTGATTGAATAGCCATATCACCTTTGAATGACTGGTCTATCGCTTTTAAACTCGTTTTGCCCAAACGGTCATCACCTGAATCCAGCCAAACCAGAACATGGGTATCAATCCATATCATCCTCGGCCGCCCACTGCTGTTCAATGGGGGTCAATCAGATCATCATGATATCGAATCCTGTCTTTATGCAGGCCAAACAATGTTGAAGGTTGTGATGAATAAGGCACCAATTTTGAAACCGGTTTACCGTTTTTGGTATTGATAATTTCTTCCTGTTGTTCGTTTACCCAATCCATCAGGTGCTGGCATTTTGCCTTAAATTCGGATGATTTCATTTTTAACATCATTTTATACCTTTTCAAAACTATAGTCTTATGTGCTTTTATAGCAATGTTTTATTCTGCCATCCGGCAATGCCGGTTTATTTCAGGCAACCGTCAAGATAAACTAAAACCATGAATCAGCAAAAACGCCAACAAATTTTCGATCGCCTGGCCAAAGCGATACCGGAACCGACAACTGAACTAGAATACACGACACCGTTTGAATTGCTGATTGCCGTCGTGCTATCGGCTCAGGCGACTGATAAAGGCGTCAACAAAGCTACCAATAAGCTGTTTGAACGCGCTAATACACCACAGGCTATACTGGATTTAGGCGAAGAAGGACTTAAGCAATATATAAAAACCATTGGCCTGTATAATGGCAAGGCAGCTAATATTATCAAGCTTTGTCGAGCCTTGTTGGAAAAACACCAAGGTCAGGTGCCTGACACCCGTGAGGAACTGGAAGCGTTGGCCGGCGTTGGCCGGAAAACCGCCAATGTTATTTTAAATACCGCTTTTGGCCATCCGGTTATCGCGGTCGATACGCATATATTCAGGGTGTGTAATCGTACCCGGTTGGCGCTAGGGAAAACCGTCCTGGAAGTGGAGAAAAAACTGGAAAAGGTGGTTCCCAAAGAACATAAAAAAGACGCTCATCATCTGCTGATTTTTCATGGCCGATATACCTGCATCGCCCGCAAACCACGTTGTGGCAGTTGTGTTATCGAGGATTTATGTGAATATAAAGACAAAATACTTGAATAAACGCTCTCTTTGCCTCATCTTGAAAAATGAAATGATCGAACTTTATCATTCAATTCAAGTGACAGGTTCAGACAATATTCATTTGAATCAGATAAAACATAGCCTAACGTAGTATTCTGGAGAAATCAGCATGAAACTGAATAAACTTTTTACAGTAGTGAGTGCCAGTGTGTTATTGACTGCCTGCGCCAGTCAGACCAACTGGAGCCCGACTGTCGATCCTTATGGTGATCCAAATGCCTATCGTTTGAACCAGGATATGGCCGAATGTCAGGCACTGGCTGCACGAGCATCAGGTAATATGTATACAGAAACCGCCAAGGGAGCGGCAGTTGGCGGTTTGGTAGGGGCGGCAACGGGCGCCGCATTGGGCGCTATTTCAGGTGACCCTGGTAAAGGTGCTGCATACGGCGCTGCTATAGGCGGCATAGGAGGTGGCGTCAAGCAAGGCTATCAGTCTGATGACCAATATCGCCGCGCTTATATTAACTGTATGCGCCATCGTGGCCATTATGTGATTAACTGATGGTAATAGATAGAACGTAATCGGCAGGGTGGATTCGCCATCTGGCAATTCACCCTTTTAAGGTTAACCTAGATTCTGAATTAGGGAAACGCTGAACAAATCATCCATGATTTGTCGCCATCGATTTTGGTGGCGCATCCATGCGCCACTGGAATCGCGAATAAATCAGCGATTCCTTAGCGTGTTTCCTGACAAAACAGCCCTTACAACTGCGACCGCTTTATTACACAGCGCTTAGCCCCAAAAACATCAATCCTCAAGGTCTTTTTTCTCATAATCTCCTTCTATCACGTTGTAGTCCTGTTGTTGGTCAGGCTTGAAACCAGCAGGTGTTACCAATTTGTTTTCGATGACATAACGGGCGATTTTTTTACGCAGAGCCGGTACCAGGCAGGCGAAGCCTATGGCGTCGGTGGAGAACCCCGGCGTCAGTAATAATGCACCACCGACCAGAAGAATCGGGCCTTCAATCATTTCGTAAGCAGGAACGATACCTTTGTTGACGCTTTCCTGAAATCTCAGCCAGGTGGCCAAACCTTGTTTTCTCAGCAGCCAGGCGCCCAGCATGGCGGTAAAAACAACCATGAAAATAGTCGGAAATACACCGATAATGCCGCCAATTTGCAGCAATAAATAGATTTCGATAAAAGGAACGGTTAAAAAAAACAGAAATAAAATTTGTACAATTTTCATTTAAAATACTCTTGAATTTGGCCAGACCGGAAACATCCGGTTTCAGGCTGTTGTTTTCCCGGAAGAAACGAAATAATCACCTACCAAAGGAGATCAAAATGCACCAGTTGGTTTATTGTACCTGTCCGGATAAAACAAGCGCAGAAAAAATTGCCCGCTATTTGGTAAAAACCAGATTGGCGGCCTGTATCAATATTGTGCCGGGTATTACATCGATTTATCGATGGCAAGGAGAGATAGAAACCGCGGAAGAACATTTATTGCTGATCAAATCCCGAAAGGATTTATATGCTCGTCTGGAACAGGCTATTGTAGAACAGCATCCATATGAACTTCCTGAAGTCGTTGCGGTCACTATGGATCACGCTTTGCCTGCCTATTTAAAATGGATGGATTCATGTTTAGACTGATTTTATTGTTGTTCGTTTTACAGTTCACGCAAGCCAGTTTGGCGGAGGGTAGCGCCAGTGCGCCGCAATCCTCAGGCAAAATCAAACAATTTATAAGCAATTTCAGCCAAAAACTGAATTTATTCGAGGATGAATTACTGCCAGCCGACCAGGCTTTCCGTTTTTTTGCCCAGGTAAAAGACGCCAACACGCTTCATGTTCGATGGGAAGTCGCCAAAGGCTATTATTTGTATCGGGATAAATTGCATCTTGAGAGTGATAATGAGCAAGTCAAAATTGGCCCGTTGAGCTTGCCGCCAGGCGAGCCGTATCATGATGAATCTTTTGGTCAGATACGGATTTTTCATCAAACTATCGAACTTGATGTGCCGTTGACCCGACTGAATCCTGCGGCGCAGACCTTTACCTTGAAAGTTGCTTATCAAGGCTGCGCAGACCGCGGCGTCTGTTATCCGCCGATGAAAAAAACGCTTGTTTTATCACTGCCTGCTCTGGATAGAACAGCGACTGTCACCAGCGCGGCAGCACCACAGTCTGAACAGGATAAAATCGTGCAAGCTTTGCACCAGGACAGTTTCTGGCTGGCCTTGTTGAGTTTTTTTGGCTTCGGTTTGTTGTTGTCGCTGACGCCTTGTATTTTCCCGATGATACCCATTTTATCGGGCATTATTGTTGGCCATGGCCAGAAAATCAGCACACGCAAAGCATTTTTTCTGTCATTTTGTTATGTATTTGCTTCAGCGTTGATGTACACCTTGTTTGGTGTACTGGCCGCTTTGTTTGGCAGCAATCTACAGGCAACATTCCAGCAACCCTGGATCATTGTACTATTCAGCGCCATTTTTATCTTATTGGCGTTATCGATGTTTGGGTTTTATCATTTACAAGTACCCAAGGCGTTACAAGCCAAGTTACATGATGCCAGCGACAAGCATCGAGATGGCTCCTGGCTCAGCGCTACGATAATGGGCGCGTTATCATCGTTGATTGTCGGCCCTTGCGTGGCGGCGCCTTTGGCGGCTGCCTTGATTTATATCGGCCAAACAGGTGATGTGCTGCTGGGAGCATCGACCTTGTTTGTAATGGGCATGGGTATGGGGGTTCCACTGCTGTTTTTGGGGACTTCCGCAGGCACTTTGCTGCCCAAGGCTGGGACTTGGATGAATACCATCAATGCTGTGTTTGGCGTCATCATGCTGGCGGTGGCCGTGTGGATGTTGGGACGCATTCTACCTGCTCCGGTCACCATGTTGCTGTGGGCAATGTTATTGATTATTCCAGCGATTTATTTAAGCGCAATTGACCCGTTGCCGGAAAATGTCAGCAACTGGCGTAAATTCTGGAAGGGGTTGGGGGTGTTAATGCTGGTTTATGGCATTTTATTGTTGATTGGATTGAGTTCCGGCAACAGTAATCCGTTGCAGCCATTGAAAGGCATGGGGATTTCTTCCGCTAACGCCGGGCAGTCGGAAGGGCTTGGCTTTCAGCGCATTCATTCCAGTCAGGAACTGGACAGACTATTGGCTCAGGCGGCTCAAGAAGGTCGCTGGGTTATGCTGGATTTTTATGCCGATTGGTGTATTTCCTGTAAAGAAATGGAAGCTTATACGCTGAATGATCCTAGCGTCAAACAGGCATTAGCCGGCTTTATACTGGTACAGGCCGACGTTACTGAAAATACACAAGAAGAGCAGGCTTTATTGAAGCGTTTCAATCTGATCGGCCCGCCCGGTATTCTGTTTTTCGGGCCTGATAAACAGGAACGCTCCGCTTTTCGCATTATTGGCTATCAACCTGTCGATACTTTTCTTGAAACAATTAAACAGTTAAAAGCCTCGTGAAACAAAAAACTATTGTCTTGTTGTCCGCATTGTTGGCATTGAGCGCGGGCATGACGTTGCGTTTGTATCAATTGGACAAAGTCACCCAATTGCCAAAAGCGCCATTACTGGATATAAAGTTGCCGGATAGTGATGGCAAAATCCGTGATATTAACGAATGGCAAGGGAAAATACGCATCATCAATTTCTGGGCGACCTGGTGTCCGCCTTGTTTGAAAGAAATTCCAGAGTTTGTCAGTCTGCAGCAGGAACTTAAGGTGAAAGATGTTCAGTTTATTGGTATAGCCGTTGAAGACCAGGCCAGCGTGGTCGAGTTTTTACAGAAAAACAGGGTCAATTATCCGATGTTGATCGGCGGTGATGCCGCTATCGGCCTATCGCAACAACTCGGCAATCTGGTCAATGCGATTCCGTTTACTTTGATTATCGACCGGCAAGGGATGATTGTACATCGTCATCCTGGGGAATTGAGCCAAGAAAAACTGCTGGAATTACTGGAACCAGTTATTTGATCGCTCGTATCAGTTTTACCATATCCGAGCTTTCCGGCAATAAAATGACCTGCTGAAAAGGACAGGATTGCACATTTTTAACCGTTTGCCGGTTAATATTGGCGCCAAAAATCGATTTGATCACAGGATTCATCAAATTCATCATCATCGCCATGATCTTGTTGGAACTCAGCACATGCTCCAGTAGCAACACCTGGCCGCCGGGTTTGCAAACCCGGTAAAGCTCCTGTAATCCTTTTTTAGGATGGGGGACGGAACAAAATACAAAGGTCGCCACTACGGTATCGAAGCAGTTATCGGCGTAAGGCAGGGACTCGACATCCTGTAAATCCAGATCAACGTCGATGTTCTTACGCCGTTTTTTATGTTCTGCCCGTTCCAGCATTTTTGGGCTGAAATCAATCGCCGTTATCCGGGCAATACGGGGATAAAAAGGGAAGTTTTTTCCCGTCCCGACACCGACCTCCAGGATATCAGGCCCTTTCGCCTGACTCCAGATGGTTTCTCGCCATTTTTTGAAAAACAGCCCTTCTAGCGCGCCTTCCAGAGCGTCGTAAAAAGGCGCGAGACGATCATAGCGTTGCCGGGTTTTTTGATCCGTTTCCACCATTTTTGTCAGTCTTCCAGTTGTTGAATGCCATCCAGATACCATTTAGGCGCAATGGCGCGTTTTGGTTTTATAAAGTGCCAGACTTCCCGAACTTGAATGGCGGGCTCATCTGGATTTTCGCGCATGATACTGTCGAACAGTACCACAGCTTCCATGTTGTCTTCCAACTCCCTTACATCCAGTAATTCAGTTTCAAGTTTAAGCACTTCGGTCTGGTTCGGCTCTGACATGGCGTTCAGTTGATCCTGAATTTCGGCAAAAACCTTGTCCGTGGTCAAACCACGAATTTCTGCTAAATCACCGTTATCCCAGGCTTTTTGCAAGGCGTAAAAAGCATTTTTTGCGCCAGCCAGGAAATCGGCTTCATCAAAACCTTCCGGGATTGACACAGGTGCATTGAAATCTGCATCTTGAGCATCGGCAGCTTGTTTATTGCCAAACAATACATCGGTATTGAATGGGGTTGATGAGCGGCCAGGGTTTTCCTTTGTCTGAAATGTTGACGGTTGCCCGGAAAAGCCTGTGTCATCGTCTAAGGTGCCCCGCTGATAGGCCGAAGCCGGTTGCGGTTTGCGAGCGATAAAGAACCGGTACAGCAAATAGGCAATGCCGGCAAACAGCAACATATCCATCAAATTCAGTCCCTGGAAAGCGCCTCCAAATAACATCGAGCCCAATAGCCCGCCTATGGCAAAGGCGCCCAACATACCCAAAAGACCACCACGGCGTGACATATTCTGACGGAGGGTCTGATTTTTCTGGTGGGCTTGCTGCTGACTGGCGGAGCGAGTTGTCTTTGAAGGCAATGCTGAGCGTCGATAAGGTTTACTGAAAAGAGACTTGCCGCCAAAAGAACGGGCCCCACCAAAGCGTTTGGCTTGAGCATTCTCGATGCCGGCAAAACCTAATGTCAATGTCATCACCAGTGTGACGATTAGAAAGCTGATTTTTTTCATATGATATTTCTATTATTTGAATTTAAAGTGGTTGCGGGCTTTATCCATGATACGCATCCCGACAATCGTAGTGTCTGTTATACCATGACACTATGAGTGATGAGGAGTTCATCAGAACGTTAAACCTTATATATCGAGAATGTTACTCGTGCTGCACTAGTGCACATAAGCGAAAACACCAATGCTATTTATGAGGAATATATTGTAATATGCTGAATAATACTATATTAAATTCAGCAGGTGATATCATGCCACGTCTAACAGCAGCCCCAATCAGTTTAACAGAAGAACAACGCACGTTATTGCAAGGCACAGTGCGTAAACATACAAGTCCTCAGAATTTGGTGACACGTTGCCGTATTATATTGTTGGCAGATGAAGGCATTAGTGTACATGAAACCATGCGCCAGTTAAAAACTGGACGGACAACTGTTCAAAATTGGCGAAAACGCCGGTTACAGAACAGTGAACAAGAAAATCCTTTAGCCCGGCTTCAAGATGCACCGCGAAGCGGTGCGCCTGCTATCTATACGGCGGAGCAAATTTGCAGCATTATCGCGATAGCCTGCGAACGCCCAGAGGATAGTCAACGCCCGATCACTCATTGGACGCAACAAGAAATAGCCGATGAAGCGATAAAACGGGGCATTGTTGATTATATTTCACAGCGCTCTGTTGGGCGCTTTTTAAAAAGAAGCGGACCTGCAACCCCACCGGATGAAAGGCTGGTTGACGGCAAAAAAAGATGAATACTTCGACGAGAAGTGTCAAGATATTTGCGAAACCTGCCAACGGGCTTTGGAGCGGGAAGCGCAAGGCATCAAAACGATTTCGATTGATGAAATGACAGGGATTCAAGCTTTAGAGCGAGCAGCGCAGATATTGCCGATGAAGAAAGGAAAAGTTGAACGACAAGAATTTGAATACATTCGACATGGTACCCAGACCTTGATTGCAGGTTTTGATGTGGCCACGGGTGAAGTAATGGGAAGTATAGGAGAAACTCGAACAGAGCAAGATTTTGCCGAGTTTTTGAACCTGCTTTTTCATCAACAACCCAAACAAACCCATTGGCATTTAGTCATGGATAATCTCAATACACATTGTTCAGAATCGGTGGTTCGATTAATTGCCGAAAAAATTTCGTATTCAGGAGAATCAGGGGTTAAAGGAAAAGAGGGTATTTTGAAATCAATGGAAAGTCGTACTGCTTTTTTGACTAACTCAAACCATCCGGTTGTTTTTCATTTTACCCCTAAGCATTGTTCATGGCTTAATCAGATAGAGATCTGGTTTTCTATTTTAATGCGTAAAGTAATCCGGCGCGGCAACTTTAAATCTAAAGAGGATTTAAACAAAAAAATAGCGGATTTCATAAAATATTTCAATGAAACCATGGCTAAGCCTTTTCGGTGGACGTATCAGGCTAAGCCACTTACTCAATAGAGTGAGAACTTGCGCTTGTTTGCACTAGTAGTCTGTCGCAGTAGAATCATCCATAACCCGACAGCGTCCTAAGTAGGTTTGGGTTGCAAGTCTGGTAGTAAATAGATAGCGGACGCTTGAAAAAACCCGTTATTTTCCACAGCAACGCTTGTATTTTTTTCCACTCCCGCAAGGACAGGACGGTTCTTCCCCTCGTTGACTTGCTGATTGGCGCGGGCGACTGATTTGACCAAACCGTCCAGATAAAACCAGCAATGGTCTTTTTTGATGAAACGGCTGATTTCATGCATGGTATGAGGTTCGCCATCCAGAATGTAATGGGCTTTAAACTCGACGATGCCTTTTTTATCTTTTTCACCGCCTCTTTTACATTGTACGATCTTAAGGCCACTCCATACGATGTCCTCTTCCTTGGAAAAATCGATAGATTCGGGTCTCTTTTTGCAGCTGGTATCCCAACTGGATAGCAGATAAGCCTCATCTTTTTGCGCATAGGCGACAAAACGCGATCGCATCAGCGCTTCAGCAGTCGGGGCAGTCTTTTTTCCTAGAATATAAGGTTCACAGCAGTCTGAATAGTCTTGTCCTGAACCGCATAAACAAAGCTGATTTTCGGCCATACTTAACGGGTTCCATAAACTACTATGGTCTTGCCATGAGCCGAAATCATGCCTTTTTCTTGTAATTCTTTTAACACCCTACCGGCCATTTCTCGTGAGCAGCCAACTATACGGCCAATTTCCTGGCGGGTGATATAAATTTGCATGCCATCAGGGTGGGTAATGGCGTCTGGCTCCTTGGCCAGATCCAGTAAAGTGCGGGCGATACGGCCTTCAACATCCATAAAAGCCAGATCCCGATATTTACGGCTGGTGATTAACAGTCGAGAAGAAATCTGTTCCCCCAGCATATATAGAATATCGGCGTCATATTCTTTAAGTTCCCGTTTCAAGGCTTGATGAAAGCGATCATAAGAAATTTCGGCCAGCTGGCATTTTGTTCGGGTTTTTACCGATACTTTCCGAATTTCTCCACCTTTGAACACACCAACTTCACCGATAAATTCATGTTTGTTCAAATAGGCCAGAATTAACTCATGTCCGGTCTCGTCTTCGACACTGACCGAACCTTCAAGGATGAAAAGTAATTTATCACCTTCATCACCTGGCCGGATAATGGTCACTTTTTGCAGGATAGGAGCGGGTATGGCAAAGCCTTAAGAAATGCTCCAAAGCTTCAGTATTGATCATATTTTCAGTTATCAAGGGCATAAAAAAGTACCTTATTAATTATTAGCAGAATATCCGTTTTTTTTAGAGTTTTTGATAAGGCTGAAAATGAATTCCTTAGTTACTTCTAAAGGATGCTCGCCTGTTTGTTGTAGAAACTTCCGCTGTAAAAATCATACCTTGGGTTAATCATAAATATAGTGTAAAGCTGGAAAGCAGAATAAAGCGGGTTTAAGAATCTACTTTGGAGGCTGCCGGATTATGGATGATTCAACTGCGACAGTGGGTGCGGCGTATTTTCCCGCTCTTTTCATTGCGTAGAACCACTTTGTATCCCAAAAGTAAAAAGCCCCCCTTTTCGATTTTCCAACCTTCTCGCTACGAATCCGCTAAGCTGCCAGCCTAATGGTGCAGTGCAACTTACCTGACAATGATTTCTATTTGTACCAAGAAAAATCAATTCAAAAGCACTACATTGCAATATTTACTTGAAAAAATCGTAACTACTCAGCGTAAATAAGTAAAAAAACTGCTTGACACGATTTTAGCGTTATTTTTGATTTTCTAACGGCAACACCTGGCGCAAGAGGTTTACTGTATTAGCCTGCGTTAGTTGAGGCGTGTTGCCTTATAAGCAATGCCCGATAGCCCTGCTGCCGTGCATTTCTAAAATACGATGACGGGCAACACAGAGGCAAAAATTCGTATTTCAAAAGCCATGAGACAAGAGTCCTGTACTTAAACCCACAGGCCGTTTCATTGAAGATTGATTCCATTGATGTAGAGGCTGCCATTACCCATGCCCGGCAGCTGATTGAAGATGAAGCCGATTTATCTCCGGCGCTGCGGTCTTCGCTGGAGATATTGTTGTTGCTGGTCACGCTCTTGATGCATCGGCTCGGACTTAACAGCAGTAACAGTTCCAGGCCGCCATCAAGTGATCCTGATCGTAAAAGGAAAGCACGGGCTGGATCAAAAAAACCAGGTGGTGGACAGAAAGGGCATATTGGCACCACGCTGGTTAAAGTCGATGATCCCGATGACGTTATCTCCATCAAGATTGATCGCCGTACCTTGCCAGCCGGAAGCTACGCGGCAGATGGCTTTGAAACCCGGCAGGTATTTGATATTGATATTTCACGGATTGTGACGGAATATCGTGCGCAAAGGCTTATCGATGAACAAGGTCGTCGGTTTGTTGCTCCTTTTCCCGAGGGCGTAACAAAAGCCGTGCAATATGGTGACCAACTCAAGGCGCACGCCGTGTATCTTTCGCAGTACCAATTATTGCCCTGCCAGCGCATCAAGGATTATTTTTCCGATCAATTACAGATCCCCATCAGTGAAGGTTCGCTGGTTAATTTCAATCAACCAGCCTTTGAGAAGCTGGCATCCTTTGAGCCGATTTGCGAGCAAAGACTGGCGGCAGCTTCTGTTGTACATGCCGATGAAACGGGCATTAACATCAATGGCGCCAGGTACTGGTTGCATTGTGCTTCTAATGATTTATGGACACATTATTTTCCCCATGTAAAACGGGGCAAGGAAGCGATGGATGTCATTGGCATCCTGCCTGACTTTCATGGCATTTTATGCCACGATCACTGGAAGCCTTACTACAAGTCCCCCTTCACTCATGCCTTGTGCAATGCGCATCATCTGCGTGAACTGACCCGTGCCCGGGAGCAGGATGGACAGCAGTGGGCCAAAGAAATGGAAACCCGGTTAAAAAAGATCAATCAGGTCGTCGATGATGCCGGGGGGAAGCTTGAAGCAAGAAAAGCGGCCTGTTATCGACGACGATATCGAGATTTATTAGAGAAAGCACAAATTGAATGTCCGCCACCAACCCCGTTGCCCGGTAAACCCAAACGTGGGCGCCTCAAGCGCAGTAAATCCAGAAACTTACTGGAACGGCTGATCAATTACCAGGATGATGTCTTACGCTTTATGAGAGAAATAGATGTGCCATTTACTAATAATCCCGGTGAGAATGATATCCGCATGACCAGGGTGCAGCAAAAAATATCGGGGTGTTTCAGGAGTGAGCAGGGTGCCATCACCTTCTGCCGTATTCGGGGATATCTATCCACTTGTCGTAAACATCATGTCAGTGCCTCTGAAGCGTTGGTACTGGTATTTAAGGGGAAATTACCGGAATTCACTCAGTGACCTGATGCTTTTGGTAAAATACGCTGAGTAGTTACAAAAAATCAATATCAATCGGGCAAGTCATTGTAAAATTATTCTATTTGGCAGGAAATTCTATGCAAGCAACAGTCAAATGGGTGGATGGAAGAATGTTTGTCGGTGAGTCCGGCAGTGGTCATGCGGTAGTGATGGATGGGCCGCCGGATCATGGTGGACGGAATATGGGCATTCGTCCTATGGAAATGATTTTATTGGGACTAGGGGGCTGCTCTTCTTTCGATGTCGTGGAGATTTTGCAGAAAGGTCGGCACAATGTCAGCCATTGCACAGCAGAATTGAGTGCGGAACGTGTCGATGCCATTCCCAGTGTTTTTAGTAAAATTCATCTACATTTCAAAGTAATGGGCAATAACCTTAAAGAGTCGACGGTTGAACGAGCGGTGAAACTGTCTGCCGAGAAATATTGTTCCGCTTCTATCATGTTGTCCAAGTCGGTTGAAATAACCCATAGCTTTGAAGTTATCGAACAGCAGGAGCCTTGAGAATAAGTAAAGCAGTGCCTTTGGTTTTTTTTTTGTAATTACGCCTGATCTTTGAGGAAATGCTGAACAAATCATCCATACTGTCAGCACTACGCAAAGTGGAAATGCGATTTCCTCTTTGCTTTAAAATCAATAGCTTACGGCTATGGATTTTGACGGCATATCCCTGTGTCCAAAGGAATCGCGAATAAATCAGCGATTCCCTAAGTGATATCACAGATTAAGGCTATTTCAAGCGAGCGCGTGAGATTGAACAAATTACAACTACATGGATTTAATAATCTGACCCTCTGTACATGACAAAAAATATTAAAAGCTGGCGTAGCTCGTTGAAATGTAATTAAATACCGCATTTTGTTTTAGCGAATATGAATAACGGGACATTACAAATCAACGAGCTGACCGTCATATTAACTGAGCACTTTCAATGGAACAAGGCAAGAATCGTTTGTTTTGTGGGTATGTTAATTGCTTTGATGGCAGTTAGCACGGTCAATCTGGCCCAGCTCGCCGTATTCTTTCCCAGTCGGGCAAAAATTTCCTCACGATATCGACGGATGCAACGATTTTTCAGTGACCATTGGCTGGATTACAATGAAGTCGCTCATTTCATCATGAAACTGTTTGGTTTCACTGATCAGGATTACTATCTGACGTTAGACAGGACGAATTGGAAGTGGGGTAAAACCAATATTAATCTGCTGGTGCTTGCCGTGGTTTATCGGGGTGCCGCCATTCCGGTGTATTGGTTGCCTTTAAACAAGCGGGGCAACTCTAATACGAAGGAACGTATAGCGCTGATGAAACGCTTTATTGCGCAGTTTGGCCGACATCACATCAAAGGTCTTTTGGCTGATCGGGAGTTTATTGGAGACGAATGGATGGGCTGGTTGTTTGAGCAAGAGATTCCCTTTTATATCCGTATTCGCAACAACGCCAGGACAACCAATGCCCAAGGCCAGCGAATACGCGTAGAGCGTTTGTTTTATGGGCTTAAGCCGGGTAGCACACGACACCTCTCAACAGTGCGCTATTTGGGAAATTGTTCAATTTATCTCAGTGGGTTACGGCTGAGTGATGGTGAGTTATTAATCATCGTCTGTCAGCATTTGAACCCTGATGCGATTAAAATTTATGGCTTGCGTTGGGAAATCGAAACGCTTTTTGGCGGTTTAAAAGGACGGGGATTCAAACTTGAGGAAACGCGTGTAGTCGGTTATCTTCGGATCAAAAAATTGTTAGTACTTCCCGTTATTGCTTTCTGTTGGTCACATAAAGCAGGCGAATGGAAACATGATTGCGAGTTACCAATAAAAACCAAAACACATCAGCGGCTCGCGCAAAGCCTGTTTCGATATGGATTAGATTGTATCCGCTCAACGTTGTTTAATGTCTTATCTCAATCAAAAAGGATGATTAGAAAAGTGATTGCTCTTTTGCAACCCATACCTTTTAAAGTGGACCCCATTGTCCAGACAAATTATTAGAGAATTTAAGATAGAACCCTCATAACAGTCAGGCTCAATGGCTCTGGCCCATATTTTCACCCGGCGTCTGCCTGGCAGTGCCGGCATTATATTTATCCACGATTTTAGCGCCACCTCCCGTGGCGAATTGATAAACCCTGTCTGGCGTTTCATAGCCTAACGACTGATGCGGTCGTTCGCTGTTGTAAAAGGCAAAGTAGTCCGTCAACCCCGCTGACAGTGCTTGCAGGTTGCCGTATTGCTTCAAATAAACTTCTTCATATTTCACTGTGCGCCAGAGTCGTTCAACAAAGATATTGTCCAGGGCCCGTCCCCGGCCATCCATGCTGATGGTCACGCCATGCTGACTCAATACCCCGGTGAAGTCCGCGCTGGTGAACTGTGCGCCCTGGTCGGTATTAAATATCTCCGGTGTGCCATAGGTCTTGATGGCCTGCTCCAGACAATTTACGCAAAACGCGCTGTCCATGGTATTGGAAAGTTGCCATGCCAATACTTTTCGGCTGTACCAATCCATGATGGCCACCAGATAAACAAATCCTTGCGGCAGCCGGATATAGGTGATGTCGGTACTCCAAACCTGGTTGGGGCGTGTCACCTCGACGCCTCTTAACAGATAGGGATAGACTTTATGCTCAGGATGCGGCTTACTGGTGTTCGGGTCCGGCGCCATGCCGACCAGCCCCAGTATGCGCATCAGCCGCTGAACCCGTTTGCGGTTGACCTGATGGTTAAGGCCGCGTAAATACTTTGTCATACGGCGTGAGCCATAAAAAGGATGCCGGGTATATTCTTCGTCGAGCAACCGCAACAGTTGCTGATCTTCAGCAGACACCGGCTGTTGTTGGCGTTTTTTCTGTTCATGGATTACTGAGCGGGTAACGTTCAATAACTGGCATTGCCGACTTAACGCCAACTCATCTTTTTGATCCACCCAGCTTTGACGCGTGATCATAGGCTGATCCCGGACTTTTTTTTAAGCCAATCCAGTTCCATATTCAACTGCCCGATTTTGGCGTACAGACGGTCCGGATTGTCACCGCTTTCGGCCCGCGTTTGCCTTCAAACAGGCTTCCCGCATTGGCCAACAGTTCCTTTTTCCATTGGCTTACCTGAGATGGATGGACTTCATTCTCTTGAGCAATCTCATTGATCGTTTTGATGTTCTTAACCGCTTCCAGCGCGATTTTGGCCTTTTGCGCCCCGCTAAAGGTTTTCCGTTTTTTTTTCGCTCATTTTTTGTACCTCTTTTTTCAATAGTCATAGTTTAAACTATTGTCCGGATTACGGGGTCCACTATAGGCTTCATTGTATAAATCTCGCCCAGTGTAATGCTCCCGATTTAGAAATCGATTTACGCTATCATGTGATATTGACATGACTTCTCCTAATCGTCGACAACTAGCTTGTTTCGGCTCACTTAATAAAAAACCAATATACATGGGTAATGTACAGCAGGCTGTTGAGGGGCGTGTTATT
Source organism: Methylomarinum sp. (assembly GCA_965277025.1). Classification (GTDB taxonomy): domain Bacteria; phylum Pseudomonadota; class Gammaproteobacteria; order Methylococcales; family Methylomonadaceae; genus Methylomarinum. The sequence goes on from OZ255706.1 coordinate 871,969, forward strand.
TCTCTTATCAAGGTTTGCCTTGCATTGACTTTGGAATTTTTTAAACCCATAGTTTAACATTGCCTGTCAATGCGTAACTTCTACTATGATATTTGTTATGCCCCGGCAAAGCAGCAGCAAGCCTATATCGAATATATCGATGAAGCCTATAACGCTGACCGGCTGACACAAATCCTGAAAGATGTCGCTGAGATTATTGGCGCTCAAATTCTGAATATTGCGCATCAGGACTATGAGCCACAAGGCGCCAGTGTCACCATGTTGATTGCCGAAGATGAGGTTATTCCTGCCGGGATGCTGTCTGAATCGCCTGGGCCATTGCCAGAAACTGTATTGGCACACCTGGATAAAAGTCACATTACCGTCCATACTTATCCTGAGAGTCATCCGGATAATGGTATCAGTACTTTCAGGGCGGATATTGATGTGTCAACCTGCGGCCAGATTTCTCCTCTTAAAGCCCTGAATTACCTGATTCATAGCTTTGAATCGGATATTGTCATTATGGATTACAGGGTTCGAGGATTTACCCGGGATGTTTCTGGGCATAAGCATTATATCGATCACGAAATCAATTCGATCCAGAATTATATTGCCGATGACACCAAAGCGTTGTATCAGATGATCGATGTCAATGTCTATCAGGAGAATATTTTTCATACCAAAATGATGTTGAAAGAGACCAATCTTGAAAATTATTTGCTGATGTTACGCGGTCTTGAATTGTTGCAATTCATTAAAAGCCTGCCGAATGGCCTTGATATATAATTTAGCCTTCAAAGCAAAATGATTGGTTTGGTGTTTTATTTTGAGACACTCCAGTTTAAAGACCGCCATAATGGCCATAAAAATATGATTGTTTTGTGTTGTTGGGGTACGAGTAGGCGACTTTGCCAACCCGGCATTGGATTTCAATGATTTATGAAATTCTTCGACTTTCCAGCGTTTCTGATAGATTGCCGCAACCTTTTTACCCGTTAATGTTAAATCACTGCACACCAGATTAACGGTTGCCGTACTGCCGTCTTTGTTTGTAAAGATTCGCCGGACAATCAGGACTTCATGTGGGTAGCCTTTTAGCCAGCCGCGTACTGCTTGTTTATCCTCTAATGCAATGTCACTGACACGGGTAAATTTTCCTTGTTTCTTGTCGTCTACGCTCAACGCCACCAAACGATTATCCTTTAAAGCCCCAATGAAATGTTTGTCTTTGTCAACAATAAACTCCAGATTCTCTTTAGCCGTAAACCAGCTATCCATCAACACATAGCGAAATTGAAGCCGATTGTTCAAACACTGTTGAATCATCGCACGCATCAGCTCATTTTTGGTCACCGTAGCCATTCGTTTAACCTGCTTTGTTTTGATATCACAAAACTGAATCGGTTTTTTGACCACTTCAAAGGCTACGGGTATCGAAACATTGCCCGTATGATACAAGGCATTCAATAGATTGATGCCTTTGACTGACCGCCCCTGGCAATGGTCATAATGCCAACAAATGACTTCATTCTCGTCTGTCCATTGCTTCTCCTGGATTGTATCGTCAAAAATCAAACACCCTGATTCTTCTTCAATCTTCCGGACTGTTCGTTTAACCTCCAGCCAGAGGTCTTTTGATGTGTACGTCCTGGACGATAAAAAACGCGTGACACTATCATGGCTAATTTCTCCACCTAACATCGACGACAAACCCGTTGCTGTCGCATAGCTCGTATTGCTGATTAAATAGTCTGTGTACAGGTCTAATTTCTCTTTGTTCATCCTCAAATTTTATCAATTATCCGGCGTAGCGCGTAGCATCAGTTATTTGTTTGAAAAAGAAGCGGTATTGAGTGATTTAGAAAAACAACGCATTCATGCACAGCTAAAAAAGAGATGGTAGAAATTTTTTATGGGCGGAATATCTAGTGCACATAAGCGAAAACACCAATGCTATTTATGAGGAATATATTGTAATATGCTGAATAATACTATATTAAATTCAGCAGGTGATATCATGCCACGTCTAACAGCAGCCCCAATCAGTTTAACAGAAAAACAACGCACGTTATTGCAAGGCACAGTGCGTAAACATACAAGTCCTCAGAATTTGGTGACACGTTGCCGTATTATATTGTTGGCAGATGAGGGCATCAGTGTACATGAAACCATGCGCCAGCTAAAAACTGGACGGACAACTGTTCAAAATTGGCGAAAACGCTGGTTACAGAACAGTGAGCAAGAAAACCCTTTAGCCCGGCTTCAAGATGCACCGCGATGCGGTGCGCCTGCTATCTATACGGCGGAGCAAATTTGCAGCATTATCGCGATAGCCTGCGAACGCCCAGAGGATAGTCAACGCCCGATCACTCATTGGACGCAACAAGAAATAGCCGATGAAGCGATAAAACGGGGCATTGTTGATTATATTTCACAGCGCTCTGTTGGGCGCTTTTTAAAAAGAAGCGGACCTGCAACCCCACCGGATGAAAGGCTGGTTGACGGCAAAAAAAGATGAATACTTCGACGAGAGGTGTCAAGATATTTGCGAAACCTGCCAACGGGCTTTGGAGCGGGAAGCGCAAGGCATCAAAACGATTTCGATTGATGAAATGACAGGGATTCAAGCTTTAGAGCGAGCAGCGCAGACATTGCCGATGAAGAAAGGAAAAGTTGAACGACAAGAATTTGAATACATTCGACATGGTACCCAGACCTTGATTGCAGGTTTTGATGTGGCCACGGGTGAAGTAATGGGAAGTATAGGAGAAACTCGAACAGAGCAAGATTTTGCCGGGTTTTTGAACCTGCTTTTTCATCAACAACCCAAACAAACCCATTGGCATTTAGTCATGGATAATCTCAATACACATTGTTCAGAATCGGTGGTTCGATTAATTGCCGAAAAAATTTCGTATTCAGGAGAATCAGGGGTTAAAGGAAAAGAGGGTATTTTGAAATCAATGGAAAGTCGTACTGCTTTTTTGACTAACTCAAACCATCCGGTTGTTTTTCATTTTACCTCTAAGCATTGTTCATGGCTTAATCAGATAGAGATCTGGTTTTCTATTTTAATGCGTAAAGTAATCCGGCGCGGCAACTTTAAATCTAAAGAGGATTTAAACAAAAAAATAGCGGATTTCATAAAATATTTCAATGAAACCATGGCTAAGCCTTTTCGTTGGACGTATCAGGCTAAGCCACTTACTCAATAGAGTGAGAACTTGCGCTTGTTTGCACGAAGCCTGTCCGTCCATCCTGGTGAAATATCCGGGTTTGTAGCACACTAACTGCCATTATGTTAACTCGAGATCAAAGCCGCAACAATCATGTCCCAGGCCACCAATACAGGTTATTTCCTTTGCGTGAGTTTGTTTTCCCGTGATTACTTCAACTGCTCCTGCAATCAGCCCGCCTTCAAATTGGCAAAGTGGCCGGCCTACTGGCTCAAGCCCGCTACAGGTAACACATTCATAAACATCAATATGTATTTTATTGTCTGTCGCCACTGGTACTTCAATGACACCAATTTTAAGATCAGCACAAAGTTGTAAAAAATCTGCCAATTCTTTAATTCCCAGTGAACCGCCTAATCGTTTCCCTGCCAGATATGCGGCAGCGGATGCGCCTCGGCCTAATATGTCTTCCAGCGCGACTAATCTCAGCAAGCGATATAAAACGACTCCGGCATCATCACCTAGCGTTGGCCGGACTACTTTTAGTGCATTTTCAACATCGACGTGTTGATTTAACGTCAAAATCTTCTCTTCAATCTGCATAACTATTTCCTCAATTAAAATTATTCGTTTCCAGGTAACCGACTACTGAAATCATTACATAAACTGTTCCAGTTTTTGTATGGCCCGTTTGATCTCAAGAAAAACCAAACCCAATTTAGCTTTGTCGGCAACTAAAACAATCAAAGAAGCATTGCCAGCAACTACATTGACAAATACATAACCATGAGGGGTGTTGATGTACAGTTGATCCATTTCAGAATTCATTAACTCAGCAGATATCCTTTCTCCAATTCCCAGTAATGAACTCGCCATTCCACCAATTAATTCGTCATCAATTTTTCGCGGCATGGCAGAAGCGAGAATTACACCTTCTATACTGATAACGGCTCCACCGATAATTTCAGGAATATTGCCATTGAGATTCTTTAAAATAGCAGTCATTTTTTCGTGCATAACAGTATCCATGACGTGGATTAAAAACCAAGCATAGCAGTATGGAACGTGGAATTTAATTGCTTACTCCATATTTGAGTCATAAATGTGGTGGGCTACCCAAAAATAGCCTATTTTGACCTGTAGCAGTGTTACAGAAAGCAAATTTCGATGAGTTGGTTTTTAATTGTTTGCCTTATTGTTGCAAATCATTGCCCTTATGTAATATGCGGGTTAATGATAGAATGAAGGGTTTTAAAGTGATCAATCATTATGCGCTTAATCAGAGGCCTGGCTCATCTTGAAACCTTACCGAAAGGCTGTGTGCTGACTATTGGTAATTTCGATGGCGTGCATATGGGCCATCGGGCGGTGATTGAAAAACTGGCGGCTAAAGGCCGGGAGTTGAATCTGCCCGTAGTGTTGATGCTGTTTGAGCCACAGCCTTTGGAGTATTTTTTAAAAGATAATGCGCCATCGAGATTGATGCGGTTGCGGGAAAAAGTGATCGCTTTAGATGCCTTGCCGGTCGATATGTTGCTGGTGATGAAATTTAATCGTCAGATGGCTAATTATGAAGCCGAAGATTTTGTGCAGGATATTTTAATCGACAAACTCAAGGTCAAGCACCTGGTTATCGGTGATGATTTCCATTTTGGCAAGGCCCGCCGGGGCAATTTCGCTTTATTGCAGCAAATGGCCGGATTTGCAGTTGAGGATACCAATTCCTTGGTTATTGAAGGTCACCGAATCAGCAGCACGCTGGTGCGCGATGCCTTGGGCGAAGGTGACCTTGAGACGGCGCGGTGCATGCTGGGTCGCGATTATTCGATTTGCGGCCGGGTTGCGCATGGCGACAAGCGTGGCCGGGTGCTGGGTTTTCCCACCGCCAATATCGAAATGTTTCGTAAAAACACGCCGATTGAAGGCGTTTATGCGGTCACCATGCATGGCATAGATGATAAAGCCTATCGAGGTGTCGCCAATGTCGGTACAAGGCCGACGGTCGATGGTGGCTCGCGGGTGATTCTGGAAACCCATTTATTCGATTTTGATCAGGAAATATACGGCTACTATGTCGAAGTTCGTTTTAAACAAAAAATTCGGGATGAAATACGTTTCGATTCGCTGGAAGCATTGAAGCTGCAAATAAAACAAGACGTTAAGCAGGCCAGACAGATTTTAGAAGTTCACTCAAATTAACCATTAAGTCATCAGTTATGGATTATAAAAAAACACTCAATCTACCGAAAACCAAGTTTCCGATGAAGGGAAATCTGGCCCAGCGCGAACCTGAACGGCTAAAAAAATGGCAGGAGATGGATTTGTATCAAAAAATCCGTCAGCAAACTGAAGGCCTGCCAAAATTTGTTTTGCATGATGGCCCTCCCTACGCCAACGGCGATATTCATATCGGTCATGCCGTCAATAAGATTCTGAAAGATTTTGTCGTTAAGTCGAAAACCTTGAGTGGTTTCGATTCCCCTTATGTACCGGGCTGGGATTGTCATGGTTTGCCGATCGAGCTGATGGTGGAAAAGAAAGTCGGCAAAGCGGGCGTGAAGGTATCTCCGGCGGTATTCCGTAAAGAATGCAGGCAATACGCCAGCAAACAGGTCAACATGCAGAAAGATGCCTTCATTCGTTTAGGGGTGTTGGGCGATTGGGACAATCCTTATCTGACCATGGATTTCAAATTCGAGGCCGATATTATCCGCTCTTTGGGTAAAATCGCTGAAAAAGGCCATTTGACCCAGGGAGCCAAACCGGTCCACTGGTGTACCGATTGTGGCTCGGCGCTGGCCGAGGCTGAAGTTGAATACGAAGACAAAACCTCGCCGGCCATCGATGTGCGTTTTCAGGTTATCGATGAGACCGCTTTCATGGACGCTTGTCATCATGTTCCTGAACACGAAGGTGAAGGGCCTTTATCGGTTGTCATCTGGACTACCACACCCTGGACCTTGCCTGCCAACCAGGGGGTGGCGCTGAATCCTGAGCTGGAATACGCGGTGGTGCAAATCGAAAAAGACGGCAGTAAGGAACGTTTGGTTATCGCCGAAGTATTAGTATTGTTAAAAGACGCCATGCTGCGTTACGGCATAGACGATTACCATGTCATTGCTTATTGTAAAGGCGAGGCGCTGGAAAATCAGTTATTGCAGCATCCATTCTATGATCGGCAAGTGCCGGTTATTCTGGGCGATCATGTCACCGTCGATGCCGGTACTGGTGCCGTGCATACCGCGCCTGGACATGGCCAGGAAGACTATGTGGTCGGCATGAAATATGATTTGCCGGTCGATAATCCGGTAGGTTCAAATGGTGTATTCCTGCCCAATACCGAATTTTTTGCCGGTGAACATGTATTTAATGCTAACGACCATGTTCTGGAGGTACTGAAAGAAAAAGGCAAACTGCTTCATCACGAAGCCTTGCTGCACAGTTACCCGCATTGCTGGCGGCATAAAACGCCGATTATTTTCCGCGCCACCGCGCAGTGGTTTATTTCGATGACGAAAAACCATTTGCGCGATACCGCTCTGGCGGAAGTGAAAAAAGTCCAGTGGATTCCCTATTGGGGTCAGGCGCGGATTGAAAGCATGCTTAACAACCGGCCGGACTGGTGTATCTCGAGGCAACGCACCTGGGGGGTGCCCATTGCTTTGTTTACCCACAAGGAGACAGGTGAATTGCATCCCCGCAGCGCCGAACTGATCGAACAAGTGGCGCAAAGAGTTGAAGAAAAAGGTATCGATGCCTGGTTTGAGATGGAGCCAGCCGAACTGTTGGGCGATGAAGCCGAGCATTATGAAAAAGTTCAGGATATGCTGGATGTCTGGTTCGATTCCGGTGTAACCCATGATGCGGTGTTAAACCGCCGCGAACAACTGACATTTCCAGCCGATTTGTATCTGGAAGGTTCGGATCAACATCGCGGCTGGTTCCAGTCATCCTTGTTGACATCGGCGGCGATGAACGATGCCGCGCCTTACAAGGCAGTCCTGACGCATGGTTTTACCGTCGATGCGGAAGGTAAAAAAATGTCCAAATCCAAAGGCAATGTCGTCGCGCCGCAAACGGTGATGAAATCCTTGGGCGCGGATGTATTGCGTTTATGGGTGGCGGCCACCGATTATCGCGGCGAAATGCATGTTTCCGATGAAATTTTGAAACGTACCGCTGATGGTTATCGAAGGTTACGCAACACCGCTCGCTTTTTACTGTCAAATCTGCACGAATTCGACCCGGCAAGCGACAGTGTGGCGAAAGAGGATCTGTTGGCCATGGATCGTTGGGTGGTAGACCGTGCTTTCCAGTTGCAGGAAGAGATTATTGCCGATTATAACGATTATCAATTCCAGCAGGTTTATCAGAAAATCCTGCATTTCTGTACGCTGGATTTGGGTGGTTTTTATCTGAGTATCGTCAAAGACCGCAAATACACGGTGAAGAAAGACGCCATTCCTCACCGCTCGGCGCAAACGGCTATGTATCATGTTGCAGAAGCCTTGGTGCGCTGGCTGGCGCCGCTTGTCAGCTACACGGCTGACGAGATCTGGCAATATCTGCCCGGAGAACGCAAGGAATCGGTCTTTTTGGAAAGCTGGTATCAAGGTTTGTTTCCATTGGCCGACGACAGCGAGATCGATCGCGATGCCTGGCAAAAAATCATTGAAGTGCGCCCGGTAGTGACAAAAGAAATCGAACAACAGCGCAATAATGGCATTATCGGTGATTCATTGAATGCCGAGGTTACCATTTACGCCAATGGCGACTATCTGGTCGCATTGCAGCAATTAAAAGACGAATTACGTTTTGTCTTGATCACATCAGGTGCTGCCGTCAAATCATTGGGTCAGGCGCCAGCCGATGCGACAGATACGGAGCTGGAAGGCATTAAACTCAGCGTTGTCGCCTCAACACATAAAAAATGTGTCCGTTGCTGGCATCAACGTGAAGATGTCGGCACTCATGCAGAGCATCCTGAGCTGTGCGGCCGCTGTGTCGAAAATGTCGAAGGACAAGGTGAAGTACGTCATTATGCCTGATTTCTCACGACCCATGTTGAAGTGGTTGTGGCTTGCTTTGCTGGTGCTGGTTTTGGACCAGGCCAGCAAGTGGGTGATCAGTCATGACATGCAGCTTTATCAATCCATTCCCGTATTGCCCGGATTTCGCCTGACTTATGTCCACAACACCGGCGCGGCGTTCAGTTTCCTGAGCGAAGCCGGCGGCTGGCAGCGCTGGCTGTTTGCCCTGCTGGCTTTGCTTATCAGTGCTGTTTTGACTGTCTGGTTGATGCGGCTGAAATCCAATGAAAAGCTGATGGCAGTCTCGTTGTCATTGATACTGGGTGGCGCCATCGGCAATCTGGTCGACCGACTGCTTTATGGTTATGTTATCGACTTTATCGATGTTTATTATCAAGACTGGCATTGGCCGGCTTTCAATATTGCCGATTCAGCCATCTGTGTCGGTGTAGTACTGATGCTACTGGATAGCGGTTCCGGTAAAGCTTAGCTGCTATGTCAGATGGTTCGCTCTTGAGAGGAAAATAGAAGTTACGCATTGACAACAGATCGAAATTCTGGGTTTAAATGATTCATATTTGGCATAAAGGTGTCGATAAACGAAGCCATAACATCGTTGAATAAATTCCGCTGTATGCTATAGCAATTATTAATCACGTCTGCAAAGCTCAATTTTTGTAATTGAACAAAGCCACAAATTGCAGAAAAAATATGATTATTTATTGCTCTTTTATTGCGAACCTGGAACCGCTCAATATTACACACCTGCTTTATTGCCCGATGATATTGCTCAATCTGCCAATGCCTGTCATGTTGTTCGGTAAATGCTTTCTTGTCAAAAACAGCGGTTTTTTCTTCATCAGGTAGTGAACTTATGTAATGGCGAACTTGTTCTTTCAAGGTCGTCCGAAATAATTTCACATACCCAAAATTTTTGAGCCAAACCATTAAGCCGTCTTCCGGGATTTCTAATTGCCTGACTTGAACCCATGAACCTTTTTCAACAGAGACTAATCGATTACCTTCCACTGCAAAGAATAATCCTGTCTGATGATTTCTTATCAATTTAAGATTATCCACGCAACTGTACCAGCTATCTCCTGTTACAAAACCAGGTTCTAGTGCACATAAGCGAAAACACCAATGCTATTTATGAGGAATATATTGTAATATGCTGAATAATACCATATTAAATTCAGCAGGTGATATCATGCCACGTCTAACAGCAGCCTCAATCAGTTTAACAGAAGAACAACGCACGTTATTGCAAGGCACAGTGCGTAAACATACAAGTCCTCAGAATTTGGTGACACGTTGCCGTATTATATTGTTGGCAGATGAAGGCATTAGTGTACATGAAACCATGCGCCAGTTAAAAATTGGACGGACAACTGTTCAAAATTGGCGAAAACGCTGGTTACAGAACAGTGAACAAGAAAATCCTTTAGCCCGGCTTCAAGATGCACCGCGAAGCGGTGCGCCTGCTATCTATACGGCGGAGCAAATTTGCAGCATTATCGCGATAGCCTGCGAACGCCCAGAGGATAGTCAACGCCCGATCACTCATTGGACACAACAAGAAATAGCCGATGAAGCGATAAAACGGGGCATTGTTGATTATATTTCACAGCGCTCTGTTGGGCGCTTTTTAAAAAGAAGCGGACCTGCAACCCCACCGGATGAAAGGCTGGTTGACGGCAAAAAAAGATGAATACTTCGACGAGAAGTGTCAAGATATTTGCGAAACCTACCAACGGGCTTTGGAGCGGGAAGCGCAAGGCATCAAAACGATTTCGATTGATGAAATGACAGGGATTCAAGCTTTAGAGCGAGCAGCGCAGACATTGCCGATGAAGAAAGGAAAAGTTGAACGACAAGAATTTGAATATATTCGACATGGTACCCAGACCTTGATTGCAGGTTTTGATGTGGCCACGGGAGAAGTAATGGGAAGTATAGGAGAAACTCGAACAGAGCAAGATTTTGCCGAGTTTTTGAACCTGCTTTTTCATCAACAACCCAAACAAACCCATTGGCATTTAGTCATGGATAATCTCAATACACATTGTTCAGAATCGGTGGTTCGATTAATTGCCGAAAAAATTTCGTATTCAGGAGAATCAGGGGTTAAAGGAAAAGAGGGTATTTTGAAATCAATGGAAAGTCGTACTGCTTTTTTTGACTAACTCAAACCATCCTGTTGTTTTTCATTTTACCCCTAAGCATTGTTCATGGCTTAATCAGATAGAGATCTGGTTTTCTATAGAAGTTACGCATTGACAGGCAATGTTAAACTATGGGTTTAAAAAATTCCAAAGTCAATGCAAGGCAAACCTTGATAAGAGAAATAACACGCCCCTCAACAGCCTGCTGTACATTACCCATGTATATTGGTTTTTTATTAAGTGAGCCGAAACAAGCTGGTTGTCGACGATTAGGCGAAGTCATGTCAATATCACATGATAGCGTAAATCGATTTCTAAATCGGGAGCATTACACTGGGCGAGATTTATACAATGAAGCCAGCGCAGGCCTGAATTTAAAGGGCGGAACCTTGAGTGTTGACGATAGTGTTCTTGATAAACCTTATAGCCAATATATGGCATATGTCAGTTATTTTTGGTCGGGAAAACATCATAGAGCAGTCAAGGGAATCAATCTTGTCACGTTGTACTACACAGACATTCAAGGAAAACACCAACCACTGAATTTCCGGGTGGTCGATAAGGCGGAAGGAAAGACAAAAAATGACTATTTTCAAGACATGCTGACCGAAGTATTAGCTTGGGGACTGGAACCTGGTTTTGTAACAGGAGATAGCTGGTACAGTTGCGTGGACAATCTTAAATTGACAAGAAATCATCAGACAGGATTATTCTTTGCAGTGGAAGGTAATCGATTAGTCTCTGTTGAAAAAGGTTCATGGGTTCAAGTCAGGCAATTAGAAATCCCGGAAGACGGATTAATGGTTTGGCTCAAAAATTTTGGGTATGTGAAATTATTTCGGACGACCTTGAAAGAACAAGTTCGCCATTACATAAGTTCACTACCTGATGAAGAAAAAACCGCTGTTTTTGACAAGAAAGCATTTACCGAACAACATGACAGGCATTGGCAGATTGAGCAATATCATCGGGCAATAAAGCAGGTGTGTAATATTGAGCGGTTCCAGGTTCGCAATAAAAGAGCAATAAATAATCATATTTTTTCTGCAATTTGTGGCTTTGTTCAATTACAAAAATTGAGCTTTGCAGACGTGATTAATAATTGCTATAGCGTACAGCGGAATTTATTCAACGATGTTATGGCTTCGTTTATCGACACCTTTATGCCAAATATGAATCATTTAAACCCAAAATTTCGATCTGTTGTCAATGCGTAACTTCTATTCTATTTTAATGCGTAAAGTAATCCGGCGCGGCAACTTTAAATCTAAAGAGGATTTAAACAAAAAAATAGCGGATTTCATAAAATATTTCAATGAAACCATGGCTAAGCCTTTTCGTTGGACGTATCAGGCTAAGCCACTTACTCAATAGAGTGAGAACTTACGCTTGTTTGCACTAGTCCCCAAGCTAATACTTCGGTCAGCATGTCTTGAAAATAGTCATTTTTTGTCTTTCCTTCCGCCTTATCGACCACCCGGAAATTCAGTGGTTGGTGTTTTCCTTGAATGTCTGTGTAGTACAACGTGACAAGATTGATTCCCTTGACTGCTCTATGATGTTTTCCCGACCAAAAATAACTGACAAATGCCATATATTGGCTATAAGGTTTATCAAGAACACTATCGTCAACACTCAAGGTTCCGCCCTTTAAATTCAGGCTTGCGCTGGCTTCATTGTATAAATCTCGCCCAGTGTAATGCTCCCGATTTAGAAATCGATTTACGCTATCATGTGATATTGACATGACTTCGCCTAATCGTCGACAACCAGCTTGTTTCGGCTCACTTAATAAAAAACCAATATACATGGGTAATGTACAGCAGGCTGTTGAGGGGCGTGTTATTTCTCTTATCAAGGTTTGCCTTGCATTGACTTTGGAATTTTTTAAACCCATAGTTTAACATTGCCTGTCAATGCGTAACTTCTAGAAAAAACGTTTGACTTTTTGACTATTTCCTATTTGAATACGATCTATTTAGTAAGGTGGGTATTGTAAACTTTTTTGATGTAGGTAGAATACTACCTAATCGAGACAGCTCGCATTGCGAAACATGACGATCATAGATCACTACCTCCTTGGTGTTGTAATACAAGTGGATCCTCCTCATAACACACTCCGCTTGATTCCTTAGCCTTCGAGGTGAAAACCTGGGAGGCTTTTTTTGCCTGATACTTTTTTCAAGGTATAAAAAAAGGCCACTGACTTTTCAGTCAGCGGCCTTGCCCGGGAAGCGCCGAGCAAATCAGCGCTTAAGCTTTGGCAAACTTTAATTCGCCGTTTTCTACATAGACCCGAATGGTGTCGCCTGGGATAAACTCCCCTGCCAGTAATGCGCTGGCTAGTGGGTTTTCCAGTTGATGCTGGATAGCCCGTTTCAATGGTCTTGCGCCATAAACCGGGTCGAAACCAGCTTCACCTAACAGATCCAGTGCTTCATCGGTAATGGTCAAGCCAATTTCACGATCTTTCAGGCGCTGTACCAGATGTTCGATCTGGATCTTCGCGATTTCTCTGATTTGTTCGCGAGTCAATGGATGGAAGACCACCACTTCATCGATCCGGTTGATAAACTCCGGTCTGAAGTGACTTGATACCACTTCCATGACAGCATTTTTCATCGCATCGTAGTTTTCTTCGCCCGCCATTTCCTGGATTCTGTCAGATCCCAGGTTAGAAGTCATGACGATGACGGTGTTGCGAAAATCAACCGTGCGGCCTTGTCCATCAGTCAGGCGACCATCATCCAGTACTTGCAACAATACGTTGAAAACATCCGGGTGGGCTTTTTCCACCTCATCCATCAAAATGACAGAATAAGGTTTACGCCGAACCGCTTCGGTCAGATAACCGCCTTCTTCATAACCGACATAGCCTGGAGGCGCACCAATCAACCGAGCGACAGAATGTTTTTCCATAAATTCGGACATATCGATCCGAACCATCGCTTCTTCGGTATCGAACAGAAAGTCCGCCAGAGCCTTACACAACTCGGTTTTACCGACACCAGTCGGCCCGAGGAACAAGAAAGACCCATTCGGTTTGTTCGGGTCAGCTAAGCCTGCTCTTGATCGGCGAATCGCCGCACTCACAGCTTTAACAGCTTCGTCTTGTCCAACTACACGTTTGCCAAGTTCCTGCTCCATGCGCAGCAGTTTTTCTTTTTCGCCTTCCAGCATTTTAGAAACCGGAATACCTGTCCATTTAGAGACCACTTCGGCGATTTCTTCATCGGTCACTTTGTTCCGCAACAAAGTCATTTCCTGCATTTCAGCCTGTGAGGCCAGATCCAGTTCGCGTTCTAAAGCAGGAATAACGGAATATTTCAATTCCGACATTTTTGCCAAATCACCGGCACGGCTGGCAAATTCCAGCTCCTGGCGTGCATGTTCCAGTTTTTCTTTAATCGCCGCAGAGCCTTGAACCGCCGCTTTTTCCGCTTTCCAGATTTCTTCCAGATCAGAATATTCTTTTTCTACATCGGCAATTTCCTGTTCCAGAATTTCCAGGCGTTTTTTCGAGGCCGGGTCAGATTCATTTTTTAATGCTTCACGCTCAATTTTTAACTGAATCAAGCGCCGTTCCAGCTTATCCAGTGCTTCCGGCTTGGAATCAATTTCCATGCGGATGCGGCTGGCCGCCTCATCGATCAGGTCAATCGCTTTATCAGGCAATTGCCGGTCAGTAATATAACGATGCGACAAGGTCGCCGCCGCGACAATTGCAGGGTCGGTGATTTCCACGCCGTGATGTACTTCATAACGCTCTTTCAAGCCCCGCAAAATGGCGATGGTGTCTTCAACTGAGGGTTCATCTACCATCACTTTCTGAAAACGTCGTTCCAGAGCCGCATCTTTTTCGATATATTGACGATATTCATCCAGCGTAGTCGCACCCACGCAATGCAATTCACCTCGCGCCAAAGCAGGCTTGAGCATATTGCCGGCATCCATTGCGCCTTCGCCTTTACCGGCGCCGACCATGGTATGTAATTCATCGATAAACAGAATGATATTGCCTTCTTGTTTGGCGACATCATTCAACACCGCTTTCAGGCGTTCTTCGAATTCACCGCGGAATTTTGCGCCTGCGATCAACGCTGCCATATCCAGCGACAACAAGCGTTTGTTCTTCAGGCCTTCCGGTACTTCACCATTGACGATACGCTGCGCCAGGCCTTCAACGATGGCGGTTTTACCGACACCGGGCTCACCAATCAAAACCGGATTATTTTTAGTCCGGCGCTGCAACACCTGGATTGTGCGACGAATTTCGTCATCACGACCAATAACAGGGTCGAGCTTGCCTTGTTCTGCACGCTCGGTCAGGTCAATAGTGTATTTTTCCAGTGCTTGCCGTTGTTCTTCTGCATTTTGATCGTTCACACTTTGTCCTCCTCTGACATTTTCAATAGCCTGCTCCAGTTTTTCTTTGGTCAGACCCAGTTTTTTAAACAAAGATTGTAAAAAGCCACTGCTTTCCAATGCCGCCAACGGAAATAATTCGCTGGAAATATAAGCATCGTTTCTCTTTTGAGCCAGTTTATCCATCAGGTTCAGCACTTGGCCTGCAGCATTGGATAACTGTACGTCTCCCCCTGCACCTTCTACAACGGGCAGTCTGCCCAGTTCCTGTTGTATTTCTTGTTGCAGTGCATTGACATCCACGCCCGCCTGAACCAGTAACGGACGAATACCGCCGCCTTGCTGGTTCAACAACGCACTCATAATATGAACCGGCTCTATGAACTGATGATCCTTGCCTAATGCAAGGCTTTGCGCATCAGCTAACGCCTCTTGAAATTTACTGGTTAATTTGTCCATCCGCATATTGCACACCTCTCTTTTATATAATTTTTTCTGTAACTACTAGTGCAAACAAGCGCAAGTTCTCACTCTATTGAGTAAGTGGCTTAGCCTGATACGTCCAGCGAAAAGGCTTAGCCATGGTTTCATTGAAATATTTTATGAAATCCGCTATTTTTTTGTTTAAATCCTCTTTAGATTTAAAGTTGCCGCGCCGGATTACTTTACGCATTAAAATAGAAAACCAGATCTCTATCTGATTAAGCCATGAACAATGCTTAGGGGTAAAATGAAAAACAACCGGATGGTTTGAGTTAGTCAAAAAAGCAGTACGACTTTCCATTGATTTCAAAATACCCTCTTTTCCTTTAACCCCCTGATTCTCCTGAATACGAAATTTTTTCGGCAATTAATCGAACCACCGATTCTGAACAATGTGTATTGAGATTATCCATGACTAAATGCCAATGGGTTTGTTTGGGTTGTTGATGAAAAAGCAGGTTCAAAAACCCGGCAAAATCTTGCTCTGTTCGAGTTTCTCCTATACTTCCCATTACTTCACCCGTGGCCACATCAAAACCTGCAATCAAGGTCTGGGTACCATGTCGAATGTATTCAAATTCTTGTCGTTCAACTTTTCCTTTCTTCATCGGCAATGTCTGCGCTGCTCGCTCTAAAGCTTGAATCCCTGTCATTTCATCAATCGAAATCGTTTTGATGCCTTGCTCTTCCCGCTCCAAAGCCCGTTGGTAGTTTCGCAAATATCTTGACACCTCTCGTCGAAGTATTCATCTTTTTTTGCCGTCAACCAGCCTTTCATCCGGTGGGGTTGCAGGTCCGCTTCTTTTTAAAAAGCGCCCAACAGAGCGCTGTGAAATATAATCAACAATGCCCCGTTTTATCGCTTCATCGGCTATTTCTTGTTGCGTCCAATGAGTGATCGGGCGTTGACTATCCTCTGGGCGTTCGCAGGCTATCGCGATAATGCTGCAAATTTGCTCTGCCGTATAGATAGCAGGCGCACCGCTTCGCGGTGCATCTTGAAGCCGGGCTAAAGGATTTTCTTGTTCACTGTTCTGTAACCGGCGTTTTCGCCAATTTTGAACAGTTGTCCGTCCAATTTTTAACTGGCGCATGGTTTCATGTACACTAATGCCTTCATCTGCCAACAATATAATACGGCAACGTGTCACCAAATTCTGAGGACTTGTATGTTTACGCACTGTGCCTTGCAATAACGTGCGTTGTTCTTCTGTTAAACTGATTGGGGCTGCTGTTAGACGTGGCATGATATCACCTGCTGAATTTAATATGGTATTATTCAGCATATTACAATATATTCCTCATAAATAGCATTGGTGTTTTCGCTTATGTGCACTAGGGCCAACATTAAAATTGGCTATTAGTGTAGTTACATTTTTACTAATCTAATCATGGGGAGAGAAACATTGCTTTTCAAGCTATAGATGGAAAAAACATTAAGAAATCGCTGTTATATTTACGATTACTCGTTCCCTTTGCGGACTTTTTAACTGCGACAATTTGTCGCGCGACACTGTGTCACATTTTCACAACAAAAAAAGACGCTATAATTTACACAACTCTTTGAGATGCGTAGAAAAGAGTTTTCATATATCCTTCGACTCACGGCAATGTTGTTTAACTGCAACATTGCCGTTTTTTTTGTCTGTCAGTTTTACAAACTGGGCGAAACACGACAAAAAAAGGTTTTCAGATAGTTTGTTTCTGCTAAAGCGGGATGTACCGGATGATCCGGGCCTTGCCCTGGCATGTCAAAAAACTCCAGATGGCGGTCGATATGACGAGCGGAAGAACGCAGAATTTCATGTAAATTTGTTCTGCTGAGATGATGTGAGCATGAAGCAGATACCAGGATACCTTGTGGATTTAATACTTGTAGCGCTAAATGGTTGAGGCGGCGATAGGCTTCCAGCCCTGATTTAAAATCTTTTTTACGCTTGATTAATGCAGGAGGGTCTAAAACGATAATATCAAAACGTAAGCGTTCTTCGCGCGCCTGTTTCAGATAATCAAATACATCGCTGCGCACAAAGTCCATATTGTTTTCAACATGATTCAATACCGCATTGCCTCTGGCATTGTTTAATGCATGTTCAGAGCTGTCTACACAAACAACCTGTTTTGCGCCAGACATGGCGGCAGGAATTCCCCAGCCACCGGCATAACAGAATAAGTCCAGAACGGTTTGATTGTTCGCCAGAGCAGCCAGACGTCCCCGACTGATACGATGGTCGTAAAACCAACCGGTTTTTTGCCCTTGCAATATGTCGACAGCAAAGCGCGCCTGGTTTTCTTCGATAATCAGTTCCTCCGGCAACTGGCCATAAGCCACTACAGAATCGCTGGATAAACCTTCAAGTTCGCGGGAGGCATTGTCGTTTTTCAAT
The DNA here is from genome assembly GCA_965277025.1 of Methylomarinum sp. Lineage (GTDB taxonomy): Bacteria > Pseudomonadota > Gammaproteobacteria > Methylococcales > Methylomonadaceae > Methylomarinum. The sequence goes on from OZ255706.1 coordinate 889,557, forward strand.
ACAATGGCTGTTGGCTGCAGTAAATCCACCAGAGTGGATATCAATATGTCTTTTAATCTCTCCATTCCGGCGGTATTGATTTGTAAAGACAATACATCGCCAAAGCGGTCGATAATCAAGCCGGGCAAACCATCACTTTCGGCAAAAACCATGCGATAAAAGGGCTTGTCAAACAAATGCTGCCGCAACGTCAATGCATTAGTTAAGCGTTTTTTAAAAAAACTACCGCTTATTTTCAGATTGGCTTTGCGTGATAACAAGCGCGCGCAAATCAATGTATTGGGGTTGATATACGCCGTTCCCAACGCTTTTCCTTGGGCATCTTTGACGGTAACGATTTCACCTGTATCAAACTGATTCAGCGGGCTGCGCCGGATATCCACTTCATTACTGAAGATCCATAAATGACCTTGTTTCAGGCGCTTTTCTTCGTGTTTTTTTAAAAAAAGTTCGGGATGTTGAGGCATATTTACAATAGGCTAAAGCGATAGCCGCCTACGGGATTGTCAGGATTGACAATTTCCAGTTGAATCTCGACGGTTTGATCAGGCTTGAGCATGGTTGATGGGGGGCGGTAATTATCGGTGGAAAAGACTCTTTGTGCAAATGTCTTGCCTTGATAATCGATCAGCGTCAGTTTCAGTTTTGGGTAGGGCTGCGGAAAATCGGCCTGGTTGGTCAAAACAATGTCGAAAACCACTTTGTCAGGGCTTGTGGTATTCAGTGTGGTTTTCAAAATATGAATTTCCTCGAGATTGCGATAAGGCGGCAGTTGGCAGCCGATTAACTGGCAGGACTTTTTCAGCCAGGGGCGTAGCAGCCGGTTTTGTACCAGCCTGTTGCCTTCAAAATAGACTATTTGTCCGGCCAATAACAAAATACCGAAAATAATACCTATTAGCCAAAAGCCTGTTGATTTTTTGCTGGGCTGTTCCAGGTCAAAAAATGCATCTTCAGTACTGCTTTGGCTGATTGCCTCTTCGGCATGGTCGCTAAGAAATTCCAAGGCATCGAATTTTGTCCGACAAGCATCGCATTGCAGCATGCCTCTGGATTCTCGCAGCTGCTCAGTAGTTATTTCTATCGCTTTTTTACATTCCGGGCATCGGGTGTACATATTGGCCATCCAGCCGGCACCAGTCATCCTGTTGCTTCGGCTTTGAAAATTGCAGGCCTTGCTGCTGATAAGCGTGGATCACAGCATCCGCTTGCTCGTTTAAAATTCCGGATAAAACCAGAAAACCATTTCTCTTTACAAGCTTAGCAATATCTTCTGAGAGTTCAATCAGCGGCTGCGCCAGGATATTGGCCAGTACAATATCGGCAGATTGTTGAAAAGAGTCATCAGATAAATAACAGTGGATGGCTTTTTCGACCTGATTTTTCTCGGCATTGTATTGAGTGGCTTCCAGTGCTTGAGGATCGATATCGATACAATGAACCTGTTGCGCCCCTAATAATAAGGCGGCTACAGCCAGAATTCCGGAGCCGCAACCATAATCAATCACTGTTTTACCGGCAATATCATGTGTGGCAAGCCATCCCAGACACAAGGCAGTGGTTGGGTGAGTGCCGGTACCAAATGCCAGGCCAGGATCCAGTGTCATGCATACCGTTCCGGGTTCTACAATTTCTTGATCAGTAGGGCAGACCCATAACCGGTCGGCAAATTTAAGCGGCTTGAAATGATCCAGCCAGGCACGCTCCCATGCCTGATCCTCGATACGCTCCAACTTCCAGTCTGTCAGTTTTTGGTCGGCAAATTGATTGAGCACTTGGGCTTTAACCCATTCAGGATCCGTTTCCAGTTCAAAAAGAGCAATGATTCGGGTTTGACGCCAGATTTTGGTTTCACCCGGGGGCGGCTCGTAAACGGGTTGGTCTTCGGCATCCATATAGGTAACCGACACAGCGCCACATTCACAGAAGAAGTCAGACAGACTGAATGCAGTCTGCTCGTCACATGTTACAGATAGTTGATGCCAAGTCATTGAAAGCCGAAAAGTTTAGAATTACGGGGCATAGCGCCCCGCAAGGGAAAGGGAGAAATCAGTCAAGACCCAATTTCTTTTCCAGATAATGAATATTACGCTCGCCCATGGCGAAGCCGCTATCGGCCATAATATCCTGCTGGAGCGGGATATTGGTTTTAATGCCATCGATGATCATTTCACTCAGCGCGGTTTTCATCCGGGCAATGGCGCTATCACGGTCTTCGCCATGGGCAATCAGTTTGCCGATCATGGAATCATAGAAGGGCGGGACCACATAACCGTTGTAAATATGCGTTTCACAACGAATTCCCGGCCCACCCGGCATATGAAACTGATTGATTTTACCCGGGCATGGCATGAAATTAGTGGGATCTTCGGCATTGAGACGACACTCGATGGTGTGTCCGGTAAAGGTGATTTGATCCTGGGTTTTCGACAACGGTTCGCCGGCGGCCACACGTAATTGCTCTTTGACAATGTCGAAACCGGTAATCATTTCGGTGACCGGGTGTTCCACCTGAACCCGGGTATTCATTTCAATGAAAAAGAACTCGCCTTTTTCGTACAAGAACTCAAAAGTTCCGGCGCCACGATAACCGATATCGACACAGGCCTTGGCGCACAATTCACCCATTTGCTTGCGCTGCTCCATTGTCAATCCAGGCGCTGGGGCTTCTTCCACCACTTTTTGATGACGACGCTGCATGGAACAGTCCCGCTCGCCTAAGTGAATGGCGTTGCCCTGGCCATCGGCAATCACTTGAAATTCAATATGGCGTGGATCTTCCAGGAATTTTTCCATATAAACCGTATCATTACCAAATGCAGCGCCCGCTTCGGCTTTGGTCATGGTAATCGCATTGATCAGTGCGGCTTCGGTATGCACCACGCGCATGCCACGGCCACCGCCGCCACCCGCTGCCTTGATGATGACGGGATAGCCAATTTCCTGCGCCATTTGCAAATTAATGGCTTTGTCATCGGTTAACGGGTCGCCATTTCCAGGAACACAAGGAATTCCAGCGGCCTTCATGGCTTTTTTAGCCTGGATTTTATCCCCCATCATGCGGATGGTGTCAGCTTTAGGGCCGATAAAAACAAAGCCGCTCTGTTCCACTTTTTCGGAAAAATCGGCATTTTCAGATAAAAAGCCATAACCGGGGTGAATGGCTTCGGCATCAGTCACTTCCGCCGCGCTGATAATGGCGGGAATGTTCAAATAACTGTCGGTTGAAGAAGCAGGTCCTATGCAAACGGCCTCATCGGCCAGGCGCACATGTTTTAAATCCCGGTCGGCAGTAGAATACACAGCAACGACTTTAATACCCAGTTCCCGACAGGCTCTTAAAATTCGTAACGCAATTTCGCCACGGTTGGCGATCACTATTTTATCGAACATGTTTATTACCCAAGGTTATTCTATGATGAATAAAGGCTGGTCATATTCGACAGGCTGCGCGTCTTCTACCAGAATTTGTTTGATTACGCCGCTGGCGTCGGATTCGATCTGATTGAGAATTTTCATCGCTTCGATAAAGCACAGAGTATCGCCAACAGAAACCTTCTGTCCCACTTCGACAAATGGTGTACCACCTGGAGATGCCGCCCGGTAGAAAGTTCCTACCATCGGTGATTTAACCACATGTCCTGAAACAGCAGGGGCCGCTTCAGCCGTTTCTGTCGCAGGAGCAGCAACCGCTGGCGCAGGTGCAGCAGCTTGAGCAGGAGCCGGTGCAACAGCCACCGTTGTGCTGGCCGTCAAACGACTGATGCGTACCGATTCTTCACCTTCGCTGATTTCGATTTCTGTAACATCAGAATCCTCGATAATTTCGATCAATTTTTTTATTTTTCTAATATCCATAGTTTTAGGTCTCTTTGGCTAATATTTGATCAGCGGCCTCAAGGGCCAGTTCATATCCTTGTCCACCCAGTCCTGCGATGACGCCTGTGGCGATATCGGAAAAATAGGAGTGTTTCCGAAATGGCTCACGAGCATGGACATTCGATAGATGGACTTCAATAAATGGGATTTTTGTCGCCAGCAAGGCATCGCGAATCGCCACGCTGGTATGGGTAAATGCAGCCGGATTGATAATGATAAAATCAGATTTATCATGATAGGCTTGGTGAATGAGCTCGACTAATTCATGTTCGGCATTATTTTGATAAAACTGAAGGTGATGGTGTAACTGTTCCGCTTTCGCCATCAATGACAGCTCAATATCCTTTAAGGTTTGCGTGCCATAATGTCCAGGCTCACGAATGCCAAGTAAATTAAGGTTTGGGCCGTTCAGGACGAGGATATTTGCCATGAAAGTATCGAGTCAAAGTCGTTAACTTGCCAATTTTGCCTAAATTGTAAGGTTTTGTCCAGATTTATGTCATTTAACAGCAAATCGCGTCACAAACTTTACTTTTTTGGCTCATTTATGAGCTGTTTGAAGCGTCGCGAAGCGACACGAACAATTTTGTAATGTTATAATATAATATTACTTTAAGTTAGCGTTCCTTGCTGAAAATGCCTCTACTTTATTCATTTATTCTGTACTGTTTCTTACAATTCTCATCTTTTGCTCTGCTGGCTGAAGCCGGACATATTCAGGAATTGGATAAGCTCGTAATCAGCACCCCTTTGCCGCAATCAACTGCCAACACAGCATTGCCGGTTTCCATTCTGAGTGGTGACGAGCTGCATCTGAAAGCTGCTGCAACGATTGGTGAAACCTTGAAAAACGAACCCGGAATGACCAGTCAGTCTTTTGGCCCGGGCGTTGGAAGGCCAGTTATTCGCGGTCAATCCGGCCCGAGAGTGCAGGTATTGCAAAATGGCCTGGGCAGCCTGGATGTTTCCACATTAAGCCCTGATCACGCCAACAGCACCGAGCCTTTGCTGGCTAAACGCATTGAAGTGTTGAGGGGGCCAGCGACCTTGCTTTACGGCAGCGGTGCCATTGGCGGCGTCATCAATGTACTGGATAACCGCATACCCGACAGTCTGCCGGAGAGCAGTTTACAAGGCGCGATAGAACAACGCTATAACACGGTCAATGAAGGGAAGGCGACCGTTTTTAAACTGGAGGGCGGCCACAATAAGCTGGCCTGGCATTTGGACGGCGCTTATCGTGACAGTATAAATGTACAGATTCCTGGTCATGCTTTTGCCAATCAGTCTGAAAAGGGCAGCCAAGGCCGCTTGCTGAACACCAATGCACATGCCCGCAGTGGTTCGGCAGGTGTTTCCATCATTGTCGATCAAGGTTTTATCGGTTTTTCTGTCAATCATCTGGATAATAATTATGGCGTTCCACCGAAAGCTGGAGCCAATCCGGAAATGGCCAGAATCAAACAGCGTCAGAACCGCTATGATATGAAGGCTGAACTGAACGAGCCTTTTAAATGGGCTGAAAAAATACGTATTCGTTTAGCCTATAACGATTATCAGCATGCCGAAGTAGCCAATGGCGATGCGGGAACCGTATTCAGCAATCAAGGCTTTGAAAGTCGGCTGGAACTTATTCAGAAACCCTGGGCGTTTTTTAATCACGGCGTAATAGGCGTGCAAAGCAAAAATTATCAATTCTCAGCCGTTGGCGAAGAATCGCTGATTCCCAAATCCAATGTCAACGGTTTTAGTCTGTTCACCCTGCAGGATATTCAGAGCGGGGACTTTATCTATCAGACAGGTCTGAGAGTTGAGCAGCAGTGGATCGACCCTCAAGGCGGGGAGCACTCGTCCACATCGCATACGCCGATCAGTTTTTCCGTATCCGCTTTGTGGAGCATCAATGATGAAAACTCCATTCAATTGACCTTTTCCCGTTCTCAACGGGCGCCTAACGTTCAGGAACTGTTCGCCTTTGGTCCCCATCTGGCGACCAGCAGTTTCACTATCGGCGATAATCAATTGATTGAAGAGACCTCGCACAACCTTGAACTGGGTATTCATTTTGATCACGACTGGATACAAGCTGATTTCAATTTTTATCAGAATTGGGTGCAGGATTATATTACCGCCGTGGATAGCGGGAGATTCTTCAATACCGCGACAAACAGTTTTTTATCCGCTTGTGGTCTCGCCAGTTGTTTACCGGTTTTGAACATCCAACAGCGTGACGCCGAATTTCAGGGGTATGAGGCGCAAGTGACGATTCCGCTGTTACAGAACGCTTATGGCCAATTGGAGACGCAACTATTCAGTGATTATGTGCGTGGACGATTTAGCCAGGGCGATAATATTCCCAGAATGCCGCCATTGCGTTATGGCGTGAAATTATCGTGGAACAACGATGACTGGAATTCCTTTATTCGGATCACCCGGGCTGAAAAACAGAGACACCCGGGAAAACGCGAAACGCAAACCAACGGTTATTGGCTGTTGGATATCTCGGCCAGCTATCATTTAGCGCTTGTTCAGGATGCGGATGTGCTATTGTTTGTGAAAGGTAATAACCTCCTCGATCAAGAAATCCGCAACTCGGTGTCTTACTTGAAGGATATTGCCCCGCAAGCTGGCCGGGGCGCGGAAATGGGCATCAGACTGAGTTTTTAACATGGCTTATCCAACCGGACAAACTATCTGGCGAAAGTCTCATAATCACAGGGACTGTATCGAGCGCACCTTGCAAATCGCCGAACGGATTTGCCGGGAAAAGGGCCTGCGCCTGACGCAGATTCGTCGCCATGTTCTGGAATTGGTCAGTGACAATCACAAGGCCGTCGGCGCTTATGAATTATTGGATTTAATGCGTCAGAAAAATCCTAACGCCAAACCTGCAACCGTTTATCGCGCTCTGGATTTTTTGATCGAATCAGGCCTGGTGCACAAAATAGAGTCGCTCAATGCCTTTATTGCCTGCCTGCATGCAGAATCCCGACATCAGTCCGCCATATTGATTTGTGACCAATGCCAGAATGCATACGAAATTGAGGCGGCAGATATTTATGAAAAATTATTTTCCATGAGTGAGGCAGTGCGGTTCAAACCTCGTTGGTTAACGCTGGAATTGCATGGTTTGTGCGCCGATTGTCAAAACGGTCAATGATTTCCCTGTCAGAAGGAAGCCTTTATGACATTACAACTTTCAGATACGCTGGTCATTGGCATATCCGCTACGGCACTGTTTGACCTGAAAGAAGCCGATAGTGTGTTTCGGGCCAAATATAAAGAAGACCCGGCAACTGCTGTGGTTGAATATCGCCGTTATATGCTGGAGCGTGAAAATGATCCTCTGGACGATGGCACCGGAATGCCATTGGTCAAGGCCTTGCTGGAATTGAACAAATATCAGCCGGAAAACGAAGCACCGCTGGTCGAGGTTGTGGTCATGTCCCGAAACAGTCCGGAAACCGGCATTCGGGTTTTACAGAACATTCGTCATCGGGGGCTGGATATATCCCGCCATGCTTTTACTGGCGGCGAATCGGTGGTGGATTATCTGGACGCCTTTGAAGTTGATCTGTTCCTGACCACATCGGTTAAAGATGCGCAAAGAGTGATCGACGGAAAAAGTTGCGCGGCCGCCATTTTGAAAAGCCCACCGGAAAAACCCGACAAAATACCCGAAGGCCAGGTCAGAATCGCCTTTGATGGCGATGCCGTGTTGTTTGATGAAAGCAGCGAGATTGTATACAAGGCCGAAGGTCTGGAAACCTTTAAACAACTCGAAGACCGGCAACAGAATGAACCGATGAAAGAAGGCCCGTATGCGGCCCTGCTGAAAAAATTATCCCGCTTGCAGGAACGCCTGCCTTTCAGTGTGGAATGCTCGCCGGTCAGAATCGCCATTGTCACCGCCCGCAACGCCCCGGCTGAAATGCGCGTCATTAAAACCCTCAGGCATTGGGGCGTTTATGTCGATGAAATCTTCTTTTTAGGCGGGCTGGACAAAACGCAGGTGTTAAAAGCCTTCCAGCCGCACATATTTTTTGACGACCAGGAGCTGCATCTGGAACAGGCGGCTAAAGTGGTGCCAGCCGGGAAAGTGCCTTACGCCAGTGATTCGGCATTAAACACCGAGGAGTAAAGCGGCATAAGAATGAACCGGCCGGAAAATATCTCACTTGTCAGTTCGAATTGGCGAGTGCCGGTGCCCACGGAATACAGGGTTTGCCAGGGCTTTGGATAACGTTCACATTATATGTTTTGATCTCATCTCCTTTTTCGTTTCCTTCCAGCAACAAGTGTTTTATTTTCAGTCTGCCCTGTTCCTCAATGAGATTGTCTTCATCTTTCTCCATCCATTGTTCCAACTTAATACCATATTTTGCATTGTTTGTTGCGCCGACTTTCTTCAAGCAGGCATTGATAACGCCTTCTCCAGATTCAGTTAATTGAATACCATCATCACCGTTATCATCAACCGTCACGTTGGTCATTCGCACAGGAATATTACCTTCACCGCTTTCGTCAAAATCAAGCCCTTCCTCCTTATTGGATGTCACTTCAACGTCAAGCAAGGTAACGTCCACATTTCCGGCATCGGCTTCATCGATGTCAAAACCATCGTCCAAATCCTGCGCGTTGAAAAATCCATTTTCATTCATTGTGCTCCGCCTCACGTTGGCTACAATATCCCCGGGCCCCGCTTCGTCTAATTCAATGCCGTCGCCACCATTCCTGTCGATATAAGTATCGGTGATCACAACACGAATACCGCCCGGTCCACGCTCATCTATGCGAACACCATCAAAATCAATCGCGCCAACGCCATTTCCGGTAAACGAAGAATGTGAAATGTTCAGCCTGATTCCAATATCGGAGCCGACCAAGCCGTCATCAAACATATCAGTATTGTCGTCAATATGTAAGCCATACAAAGCCGAGTTTGAAATATTGACCTGATCCAGCGTCATTTGCATATCCTGGCCTTTCGCATCTGCTGGAATATTGACGGCGATGCCACGTGTGGCGCTGTTGATAACGGACAGTCTGTGAATTTCGATATGGGATGCGGTATTGAAAATCAAGCTTGCATCTTGGCTGACGGCGGTCATATCTTCAGCCGCAATAAATGAACCCGCATTGTGTCCATCGATAACGGCATTATTGCCAAAGATTATTAACTCTTGTTTCCCATAATAAACAATCGGAGCATTCAGCTCGATATAAGCATTCTTTTTAAAGATGATTTTACTGGTGCGAACATCATGATTAGCCATTTCGATTGCCGCCCGTAATGACGTTTCATTGTCCACTTTAATCACTGGGCGGCTTTTCGCCATGGCGAGGGGCGGCATGAATGTAATCAATGCCACAAAAATGAACAGGCGCTCCATGAAGCCATGACAGTATGGAGACTGCAGAAAAAGCCAGATTTGTATTTTGTTGCGCATAAAAAACCATCAAGAAAAATTTTGTCAAACCGGACATCCCCCGATATCCAGCAAATGTAGTTCAGACTTTCTATTTAAAGCGCCAGCTTGTTTGGAATATTTTGCTGCTGAATCCTCGAGCAGCTTTTCATCGACAAAACCCCGCCTGTTTTCGTCACCGAACTTTGAACATTCTATTAGTGTTTGAACCAGATTGTCCATGAATATTGGCTGGTAGCCATTTTCCTTTAAAGTGGCAGGGGAGCTTCAGGAAAAGAGATAAAAAAACCAGCAAAGCTGATTTATGCCCTGTTATCACATTGGCGGAGGGTATCTGTATATTAAAGGAGCGCTGAACAAATCCCCCTGATTTGACTGCATATCCCTGTACAACACCATTTTATACTGAGGCTGCTTTTACTTACAACGCATTCGATCTGATATTGAAAAATGGCTGATGTACTTGTGTCGCAAGGAATCGCGGATAAACCAGTGATTCCTTTAGCGTTCAGTTCAGCATCGGTTTGGATATTCCATGATCTATGCTTTCAATAAGGCCCACGTTTGCCGCCCAACAATTCCATCTACGGTCAGGTTGTGATTTTGTTGAAATAACTTTACCGCAAGTTCAGTCGCCGCCCCGAAATCACCATCGATGGCAATGCCATAGCCCTGGCTTGCCAATAGTTCCTGCAGTTCTCTGACCGAATCGCCAAAAGATCCCCGTCGTAAGACAATCGTATTGCCTCCTTCAATATGAGCGATTCTTATGCCTTCAATATTGGCGAGAGCAATTTTTGCTTTTTGAAGATACATACGCCGGCTGTCCAATCCATTCAGGCAGCCATTGACGAGTTTTGTTGCTTTAATCAAGTCATCCCGGTCGGCTGCATCATTTATATGCCGACTTTTCCAGTATTCACAGGCAATCTTTAAAGAAATGACGGGGTCTCCTGCAAGTTGCGGATTATCTTCCAATGGCAAATCAAGCCGCCGCCCGATTTTCCTGTAATTGGCCCGGCCGGTCAGTTGGATCAGCCCTCGGCCTTTATAACGTCTGCCATCGCCAGGCTGAACATTCCCCAGATCCTCCCTGCCCTCGTATGCCGCACCGCTGGCGAATTCTTCCGTGGTGCAAAATCCGGCGCTTTCATGCGTTACCTGCGCCATAAAGTGAGCGATGCGCAACCGGGTGTTGATTGCGTAACTGTCGAGAACAGGCGAAAAAAAGCCTGATATCTCCCCTACAATTCGTAACTGGGCTTCAGCTTTAGCGCCCGATAAACGCGGGGCGACCGCCAGAATAAAATCACCATCTAAAGGTATCATCGGCTTCATCCTCTGTGTGCATAGTGAACCGGTCTGTTACAAGAAATCGCCGAATAAATCATCCATGATTTGTCAGCGACCACAAAGTGGAAATGCTATTTGCGTTTTGCGGCAGATTTAAAAGACATCAGACTAACGCAATACTTAATTCGCAAACTAGACCTTTTAGATCTTCCTGTCAAATCAGAAGCGCCAGGCTGCGGCAAACCAGTCCGCCGACAGTCTCCTGGCGAAATTAAACTATTCCCGCCTTGCAAGTTTTTGCTGAAATTGCAGCTCTGTAACCGTTTGAGCCAGGACACAGGTTTAACCGGCAGTGCCTCAACCGGCCATCATAATTATCGCCAAACCGGATCAGGTAATTGACGCGAGACACATAATGGTTATCCACGATTGCTGTATGATTTTAAAAGTAATGCTAGAGGTGAAACTTGAAGAATAATATTGATAAGATCCAACTGCGTAGAGAGTTGTTGGATTGGCGGGATAAGCATGTTGAAAAAATATATCACCACCTCAACCGGGAAATTGGTTTATTACTTCCTGTGATAACCGCGGTTTAATGCAAGTCATTGACTAAATCAACCGGCGTTTTCAGAAAAGCTTTCCAGAGGTTATACAACGGATTGGAAAGAAATGGTCACAGGAAAATGCTAGAAAATACTTTCTAATCCGGTTTAAGCCATGCGATTTTTCTGTTTTTGTTAAGATAGCTCCTTGGTATGGGATCTCAGCCATTGAACAAGTGCTTCGAAGCTGAAACAGTTTTCTTCATAAAGTGGGGTAAGGAATTCATACGTGCTTTTGGCATCCGCTGTGATTTCAATTCCGTTAACAGCTAAAAAAGTATAAACACAAGCAAAAGCTGTGCGTTTATTACCATCAATGAATGGGTGGTTTTGCGAGAGACTTTCCCAAAGCGCAGCTGCTTCAGCCATCAGATCAGTATAATAACCGGATTGCACTCTGAACAAGGAGGCTTCAAGTTGTCCCGGATCACGTAAACCATGGGAGCCACCATAACGCTCAATCTGATCGTCATGAATGGTCAGAATTTCTACCAAAGTCAAGTAATCTGTCATTTAGCCAGTTTTTCATAAAGATCGGCATAGCGTGTATGGCTGGCTTGATAAGCCGCCATAACATGCGAACGGGGACGTGATTTTTTGTGTTTCTCTATCAGGTCAGACAAGGCTTCATCAACAAGGGTTTGTATTTGACGCCCCTCATTTTTAGCAAGCGTTCGGATCTGGCTCAATAATTCGGCATTGACCTGTGTTGCAAATTTTTCACGAACTTCAGGCATTTTTTCGTTCCTCATGTATTTTTTATCTCTTTTTTCACAATATCATGACAAATCAAGATATATCAAGAAAAACAATGATGAGATGAGGCAAGATTTTCAACTCACCATCCTCCCCCTGAACCTCATAACTATCTATACAAGTTTTTATACTTTAAATTCAACTGCTTATAATTCATCCTGATTCCTGATTTATTTTTTCTGTAAAAAAGGATTGGTCGAGAAGAATAAAATCAAACACTTATTGATCGCACTTTGCAGAAGACTTTAAGACTTGTGTAGATACTTATGAATACTATCCGAGACGGAAGCTGATCTTGAACAGAGATAAAAATTACTGTTCAGTAACTTAATGTTGGCGGCGGATGAAATCAGTGTCTAAAGAAACGGAATAGAAGTAAGTATTCATGTTATATTTCTGATTATTTTCAATCTCTCCAATGCCGGATGATGAAATTAGAATCCCATGCTCAAACTGGAAGACATTAAAAAAGACGCACAAGTTTGTGGACTTGACGTTGACAAAATCGTAAGAATTGTACATGCAGAACAGCTCGGAACGGATTCGGTCAATGTCTTTTATGTCGATCAGGAAGGCAACCCAGGAACGCAATCGCTGTTTCGTTCCGATGAAGCCCGCCTGGAGCTCGCCAAGGCCGGGCGACCCTGGTCATTCGATGCGCCGGGAGCGGAGTTCAAATTGGGCCTGGAAGCATACCGCATCAATTTGGCGTATTTGTTTGATCCCATGATGGCTGTGCATACATCTAATGTTGAGCCTTTGCCTCATCAAATTTCCGCTGTTTACGAATCCATGCTGCCACGACAGCCATTACGTTATGTTCTGGCTGATGACCCGGGTGCAGGTAAAACCATTATGGCCGGTTTATTTATTCGCGAGTTCATTATGCGCGCCGATGCCAAACGGATTCTGATTGTTTCACCCGGCTCGCTCACCGAACAATGGCAGGATGAATTACTGGAAAAGTTTGGACTGACGTTTGAAATCTTCAGTAGGGAAAAACAGGAACAATGCGTTTCCGGTAATTATTTTGAAGAACAAAACCAATTGATTGCTCGCCTGGATCAATTGTCCCGGAATGAAGAGTTTCAGGTAAAACTGAAAACAACAGACTGGGATTTGATTGTTGTGGATGAGGCGCACAAAATGTCAGCCCACTATTTCGGCAATAAGGTGACAGAAACCGCCCGCTTTAAACTCGGTAAATTACTGGGTTCAGTGACTCGACATTTCCTGTTGATGACGGCAACACCGCATAACGGAAAGGAAGAAGATTTCCAGTTGTTTCTGTCTTTATTGGATGCTGATCGTTTTTACGGTAAATTTCGTGAAGGTGTGCACAAAGTCGATATTTCTGACATGATGTGCCGCAGGGTCAAGGAAGATCTGCTTAAGTTTGACGGTACGCCTTTGTTTCCAGAGCGAAAAGCCTATACAGCCAATTATGAATTATCACCGCCGGAAGCTGCACTTTATTCGGAAGTCACCGATTACGTCCGCAATGAAATGAACCGGGCCGACAATTTGGATGGCAAGCGCAAAGGCACTGTCGGCTTTGCACTCACTCAGTTGCAACGACGCCTGGCGTCAAGCCCCGAAGCCATCTATCAGTCTATTAAACGACGCCGTAAACGTCTGGAAAATCGCCTGGAAGAAGAAAGGCTGGTGCAACGTGGTCACAAAGTTGCTGAAACCCTGGGGGAATACACTGTCAAAGACCTGTCTAAAAACATAGACGAAGCCGAAGATGAAATGTCGTCTGGTGAATATGAAGACTGGGTTGAAAATGTGGTGGATCAAGCGACAGCAGCCCAAACTATTGAGGAACTGCATGCTGAAATTGAGATGCTCAAAGAGCTGGAAAGCGAGGCCTGTCATGTTGTGCAATCTGGTAATGACAAAAAATGGGAGGAACTCTCCAGTTTGTTGCAAGACACCCCGGAAATGTTCGATCGTGATGGCAACCGTCGAAAACTGATTATCTTTACCGAACACAGAGACACACTGGCTTATTTGCTGAAACGAATTACCAGGCTACTGGGTAAGCAGGAAGTCGTACTGACGATTCATGGTGGCACTAACCGGGATCAGCGGCGAAAAAATCAGGAAGAATTTCGCAACAACCGTGATGTCATTATCCTGCTGGCTACCGATGCGGCAGGTGAAGGGGTCAACTTGCAAAACGCCAATTTGATGATCAATTATGATCTGCCCTGGAATCCAAACCGACTGGAGCAACGTTTTGGCAGGATACACAGAATAGGCCAGACTGAAGTCTGTCATCTCTGGAATATCGTCGCCAGAGAAACTCGGGAAGGCGCTGTTTTTCAAAAATTGCTGGATAAGCTGGACGTTGAACGAGCCGCATTGGGTGGACGTGTATTCGATATACTCGGTGAAGCCTTTGAAGATGTCTCACTCAAAGATCTGTTGATCGATGCAATTCGTTATGGTGATCGTCCTGATGTCAAGGCCAGACTGAACGAAGTCATTGATGATGCACTGGATACCGAACATCTGAAAGCCATTCTCAAACGCAATGCCCTGGTCGAAGAGCATATGGGGTTGGAACAACTCTATGCCGTTAAAGAAGAAATGGAAAAGGCCGAGGCGCGTAAATTACAGCCCTATTTTGTTCGCACTTTTTTTACCGAAGCCTTTAAAACCCTGGGCGGTGAAATGCGTAACAGGGAAGCCAGACGATATGAAATTAAACATGTACCTGCCGCCATTCGGGAGCGTGATCGCATCATTGGTGAATCCCGCACTCCTGTTCTGAAAAAATACCAGCGTATCTGTTTTGAAAAACAGCATGTTCGGTTGAATGGGAAACCAATGGCTGATTTGATTCATCCAGGGCATCCATTGATGCACTCAGTGACCGATATGGTGCTGGAAGCTCACCGCAGTAAACTCAAGCAAGGTGCTGTGCTGATCGACTCCAATGATGAAAACTTAGAGCCGAAAATATTGTTTATGATTGAGCACTGCGTTCGTCAGGGCGGCAGCCATCATGATACAGCCATTAACGTATCTCGCCGCATGCAATTTGTTACTATTGATCGGCAAGGTCAATGCGGTCATGCCGGTTGGGCGCCACATCTTGACCTGCAGCCTGTCACCGAAAATGAACAAGCCTTTGTTCAAGACATCTTATCTGCCGAATGGTTGAAAAATAATCTGGATGCTCAGGCGCTGGAATATGCCACGCAGCGGCTGGTCCCTGAGCATTACAGAGAAGTCAAGCAACGCAGGGTGAGGCAGGCTGAAAAAATCCTTTCTGCGGTCAATGAACGCCTGGTCAAAGAAATCAACTATTGGTCGGATCGCTACATCAAATTGACTGAAGATGTCGCAGCAGGAAAACAACCTCGACTGCAGCCGGATAATGCCAAACGCAGGGTCGAAGAATTGACTGCCAGGCTGGAACAACGAAAAAAAGAACTGAAAAATATGGCTAACGTGGTATCCGGCACTCCGGTGGTTATTGGTGGTGCGCTGATCATTCCCCAAGGGCTTATTGCCCAAAGCAAAGGTGCTCCAGCCTTGAGTATCGATTCTGCAGCACGGGCACGCATTGAACAAATCGCCATGCAAGCAGTTATCGAAAAAGAAAAAAGCCTTGGTAACAAGACCAAAGATGTCTCAGCCGAAAAATGCGGTTGGGACATTACCGCACAACCGCCCATTGTTGATGGCAGACTTCCCGATGCCCGGCATATCGAAGTCAAAGGCCGGGCCAAAGGACAAAGCACCATTACCGTCAGCCGCAATGAAATCATCTATGCCTTGAACCAGGCAGAGCAATTTCTCCTCGCCATTGTGATCGTCGATGGCGAAGAATACGAAGGCCCTTTTTACATTAAAAATCCATTTAATCAGGAACCGGATTTTGGCGTAGCGAGCATCAACTATGATCTGAGCGACCTGCTTTCAAGGGCCGTTGTGCCGGAGAAAACACTGTGATCAGCGTAGAATATGTGTTTATATTGCATTTTTGCAGTTTTTCTGCAAATTTTATAATAAAAACAGATACAGGACAGTAAAATGCTCATTGAATTCACCGTAAAAAACTTCCGCTCCATCTGTGATGAAGCCCTCTTGTCCATGGTGAAAGGTGCGAGAAAGGAGCTTGAAGACACCAATGTCTTGCAGATCAATGATGCCCCCGCATCATTGAATCCATTGCTGAGATCAGCCGTTATCTACGGCTCCAATGCGGCGGGAAAAACCAACCTGCTGCGCGCACTAGCCGCCATGCAAGCCCTGGTTGTCGGCTCACACCGGCGCCCGCCAAACGCAGCACTGCCTGTTACCCCCTTTCTGATGAGTAGCAAGGCGCGCACCAGTCCATCCGAATTCGGGATTCATTTCATTGTCGATAAAGTTCGTTATCAATATGGTGTAGCGGTTGATCAACAGCAGGTTCATGAAGAGTGATTGTTTGCCTTTCCAAAAGGCAAAGCCCAAAAATGGTTTCATCGGCAACGCCTGCCAGATCAAAAGAATACGCAGACAAAATTCGGTGACAAGCTCAAAGGTGAGAAAGAACTATGGGAGCGCGTCACGCGCCCTAACGGTTTGTTGCTCGCCACCGCGGCTCAGTTGAACAGTGATCAGCTCACGCCGATTTACAACTGGTTTGCCAATAAACTGAAAATCGCTGTTGGCAGAGAAAGCTGGAACCAGCAGCCTCTGTTCACTATTAGCCTGCTGGAACAACAGCAGCAGGCACGGGTGCTGCGCTTTATGCAGGCGGCTGACTTTGCCATCTCAGGCCTCAGCCTGCGTGAGGTGGATGGCGAGCATCTCAATGCCATCACACAAAACATGCCACCACAGCTTAAAGCGTTGTTGACCAGCCAGCTTGGCAGTTCAAAAGGCAAGCAGATTCTTACCCAGCACCAGACTCAGGAAGGCGACATTATCGAAATGGGGCTGGGTGACGAATCTGATGGCACGCAAAAAATGTTCTGCTATGCGGGCCCGTGGATGGATACCCTGGCAAACGGAAATATCATGGTGGTCGATGAACTGCACGACAATCTGCATCCATTGCTGGTGCAATACCTGGTGGAAATGTTCCATAACCCGGAAATCAACCGGCAGGGGGCGCAACTGATTTTTACCACCCATGAAACCTCCATCCTGAATCAGGACCTGTTCCGTCGGGATCAAATCTGGTTCTGCGAGCGTGAACCAGACCAGGCAACCCGCCTCTATCCGCTGAGTGACTTCGCGGTACGCAAGGGCACAGAAAATATCGAACGGGGTTATCTCTCGGGACGTTACGGCGCACTGCCAACGTTGAAAAGGTCGACAGAAACATTCAAAGAGACAATGTTATGAAACTGGAAAATTTAATTTTAAATAACTACCGATGTTACCGAATGCTGTCGATAGAGCTGCACCCACAAACAACCGTTTTGGTTGCCAATAACGGCCAAGGTAAAACCGCCATACTCGATGCCATTCGGGTTGCTCTATGGCCCTATGTCAGTCAGTTTGATCTGGCAAAAACCGCCTATGCAGACCCGGCAAATACCATAACAATTGATGATGTCCGTATCGTAAAGTCTGAACATCAACCTGCGACTACAGTTGTCGGTGCTCTCGACGATATGACAAGACAAATGCCTGCATCAATCAAAGCAGTAGGTGATTATGGTGAAGGTACAACAACCTGGGAGCGTTATAGAGATAGTGAAGCACCAAGATCGCAAACCAAGGATGATAACGCCAGTAAAAAAATAAAAGCCTACGCAAAAAAATTACAACAAACTATCAGAAATCCGGAGTTGGAGCCAATATCACTCCCTGTATTTGGTTATTATGGCACAGGGCGTTTGTGGAAGGAAAAACGCCTGACAGAATCAAAAAAAGGCAGCAGGCTCCATGACGAAAATATTCGCACATTTGCCTATCGGGATTGCCTGGATCCGGCATCCAGCTATCGCCAGTTTGAAGAATGGTTTACCAAGGCTTATAAAAAAGTACTCGAAAATCAAATACAGCAATTACAGCAAGGTGCCAGATTTATTGACGATGACCCCAGCCTCAAAGTACCGGTTAAAGTTGTACAGGATGCAGTTGATGAAGTGCTAAAATCTGTCCAGTGGAAATGCTTGCAATTTAGCCAACGCGATGAAGCCTTGGTGCTTCGACATAAAAAATATGGCGTAATAAAAGCTGATCAACTTAGTGATGGCATTAAAAACATATTGGCCATGGTTGCTGATATTGCCTACCGTTGCGTATTACTGAATGGACATTTGGGCGAAGATGCTGCGAAAAAATCCACCGGCATCGTCATGATAGACGAAGTGGACATGCACCTACACCCGTCCTGGCAACAGACTGTCGCAGGATCATTGCAGGCAGCATTTCCCAAAATACAATTTGTTTTGACCACTCACAGCCCGCAGGTTCTTTCAACCGTTCCTGCAGAGTGTATTCGTATTTTATCTGATGGTGAAGTGCATGCAGCACCAGCAGGAAGCAAGGGTGCAGAATCTTCTCGTCTCCTCAAAAGGATCTTTGAGGTCGATACCCGTCCACAGGCAGACGAAAATACCCAGTTGTTACAAGCCTATGAAAAACTGGTCTATGCAGATCAATGGAATACAGAGGAGGCAAAACAAAAGCGCAGACAACTGGATGAGATTTATGCAGGAGAAGAACCAAAACTAACAGAGCTGGATTTGTACATAGAGAACAGAACTTGGGAGTTAGATATTGAAAAAGATCAATAAAACTCAGGGGGCGAATCAACTAACCCGGTTTTCTGACAACAACCCTAATGCAAGCTGGCAAGACTTTAGAGATCACAATGCGGGCAATGACTATAAAACCACACTTAAGCTTGCACTTTCTGATCAAGGAGGTATATGCGCCTATTGCGAAAGTAAACTTGGTCATTTACCTGAATACAAACAGCGAATAGAACATTATCACTCAAAGTCAGATTCAACAGGCACAACAAACTGGGCACTGGATTGGCAAAATATTTTTGTGGTTTGCATTGGTGGTAGTGATACGGATAAAGGTATCCACCCGTTACCTGCTAATCTGAGTTGTGATGCTCACAAGGACCATCTAATCCAGGATAATAAGCTGGCTAAAGCTTGTGAAGGGTATTATCTGAATCCTTTAGAACTGATCGCCACACCATGCCTGTTTGTTTTTGACAAAGCCACTGGAAAAATTATGCCTGATCAGAATGCTTGTAATAACTGGCAAGCACCAGAAAACCACTATACAAGTACCTATGATTTAGTAGAAAATAGAAGTTACGCATTGACAGGCAATGTTAAACTATGGGTTTAAAAAATCCCAAAGTCAATGCAAGGCAAACCTTGATAAGAGAAATAACACGCCCCTCAACAGCCTGCTGTACATTACCCATGTATATTGGTTTTTTATTAAGTGAGCCGAAACAAGCTAGTTGTCGACGATTAGGAGAAGTCATGTCAATATCACATGATAGCGTAAATCGATTTCTAAATCGGGAGCATTACACTGGGCGAGATTTATACAATGAAGCCAGCGCAGGCCTGAATTTAAAGGGCGGAACCTTGAGTGTTGACGATAGTGTTCTTGATAAACCTTATAGCCAATATATGGCATATGTCAGTTATTTTTGGTCGGGAAAACATCATAGAGCAGTCAAGGGAATCAATCTTGTCACGTTGTACTACACAGACATTCAAGGAAAACACCAACCACTGAATTTCCGGGTGGTCGATAAGGCGGAAGGAAAGACAAAAAATGACTATTTTCAAGACATGCTGACCGAAGTATTAGCTTGGGGACTAGAACCTGGTTTTGTAACAGGAGATAGCTGGTACAGTTGCGTGGATAATCTTAAATTGATAAGAAATCATCAGACAGGATTATTCTTTGCAGTGGAAGGTAATCGATTAGTCTCTGTTGAAAAGGTTCATGGGTTCAAGTCAGGCAATTAGAAATCCCGGAAGACGGCTTAATGGTTTGGCTCAAAAATTTTGGGTATGTGAAATTATTTCGGACGACCTTGAAAGAACAAGTTCGCCATTACATAAGTTCACTACCTGATGAAGAAAAAACCGCTGTTTTTGACAAGAAAGCATTTACCGAACAACATGATAGGCATTGGCAGATTGAGCAATATCATCGGGCAATAAAGCAGGTGTGTAATATTGAGCGGTTCCAGGTTCGCAATAAAAGAGCAATAAATAATCATATTTTTTCTGCAATTTGTGGCTTTGTTCAATTACAAAAATTGAGCTTTGCAGACGTGATTAATAATTGCTATAGCGTACAGCGGAATTTATTCAACGATGTTATGGCTTCGTTTATCGACACCTTTATGCCAAATATGAATCATTTAAACCCAAAATTTCGATCTGTTGTCAATGCGTAACTTCTAGAAAAAACAATTGAGATTTTAAATCTGAATTGCCAAAGATTACTGGATGACCGACTGGAAGTATTGAAAAGGTATAACCAGGAAATTAAGAAAGAAATTAAGAAAGCCCGCATGACAGGGGACAAGCAAATACTCTCTAAATTAGCACAACGATGGTTCCAGAAAAAATGGCCCGGCTTTTTTACGACGCGAAGACTTTTATTAGGCAATCATGCTGAAAATTATCTCTCGCAGATAGCTTACAAGGGATAAAACAATGACAAAAAATTTCAGCCCGAAAAAACTCATCGAAGTCGCCTTGCCGCTGGACGACATCAATGCCGCCGCCTCACGGGAAAAATCCATTCGTCACGGCCACCCATCTACCTTACATCTGTGGTGGGCGCGCCGGCCACTGGCAGCAGCAAGAGCGGTGATTTTTGCACAAATGGTCAATGATCCCTGTTACCAGCAGGGCGAAGGCTTCAAATATGGTGTCAATAAAAAAGAAGCGGAAATCAAGCGGGAAAAACTGTTTGCCATTATTCGTGATCTGGTGAAGTGGGAAAACACCAATAATGAAGAGGTTCTGAATCGCGCTCGTGAAGCCATCAAGCAAAGCTGGCGCGAGACCTGTGAGCTGAACAAGAACCACCTGCAGGCTGATGAGCTGTTTAATCCCGACAAACTGCCCGCCTTTCACGACCCTTTTGCCGGTGGTGGCGCCATTCCACTGGAAGCTCAGCGCCTGGGGCTGGAAGCTTACGCCAGTGACTTGAATCCAGTAGCGGTGATGATCAACAAGGCAATGATTGAAATACCGCCCAAGTTTGCAGGCCAGAAGCCTGTTGGTCCAGTACCTGCGAGCGATAAAGGAACAAAAAAATCCAATAAAGATAGTTTTGAAGACTGGTCAGGCGCTAAAGGACTGGCCGAAGATGTGCGGCGCTATGGCCACTGGATGCGGGAAGAAGCCTATAAACGTATTGGCCATCTCTACCCCAAAATCAAGATTACCAAAGACATGGCAAAAGACCGGCCTGATCTTAAAGGCTATATCGGGCAGGAACTCACTGTCATTGCCTGGCTGTGGGCGAGAACGGTGAAAAGCCCCAAT
Organism: Methylomarinum sp.; assembly: GCA_965277025.1. Taxonomy (GTDB): domain Bacteria; phylum Pseudomonadota; class Gammaproteobacteria; order Methylococcales; family Methylomonadaceae; genus Methylomarinum. The sequence goes on from OZ255706.1 coordinate 911,022, forward strand.
CCGGCCTTTAGTCAGGTGGATGTGCCATTGGCAAAAAGTTTTGTTCTATCCAGTAAAAGAGGCAAAGAGGCTTATATTGAGCCAATAATTGAAGGAAATAGCTATCGATTTGAAGTGCGAATTGGCGCCCCACCCAAAGAAGCTAAAACAGGTACCAAAGCTGCACGAGGAGCCAATTTCACTTGTTTGTTATCCCAATCGCCAATGGATGGAAAACATATCAAGGGTGAAGGTATGGCTGGCAGGATGGATGCCCGTTTAATGGTGATTGTAGCTGAAGGAAAGCGCGGGCGCGTTTACCTTTCCCCAACTATAGAGATGGAAGCTATCGCTAAACAAGCCAAGCCTGAGTGGAAACCTGAAACAGATATTCCGCCGGATAAACGATCTATGTTTACGCCGTTATATGGTCTAACAAAGTTTGGTGACCTCTTCACCCCCCGCCAACTGGTTGCCCTGACTACCTTCTCAGACCTGGTGGCCGAGGCGCGCAACAAAGCCATCCAGGATGCCAAAGCCGCTGGCATGGCGGATGATGGACTCGGTATTGATGCCGGTGGCACAGGCGCAACGGCTTACGGGGATGCCTTGGCGGTTTATTTGGGGTTTGTTTCTGACAAGGTATCTGATTATTGGTCATCTATTTGTAGCTGGAACTCATCATGTGAAACAATGAGAAACACATTTGGCCGCCAAGCGATTCCAATGGTCTGGGACTACGCCGAAGCTAACCCGTTTTGCTCGTCTTCAGGCAATTGGATGGCGATGGTTGACTGGACTTGGAAGGCCTTAGCTCACACTCCAGTAAATAGAACTGGAATGGCAACCCAGCAAGATGCCGCTAATCAAGAAGACAGTACAAATAAAGTGATTTCTACCGATCCACCTTATTATGACAATATCGGCTACGCGGATCTGTCCGACTTTTTCTATGTCTGGATGCGTAGGTCGTTACGCAGTATCTATCCCGATCTGTTTGCCACCATGGCCGTACCCAAAGCTGAGGAGCTGGTGGCCACGCCGTATCGTCATGGCAGCAAGGAAAAGGCAGAAACCTTTTTTCTGGATGGCATGACTCGTGCTATCCAGAATATGGCGGAAAAAGGTCATCCCGCTTTCCCGGTAACCATCTATTACGCCTTCAAGCAATCCGAAACCAAAGATGGCAGCACCTCCAATACCGGCTGGGAAACCTTTCTGGATGCCGTTATCCGTGCCGGTTTTTCCATTGATGGCACCTGGCCCATGCGTACCGAAATGGCCAATCGCATGATTGGTTCTGGTACCAATGCCCTCGCATCTTCTGTCGTATTGGTCTGCAAAAAACGCCACACCAACGCCGAGTCCATTTCCCGCCGTCAGTTCCAGCGTGAACTGCGCGAAAAAATGCCCGAAGCACTGGAGGCGATGATTGGCGGCGAAACCGGCCAGACCCCGATTGCGCCGGTCGACCTGGCCCAGGCCGCCATTGGCCCCGGCATGGCGATCTATTCGCAATACGACAGTATTCTGGACGCCGATGGCAGCCGCATGAGCGTGCATGAGGCGCTTGTTTTGATTAACCGCGCCATTACCGATTACCTCAACCCAGAATCCGGCAGTTTCGATGCTGATACCCAGTTCTGCTCTGGCTGGTTCGACCAGTACGGCTGGAGCAGCGGCGCCTTCGGTGAGGCCGATACGCTTGCTCGCGCCAAGGGCACTTCGGTCGATGGCGTTCATGATGCAGGGGTTATCGAATCGGGTGGCGGCAAGGTCAAGTTATTCAAATGGCAAGAATACCCCACCGATTGGGATCCCAAAGCCGATAATCGCACCCCGGTCTGGGAGGCCGCTCATCAACTGATTCGCGCCTTGAATCAACAGGGGGAATCAGCAGCCGGTGCATTGCTGGCCAGAATGCCCGAACGCGGCGAATCCATCCGTCAGTTGGCGTATCATTTATATACCTTGTGTGAGCGCAAAGGCTGGGCGGAAGACGCTCGCGCTTATAACGAACTGATTGGCGCCTGGCATGCGATTGTAGCGGCTTCATTGGAGGCAGGGATTCGTGGTGATCAGGGTGATCTATTTTCATAACGGTAACAGGCGATGATTAGAAATTTACAATTACGCAACTTTACCGCGTTTGAACAAGCGGATTTGCAGTTTTCGCCAGGGTTAAATGTGATTATCGGCGAGAATGGTACGGGTAAAACACATTTGCTGAAGTTGGGCTATTTATTTTCCAATGCCTGGCCTCGGTTAGCCAAGGAGCCAAATGTAGCCAAAAAACATATCGAAAATTATTTTTCCTTGCATCTGAAGCAACTATTTAAACCAGATAAAATTGGCAGCCTGGCTAACAGTGAGAGCGACGGTAAGAGTATGGTTTTTGGACGATGTATTCCTTTTCAGAGCTTACAGGATTCCTCATATCTTGATGAAGTTGATTGGAAATTTTCATTTTCCAAGCTCGCCAAGGAAAATATCGGCATTGAAAGTTTTTGTATTGACCTTAAAGATGATGACAGTTGTGGAAAAGCCGTTTATTTACCAGCCAAAGAAATGCTTTCTTTTTTTGAAGGCTTCTTGGCTTTGTATACAAAACGTGAAATAGCCATGGATGAAACCTACCATGATCTTGCGTTAAATTTATCGATGCCAAAATTAAAAAATATTCCTGAATTTTTAGTAGATGCTTTGCAAGATTTGGCCGAAGATATTGGCGGCGCTTTGGAATTGGACGGCGGTAAATTTTATCTGGTTGCTAATGGCAAAAAGCGCAGGGAAATTACTTTGGTCGCAGAAGGTATCAGAAAGCTGGCAACCTTGAGGCATTTGATAGAAAACGGCAGCCTGGAACGGGGCGATACCTTGTTTTGGGATGAGCCTGAAAGTAATTTGAATCCAAAGTTGATCAAGGATGTTGCAGCAGCGCTACTATTTTTATGTAAGAACGGTATTCAGGTAGTTGTTGCTACCCACAGCCTGTTCTTGTTGCGGGAGTTAGAAATTCTTGCCGCTCAAGAGGACTATAAAAGTTTGCCACAACGCTATTTTGCATTGGAAAAAACATCATCAGGTATTCAAGTTCACCAAGGTGATACGGTAGACGAAATAGACCCTTTAGTTTTGTTGGATGAAGATTTGGAACAGTCAGATCGCTTTATGTCGATAGGTAATGAGCAATGACGACTTTATCCGAGGGAAATTTGCAATTTATTTTTAACGGGACTGCTCAAGCCAGTAAATATGACGATTGGTCTTTTTACCGAAATCAGTTTCAGCGTGTCTGTGGTTCCTCCAAGGCGGTGGATATGATTTGCATAGAAAACGATACAACATGGTTAATTGAAATTAAGGATTATCGGCAACATAGACGAACTAAACCGATAGATTTAGGTAAAGAGGTTGCCATTAAAGTGAGGGATACCCTGGCCGGGTTGGTTGCCGCTCGCTGTAATGCCAATGATGCAGATGAAAAAGCTTTTGCTAACAAAGCATTGCGCAATCATCGCCTCAAGGTGGTATTACATTTAGAACAGCCTAAAATGCATTCAAAATTATTTCCCAGGGTCATTGACCCTGCTTCAGTAAAACAAAAACTAAAAAGGTTGTTGAAGGCAATCGACTCCCATCCAGTGATTGCCGAACAAAATACAATCACCACAAATATAGCTTGGTCAGTGACAGGATAGAACCATGAGCATCAAACCCTGGCGAGAAATCGCCAAACCGCATAAGGATGTACTGGAAGGTACCTTTAAACAATCAGAATTTGCCGCAGATATTAGCCAGGTCGCTGCCGGAAAAGCGACCGAAGTATATCAGGATGCTGAAAAGTTTTTTGCCCGGACGTTTATTACCGAAGGGATGCGTTTGTTATTAACGTCGGTCGTGCAGCGTTTAACAGGTCAGGGCGGCGATCCCGTCATCCAGTTACAGACCGCGTTTGGTGGTGGTAAGACCCATACCATGCTGGCTGTGTTTCATTTGGCTTCACGCCATGTCAACACTAATAAACTGGCTGGCATCCCACCCATTTTGGATGAAGCGGGTATTGCGGAATTACCCCAGGCACATGTCGCCATTCTGGATGGTATTAGACTGTCGCCAAGTCAGCCGCAAATTTATGATGGCTTGCAGGTGAATACTTTATGGGGTGAGTTGGCCTGGCAATTGTTGGGTAAACAAGGTTATGAATTGGTTCAGGATGCCGATCGGGATGGTACATCGCCGGGTAAAGAGGTATTGATCGAATTGCTGAACATGGCCGCGCCTTGCGTGATTTTAATCGACGAATTGGTGGCCTTCATTCGCCAGTTTGAGCCGGGGCAACATTATCAGGCAGGAACTTTTGATAGTAATATCTCCTTTATCCAGGCATTGACTGAAGCCTTGAAAGCTGTGCCTAATACCTTGTTATTGGCATCATTGCCGGAATCCGACATGGAAGTCGGTGGTGTGATGGGGCAGCGCACCTTGAATTCACTGGAAAAATATTTTGCCCGTGTCGAGTCAGTCTGGAAACCAGTCGCTACTGAAGAGGCTTTTGAAATTGTGCGTCGACGTTTGTTTGATACCGTGGGTGATACCTCGGAATTAGATCGCGTGTGTCAGCAATTTTCAGACCTGTATCGTCAGTATGACAATAAGTTTCCCACCGAAACTCAAAACAACCATTACCAGGAGCGTTTACGCCAGTCTTATCCGATACATCCGGAAATTTTTGATCGGCTTTATGAGGACTGGTCAACTCTGGATAAATTTCAGCGCACTCGCGGGGTGCTGCAGTATATGGCCATTGTGATTCATCGGTTGTGGAATTCCGATAATCGCGATGCTTTGATTATGCCGGGTTCCATTCCTTTGGATGATAGTAATGTGCGTAACAAAAGCATTCATTATTTGCCCCAGGGCTGGGAGCCGGTGATTGAAAAAGAAATTGATGGTGTTCGTTCAGAACCTTATGACATTGACTCTGAAGATACACGCTTTGGCAGTGTGCATGCCGCAAAAAGAACAGCTCGTACTATTTTTTTAGGCAGTGCGCCGTCTACTTCCGAACAAATAGTGCGTGGCGTTAAAGTTGAGCATGTATTGCTGGGCTGTGTTCAGCCAGGGCAGACTATCGGGGTCTATGAGGATGTGTTAAAGCGCTTGCGTGACCGGTTGCATTATTTGTATGCAGAAGAAGACCGGTTCTGGTTCGACACGAAGCCCAATTTGCGTCGGGAGATGGAAAGTCGCAAGCAAAAAATAAATGACAGGGAAGAACTGCAACCGCTATTGAAAGATCGTGTGTCTCGGATATTTGGTCGTAAACATTGCTTTGCAGGGATTCATGTGTTTACTCCTTCGGATGATGTGCCGGATGATTATGGTATCGGGCCGCGTCTGGTGGTATTGCCAGTCAAGCAGGCGGGTTATAGCCGTGGACCGAATAATATGGCATTTACCGCAGCGGAAAAAATTCTGCGTTATCGAGGAGAGCAACCCAGGCAAAAACAAAACCGGTTGATTTTTCTGGCGGCGGATTTAGATGTGCTCAGTCGGTTGCGGGATCAGGCAAAGACTTTTTTGGCCTGGCAGTCTATCGTTTCTGATATTGATAACGAGAAACTCAATCTTGATCTTTTCCAGGCAAAACAGGCCAAGCGGTATAAAGAGTCAGCCGAACAGTCTTTGCGGCAATTAGTGAGAGAAACTTATAAATGGCTTTTGTGTCCAGTTGAGGAATTTGTTAAGGGTAAACCCCAATTAGACTGGGAAGTGGTCAGTGTTTCACCCGCTGCGCAGAATCTTGTCCAGGAAATTGAGAATAAGTTAAAAGAAGAAGAATGGGTGATTTTTGAATGGTCGCCTATTCATTTGAAGCATTTATTGGAACAGTGGTATTTCAAGGAAGGCGTGACGGAAATCAGCGCCATGAAGGTTTGGCAGGACTGCTGTCATTATCTGTATTTGCCTCGATTGATTAAGGATGATGTATTAAAAAACGCGATTGAACAGGGGCTTGAATCTGAAGATTTTTTTGGCTTTGCTACTGGCAAAGAGAATGAAAAGTATTTGGGCTTTGTGTTTGGCGGCAATACCAGTATCATCCTGGATGAGTCGTCATTATTGATAGAGGTTGATGCAGCGGCAGCCTATATGAACAGCATGAAATCCGCTTTTGTCGAGCCACCACAGTCAGGTGAAGACAAACAACGAATTCCGCAGGATTATCCACATTCAACAGAACCTACTTCACCGATATCCACACAGCATCTAAACGGAAAGCCGAAACGGCAATTCTATGGCACAATTGATTTAGACCCTGTCAAGGCAAAAATGGATTTTGCAATGATTGTCGATGAGGTGGTGGAGCTATTTACATCGAAGCTTGGTGTTGATGTGACTATTTCTGTTGAAATACAAGCCAAATCAAAAGAAGAGTTTAATGAAGCAATGCAACGTACGATTAAGGAAAATTGTAATGTTTTGAGATTTAATCATGCTGAATTTGAAGACGGCGAGTAATTTTCAAACGAATATATAAATTACTCCAAAAGTTCTCGTGGTCTATGCTAAGCGAGAGCTTTTGTGTACATCATGTCAGGGAGACGAAAAACTTTTGACCAAATTGACTTTGCTTTTAAACTTCTAATATCGTGAGGTCGCCAATTCAGGTTTTTTGCAATAAAGCAGAAGCAGAGGAATGGAAGGTAGAGATCAAAATGGCGCGCCCGAGAGGATTCGAACCTCTGGCCTCAGCCTCCGGAGGGCTGCGCTCTATCCAGCTGAGCTACGGGCGCGTGGTGGACTGCAAATTATACCCAACTTTTTTAGAGCTGTCTTGAAATCATTGTTGTCGAGCTGAGTTATAATGATCTGATGACAGCTTCCATACCGCTAGGCCTTTATATTCATATTCCCTGGTGTATTCAAAAATGCCCTTATTGTGATTTTAATTCGCATGCTGTGAAGGAGGGTTTGCCGGAATCAGCTTATGTGGACAGGTTGCTGGCGGATCTTGAACGGGATTTGAATTTACTCGATGGAAGCAGATCGGTTCAGTCTGTTTTTATCGGTGGCGGTACGCCCAGTCTGTTTTCTCCTGAAGCGATTGATCGATTGTTACATAACAGTCAGAAGTTGATTTCATTTTCCAGCACCGTGGAAGTGACCATGGAAGCCAATCCTGGCACTTTTGAAAGTCAGAAATTTGCCGAATTCCACGCGTTGGGCATCAATCGCTTGTCGATCGGTATCCAGAGTTTTCAGGATGAACAGTTAAAAAAACTGGGACGGGTGCATAATGCTAAGGAAGCGTGGACAGCGATAGATATGGCGCAAAAGGCAGGATTCGACAATATCAATCTGGATTTGATGTTTGGTTTGCCGGAGCAGACAGAAGCCGAAGCTTTGGCGGATATCGAAACAGCTGTTTCATTCAATACGAATCATTTGTCTTTTTATCAGTTGACGCTGGAGCCTAACACGCTGTTTTATCGGTATCCACCGCCGTTGCCGGAACATGATACGCTTTACCAGATTCAGAAAAATTGTCAGCAGTATTTGATGGATGCAAGTGTTCAGCAATACGAAATTTCCGCCTACAGCAAGCCGGGTAAGGAATGCCGGCATAATCTGAATTATTGGCGTTTTGGTGATTATTTAGGATTAGGTGCGGGAGCGCACGGTAAAATCAGTCGTCACTTGCCTGATGACATTATTCGCACACAAAAAGCAAAAAATCCCCGTCAATATCTGCAGCGCGATGAGGCCGGAAGTCGCCATCAGATCACACGACAGGATTTGCCGCTGGAGTTTATGATGAACCAGCTACGCTTGAAACAGGGCTTTGAGCTGAGTGATTTTCAACATCGAACCGGTTTGTCGCTGACACAACTAGAGCCGGCTTTGTCTCAGTGTGTCGAAAAAGGGTTATTGAAAATCAAGCGGCAACGGGTTTTTTGTACAGATAAAGGCCGGGATTTTCTGGACGAAGTATTGGCCATGTTTGTTTAGGAGCTGATGTTACGCATCGATCTGAAGAAATGATTGATAATGGACAAACAAAGTGTTTTCGGTAGGGGGGAATTCGCCGTAAGGTAATCCACTGTTTTGAGGCGGGTAGAAGTTACGCATTGACAGGCAATGTTAAACTATGGGTTTAAAAAATCCCAAAGTCAATGCAAGGCAAACCTTGATAAGAGAAATAACACGCCCCTCAACAGCCTGCTGTACATTACCCATGTATATTGGTTTTTTATTAAGTGAGCCGAAACAAGCTAGTTGTCGACGATTAGGCGAAGTCATGTCAATATCACATGATAGCGTAAATCGATTTCTAAATCGGGAGCATTACACTGGGCGAGATTTATACAATGAAGCCAGCGCAAGCCTGAATTTAAAGGGCGGAACCTTGAGTGTTGACGATAGTGTTCTTGATAAACCTTATAGCCAATATATGGCATATGTCAGTTATTTTTGGTCGGGAAAACATCATAGAGCAGTCAAGGGAATCAATCTTGTCACGTTGTACTACACAGACATTCAAGGAAAACACCAACCACTGAATTTCCGGGTGGTCGATAAGGCGGAAGGAAAGACAAAAAATGACTATTTTCAAGACATGCTGACCGAAGTATTAGCTTGGGGACTGGAACCTGGTTTTGTAACAGGAGATAGCTGGTACAGTTGTGTGGATAATCTTAAATTGACAAGAAATCATCAGACAGGATTATTCTTTGCAGTGGAAGGTAATCGATTAGTCTCTGTTGAAAAAGGTTCATGGGTTCAAGTCAGGCAATTAGAAATCCCGGAAGACGGCTTAATGGTTTGGCTCAAAAATTTTGGGTATGTGAAATTATTTCGGACGACCTTGAAAGAACAAGTTCGCCATTAAATAAGTTCACTACCTGATGAAGAAAAAACCGCTGTTTTTGACAAGAAAGCATTTACCGAACAACATGACAGGCATTGGCAGATTGAGCAATATCATCGGGCAATAAAGCAGGTGTGTAATATTGAGCGGTTCCAGGTTCGCAATAAAAGAGCAATAAATAATCATATTTTTTCTGCAATTTGTGGCTTTGTTCAATTACAAAAATTGAGCTTTGCAGACGTGATTAATAATTGCTATAGCGTACAGCGGAATTTATTCAACGATGTTATGGCTTCGTTTATCGACACCTTTATGCCAAATATGAATCATTTAAACCCAAAATTTCGATCTGTTGTCAATGCGTAACTTCTAGCGGGTGTGATTTTGACGTTTTCTGGCGCGAAGCCGCCCTACACAAACACTTCTCTGTTGCAGGCGAGTGACGACTGTCCTTTGCATGGAAATTTCTGCGACTCTTAATTAACCTGGGTGTCGACGATTGCTTATGCATAACATCAATTAGGAACTTTTACCAAGGCTACGGCGTCTGATAGCCGTTTTGAATGAATGGAAAAACAAAAGGAAGCATAATGACAGAGACCGCGCAAACACAAGCGCAGCATGATTTTGGCCGTTTGAGCCAATATATCGGTGAACAGATTATCGGTCAGCAAAAAGTGCTGGAACGTATGTTGATTACCTTGTTGGCCGATGGCCATATGCTGGTGGAGGGCGCGCCGGGTCTGGCCAAGACCCGGGCTATCAATGTGCTGAGCAAAGGTATAGAAGCTGATTTCCACCGCGTGCAGTTTACTCCCGATCTGCTACCTGCCGATTTGACGGGCACCGAGATTTTCAGGCCCCAGCAAGGCACGTTTGAATTCCAGAAAGGGCCGTTGTTTCATAATCTGATTCTGGCAGACGAAATCAACCGTTCCCCCGCCAAGGTACAGGCCGCCTTGCTTCAAGCGATGGCGGAACGGCAGATTACCGTCGGTCGCACCACTTATCCCTTGTCGCCGTTGTTTATGGTGATGGCGACACAAAACCCGCTGGAGCAGGAAGGCACCTATCCTCTGCCAGAGGCGCAACTGGATCGGTTTTTGCTTTTCGTTAAAATCGATTATCCCGAAGCTGAACATGAACAGGCTATTTTGCAACTGGCCCGGCGTGAGGCCAAAGGCGAATTGGCGAACAGCTCGGCATCATATACGCCGTTGAGTCAGCAAAGCATTTTTACTGCTCGTCAGGAAGTGCTGGATATTTACATGGCCGAACCCTTGGAGCAATATTTATTGCAGCTGGTGCTGGCGACACGCAATGCGGCCGCTTATGGCGAGGACCTGGCCGGTTGGTTGCAGTATGGCGCCAGTCCCAGGGCCAGTATTGCGCTTGACCGTTGTGCGCGAGCCAGGGCCTGGCTGAATCAGCGTGATTTTGTCAGCCCCGAAGATATTCAGGAGATGGCCTTCGATGTTTTGCGTCACCGTTTGATTTTAAGTTATGAAGCCGAAGCCGATGGTATCAGCAGTGATCGTTTCATTCGGGAATTGATTGCCCGTGTTCCGGTGCCGTGAGTAGTATTTTTCCGCTTTCTGTCGAAGACCGGCTCCAGGTCAGTCTGGCCCAGTTGATTCGGCTGGGGGCATACGCCCGCCATGTCAAGCTGGGTACGGGCAAGATTCGTGCCCTGCATGGCACTGGATATGTGTCGCGATTTAAAGGGCGTGGCATGGAGTTTGATGAAACCCGTCTGTATCAGCCGGGGGATGATATCCGCAGTATCGACTGGAAAGTCACCGCCCGTACCGGCAAACCCCACACCCGGATTTATCGGGAAGAACGGGAACGGCCTGTTTTTATTTCGGTGGATGACCGCCAAACCATGCAATTTGCCACGCGCGGTGTCTTCAAGTCGGTACAGTCCAAACAACTGGCGGCGTTGCTGGCCTGGGCCGCGCAGCAACAAAGTGACCGTGTTGGTGGGCAGTTATTTGCCGATAACGCCTGTCAGGAAATCAAACCAGCGCATGGGCGAGCGGCGGTCATCAAATATCTGAAGAGGCTGGTGGATGAACCGGTGGCGCCGGTAGCGGATCTGGATGGCGCATTACAGCGCTTACAGCATCATGCCCGGCCGGGCAGCCGTATTTATCTGATCAGTGATTTCCGCGGCATTCAGGCCAGCGAACAACGCCTGACGACGCTGGTGCGCCATTGTGAAGTTGTGCTGATTCATGTTTATGACCCATTGGAACAAACATTGCCTTCAGGTGGACGCTATCGTTTCACCAATGGAGAAACGGATGTCACCATAGACACCGCTGACCAACAACGCTTGCAGCAATATCAGCAACGCTTTGTAGAGCGGCAGCAGTATTTGCAGCAACTCAGCCGGCGCTACAAAATGACTTATTTGCAATGTGCGACAACAGATGATCCGGTCAGGATATTGAGTTGATGGAAAATGACATACCTTTAAAAGATATCATCTTGCCGGAGCCTGTTGGCTGGTGGCCGCCTGCTTTAGGCTGGTGGTTGCTGCTTGTTTTGATTCCGCTGCTGGCCTTCCTGCTCTGGCGACTGGTGAAATGGCTGCGGCGCAAAACGGCGGTTAAAACGGCCTTGAAGCAGCTAAAACGAATTCAACAGGATGACAGTCTGACGATCAAACAGAAACTGGCGGAGCTATCCATACTGCTCAGGCGGGTGGCGATAAGCACGCAACCTGTCGATAAAGTAGCTGGATTAACAGGTAAAGCCTGGCTGGAATACCTGGATCAGTCCTTACCTGGCCAGCCTTTTTCGCACGGTGTCGGGCAGTGTCTGGGCGACCTGCAATATCAACCGGATGAACCCGATAATATCGATCTGGATGCACTTTTCAGGCTTTGTCAGCAATGGATTAAAAAACAGCGATGATACATTTTGTTTGGCCCTGGTTTTTACTGGCCTTACCGTTGCCACTTTTACTGCGCAAATTGTTGTCACCGCTGACAACCGCGCAGCAGGCTGCATTGAAAGTACCATTTTTACAAGATTTTGATGACTTGACGACGCATGCCTCGGTGACTGTGCGCCGCTGGCCCTTATGGTTGGCGATAATCGCCTGGTGTCTGCTGATTGGCGCGGCTACCCGGCCGCAATGGCTGGGTGAGCCGATCGAACAAAGTGTCACCGGGCGTGATTTAATGTTGGCGGTCGATGTGTCTGGCAGTATGGAAGAGCAGGATTTTGTTATGGACAATCACCGAGTCGATCGCTTGACGGCTGTCAAGAAAGTGGCGACCGATTTCATTCGTCGCCGGGTTGGAGACCGTATCGGCCTGATTTTATTTGGCACCACTGCTTATTTGCAGGCGCCGCTGACTTTTGACCGGCAAACCGTTATTCGTTTGCTGAATGAAGCCTTTATCGGCATTACCGATGATGAACCGGCTACTTCGATCGGCGATGCGATTGGTCTGGCGGTGAAAAAACTTAAAAGTAGGCCGGCTGAAAGCCGGGTGCTGATTTTGATGACCGATGGCGCCAATACCGCCGGCGCAATCAGTCCTCTGCAAGCGGCTGAGCTGGCGGTGCAATTCGGGCTTAAAATCTACACCATCGGCATCGGTGCGGACGAAATGATTGTCAGGGATTTTTTTGGCGCGCGGAGAGTCAATCCCTCCCGTGACCTGGACGAGACAACCTTGAAAGCTATTGCCGAAAAAACCGGCGGCCGCTATTTCAGAGCCCGCGATACCGAAGAAATGGAGCAGATTTATCACTTGCTGGATCAACTGGAGCCGGTCGATAGGGAGGCACGCTATTACCGGCCACGGACAGAATTGTTTTACTGGCCGCTGGCATTGGCCTGGCTAATGGGCATACTGGTTGTGATCGGGAGGGCGAAAACATGAGTCTTGATAGCCTGGCGGATTTCCATTTTCTCAGGCCTTTATGGGTGCTGGCGCTGATTCCATTATTGGGGCTGGGCGTCTGGTTGCAACGGCAAAAAAAACGCCATGGGAACTGGGCGGCGGTTTGTGACCCGGAATTGCTGCCCTTTTTATTACAGGCTCGCTCAGTGGTCTCTGAGCGAGGGGTATTTTGGCCGCTGGACCTGGCTTTTTTACTGGCAGTGATCGCCATGGCAGGGCCTAGCTGGGAACGGCTGCCTGCACCCGCCTTTCGGAACGACGCCGGTTTGGTGATTGCGCTGAATCTGTCCGAAAGCATGAATGCGGCCGACATCAAACCCAGCCGTCTGATTCGCAGCCGTTATAAAATCGCCGATTTACTGAAACAACGCCGCGACGGACAAACGGCATTATTGGTTTACACCCGTCAGGCTTTCACCGTGACGCCACTGACCGATGATGTCAACACGATATTAAGTCAGCTTAAAGCGCTGCGTACCGACATTATGCCCGTGCGGGGCAGGAACACATTGGCGGCTATTCGTCAGGCAGTGGATTTATTGCATCAGGCAGGCCTGCAGCAAGGTGATATTTTATTGATTACCGATGGTGTGGAGGATGTCGATGCAAGCGATGTGAAAAAGGCCCGGCAACAATATCGTGTTTCTGTACTGGCGGTCGGTACGGAACAAGGCGCACCCATTCAGTTGCCAGGAGGCGGATTTTTAAAAGACAGCCAAGGCAATATCATCGTCGCGGGGTTGAAGCTTAAAGAATTGAAACGACTGGCTAAGGCCGGCGGTGGTGAACTGGTTCGACTGAGCGCCGGAGACAAGGATATTCAACGTTTGAGCCGCCTGTTTAATCGGCTATCTGCTGAAAGCCAGCAAAAAAGCAGCTTGAAATTGGATGTATGGCAGGATTTTGGCCCCTGGCTGCTTTGGCTGGTGGTTCCACTTGCGGCAATGGGGTTTCGGAAAGGTTTGCTGGTTTTGGTGTTTATGCTGATGCTGCCGGTGCCTGAAAACAGTTTTGCCGATGATAAATCCAGCCGCATCTGGAATGAGCTGTGGCGAACGCCAGATCAACAGGCCCAGCAGGCTTTTGAACAACAACAGTTTGAGCGGGCGGCGAAATTATTTAAAACCCCGGCTTGGCGCGCAGCGGCGCAATATCGGGCCGGACAATATGAACAGGCGGCCGAAAGCTGGCAAAAGCTGAAGACGCCTGATGGGCATTACAATCGGGGTAATGCGTTGGCAAAGGCGGGTAAATTAACCGAAGCGATCAAGGCTTATCAGCAGGCGTTGAAAATGCGGCCTGATTTCGAGGCGGCCAGGGAAAATAAAAAAATCGTTGAAGAGTTGCTGAAAAAACAAAAACAACAGCAGAAACAGCCGTCTCAATCACAAGACTCATCCTCAAAACAATCTTCCGAGCAATCTCAATCATCGCAAGATGAGAATGACCAAAAAAAGGATGATCAAGAAAATGATGAGCGGCAAAATGGTCAAAATTCATCGCAAAACCCTGATCAATCGTCATCAGAGTCGAATGCCCGGCAAAATGATGAGCCATCAGGCCAAAAGCAGGAAGACCAGGCTGATGAGAAAGCATCTCAAGATAAAAAGGGCAAGCAGGCCGAAGTAAACGAACAGCAGGCGACAGATGAAGCAACAAAACCGGATGCGGAAAAAGCGGCAGCGGCCCAAGCGCTCAGTGACGCCAAGCCGGATGAAGACCAGCAAGCGGTCAAACAATGGTTAAATCGTATACCGGATGATCCGTCCGGTCTGTTAAAACGCAAGTTTCGCTATCAATATCAACAACGGCGACGGTAAATGAATAAATCTGTTTTCATTTTTTTAACTCTGATGCTGGTTGCGGCAAGCCAAACCAGTCTGGCGGCCAGAATTCAGGCCAGTGTCGATCGTAACCCGGTCAGTTTGGGGGAGTCGTTTCAATTGATCTTTACGGCAACTGAAACGCCCGATGATGAACCGGATTGTTCTCCATTGGAGCAGGATTTTGACATCCTGAATCAGTCTCAAAGTCACCAAACCCAGTGGATCAATGGTGATTTTAATCGTACAGTTAGCTGGACGCTGGTGTTAATGGCTAAGCGCACCGGACAGTTGAATATTCCATCTATTGCCTTTGGCAAAGACCGTTCCAATGCCTTGCGTATTAATGTGGTGCAGCAAGCCGTGCCGGATGAAGAACGTGATTTGTTCGTTACTGCAGAAGTCGACAAGCAAGCCCCGTATGTGCAAGCCCAGGTGATTTATACGCTCAGGTTCTATCGCAAAGTCGCCATCGCTCAAGCCAGCCTGGATGAACCGCAGCTTGAGGATGCGGTAATCGAGAGGCTGGGGGAAGATAAAAATTTCGATACGGCTATCAGAGGTGTTCGTTACCGGGTCACCGAGCGAAAATATGCTATTTTTCCTCAGCAAAGTGGCCCACAAACCATTGCCCCTGTTTCGCTGACAGCCGAGGTGATCAGCGGCAGACGCTCCCGCTTTGGTTTTTTCGGCTCGCAAATGACGGTCACCAAACGCTTGAAATCACAAGCTATCAGGCTTCAGGTCAAGCCTGTTCCTGATAATTATCATGGCCACTGGTTGCCGGCAGAGCAAGTCGTGTTAAAAGATGACTGGTCGGCAGACAGCTTTAGCATCAAGGTTGGTGAACCATTGACCCGGGCATTGACGCTGCTGGCCAAGGGCGTTACCGACAGCCAACTGCCGAAACTCTGGCCAGAGGTGAATATAGACGGTCTCAATCAATATCCTGACCAGCCAGTATTGCGCGAACAAAAAAAGCCGGATGGCATTATTGCCTTTCGGGAAGAGAAAATAGCGCTGATTCCGTCCAAACCCGGGGAATATGAACTGCCAGCGGTAAAGTTGCGCTGGTTCAACAGCCAAACTGAACAGGAGGAGGAGTTGAGTTTGCCGGCGATAAAAATAAAGGCAATCGCAGTCTCGCAAAATTCGCCTGCGCCAGTTGACAAGCCACGCCCTAGCGCACCAATATCATCCGAAGTTGAAGAAAAGGCAGTTGATTGTCCAGTCGTTTCAACGCAGCAACCGGCACAAAATACATGGCTGTGGCCTGCCGTTGCAGCTTTTCTGGCAGGCGCCTGGTTGATCACGCTGGTTTATTTTTTGCGGCGACCCTCTTCTCAAAAAAATGCACAAGAAACGTCCAAAAATGAGCAAGGTGACTTGATGAAAGCCGCGATAAAAAGTTTGAAGCAGGCCTGTTTCGCCAATGATCCAACAGCTGCAAAAGAGGCTTTGTTGAAGTGGGGGCAGTTGGCTTTTGGAGTCAGCAGCTTGAGCGGGATAAAAGATCACTGCGAAGCGCGGCTTAGGGATCAAATCGATGTGTTAATGGAAAGTTTGTATGCGCCAAATGCTAAAAAATGGCATGGCAAGGCGCTTTATCAGGCATTTGTGGAAAGTGTCGCTCGGCAAAAAGTCCAGGCGGCTCAGGAATCGACGGATTTAAAGCCATTGTATAAAATTAGATTCAAATCATAAGTGCAATTCATTTTGCAATACCCGGTGCGGTGCCCTGAACATGACAATCCCCCGCAAAATTTTCTGGGCGCCGTGCCGTTGCGCATGGTGGCATGATTGATTTTCAGGAAACTTCAATTTATGTGAGTAAAAATGAAAAAAATAGTTCCTGCAGCGCTAGCTTTTTCTTTAATTAGCGGGTGTGCGTCAATTATTAGCGATAGTACTTACCCTGTGACAATAAACAGCTCTCCAGCAGAAGATGATTTCACTATTACGAATTCTAATGGCATAAAAATACATTCAGGCAGAACGCCCTCTACGGTAATGTTAAAGAGTGGGGACGGCTATTTTTCTCCTGCTTCATACACAGTGACATTTAGAAAAGGAAGGTTCGCTGAAAAAACGATTACTATTGATGGGAAAATGGATGGCTGGTATATAGGTAATTTGATATTCGGTGGTTTATTAGGGGTTTTGGTTATTGACCCTGCAACTGGAGCAATGTGGAAATTACCAGAAGAGGTTTCAGCCAGTTTGGTTCCAATAAAATAATACGCTCATATAGAATCATACAAAACCGGCCCACCAGCGGGTTACCTAAGGAATTGCTTACATGGACACCGCCAGTTTTGCAAGTACAATTTTGACGAAATAAAAATCAGTTGCAGTCTTACATCCGGCCTGTTGTTGGAGTATTTATAACTCCTGGCCTCTATGGAATTCGCCGGCGGGGCCCTGTCTGAACAAAGAAGTCGGTGCTTCAAGCGCTTCCCCGGGTTTGACCCGCCGCGGTCTGACCTGTTTCGCCATAAACTGTCTATGCAATCGTTGACAGGTGTTGTATGCCTCCTGAAATCGGTTTTATCTCTCGCGGATTTTTCGACATATCAGGGAAGATCTGGCGAAAAATTCGCCACTTGTTTGTTAAGCATTAATCCACCCGGCAGAATCTCATGCCGGCATGCGCCTTTCTATCGTTTCGTACATGGGTTGCCAGACGGTTTGCCGGGCCGTTACCGCCCAGGCAGTTCGCGCCATCTTGTTCGCCAGAGCAACCGCCACTTCGTTAGGGTGGCAACGGGTCAACAGTTGTTCTACCCGGGCATGACCACCCGGCTGACCCAGCGCTTGTCGCCTGCGGACATGCCGAATGACCGCTCGAGCGCCATGGATCAATAAACTCCTCAGGTAACCATCCCCCCGTTTGCTGATACCCAACAATCGTTCTTTACCACCCGAGGACGATTGCCAGGGCACCAGGCCCAGGTAAGCTGCCAACTGACGACCATTGGCAAAACCTTCTCCACGCTGACCCAGCAAAGCGGCCAGCAGCGTGGCCGTCAATACGCCGATTCCAGGAATAGATTCCAGGCGTTGGCTGACCGCATTTTGTCGGTGCCAGGCGGTTATCGTTTTGGTCAGCCGGTCAATCTGGGATTCCAGGTAAGTGTGACTTTCCTGCAGGGTATCCAGCAGCTCCCGAACATCCACCGGTAAGTCATTCTCAGCATCTTCCAGAATCTCGGGTAAGCGTTGCTTGATGTTTTTCACGCCTCGAGGAAGCGCAATCCCGAACTCCAGCAAAACCCCTCTGATGTGATTCTCCAGCGCCACCCGCTGTTTCACCAGCAACTGCCTGCCATGGTGACAATGAAAAACCGCCTGCTGATCAGGGCTTTTGACCGCAACAAATCGCATGCCGGGTCGTGTAACCGCTTCACAAATAGCCTCCGCATCGTTTCGGTCATTCTTGTTGGATTTCACATAAGGTTTAACGAAAGCGGGTGCCATCAGCCTGACCTCGTGACCGTATTTTTGTAACTTGCGCGCCCAGTAATGCGCACCGCCGCATGCTTCCATACCCACCAGACAAGGGGGAAGTTTGGCGCAAAATACCGGTATTTGACTGCGCTTCAATTGTTTACGCAGTACCACCTGGCCTCGTTCGTTAACACCATGGAGCTGAAAAACATTTTTTGCCAAATCAATGCCTAATACGCTAATCTGTTTCATGGATGCCTCCTTCCGTTTTAGTTAAAAAACTTGCCTTAACTATGGCACATCGATGCCGGTCAAGGGAAGGCGGTGTCCATTCCATCTGAACAATTCCCCCTTTATGATAATGAGATATTGCTAAGCATCTTTTTTGCCCATAATGCGAGCTTTTTACCCGTTTTTGAGCAAACGCCAAGCGCTCGAGGGCCTCAATTGGCCATTAACGGTTTCCGTAAAAGATAAAAACTGGTCAGCCCAGTCAACATATTTTCCTGTGAAGTACTTTCTCCAATCCACGATAACTCGTTTTGGTAAAACCAAACTAACGCTTCATCACCCGAAACACATACACTACACAGGCTCTTACAGAAGATTGTTTCCGATTACGCTTCTTCTGGCGTGAGGACAGGTTTCGACCGGTTCTGCATATCATTGACAAACCACCGTATCCCCGGGTATCGGACTCCCTGTTTGTATTCATCGCGGGTGTACCCCGCATCTGCAAATATCACCCGGTCACTGTCACGCAGCAAATTGGGCAGTTCGGTAATGTCGGCAACATTGGCGGCCGTTATCGTGACACTGTGAAAGGCTCCCTGGCCTTGTCTTTGCCTCTGTGTTTGTCATGACGCTGGTAACGGGTTTTATCGTTGAAAACTTTCGCCTTGTTGAAGCGGTGGGCTAATTTGGCTACCGGGTTTTGTAAGGGTTTGTCCGGCAACGGTTTAAATTTCTTATGTTTTTTTCCTCATAAAGCATTAAGATATGCACTTTTTCTGACAAACTGTGTTCAGGAAAGTTCGGTGTATTTCCACGGGCAGTTTTTCTCCCATCCACATTTTACGTATAAAAAGCAGTGAAGTTCCAGAAAAATTTTGATGTGATTGTCATTGGCGGTGGCCATGCCGGTACAGAAGCGGCATTGGCGTCGGCTCGCTGCGGGGCGAAAACCCTGTTATTGACCCAGAATATGGATACACTGGGACAAATGAGCTGTAATCCCGCTATTGGTGGTATTGGCAAAGGCCATCTGGTCAAAGAGGTCGATGCACTGGGCGGCGCTATGGCGAAAGCGATTGATCGGGCCGGTATTCAGTTTCGCATATTGAATGCCAGTAAAGGGCCGGCAGTACGGGCAACCCGCGCGCAAGCCGATCGTGTGCTGTATAAACAGGCCATTCGTGAAATGTTGGAAAACCAGGATAATCTGGCTTTGTTTCAACAAACAGTTGCTGATCTGATCGTTGAAGGGGACAGGGTTACAGGTGTTAAAACCCAGATGGGGCTGTCTTTTTCCGCCCCTGCGGTCGTGTTGACTACCGGCACGTTTTTAGGTGGCCGTATTCATATTGGTCTTGAACAATATAGTGGTGGCCGGGCTGGTGATCCGGCATCCATTGAATTGGCGAGGCGGCTTCGGGAATTACCTTTTCGCGTCGATCGATTAAAAACAGGGACACCACCAAGAATTGACGGGCGCACCATCGATTACAGTAAATTGCAGGTGCAACATGGGGATGAACCGGTGCCGGTTTTTTCCTTTATGGGGAAAGCGGAAGATCATCCTGAGCAAATTCCTTGTCATATCACCCGAACTAACAGCGAAACCCACGATATCATCCGCAGTGGACTCGATCAGTCGCCGATGTACACGGGGGTGATCGAAGGGGTTGGGCCGCGTTATTGTCCATCGATTGAAGATAAGGTGATGCGTTTTGCCGATCGCGATTCACATCAGGTTTTTGTCGAACAGGAAGGACTCAATACCACCGAAATTTATCCAAATGGTATTTCCACCAGTCTGTCATTTGATGTGCAGTATCGTTTTGTCCGTTCCATGTTGGGCTTTGAACAGGCGGAAATTATCCGGCCTGGTTATGCAATTGAATATGATTTTTTCGATCCGCGTGACTTGAAGTCTTCGCTGGAAACGAAGCATCTGTCCGGTTTGTTTTTCGCCGGACAAATCAACGGCACAACGGGTTATGAGGAAGCTGCGGCGCAAGGCCTGATTGCAGGGCTCAATGCCGCGCGGCTGGTGCAGGAAAAAGAAAGCTGGTGCCCAGCGCGGGATGAAGCCTATATCGGTGTAATGATTGACGATTTGATTACGCGCGGCACTCAGGAGCCGTACCGCATGTTTACCAGCCGGGCGGAGTATCGGTTATTGTTGCGTGAAGACAATGCCGATTTGCGCTTGACCGAAAAAGGCCGCGAGTTGGGACTGGTCGATGATGAAAGGTGGCGTTTTTTTGAACAAAAGCGAGAACAGATTGCGCAACTTCAGCAGGCGTTGGTGAAAAAATGGATTCGGGCAGAAACTGAGGAGGCCGCATTGGTTGAAGGTTTTTGGGGCAAGAAGCTGAACAAGGAAGTGAATCTGATGGAGTTGCTGCGCCGTCCTGAAGTCGATATCGAGCAGTTATTGCGGTTATTGCCGTTTGAACAGGATGTTTTGCCGCAAGTTGCCGAGCAGGTGGCGATACAAGCTAAATATTCGGGCTATATTGACCGGCAGCAAACCGAGATTAACAGAGCGCGGCGCTACGATCATCTGCGCTTGCCTGAAACGCTGGATTATACGCATGTGTCTGGGTTATCCAATGAGGTGAGTGAAAAACTGAAGCAGCAGCGGCCAGAAACGCTGGGGCAGGCTTCACGTATTCCAGGCGTGACACCGGCGGCGATTTCATTGTTGTTAATCCATTTAAAAAAGAAAAGCGCCTGATGCAAGCTTGTCGCACAATTTTGCAGCAAGGTTTGCAAGACAAGAATATTGAATATTCAGAAGTCCAGTTAGAACAGTTACTGGATTTTCTGACATTGCTGATAAAATGGAACAGGGCTTACAATTTGACGGCTATTCGTCAGCCTGAAGATATGGCGCGCTTGCATATACTGGACAGTTTGTCTGTATTGCCTTATTTACAAGGGAACAGGATTGCCGACATTGGTACGGGAGCTGGCTTGCCGGGGATTCCGCTGGCGATTTTTTCTACCGATAAAGCCTTTTCATTAGTGGATTCCAACGCCAAGAAAACCCGTTTTATTCAACAGGTTGTGTTGGAATTGGCATTACAAAATATCACCGTGCACCATGCCAGGGTGGAGCAGTTTAGTCCTGATGGAAAATTTTCTACCGTCATTATGCGCGCCTTTGCCGAGACGGTAAAAATAGTAAAATTGACTCGCCATCTTTTGGCTGAAGATGGTGTCTTGCTGGCCATGAAAGGGCAGCAGCCGGAGCAGGAGCAAGAACTTGAATATGTGTCACGAGTGATTCCATTAGACGTGCCAGGTGTGGAGGCAAAAAGATGTTTGCTATTTATAGAAGGGCTGAATAATGGCTAAAGTCATTGCGGTGACCAATCAAAAAGGTGGTGTGGGTAAAACAACCACCAGTGTTAATCTTGCCGCATCACTGGCCGCAGCGAAACGCTCGGTTTTACTGATTGATTTAGATCCACAGGGTAATGCGGCGATGGGCTGTGGCGTCAATAAGGATGAAATAGACTATTCCAGTTGTGATTTGTTGCTGGAAGAAATTCCGGCTGAAGAACTGGTTATCAAAAATGACGAAATTGGCTTTGATATTATTCCGGGCAATGCCGATTTGACCGCTGCAGAAGTACAGTTGATGACGGCCAAAAATCGGGAGCGTCGTTTGTCGGATACGGTGTTGGCGTTAAAAAAACGCTATGACTATATTTTGATTGATTGCCCGCCGTCTTTGAATATGTTGACCTTGAATGCTCTGGTAGCAGCCGACAGTGTACTGATCCCGATGCAGTGTGAATATTATGCGCTGGAAGGATTGAGTGCGCTGATGGCAACGCTGAAAAACATTCGTGAAACGGTCAATCCGAAACTGCAGCTTGAAGGTATTTTACGCACCATGTTAGATAACCGCAGTCGATTGACCAAAGATGTATCGGATCAATTACAAGAGTTCTTCGGTGAAAAAGTATTCAGAACTTGTATTCCACGAAATGTCCGTTTAGCCGAAGCGCCAAGTCATGGTGTGCCGGTTTTAATGTATGACAAATCTTCACGCGGCGCAGTGGCTTATATTGCGTTGGCTGGAGAAATGATTCGGAAAGAACAATAATGGCAGTTAAAAAAAGAGGGCTGGGCCGTGGCTTGAATGCGCTGCTGGGGGATGTCGATCCAGTCATCGGTTCGGCGGATAAAAAAACGCAGCCATCACAAGTATTGCCGATTGAATATCTGCAACGGGGTAAATTTCAACCTCGCAAGGATATGAATCCTGAAAAATTACGAGAGTTGGCTGACTCTATTGTGGCTCAAGGTATTATTCAGCCGATAGTTGTACGTGAGGTCGGCATTGATAAATACGAAATCATCGCTGGCGAAAGGCGGTGGCGGGCGGCGCAAATGGCCGAATTGACCGAAGTGCCTGTGTTGGTGCGTGAGCTTGATGATCAGGCGGTAATGGCGATTGCCTTGATCGAGAATATTCAACGGGAAGACCTTAACCCACTGGAAGAATCAGAAGCATTGCGCAGGCTTCTGGATGAATTTGGCTTGACCCATCAAGAAATCGCTTCAGCTGTAGGAAAATCCAGAACGACCATTTCCAATTTGTTGCGCTTGCTGGATCTGGATGGCGAAGTGAAGACGCTGTTGTCCAAGGGTTTGCTGGAAATGGGGCATGCCAGGGCGATTTTGAGCCTGGAGGCAAAACAGCAGCGGGAAGTCGCGGCTAAAATTGTCAATCAAGGTTTGACGGTTCGCCAGGTCGAGCAATTGGTTAAATCGTTACAGCAGCCGACACAGGCCAAAAAACCGCAAAAAGCAGTAAAAGACCCTGATATTTTGCGTCTGGAACAAGATCTGACAGCAAGAACCGGCGCGAAAGTAAGCATCAAACATCGCAGTGGTGGCAAGGGTGAGTTGGTCATCAATTACACGAGTCTGGAAGAGCTGGAAGGAATAATAGAACGCATTCAATAGCAATTCAGTTTGGCTAAGTTTTTGTTTTCTTGCTTTAACTGGCAGGTCTGGCTATAATTTGACAGCTTGATATATGGGGGGGCGTATGGCAGTCGGAAACCAATTTTCAACTGTCACAAGGATATTATCAGTGCAGGTCCTGATGGCTATTGTGGTAGCGTCGGGATTTTTTATGTCAGGAGGGCTTGATGAAGCCCGCTCGCCCGCGCTTGGGTCGTTGGTTGCACTGATTCCCAATGCGTATTTTGCCTGGAAAATATATCTGAGTAGAGATAAGGGCGCGAAAAAAATTGTGCGTGCTTTTTATAGTGGGGAAACGGGTAAATTATTGTTGACCGCGGCATTGTTCGCGATGATTTTTCAACTCCCTGATGTGAATTTATTGACAGTGCTGGCAGGTTATCTGGCAGTGTCATCGGTTTTTTGGTTTGCGCTACTGATGTGGCGTGATTGATGAATGTGAGGAAAAATGGCTAGCGAAGGCGGAGCAACCGGTTATATCGTACATCACTTGACGCCTCTGACGGTGGGTGAGGGATTCTGGACATTGCATCTGGATACCTTGTTCTTTTCGGCATTTCTGGGTGGCTTGTTCATTTGGTTTTTTAAGTCGCAAGCCGACAAAGCAACGGCGGGTATTCCAAATCTAACGCAGAATATTGCCGAAATGCTGGTGGAATTTGTCGATGGTCAGGTAAAAGACACTTTTCATGGCAAAAGCAATTTAATTGCACCGTTGGGATTGACAATTTTTTGCTGGGTATTCCTGTGGAACTTCATGGACTTGATTCCGGTAGATTTGTTGCCAGGAATTGCCTCGTTGATGGGCATGGAATATTTGCGGGTTGTACCAAGTACTGATTTAAATGCAACGTTCGCCATGTCAATCAGCGTATTCATTTTGATTATTTTTTACAGTATTAAAGTGAAAGGTGTATTCGGTTTCGCCAAAGAATTGACGTGTACCCCTTTTGGGCCATGGATGATGCCTTTTAACCTGGTATTAAAGGTCGTTGAGGAAATTGCCAAACCCATCTCATTGGGTTTGCGACTGTTTGGCAACTTGTATGCAGGGGAATTGATCTTTATCTTGATCGCTTTGCTGCCACCTTTAATACAACCCTTGCTCAGTTTTCCATGGGCAATATTTCATATTCTGATTATCGTGTTACAGGCTTTCATATTCATGGTGTTGACCATTGTTTATCTGAGCATGGCGCATGAGGATCACTAATTTTTTATTTTTACTGATATATAACGAGGAGATTTTATGGAAATCGCATCTTTAATTGCTGAAGTTCAAGGCTTGACTGCTATTGCTGTTGGCATCATTTTAGGTATGGGCGCGGTAGGTACTGCGATTGGTTTTGGTTTGTTAGGTGGCAAGTTCTTGGAAGGCGCCGCTCGTCAACCGGAATTGGCTCCCATGTTACAGGTTAAAATGTTTATCGTTGCCGGTTTGCTGGATGCGGTAACCATGATCGGTGTTGGTATGGCATTGTTTTTCACTTTTGCAAACCCGTTCCTTTCAGCTGTTCAGTCTGCGGCAGGTTAAGATCTACTCCATTAACGACGGCACAATGAGGAAAGCATCATGAGTATCAATGCTACTCTGATCGGGCAAATGATAACGTTTACACTTCTGGTGTGGTTCACCATGAAGTACGTTTGGCCGCCAATTATGCAGGCGCTGGAAGAACGTAAGGCAAAAATTGCTGAAGGTCTGGCTGCGGCTGAAAAAGGTCAGGAAGAAATCAAGCTGGCAGAAAAAAAGGCTAAAAAACTGCTTAAGGAAGCCAAAGAGCAGGCGGCTGAAATTGTCAGCCTGGCGCAAAAACGGGCAAACGAAGTTGTTGAGGAGTCTAAGGAAACCGCCAAAAAAGAAGGCGAACGACTGATTCTGGCTGCGGAAGCTCAAATAGAACAAGAAATGCAACAGGCTAAGGAAAACTTGCGTAAGCAAGTTGCTTCGTTAGCACTGAAAGCGGCTGAACAAATTCTTAAAGAAGAAATTGATAAAGCCAAGCATAAGGAAATTCTTGAAAAAGCAACCGAACAATTAGGTTAAGCAATGACAGAATTAGCAACATTAGCAAGGCCTTATGCAGAAGCGGCGTTCAAAAGAGCAAAGGAAGTCGGGGCGGCTGGGATATGGTCAGATTCGTTATCATTTCTGGCGTTGGTTGTGCAAGACAAAGAACTTCAGGCTGTTATTGATAACCCTAGAGTTACAAAAGAGCAGCTGACCCAGTTGATGTTGGATATTTGTCAGGGTCATATTCATGACGAGGCAGAAGATTTTCTGAAAATTCTGATCGAAAACGATCGCCTGAAATTAGTTCCGCAAATTGCCGAAATATACGAGCAATATCGGGCGGATGATGAGGGCTATGTGAATGTGGAGCTGTACAGCGCTTATGCCATCACAAAAGAAGAGCAAAAGAAAATAGTCAAAAGTCTCGAAAAGCTGTTACATAAAAAGGTCAATGCCAGCGTCAATGTGCAGAAAGATCTGATCGGTGGTGTCGTAGCAAAAGCCGGCGACAAGGTCGTTGACTTTTCAATCAGTGGCCAGCTTCATCAATTAGCAAAAAGGCTCTAAACATAGAGTGGGAAAACAAAAATGCAATTAAATCCATCTGAAATAAGTGATCTGATTAAAAAGAAGATCGAAAGCTTTGATGTAGTCGTTGAAGCACATACAGAAGGTACTGTTGTCAGTGTGACCGATGGTATCATCAGAGTACATGGCTTGTCTGAAGCCATGCAAGGTGAAATGCTGGAATTTCCTGGCGGTTCTTATGGCATGGCTTTAAACCTGGAAAGGGATTCAGTCGGTGTGGTTATGCTGGGGGATTATCAGCATATTACCGAAGGAGATACGGTTAAATGTACCGGTAGAATTCTGGAAGTGCCAGTGGGTGAAGCGTTACTGGGTCGCGTCGTTGATGCGCTGGGTAACCCAATCGACGGAAAAGGACCAATTGAAACTGAATTAAGTTCGCCTGTTGAAAAGATTGCGCCGGGTGTTATTGCACGGCAATCGGTTGACCAGCCAGTACAAACAGGTTTGAAATCTATTGACTCAATGATTCCAGTAGGCCGTGGACAGCGTGAGCTGATTATCGGAGACCGTCAGACAGGTAAAACAGCTATAGCGACTGATGCGATCATCAATCAGAAAGGCACCGGTATTAAATGTATCTATGTGGCCATTGGTCAGAAACGTTCATCAATTGCGAATGTAGTGCGTAAATTGGAAGAACATGGTGCTATGGATCACACCATTGTTGTATCAGCATCTGCATCGGAATCGGCTGCGTTGCAATTTATTGCGCCATATACCGGTTGTTCAATGGGTGAATATTTCAGGGATCTCGGTGAAGATGCACTGATTATCTATGATGATTTGACCAAGCAAGCCTGGGCTTATCGTCAAATGTCATTGTTGCTGCGCCGCCCACCAGGCCGTGAGGCCTATCCAGGTGATGTGTTTTATATTCACTCTCGCTTGTTAGAGCGCGCTGCTCGTATCAATGCTGAAGAAGTTGAAAAACTGACCAATGGTAAAGTGAAAGGAAAAACAGGGTCTTTAACCGCATTGCCTATCATTGAAACACAAGGTGGTGACGTGTCGGCTTTCGTTCCAACCAACGTTATTTCCATTACTGACGGCCAGATCTTCCTGGAAACAGATTTATTTAACGCCGGTATTCGTCCAGCGGTAAATGCGGGTTTATCAGTTTCCCGGGTAGGTGGTGCGGCTCAAACAAAGATTATCAAAAAGTTAGGCGGTGGTGTTCGTCTGGATTTGGCTCAATATCGTGAGCTGGCGGCTTTCGCTCAGTTTGCTTCTGATTTGGATGAAAGCACTCGTAAGCAGATTGAACGCGGTCAACGAGTCACTGAATTGATGAAACAAAATCAATATAGCCCAATGTCTGTCGCAGAAATGGCGGTTTCTCTGTATGCTGCAAACGAAGGCTTTCTGGATGACGTTGAAGTTGAAAAAGTCCGTGACTTTGAAAATGCCTTGCAGGCCTATATGAAGGCTGAACAAGCTGACTTATTGGCGAAAATCAATGAAACCGGCGATTACAACGAAGAGATTGAAAAAGCGATTCGTGCGGCAATCGAAGATTTCATTAAAAACAATACCTGGTAAGGGGCTGTTTAATGGCTGTTGGTAAAGAAATACGCACACAAATATCGAGTATTAAAAATACTCAAAAAATTACCCGCGCGATGGAAATGGTCGCAGCGAGTAAGATGCGTAAAACAAAAGACAAAATGGACTCTACGCGTCCGTATTCGAAGAAAATAAGCCAGATCATCAATCATTTGGCGCATGCAAACCCAGAATACAAACACCCTTTTCTGATTCAGCGGGATGTAAAACGTGTAGGGATTATTGTTGTGAGTTCTGACCGCGGCTTGTGTGGTGGCTTGAATTCCAATTTATTCAGACTGATTCTTGAGAAATTCAAAGAATGGGAGTCTAAAAAGCTGGAAATAGATATTGCCGTCATTGGCAACAAAGGCGTCAGCTTTTTTAGTGGCATCAATGGCAATATCGTTGGGCAGGTGACCAAAATAGGTGATACTCCGCATTTGCAAGATAGCACTGGTTTAATCAAGATCATGTTGGATGCTTTTCATCAAAAGGATATTGATGAGCTTTATTTGGCCAGCAATGAATTTGTTAACACCATGACGCAGAAGCCGGATGTAGAAAAAATGCTTCCTATTTCAGCTACTGATCTGGAAGAGGATTTGTCAGGACATTGGGATTATCTGTATGAGCCAGACGCCAAAGAGGTTTTGGATGTATTACTGGCCCGTTATATTGAATCTATTGTCTATCAGGGTGTGGTCGAAAATAATGCTTGTGAACAAGCGGCTCGAATGGTCGCCATGAAGAGCGCGTCTGATAATGCAGGCAATATTATCGAAGAGTTACAGTTGATATACAACAAAGCCAGACAGGCTGCCATTACGCAGGAAATTTCAGAAATCGTCAGTGGCGCTGCAGCGGTTTAACAGGTTTATAAAGAATTTTAAGAGGACGAAACAATGAGTTTGGGTAAAATCGTTCAGATTATTGGTGCGGTGGTTGACGTGGAATTTCCGCGTGAGGACCTGCCAAAAGTCTATGACGCATTAAATGTCGAGAGCGTCGGGCTTGTTCTGGAAGTTCAGCAACAATTGGGTGATGGCGTTGTGCGGACTATCGCGATGGGGTCGACAGATGGTTTGAGCCGTGGTGTTGAAGTCAGTAACACCGGGGATGCTATTAAAGTTCCTGTCGGCCAGGAAACCTTGGGACGGATAATGAACGTTCTGGGTGAGGCAATTGACGAAAAAGGTCCGATTGGTGAAAAAGAAAAATGGGTCATCCATCGGGATGCGCCAAGCTATGAAGATCAGGCGCCAGCTAATGAATTGCTGGAGACTGGTATTAAAGTCATCGATTTGGTTTGCCCTTTTGCGAAAGGGGGTAAAGTTGGTCTGTTCGGCGGTGCCGGTGTCGGTAAAACCGTCAATATGATGGAGTTAATCCGTAATATTGCTATCGAACACAGTGGCTTTTCAGTTTTTGCTGGTGTGGGTGAGAGGACCAGGGAAGGAAATGACTTTTATCACGAAATGACAGACTCGAACGTTATCGACAAAGTATCATTGGTTTATGGTCAGATGAATGAGCCACCCGGAAACCGTTTGCGTGTGGCGTTGACTGGTTTGACCATGGCCGAATATTTCCGTGATGAAGGCCGGGATGTATTGTTCTTTGTTGACAATATTTACCGTTATACACTGGCAGGTACCGAAGTATCGGCATTGCTGGGACGGATGCCATCAGCGGTAGGTTATCAGCCGACTTTGGCTGAAGAAATGGGGGTTTTGCAGGAACGGATCACCTCAACGAAAACAGGTTCCATCACCTCTATCCAGGCGGTTTATGTTCCTGCGGATGACTTGACCGACCCGTCACCGGCAACAACCTTCGCTCACTTGGATGCTACGGTGGTATTGTCCAGGCAAATTGCTGAATTAGGTATTTATCCTGCAATCGATCCTTTGGATTCCAGCAGTCGTCAGTTAGATCCTTTGGTCATAGGCGAAGAGCATTATAATGTTGCTCGTGCTGTTCAGGGAACTTTGCAACGTTATAAAGAATTGCGTGATATTATTGCTATTCTGGGTATGGATGAATTGTCGGAAGAAGACAAATTGATTGTATCCCGGGCGCGTAAAATTCAGCGTTTCTTGTCTCAACCTTTCTTTGTCGCCGAAGTATTTACCGGTTCGCCTGGCAAATATGTTTCATTGAAAGACACAATAGCCGGGTTTAAAGGTATTATCGATGGTGAATATGATGATTTACCTGAACAGGCTTTTTATATGGTCGGTACCATTGATGAGGCTGTCGAAAAAGCCAAAAACATGAAATAAGTGAGTCAGACATGACAATGACAGTACATGTAGACATCGTCAGCGCTGAAAAAGAAATTTATTCAGGGTTGGCGGAGATGGTCTTCGCATCGGCTGAAATGGGTGAAGTGGGTATTGCCCCACGCCATGCTCCTTTCATTACAAAATTAAATCCGGGGGAAGTTCGGGTTAAGTTGAATGAAGGCGAAAGCCAGTCTTTTTATGTTTCTGGCGGCCTGTTGGAGGTTCAGCCGCATATCGTGACTGTTTTGGCGGATACCGCAATTCGGGCTAAAGATATTGATGAAGCGGCGGCGCTGGAAGCCAAGGCAAGGGCGGAAGAGGCGCTGAACGATAAATCAGGTAAGATTGACTACGCCAAAGCACAGGCTGAGTTGGCCGAAGCGATTATGCAATTGCGGACATTGGAGCGTCTTAGAAAAAGAGGTTTTTGATTTATTGATATACCTGAAAAGCCCGTTATCAGCAATGATAGCGGTTTTTTTGGACAAAGAAATCTTCACCAAAAATTCATCTAAACTTCACTCTGTACATGACAAAAATTAACTTATGACAAATGAGTCTCATGTATTCCAGTGACAAAAGGTATGGGTTGCAAAAGAGCAATCACTTTTCTAATCATCCTTTTTGATTGAGATAAGACATTAAACAACGTTGAGCGGATACAATCTAATCCATATCGAAACAGGCTTTGCGCGAGCCGCTGATGTGTTTTGGTTTTTATTGGTAACTCGCAATCATGTTTCCATTCGCCTGCTTTATGTGACCAGCAGAAAGCAATAACGGGAAGTACCAACAATTTTTTGATCCGAAGATAACCGACTACACGCGTTTCCTCAAGTTTGAATCCCCGTCCTTTTAAACAGCCGAAAAGCGTTTCGATTTCCCAACGCAAGCCATAAATTTTAATCGCATCAGGGTTCAAATGCTGACAGACGATGATTAATAACTCACCATCACTCAGCCGTAACCCACTGAGATAAATTGAACAATTTCCCAAATAGCGCGCTGTTGAGAGGTGTCGTGTGCTACCCGGCTTAAGCCCATAAAACAAACGCTCTACGCGTATTCGGTGGCCTTGGGGATTGGTTGTCCAGGCGTTGTTGCGAATACGGATATAAAAGGGAATCTCTTGCTCAAACAACCAGCCCATCCATTCGTCTCCAATAAACTCCCGATCAGCCAAAAGACCTTTGATGTGATGTCGGCCAAACTGCGCAATAAAGCGTTTCATCAGCGCTATACGTTCCTTCGTATTAGAGTTGCCCCGCTTGTTTAAAGGCAACCAATACACAGGAATGGCGGCACCCCGATAAACCACGGCAAGCACCAGCAGATTAATATTGGTTTTACCCCACTTCCAATTCGTCCTGTCTAACGTCAGATAGTAATCCTGATCAGTGAAACCAAACAGTTTCATGATGAAATGAGCGACTTCATTGTAATCCAGCCAATGGTCACTTCAACGAGCTACGCTAGCTTTTAATATTTTTTGTCATGTATAGAGTAAACTTCATATAATTGAACTTATACAGGGAATCGCTGATTTATCCGCGATTCCTACGGCACAAGGATGTGCCGTCAAAATTGATAGCTGCAAGCTATTGATTTTGTGAGCAAAGTGGAAATCACATTTCCGCTTTGCGTCCGCTGGCAAATCACGGATGATTTGTTCAGCGTTTTCATGGGAGAATCGCTGATTTATCCGCGATTCCTACGGCACAAGGATGTACCGTCAAAATTGATAGCTGCAAGCTATTGATTTTGTGAGCAAAGTGGAAATCACATTTCCGCTTTGTATCCGCTGACAAGTCATGGATGATTTGTTCAGTGCTTATATAGACGTCCGTCCCTGTGCAAACTGTAGTTCCAGGTAGTTATGCAGTGACTGAATATTATTAAATTTCATAAAACTGAAACGTCTTAGGAGGCTGTCGCAGTAGAATTATCCATAATCCAACAGCCTCCTAGTGTGCGATATCCAGGATAAACTCTCAGAAACTTTCTGAAGGAAACAGTATGACAGTAAAAACAATTATATTATCGGCCGGGCAAGGGACCCGAATGCGATCATCAATGCCAAAAGTTTTACACGAAATAGCCGCTAAGCCGCTGCTGGAACATGTTTATGATACCAGCCGGTCGATTAATGATAATGAGATTTATATTATTTATGGGCATGGAGGGGATCAGGTTCAACAACGTTTGAATCAACTTAATGCAACATGGATAGAGCAAAAAGAGCAGCGTGGTACAGGGCATGCCGTACAACAAGCCATTGATTATATCGATGACAATGATACTGTTTTGATTCTATATGGCGACGTTCCGTTGTTAAAAGAAAAAACGATCAAGAAATTATTGAGTCTGGTAGATGAAAACAGCTTGGCATTGCTGACGGTTGTATTGGATGATCCGGAAGGATATGGGCGAATCGTACGTGATAGTTCTGGAAAAGTGCGTAAAATTGTCGAGCAGAAAGATGCCGATGAAGCGACGCAAGCAATCAAGGAAGGCAATACCGGTATTTTGGTTGTCAATGGTGCTAAATTGAAGCAGTGGTTAGCGCGGCTCGACAGCAATAATGCTCAGAATGAATTTTACTTGACTGATATTATTGAGATGGCTGTTGAGGATGGTCTTGAAATTAAAACCACTCAACCTGAAAGTCAGGATGAAGTGCTCGGGGTCAATAACCGGATTCAGCTGGCTTATTTGGAACGTGTGTTTCAGAAACAGCAGGCTCAACAAATGATGGAGCATGGTGTTACCTTGACAGATCCCAATAGACTCGATGTCAGGGGTAAGTTTTCCTATCTTGGCCGTGATATTCATGTCGATGTGAATGTGATATTCGAAGGCGAAAATCACATTGCCGATAATGTCACTATTGGCGCCAACTGTGTAATAAAAAATGCCGTTATTGAAGAAGGAGTGGAAATCCAGGCTAATACCATTATCGAAGATGCCAGGGTGGGTAATGGCAGTCGGGTTGGGCCATTTGCCCGTCTGCGACCGCAGGCGCAATTAGCCGATCATGTGCATATCGGTAATTTTGTTGAAATTAAAAAATCCACTGTGTCCAGTGGTAGTAAAATCAATCATTTGAGCTATATTGGTGACAGTGAGATTGGCAGCAAGGTCAATATTGGCGCAGGTACGATCACGTGTAATTACGATGGCGTGAATAAATTTAAAACCATTATTGGCGATAATGCCTTTATTGGTTCAGATTCCCAGTTAGTGGCGCCTGTCACCATTGGTGCAGGTGCAACAATTGGTGCGGGCTCGACAGTTACCCGCGATACTCCAGAAAATCAATTGACCCTGTCTCGCAGCAGACAAGTCACGATCAGCCATTGGCAAAGACCGGTTAAAAAGGAACAATAAAATGTGTGGAATTGTTGGTGGAATTGCAGAAAGAAATGTCGTTCCCATTATGTTGGAAGGATTGAGAAGGCTTGAATACCGAGGTTATGACTCGGCGGGTCTGGCTGTAGTTAATGAGGGCAAGATTTATAGGAAACGGGCATTGGGAAAAGTCAGTGTCTTGCAGCAGCAAATTGATCAGGATCCAATACGAGGCACCTTGGGAATCGCCCATACACGCTGGGCAACTCATGGTAAGCCGAGCACTGAAAATGCCCATCCGCATATTTCCAACGATAGTGTTGCGGTTGTTCATAACGGTATTATCGAAAATCACGCTCCGTTAAAAAGCCAATTGCAGGCAGACGGCTATTTGTTTACTTCCGAGACCGATACCGAGGTTATTGCGCATAAAATTCATCAGAATTTAACGGCCAATACAGATTTGCTGACGGTGGTGAAACAAACCATAGAAACACTGGATGGAGCGTATGCCTTGGGTGTGATCAGCAAGGATTATCCAGATACCTTGATTGCCAGTCGTAAAGGCAGCACGCTGGTGATTGGCGTGGGTATCGGGGAATATTTTATCGCATCGGATATTGCCGCATTGTTACCTGTCACACAGAGATTCATTTTTCTGGAAGAAGGGGATGTTGCCGAAATCAAGCGGGATAATCTGATTATTTATGATCGGGATGATCAAGTTGTCGATCGGCCAATTAAAGTCAGTCAGCTCACTTCAGATGCTGTCGATAAAGGAAATTATCGGCATTACATGATGAAAGAAATTTATGAGCAGCCGTGGGCCTTGTCGCAAACACTGGAAGGTCGCTTTATCGATGGCATGTTACAAGAGCAGTCATTTGGGCATCAGGCCAGTGATATATTTGACCAAGTAGGTTCGATACAAATTCTCGCCTGTGGTACCAGTTATCATGCAGGCTTGGTGGCAAAATACTGGTTTGAAAAGCTGGCAAGAGTGCCTTGTAGCATCGATGTTGCCAGTGAATTCAGGTATCGTCAGCCAGTTATCTCAGAAAATACGCTGGTAGTTACCATCTCTCAATCCGGAGAAACAGCCGATACCTTGGCCGCTTTGAAGGAAGCGAAAAAACTGGGCGTTAAATATGCATTGACCATCTGTAATGCGCCAGAAAGTTCACTGGTGCGCGAGTCTGATCTGGTATTGATGACCCGTGCCGGGCCAGAAATCGGTGTGGCATCTACCAAGGCGTTTACCACACAGTTAGTCGCTTTATTGCAATTGGTAATCGCAATAGGCCGGCGATTTGGACTGTCTGAAGAACAGGAGCGTGAAATCGTTTCGGAAATGTTTTCTCTGCCGGGTGCGGTGGAAAAAGTCCTTGAATTAGATGAAGAAATTGAAAAGCTATCCGAACAGTTCGCCGAAAAGCATCATGCTTTGTTTTTAGGCCGGGGAACACAATACCCAGTGGCGATGGAGGGTGCGTTAAAGCTGAAAGAAATTTCCTATATCCATGCTGAAGCTTACCCTGCGGGTGAATTAAAGCATGGACCTTTGGCATTGATCGATGTCGATATGCCAGTGATAACCGTCGCACCTAATAATTCGTTATTGGAGAAATTAAAATCCAACATGGAAGAGGTTAGTGCTCGTGGCGGGCAGTTGATTGTGTTTATGGATGAAACGTTAGAGGCGGAAGAAAGCGAAAATGTACAGATTATACGGGTGCCAAAATCAGCCAATATTATTTCGCCGATTGTTTATACCATCCCATTGCAATTATTGTCATATCATGTTGCTGTATTGAAAGGAACGGATGTGGACCAGCCGCGGAATCTGGCCAAGTCGGTCACTGTGGAATAGATTAATAAAGCTTTTTATTCTCCAGCTGCTGCCATGCTTCAAAAGGGCTATTGGCTGAGGGTAGAGAAATATGCTGCATCGGAATGCGGCGTTGTTGTGGCGGCTTGGCAATTTCTTCATAAATGAAATTGTCATCAAAGCCAGACTTTGCCGCATCAAAGCGCGTGCTGGCGAAAAAGACCTGTTCTAATCGTGCCCAATAAATCGCGCCAAGACACATGGGGCAAGGTTCGCAGCTGGTGTATAAAATGCATTGTCTGAGCTGGTAGTCCTCCAGTGTCTGGCAAGCCGATCTTATCGCCATGATTTCTGCATGGGCGGTTGGGTCCAGGTTCAGTGTTACCCTGTTACCGCTGGCAGCGATAATCTGATTTCCTTTGACAATAATTGCGCCATAAGGGCCGCCTCCATCCTCAGTGGTGTTTTTGCAAGCAAGTTCAATCGCTTGTTGCAAAAAATGCTGGTGTTGATCTTCAATTGCTGTAGTCATGTTTTAGCGTGGCAGATCAAGTGGGTTTTCAGGATCAATGCCATCCATGAACGGTAAGCGTCTATCCTGATTGGTTAGCTGATAAACCTTGCCAAGCCAGTTGTTGAACACAGCTTTTGCAGTATCGCGCCAGGTAATATCAAGATGGGGACGAATTTGTGCTTCCGGGAATTCAGGGAAGGCAATGCCGCTGCGTTTGGCGTTGATGACTTGTTGTTGGTAAGCATTGAGAAGGCATTGACTCGGGATGTCGAAATAATTGTCAGGGAAAGGCGGATAATCATCCCGTTCACCATGATAGTAACGAATAATTTCGCGTTTATATTCTTTCATTAAGCTAATGTCATCATATTCTGGGTGGCCTTGAAAAAAAACCACACGGAAACCATCGGGGCTTACCGCTAAATGAACACCGGCTTCATCGCTGGCCACTAATATCGTTAAGCCTTTTTCTTCCAGGTCATGCTGAAAGACTTCATTATAACGTGAATGAGGAACATCAAAACGGGTATTGATTTCAGCCACTAATGGATGGTGGCGCTCAATTACTTTATGAGAAAAGATACCCCAGCGTTTTGCCGGTAAAGGTGTTCGTTCAATACCGTAACAATACTGAATCAAGGCATGGGTGGCCAGGCAGGAACATAAAATTGAAGTGACATTCTGTTTTGCCCAGGAAAAAACCTCGGTCAGAGGTTGCCAAAAATCTTCTTCTTGAAGGTGAGGGTGAGTGACATTTGCTCCGCTAATAATAAGCGCATCCAGACCCTCTTTTTTGATTTGTTCAAAAGTATCATAGTACCTGTCAATATGAGCCTGCGCTTCGGCACTGCGTTCCAGTCCGTCAATAGTAAAGGGATGGACATGAAATTGAGCGATTTGATTGCAGGCTCCCAGTAATCGGAAGAATTGGCGTTCCGTAGCTTCTAGCGCTGCATCGGGCATAATGTTTAAAAGCCCCACATGAAGCTCTCGAATATCCTGATGCTTTGCACGATCAGGCGATAAGATATCTTCTCCTTCAGCTTGAAGGCGTCTAAACGTCGGTAAATCAGTATGTGCAACTAATGGCATGGCAGCTCAAGATTGTGTAGCGATCGCATCAGCGATCAAATGAATAAAATCATTTTCGTTTTTGACATGGAGAGTGTCTTCAGCACTGATTGTGTAACCATATTGGTCAGCAATTGCCTGATAACGAGGCAGTCGAGCACGAAACAGGCGGGGGAAAATCCAGGTGACGAAATCATCGGGGTTTATTTGCTCTATCCGCTCATAATGCTTCTCTTTCATATAAGCTGATAAATTTTCATCCAAAAAAGATTCTCGGTAGTACAACGGTTTAGGATCAGATTTGGCTCGCTCAATGATGGTTTTCTCCAATGAATCGGGTATTTTGATGTAAATTATTAATGTATGTTGGGCTAAGGTATCCAGGACAGTGGGATCATCAAGTTCGCAGACGCTGCCACCGGCATCATTGAGAAAATGCGTGTAGCCATAAATATCTTCCGCTTTCTGAATAAATTCAGGTACATCATTCATTGCGGCAATTTCAGCCTGGTGGTGTAAATGTTGGCGACGTTTAAATTCAGCTAAAGGCAGTCCCCCTAACTCAGGGTTGCCAAGTTTTCCTAAAAAGCAAGAAATAGGGTCAAGATTTTCAAAGGTAATATTGTTGCGAATATAAATAGAATCATTGAGTAATAACTTACGCAAGAAAGGTGATTGCATGGCTTCGCGTTTAACATTATCAAGAATAGGCTCGTCAAGATATTTTGTGCCGATTCGATAATCGCCAGAATAATGGAACCATTTGCTTCGGGGTAGTTTTTTGGCCAAGGTAGTTTTACCAGCACCAGACATGGCAAGAAGCGTAATGCTTTTGGACTCCCAGTCCAAAAACTGCTGTGAAGACATTTTCATAAAGGTTAGTTAAAGGTCGTTCAATTTGTTTAAATCAAGGAAATCGGAGTCAGTTCTGCTGTGATTGTCCGGATCTGAATAACCAAGGTCGTCGGCTTCCAGGTCATCAAAAGGAGCGCTCCAATCTTCTGGCTCTTCAATAAAATCAAAAGTAGAATTGTACCAGCTATCGGTATCATATTCGCCTATATCGCCGTTGAAGTACTGAACATCAATTGAGTCATCTTGTTCATCAATGGCGACGATCTTGAATGTCAGATTATTTTCGACATCTTTATACCATTGGCCAATGATGGGGTCAGTAATGGTATAGAAGTTACGCATTGACAACAGATCGAAATTTTGGGTTTAAATGATTCATATTTGGCATAAAGGTGTCGATAAACGAAGCCATAACATCGTTGAATATAGTGGACCCCGTAATCCGGACAATAGTTTAAACTATGACTATTGAAAAAAAGAGGTACAAAAAATGAGCGAAAAAAAACGGAAAACCTTTAGCGGGGCGCAAAAGGCCAAAATCGCGCTGGAAGCGGTTAAGAACATCAAAACGATCAATGAGATTGCTCAAGAGAATGAAGTCCATCCATCTCAGGTAAGCCAATGGAAAAAGGAACTGTTGGCCAATGCGGGAAGCCTGTTTGAAGGCAAACGCGGGCCGAAAGCGGTGAAGGCGCAAGACAATCCGGACCGTCTGTACGCCAAAATCGGGCAGTTGAATATGGAACTGGATTGGCTTAAAAAAAAGTCCGGGATCAGCCTATGATCACGCGTCAAAGCTGGGTGGATCAAAAAGATGAGTTGGCGTTAAGTCGGCAATGCCAGTTATTGAACGTTACCCGCTCAGTAATCCATGAACAGAAAAAACGCCAACAACAGCCGGTGTCTGCTGAAGATCAGCAACTGTTGCGGTTGCTCGACGAAGAATATACCCGGCATCCTTTTTATGGCTCACGCCGTATGACAAAGTATTTACGCGGCCTTAACCATCAGGTCAACCGCAAACGGGTTCAGCGGCTGATGCGCATACTGGGGCTGGTCGGCATGGCGCCGGGCCCGAACACCAGTAAGCCGCATCCTGAGCATAAAGTCTATCCCTATCTGTTAAGAGGCGTCGAGGTGACACGCCCCAACCAGGTTTGGAGTACCGACATCACCTATATCCGACTGCCGCAAGGATTTGTTTATCTGGTGGCCATCATGGATTGGTACAGCCGAAAAGTATTGGCATGGCAACTTTCCAATACCATGGACAGCGCGTTTTGCGTAAATTGTCTGGAGCAGGCCATCAAGACCTATGGCACACCGGAGATATTTAATACCGACCAGGGCGCACAGTTCACCAGCGCGGACTTCACCGGGGTATTGAGTCAGCATGGCGTGACCATCAGCATGGATGGCCGGGGACGGGCCCTGGACAATATCTTTGTTGAACGACTCTGGCGCACAGTGAAATATGAAGAAGTTTATTTGAAGCAATACGGCAACCTGCAAGCACTGTCAGCGGGGTTGACGGACTACTTTGCCTTTTACAACAGCGAACGACCGCATCAGTCGTTAGGCTATGAAACGCCAGACAGGGTTTATCAATTCGCCACGGGAGGTGGCGCTAAAATCGTGGATAAATATAATGCCGGCACTGCCAAGCAGACGCCGGGTGAAAATATGGGCCAGAGCCATTGAGCCTGACTGTTATGAGGGTTCTATCTTAAATTCTCTAATAATTTGTCTGGACAATGGGGTCCACTTTAGAATAAATTCCGCTGTACGCTATAGCAATTATTAATCACGTCTGCAAAGCTCAATTTTTGTAATTGAACAAAGCCACAAATTGCAGAAAAAATATGATTATTTATTGCTCTTTTATTGCGAACATGGAACCGCTCAATATTACACACCTGCTTTATTGCCCGATGATATTGCTCAATCTGCCAATGCCTATCATGTTGTTCGGTAAATGCTTTCTTGTCAAAAACAGCGGTTTTTTCTTCATCAGGTAGTGAACTTATGTAATGGGGAACTTGTTCTTTCAAGGTCGTCCGAAATAATTTCACATACCCAAAATTTTTGAGCCAAACCATTAAGCCGTCTTCCGGGATTTCTAATTGCCTGACTTGAACCCATGAACCTTTTCAACAGAGACTAATCGATTACCTTCCACTGCAAAGAATAATCCTGTCTGATGATTTCTTATCAATTTAAGATTATCCACGCAACTGTACCAGCTATCTCCTGTTACAAAACCAGGTTCTAGTCCCCAAGCTAATACTTCGGTCAGCATGTCTTGAAAATAGTCATTTTTTGTCTTTCCTTCCGCCTTATCGACCACCCGGAAATTCAGTGGTTGGTGTTTTCCTTGAATGTCTGTGTAGTACAACGTGACAAGATTGATTCCCTTGACTGCTCTATGATGTTTTCCCGACCAAAAATAACTGACATATGCCATATATTGGCTATAAGGTTTATCAAGAACACTATCGTCAACACTCAAGGTTCCGCCCTTTAAATTCAGGCTTGCGCTGGCTTCATTGTATAAATCTCGCCCAGTGTAATGCTCCCGATTTAGAAATCGATTTACGCTATCATGTGATATTGACATGACTTCACCTAATCGTCGACAACTAGCTTGTTTCGGCTCACTTAATAAAAAACCAATATACATGGGTAATGTACAGCAGGCTGTTGAGGGGCGTGTTATTTCTCTTATCAAGGTTTGCCTTGCATTGACTTTGGAATTTTTTAAACCCATAGTTTAACATTGCCTGTCAATGCGTAACTTCTATGCTCTATGATGTTTTCCCGACCAAAAATAACTGACAAATGCCATATATTGGCTATAAGGTTTATCAAGAACACTATCGTCAACACTCAAGGTTCCGCCCTTTAAATTCAGGCTTGCGCTGGCTTCATTGTATAAATCTCGCCCAGTGTAATGCTCCCGATTTAGAAATCGATTTACGCTATCATGTGATATTGACATGACTTCTCCTAATCGTCGACAACTAGCTTGTTTCGGCTCACTTAATAAAAAACCCATATACATGGGTAATGTACAGCAGGCTGTTGAGGGGCGTGTTATTTCTCTTATCAAGGTTTGCCTTGCATTGACTTTGGGATTTTTTAAACCCATAGTTTAACATTGCCTGTCAATGCGTAACTTCTATGGTAGACATAACAGTTCTCCAAAAATATTAATCGCAAGAAAGTGCGAAATTACAATCATAAGCTCTCAGCGCAAGGAATACATCTTGCATTGTTCGATGAAGCAATGGCCAGGAGCAGTCGATTCTGGTGAAACATCCCTACACCACAGGATTCCGTAAAATTATTGGTTTAAGCGGTACTTCAAACTAAAGATACCAGAAAAAATAAAATAGTACGCTAACGAATCGCTGATTTATTTGCGATTCCAACGATGAAGGGATGTGTCGTCAAAATCTATAGATTCAGGCTGTTGATTTTAAAAGTAAATCGAAAATCTAACAACGCGTTGTGAACGCTGACAGTAAGGATGATTTGTAATCGCTCTCCTATAATCAAAAAACATTTTGACAATAGTAAAAAGCTGCGTATAATGACCGGCTCTTTCGGGGTAAATGCCACGGGGGAGGCCAGGAAGGCAGGTGGATTTGAAGTGTTCATGTTTATTCTTCAAGTTTTTTGGAAAAGGATGTTGACAGTGAGTTTTGACTCTGTATAATGGTCGGACTCAACGGAGCAGTGCTCCAGACCGGTTGCCGGTCACGCTCTTTAACAAAACAATCGAAATAATTTGTGTGGGTATTTGTGATGGATATTTTAGCGATTTTAAGATATTCGACACAGAAACTCATGTCAATTCTTGCGACAGAATTTACGTTGATTCTGGGTCGAGCCAAGATTGGTGACTAATCTTATAAGTCACAAACATTATTAAACTGAAGAGTTTGATCATGGCTCAGATTGAACGCTGGCGGTATGCTTAACACATGCAAGTCGAACGGTAACAGGAAGAAGCTTGCTTCTTTGCTGACGAGTGGCGGACGGGTGAGTAACGCGTAGGAATCTGCCCAGTGGTGGGGGGACAACCTGGGGAAACCCAGGCTAATACCGCATACGCCCTACGGGGGAAAGCGGGGGACCTGACCACTAAGTGTCTTTGGATATCTTTTTGAATGACTGATGACCATATTTGGTTCAGTTGTTTGGATGGGATACCGAGGGTATTTAGTGGTCAGGCCTCGCGCCATTGGATGAGCCTGCGTTAGATTAGCTGGTTGGTAGGGTAAAGGCCTACCAAGGCGACGATCTATAGCTGGTCTGAGAGGACGATCAGCCACACTGGGACTGAGACACGGCCCAGACTCCTACGGGAGGCAGCAGTGGGGAATATTGGACAATGGGCGCAAGCCTGATCCAGCAATACCGCGTGTGTGAAGAAGGCCTGAGGGTTGTAAAGCACTTTCAGAGGGGAGGAAAAAGCACGGGCCAATACCCTGTGCCTTGACATTACCCTCAGAAGAAGCACCGGCTAACTCCGTGCCAGCAGCCGCGGTAATACGGAGGGTGCGAGCGTTAATCGGAATTACTGGGCGTAAAGCGTACGTAGGCGGTTTGTTAAGTCAGAAGTGAAAGCCCTGGGCTCAACCTGGGAACGGCTTTTGAGAGTGGCAGACTAGAGTTGAGTAGAGGGGAGTGGAATTTCCGGTGTAGCGGTGAAATGCGTAGAGATCGGAAGGAACACCAGTGGCGAAGGCGACTCCCTGGACTCAAACTGACGCTGAGGTACGAAAGCGTGGGTAGCAAACAGGATTAGATACCCTGGTAGTCCACGCCGTAAACGATGTCAACTAACCGTTGGGACCTTTAAGGTCTTAGTGGTGGAGCTAACGTATTAAGTTGACCGCCTGGGGAGTACGGCCGCAAGGCTAAAACTCAAATGAATTGACGGGGGCCCGCACAAGCGGTGGAGCATGTGGTTTAATTCGATGCAACGCGAAGAACCTTACCACCCCTTGACATCCCAGGAATCCTTTAGAGATAGAGGAGTGCCTTCGGGAACCTGGAGACAGGTGCTGCATGGCTGTCGTCAGCTCGTGTCGTGAGATGTTGGGTTAAGTCCCGTAACGAGCGCAACCCTTATCCTTAGTTACCAGCACGTTATGGTGGGGACTCTGGGGAGACTGCCGGTGATAAACCGGAGGAAGGTGGGGACGACGTCAAGTCATCATGGCCCTTATGGGGTGGGCTACACACGTGCTACAATGGCCGGTACAGAGGGCAGCGAACTTGCGAGAGTAAGCGAATCTCAGAAAGCCGGTCCCAGTCCGGATTGGAGTCTGCAACTCGACTCCATGAAGTCGGAATCGCTAGTAATCGCGGATCAGAATGCCGCGGTGAATACGTTCCCGGGCCTTGTACACACCGCCCGTCACACCATGGGAGTGGGTTGCTCCAGAAGTGGCTAGTCCAACCTTTTAGGAGGGCGGTCACCACGGAGTGATTCATGACTGGGGTGAAGTCGTAACAAGGTAGCCCTAGGGGAACCTGGGGCTGGATCACCTCCTTACAAAGACAGCTAAAAGCCGTCATAAGTACTCACAACAAATTATTTCGATTGGAAGAGATGAGCCTGGGCCTGTAGCTCAGTTGGTTAGAGCGCACCCCTGATAAGGGTGAGGTCGGAGGTTCAAATCCTCCCAGGCCCACCACTCAGGTAACCGGGATCAGGCAACAGGTAACAGAAAACGCGCGTCAGACAAAAGTGGCCTGATTCCTGTTACCTGTTACCTGAAGTCTGACACGGGGCCATAGCTCAGCTGGGAGAGCGCCTGCCTTGCACGCAGGAGGTCGGGAGTTCGATCCTCCCTGGCTCCACCATTTAAATGGCAAAAAGGCAAGCGGTAAAAAGACCGATTCTATCCATTCTTCAAAAAAGAATCGATAGAATTCGTTTTTTAAACGAATAGCTCTTTAACAATGTGGAAATCTGTAAACGTTTTATTCTTTTTTAGAATAAAGCACAAACGAGTTACATCGAATCGATAGGCGACTATTGAAACGATGCTAATGAGTTCTCAAGCAGAAAAAGCGAAAATGTCAGCTGACACATATAACACAGCGGGCTGAGAAGATACGAAGAGTATCCGACACAGACTGATTCGGGTTATATGGTCAAGTGAATAAGCGCATACGGTGGATGCCTGGGCAGTAAGAGGCGAAGAAGGACGTTGTAGCATGCGATAAGCCACGGGGAGAATGCAAACTTTCTATGATCCGTGGATTTCCGAATGGGGAAACCCAATCTGCGTAAGCAGATTATCCTACCCTGAATACATAGGGGTAGAGAGGCGAACCGGGAGAACTGAAACATCTAAGTACCCCGAGGAAAAGAAATCAACCGAGATTCCCTAAGTAGCGGCGAGCGAACGGGGAGTAGCCCTTAAGTCCAGCCTCAGTTAGTGGAATGCCCTGGAAAGAGCAGCCATAGACGGTGATAGCCCAGTACACGAAAACTGAGGCTGGATGAAATCGAGTAGGTCGGAGCACGTGAAACTTTGACTGAACATGGGGGGACCCTCCTCCAAGGCTAAATACTCCTTACTGACCGATAGTGAACCAGTACCGTGAGGGAAAGGCGAAAAGAACCCCGGAGAGGGGAGTGAAATAGATCCTGAAACCGTATGCGTACAAGCAGTGGGAGCTCCGTCACTCAATCGTTTTTACGATTGAGTGACTTCGTCCCACAGCAGGGAACAGATTGCAGGAAACAGGAAACAGCGAGTTGAGTCGCAAGCGACGTTATTTTAAAAAGCAAAAAAGATAGCGTGCGTAGCACACAGCTCACTGTTACCTGATTCCTGTTGCCTGACACCTGGAACGGAGTCACCCAATCACGAGAGTGATTGAGTGACGGAGTGACTGCGTACCTTTTGTATAATGGGTCAGCGACTTACATTTTGTGGCAAGCTTAACCGACTAGGGGAGGCGTAGCGAAAGCGAGTGTTAACTGCGCGTTTAGTCGCAAGGTGTAGACCCGAAACCGGGCGATCTATCCATGGCCAGGTTGAAGGTTGGGTAATACCAACTGGAGGACCGAACCGACTTATGTTGAAAAATGAGCGGATGAGCTGTGGATCGGAGTGAAAGGCTAATCAAGCCCGGAGATAGCTGGTTCTCCTCGAAAGCTATTTAGGTAGCGCCTCGTGTATAACTGTTGGGGGTAGAGCA
The DNA here is from genome assembly GCA_965277025.1 of Methylomarinum sp. GTDB lineage: Bacteria > Pseudomonadota > Gammaproteobacteria > Methylococcales > Methylomonadaceae > Methylomarinum. The sequence continues at coordinate 955,576 of OZ255706.1, forward strand.
CTGTTTCGGCTAGGGGGTCATCCCGACTTACCAAACCGATGCAAACTCCGAATACCAACAAGTTTGAGCACGGGAGACACACGGCGGGTGATAAGGTCCGTCGTGGAAAGGGAAACAGCCCAGACCGTCAGCTAAGGTCCCAAAATCATAGCTCAGTGGAAAACGATGTGGGAAGGCCCAGACAGCCAGGAGGTTGGCTTAGAAGCAGCCACCCTTTAAAGAAAGCGTAATAGCTCACTGGTCGAGTCGGCCTGCGCGGAAGATTTACCGGGGCTAAGCTATGTACCGAAGCTACGGGTGTCAGGTGACAGACTACAGGGAACAGGAAACAGATGAAAACAACCTTCGAAGACTTAGACGTATTTCAACGAGCGTATAAAATCTCTTTGGAAATACATCGTAAGAGTCTTGAATTGCCGAAAACAGAACAATATGGACTGGCCGATCAAATAAGAAGAGCCAGTAAATCCATAGCAGTCAATTTGGCAGAAGGTTATGGTAAGCGTAGATCTAATGCGGAATTCAGGCGATATATACATATTGCTTTAGGTTCAGCCGACGAAATGCGCGTATGGGTCAGATACCTATATGACTTGGACTATATAGACCAGAAACAATGGCAAGAATGGCGAGATGAATATCAAGAAATCGCTAAAATGCTCAATGGTCTCAATAAAAGTCTTTCATCGAAACAAACCTGAAACCTGTTTCCTGCAGTCTGTCGCCTGACGCGGTAGAGGAGCGTTCTGTACGCCTGCGAAGGTGAGTCGAGAGGCTTGCTGGAGGTATCAGAAGTGCGAATGCTGACATGAGTAACGATAATGGGGGTGAAAAACCCCCACGCCGAAAGCCCAAGGTTTCCTGCGCAACGCTAATCGACGCAGGGTTAGTCGGCACCTAAGGCGAGGCCGAAAGGCGTAGTCGATGGAAAACAGGTTAATATTCCTGTACTTGTTATAACTGCGATGGGGTGACGGAGAAGGCTAGGTCAGCTGCCTGTTGGAATAGGTAGTTTAAGCGTGTAGGGAGTGGAATTAGGTAAATCCGGTTCCATGCTAATCCTGAGGCGTGATGACGAAGCACTCATTTAAGAGTGCGAAGTGATTGATGCCCGGCTTCCAAGAAAAACCTCTAAGCATCATGTTATGACGAGCCGTACCCCAAACCGACACAGGTGGGTGGGATGAGAATTCTAAGGCGCTTGAGAGAACTCGGGTGAAGGAACCAGGCAAAATGGTACCGTAACTTCGGGAGAAGGTACGCCTCTGGTACGTGAAGGCCCTTGCGGCTGGAGTGGAAGGAGGTAGCATTAAACTGGTGGCTGCGACTGTTTAGCAAAAACATAGCACTCTGCAAACACGAAAGTGGACGTATAGGGTGTGACGCCTGCCCGGTGCCGGAAGGTTAATTGATGGGGTTACCTGACCACTTAATCGTTTTATAAAGTATGTATTACATGTATGTTTTAAAAGCAGAAGATAGCGAAGACTACTATATTGGTTACACTTCTAACTTGCGAAGGCGAGTAGAAGAGCATAAATCAATACAGAGTAGGTTTGGTAAGCAACATAAGAAGGTCGAGCTGATCTATTATGAAGCATATCTGACAGAATCATTAGCGAGGAATAGAGAATCCAAGTTAAAGAAGAACAGACGCATGAAACAACTTTTGGTAGAACGATTAAGTGGTCAGGGAAGCTCTTGATCGAAGCCCCGGTAAACGGCGGCCGTAACTATAACGGTCCTAAGGTAGCGAAATTCCTTGTCGGGTAAGTTCCGACCTGCACGAATGGCGTAACGATGGCCACACTGTCTCCACCCGAGACTCAGTGAAATTGAAATTGCGGTGAAGATGCCGTATACCCGCGGCTAGACGGAAAGACCCCGTGCACCTTTACTATAGCTTTACACTGGACTTTGAGCCTACTTGTGTAGGATAGCTGGGAGACTGAGAAGCGAGGACGCTAGTTCTCGTGGAGTCGACCTTGAAATACCAGCCTGGTATGTTTGAAGTTCTAACCTAGGCCCGTTATCCGGGTTGGGGACAGTGTATGGTGGGTAGTTTGACTGGGGCGGTCTCCTCCCAAAGAGTAACGGAGGAGCACGAAGGTACCCTAATCCTGGTCGGGAATCAGGAGATTAGTGCAAAGGCATAAGGGTGCTTGACTGCGAGACGGACATGTCGAGCAGGTACGAAAGTAGGTCTTAGTGATCCGGTGGTTCTGAATGGAAGGGCCATCGCTCAACGGATAAAAGGTACGCCGGGGATAACAGGCTGATACCGCCCAAGAGTTCATATCGACGGCGGTGTTTGGCACCTCGATGTCGGCTCATCACATCCTGGGGCTGAAGCAGGTCCCAAGGGTATGGCTGTTCGCCATTTAAAGTGGTACGCGAGCTGGGTTCAGAACGTCGTGAGACAGTTCGGTCCCTATCTGCCGTGGGCGTTTGAGATTTGAGGGAAGCTGCTCCTAGTACGAGAGGACCGGAGTGGACGATCCTCTGGTGTTCCGGTTGTCACGCCAGTGGCATTGCCGGGTAGCTATGATCGGACAGGATAACCGCTGAAAGCATCTAAGCGGGAAGCCCCTCCCAAGATGAGATCTCACTGGGACCTTTGAGTCCCCTGAAGGGCCGTTGAAGACCACAACGTTGATAGGCGGGGTGTGGACGTGCAGTAATGTATGAAGCTAACCCGTACTAATTGCCCGTGAGGCTTGACCATATAACACCCAATCAGTTTGGGTGTAAGTCAGAGGACTTAAGCTTTGACTGCAAGAGAACAGATTTCTGCGTTGTAAGGATGAGAATCCTTGAAGGCAAAGGCTTAAAAAGCCAAACCAGTTTGCCTGGTGAACATAGCGAACGTGAACCACCCGATCCCATCCCGAACTTGGAAGTGAAACCGTTTAGCGCCGATGATAGTGTGGCAGGTTGCCATGTGAAAGTAGGGAATCGCCAGGCTCTTATAACAAACCCACCCAGGATTTCCTGGGTGGGTTTTTTTTATGCCTAAAATATCCGCTTATAAATTCTTACTGAAGTTAATACACATATTTTGTTAAATCAAGGGTTCTGCTTTTATCTCTGAGATCGCCCCCTATGTCAACATACCTGTCGCCTAAAACTTTTTTAAATCAGGAGACAAAAAAGGCGGTATTTAGCCAGGAATTTAAAGTACAATCGGTAAAAAAGCGCTATCCGGAAATCCAGAGCGATGGAGCCAGAACATACGAAACTGGGAACCCGTAAATGAAGTCTGGTTGAACTCAGACAAAACCAACTCAGAAATGCTGGAACTTAGCAGGCTGTTGAAAAACGCCCCTATGCCGCCGGCTCCAGCCCTTCATTTTGGGTTAAATTTACCTCTGGATGGCCTAATTAGCCAAGTTTTCCGGTATCAGCCGGTTTATATTGCCCTTTCGAGGCTTTATTTCCACCTTTTGGCGGATTTCAGGCACAACGGTGCCTACGCAGTTGAATAACGCCATTGCAACAAGGACATCAGGCGGGTCAGATTATACGCTGCGAAGGCGCTAAATGTCAACCAACCTGTCGTAATTTTAACACTAATTCACGAAGTAATTGTTGCTGCAACTTGACATTTAGAGGATTCTGATTTCTCCTTGTTTGGGTTGAGATACACCTGACCAACCGGGGTTAAATTTCGTGTTTTTCGTCCATTCCACCGCTCGGGGTTATCTTTTTTCGCCTGTTCGATCACGCGCTTTCTATGCTCAAGTATGGCCTTGTCCAAGCCATTATGGCGCTGGTTAGGCGTCACAAACCTGATGGCGCTGTGTTTGTGCTCATCGTTGTACCAGCTGACAAAACCATCTACCCAGGCTCTTGCTTCGGTTAATGTTGTAAACGGGTTTTCCGGAAAGGTGTAGTAGTATTTGATGGTTTTAAACAATGATTCAGAATATGGATTGTCATTACTGACACGGGGCCTGCTGAATGAGCTGGCAATGTCTAAATCGATCAGTCTGGCTCTTGAGGTTGCGCCTTTCATCGGGCTGCCATTGTCGGAATGGATGACTAATTGCTTTTTCCCGATGTTTTCCCGGCGGACGATATCTTCTATTAAATCAGCTGCATAGCTGCTCGATTCGATATCATGAACCTGCCAGCCGACAATTTTCCGGCTGTAGATATCCATCACCATGTACAGGTAGTAATACTGTCCTTTGATCGGGCTTGATAAATAGGTAATATCCCACGAGTAGAGTTGATTGGGTCGGGTGGCTTTGAGCGGCTGTGGTTTGTGACGCTGGCCGGCCGACTCTTTCGCTCTATGCTTTAACTGGTTGTGCGCTTTCATGACCCGGTAAAAGCTTGATTCCGAGGCGATATAGCGCCCTGAATCCAAAAGGGCCGGAACGATTTGATGCGGTGTCAGGTCGCGGTATTCCGGTTGGTTTACCAGGTTGATAATTTCTTGCCTGGTCGCCTCGGGCAATCGATTATGCACAGGCGCGGTATTGTGCAGCCTCAGGTCTTCTGAAATCGCATCGCCACGGTTCCAGCGCTGGTAGGTTCTGGCGGATATGCCCAACAGTTCGCAGGCGGATTGTTGCCGTGCGCCACTGCTGACAGCTTCATCAATGAGCGCGCTGTAATGTTTGCGATCTGAGCAGGCGATCAGTCGTCCGCCTTTTCCCCCCGGATCGCCTGGCACTTTTTTGATAACACCAGTAAGGCCGCTGTTTCCGATAACGCTTTTTCTTTACGGTTCAGCTCTTTTTGCAAGCGCTTGTTTTCTTGTTTGAGTTGCTTTTTTTCTGCTCGGCTGGCTGAGAGGTCTGCCGATTGAGCAGCGGATAAAAATTCTGTTCTCCAAGCGTCCGGATGGTACAAATAGATGCCTTTTTCCCGGCAATAGGCGCTGGCCTGTTCGTCTGTCAGATGATGGCAATGAGCAATGGCGTCAAAACGTTCCGCTTTCGTCCAGGCATGAGGGCTTTTTTCTTTTGACATACTTGATGTTGAGATTTCGAGTTGATTGTCCCTGGCTAAACGAATCCACTTTTGAAGCGTGGAGTAACCCACACCTAAATCGTTGGCAAGGGCTTTCAGCGATTGCTCTGGATTTCTGGATAGCGCTTTTTCTACCGATTGTACTTTAAATTCCTGGCTAAATACCGCCATTTTTGTCTCCTGATTTAAAAAAGTTTTAGGCGACAGGTATGTTGACATAGGGGGAAGGTGAATACGGTTTGTGCAGTCACTTTTTTCACTCCGCGAAATCGGGTTTGACGTAATCCCCCAACAGTTTTGCTCCAGCCAAAGACTTCTTCGATCCGTTTACGGATTTTGAGACTGCTGGTATAGCCTGGGTGTCGGGTCGTCCGCTTGTCAATCGCCGAACCTTCCGCTTTTTGAGTTACATGCGGGGTCACCTTCATTGCGCGAAGCTCGGCAACGAAGTTTTGGGTATCATAGTTTTTGTCACCACCCACTGTGGCACCCGCTTTTTTGACGCTGCGTTTGGTCATTTTTGTCGCCGCCTCCCGCTCGGCCGTTCCTGTCGCCCGGGTCACTTCAACATCGATGACCAAACCATGGCGATTTTCCATGAGTGCATGGCCCGGAAAAGCGAGTTGGGCTTTATCGCCCTGACTTTTTTTATACATCCTTGCTTCCGGGACAGCAGATTGAAATCAATGTGTTCGATCAGTTGCCGCTCCGAACGAATGGAAAACAGGATTTGCAACAAACTGGCACGGAGTAAACGCTCGGGAGGAATTGACGCCCGGCCCCGTCGGGAATACAGGTCATCGAACTCCTCATCCAAAGTGGTCAATAGAATATCGACCAAATATCGTAGTTTGCGTAAAGGATGATCACTCGGAATTCTAGATTCCAGCGTCCGATAACTGAATAATTCGTTTTGGGTATAATCAATGCCGCGCATAACGAATAAAAAATCGGGGAATATCAAATGGATTGAATTATTTTACCATAAATAACAATTAGTTATGTAATCAAATGCCAATTATGGCAACGAAACAATGCGGCCTCCATGTTGGATTAAATCAACAGCCTGTTAGAGAGAAAACAGCTTAGTAAATTGGACAACTATCTTGACGATTGTCGGCCATTCAATGAGCTAACTTAATTAAGTTGAATATAGCATATTTTATAATTTGTCTGTTCCATAATATTAATACCCTTTATCAAGCGGACTATTATTCATGTACCAGAAAACCATCAGTATTAAAAACCTTAAACATTTAAAAGATTTTTTGTCTAGTGATATTGTAGAGGAACAAAAAAACACCTCAAAGGTAATTCTTGCTATGGTCTTTACTGCCCATGTTAATGAGAAACATCTCCATGATATTGGCGATATTATCATTGATTTTTCTTTAGAAGTTGTATTGATAGGTGCGACTACAACTGGAGAAATTGACAATGGTAATACAATTACTGAAAGCACTACTGTAACATTAACATTTTTTGAAGAAACTCATGTTTTTCCAATTGCAGTAAAATGTGACAAGAATGAAGAAGTGAGTATGGGAATAAAGTTGCGAGAAGAGGTAGATAAGCATAACCCTCTAGCAGTCATGCTTTTAACCACCCCATTAAGTTACGATGTCAATATTTTTATTCAAAGTTTTACACAAAAATCATTCGAGTTTGAAATATTTGGTGGTGGCGCTGGGGATTACGCTATGGATAATTCATTACTTCTATGTGCTAACGATGTCATTAATTCTGGAGTAATAGCTATCTGTTTTTCAGGTGAATCATTCCAAATACAAAAACATACATTTGTTGGTTGGCACCCTATGAGTAAAAAAATGACCATAACCAAAGCGAAAGGTACTACGGTCTATACTATTGATGATAAGCCAGCGTTTGATGTGTACAAGAATTATTTTAATATTGACGATGATATAAACTTTTTTGCCAATGCGATTGGTTTTCCTATGATCTCAGAGTCAAAGGGGGACTATCTTGCTAGAGTACCCGTTAATGTTGGCGAAGATGGATCACTAGAGTTTATTACAGACTTTAAGGAACTTGAAACATTTCGTCTTGGATTCGCTTATCCAGAGCTAATTGACGAAAACCTTAAAACGATAACGCATAAATTAAATTCATTCTCACCAGAAGCGATTTTTCTCTTTTCATGTGGCTGTAGGCGTTATGCCTTACATGATGATATTCAAAATGAAACACAAGCATTTGCTGATATAGCACCTGTTGCTGGTTTTTATACCATTGGAGAATTTTGCAATATCGGTGGGGAAGTTTCTCATATGAATCTCGCCTTTGTGGCGGTTGGTATTAAGGAAATTTTTACATTTTCATCAGATGTGAGATTCGCTCCAGAACAAAAACAGATAAATACCTTACTTCACATATGAAAGTAGTGAGAAGGCTCTTACATTTCATTAATGTTCTAAATAAAGAATTAGAACAACAAGCTATTACTGATCCTCTCACTAATCTGTATAACCGAAGATATTTTGAAATTGTTTTTTCAAAAGCCATTAATAGTACAAAGCGCAACAATGAACTGTTATGCTTTATCATCTTGGATCTAGACTATTTTAAACAATATAATGACACATATGGACATCAAGCAGGTGATCTTGTGTTAATAAATGTTGCTAAATGTCTGAAGAAGACTTTTCAGCGTGCAGACGATTATTGTTTCAGACTTGGTAGTGAAGAATTTGGTATCTTATACCGAGTAGAAAACAAAGATCAAGCAATTTCTTTTTCTAATACGATAAGACAGAACATTGAAAATTTAAAAATTGAACACAAAAAAATAGTACAGCTCCTTATGTCACGGCTTCTATGGGACTCTTTTGCAAGAAAGCAGATGGCAACAGCATTAATGAAGATCAAATATATAAAGAAACGGATGATCTGCTCTACAAGGCAAAAGAAATGGGAAGAAATAGAGTGGTGCATAAAATAGCGTAAGTGTTCCTGTATTTGTGGTAAATACTCTATGTTGACCCCAAAAATCAGACCTCGACTTAAGGAGCAATTTAGCTCAAATAAATCTGATTATAGAGGACACTGACATGAGTGCAAAACGCAAAACCCACAGCGCAAAATTCAAGGCCAAAGTGGCTTTAGAGGCCTACAAAGGCGACAAGACAGCCACCGAGTTGATTTCAACCACAAGGTCTCATCAGGCAAATCAGCACCTGGAAGAAAATCCTGCTCGAAGGCGCCGAACAGCTTTTCGAGTTTGGCCGTGGCAAATGCAGTATTCTTGATGAAGATAGTCTGACAGCGCCTCTGTACGAGGAAATCGGCCGCCTGAAGGTCGAGCTGGACTGGCTCAAAAAAAGTCATCTGAGCCTGTAAAGCAGAGAAAATTATTGGTGGAGCCAAACAATGAACGGATCAGCATACTTCGCTAGCGCCAGCTTCTGGGCCTTAACCGCTCGACGCTGTATTACCAGCCCGTGCCTGTTTTCGACGAGGATATGCAGATCATGCGCATAATTGACGAGATTTACAACCGCCACCCGGACGGCAGGTTATTTTGTTTACTTATGATGACTCCCGAGGCCAACGTGTCGCCGATGAACTGCCGGCCGGTTACCAAGGTTATCTGCAAGCGGATGGCTATGCGGGATACGATCCCGTGTGCGCCAAAAACGGACTGATTCATGTCGGCTGTTTCGCTCATGCACATCGAAAGTTCGGTGAAGCGCTGAAGGCGCAGGGGAAAGGAAAGCCTGCAAGGCTAGTAAAGGCCTGATCTACACCCAGAAACTGTACCGCATCGAAAAACCGATCAAGCATCTGACCCCCGAGGAACGCTATCAGCAACAGGCTGCAGCGCTGCTCGAAGAAATCAGAACCTGGCTTGGCTGGACAAATCCCTGCCACAGGTGTCGCCCACCAACCTGACAGAGGGGGAGCAAGGCGCTTTACTACCTGGACAACCAATGGGACAAGCTGATCTGCTACTGCGAAGACGGTCGGTTCGAGATCGACAACAATGCCACCGAGCGAGCCATCCGTCCCTTCGTCATCGGACGCCGTAACTGGTGTTTGCCGATACCGTCGAAGGCGCCAGACCCAGTGGCAACCTGTATAGCTTGATCGAAACGGTCAAGGCCCATAACCTTGAGCCTTACCATTACCTGCGTCATGTTTTTAAAGAACTGCCCCGGGCACAATCGGTGGAAGAGATCGAACAGCTCCTGCCCTGGCATGTCGACAAGGAGCAGATTAACAACGACTGGGCGAAAAAGGTAGATGGGGTTTAAATCGCGCTTACTTTTTGACCGCTATGGAATCAAGATCGTAACTCTCGTGCCGTAGTGAAGTCACGGATTCAGGTAGTATTCTATATGGTCAATATTCAAAAAAATAATATGGAATAAGCTAGTACACTAGCAATTATGGATTGATGGATATAGTCTTTTCAACTTGACCCGGGCATCTGCTGTCGTAAATCGCCAGTCAACTCGGATAGCTTTTTGATTTCTTTTTTGTTGCCATGCATCAATTTCTTTGCAGAGTGTTTCCTGATCAGGAATCCTGCGGTCGAGACATTGACGGCTCATAACACCGATTTCTATCTCTGCCATATTTAGCCAACTCCCATGCTTCGGGGTGTAATGAATTTCCAGTCGCTCCGCTATCCGTCGGGCCTCTTCTGGCGAAAAAGCTGCATACAGGGAAGCAAGCTTGTGTGTATTCAGGTTATCCATGACCAAAATGATCTTTTTTCCAGGAAAATTGTTGTCAACCAATTCTCGTATCAGATGCGCCCAATCAATCTTGGTATGCCGGTCTGTTACCTTTACATGCCGCCAGCCCATGAGTGGCGCGGATAACATGAACAGGTTGTTGACACCGTTCCTCTCATATTCATAATCGAAGCGTCGTGGTTTACCCGGTTCCGCCGCTAACGGAACATGCGTCTCTTTCACGCACTGCTTGCTGGTTTCATCCATGCAGACCAATACTTCATCTTCCTGGTAACTACGCTGATAGACTTCCAGTATGTCTTCCATCGCGCAAACAAAGTCGGCATTCTCTTTGGGCGGAATAACCCAGCACGCCTTTAACCAGGGTTTAAGGTCGTTTTTTTTAGTGTTTGCCGAACACATTCGCTTGATATTGAGTCAACAATATTGCATTCAACCAGCCTGTCTGCTAGTAACTGCATAGTCCAGGCCGAGTATCCCTCTGGCACTGATGAGCAGGCCTCGGCAATCAAAAAGGCTTCAGCTTCCCCATCCAGTTTTCTGCTATAGATGCGTTTTGATGCTTTGGGGTCGATTGCTGCCGTCAGCCCTTCTTCTACAAACCGCTTGCGAACCCGCTCTACGGTTAGGTGGCTGACGCTGGTAGCCTAGGCTATGTCTGCATCTTTCCAGCCACCTGATTCCGAGGCTTCATCTGCAAGGAGTAATATATGAATGTGGTTGAGTTTCCTGACCGCTATTTTGCCTCTTGATTTCTGTTGGATTAACTGATTACGTTCTTCTTTGGTCAGTTTTACTCGGTATTTCTTTGATGGCATACAATGCTCCCAAGCTTATCAGTATGTTATACTATTATCCTAAGAGTTTACATTAAATATACATCAAAGCAAGATTGGGAGAGTACTAGGAGGCTGTCCGAGAATAGAGTCGCCAGCTCGCCACCCTGCAGAATACTGAGAACCTGACAGAGCGGCTGTATAATAGAGCGTGTCGAACCGAGTCATTGAATGCCATGCCTATTCCTTTCAAACCCCCACCGATTGATTACGCCCAACATCAACTGTTTCCAACCAACGTCTTTGACCTGTTGCCGACGGATCATGAGTGCTTTTTATACCATGACTTATTTGAACAGCTCGACACAAGCAGCCTGGAAGCGAACTATAGTTCCCTGGGACAACACGCATATCACCCGAAAACAATTGTCTCCATATTGATCTGCAGCTACAGTCGCGGTGTCTTCAGTTCACGTGAAACAGAACGTCGCTGCAATGAAGACCTGTCGTTTATGTACATAGCCGAAATGAACTGCCCAAACTTTCGGGTACTGAGTAATTTTCGCAAAAACAATGCGGAATTTTTCCACAACTGCTTCAAGCAGACAGTGCAATTAGCGATGGAGCTGAATCTGGCGAGCCTGGGGCATATCAGCCTGGACGGATCGAAGTTTCAGGCTAACACATCCAGACACAAGGCCATGAGCTACAAGCATCTAAAAGAAAAAGAACAGGCCATGACAGAGGAAATTGAAGACTTGATTCAGCAAGTGGCCCAGTGCGACGCAGACGAGGATCAAGCCTGTCAGGAGCGCACAGGGTATGAATTACCGGATGATCTTGAGTTCAGGCAACAGCGTCTAGCCAAAATCAAAGCGGCGAAAGCTGCCCTTGAAGCCCGCGAAGAGACGTTAAACCCAGGGAAACCGATTAACGACAGGAAGCAAATCAGTTTTGCGGACACCGATGTACGCATCATGGGCAAGAAGGGAAACTTTGATTATCAATACAATGCTCAAATTAGTGTGGATAGTGACACACAAGTCATCGTTGGCCAGCATGTCAGCCAAAACGCCAATGACAAACAGGAACTTGAGCCGGCATTACAGCAAGTGCAAGCAACCACCGGACAGCTACCCAAACAAGTCAGCGTCGACAATGGTTATCAATCGGGCAGCAATCTGCAAGCACTGGAAGATGCCTCAGTGGATGGTTACATTGCCACGGACAAGGGCGAGAAACCCCGTGCGGTCGCACTGGATGACTCTGATCGCAAGGTCGTAAAAGCCGACTTTACTTATGATGAAACTGAGGATGTGTTTCACTGTCCGGGCGGGCAAACACTTCCGTTCAAGCGCGAAGATAAAGACGGCAAGCGCGTTTATCAAGGCGAGGCAGCCACCTGCCAGGCCTGTCCATTTCACGCACGTTGCTGCAAATCCAGCCAGGGAGCCGCCCGCACCATCACAACCGATGACAAGGAACCCTTGCGGCAAAAAATGAATGCCAAAATGCAAACCAATGAAGCCAGGGCGGTTTACAAACAACGCAAAGTCATCGTTGAGCCCGTATTCGGGCAACTCAAAAACAGTGGCTTTCGTGGTTTTAGTGTTCGTGGAAAAAAGAAAGTTGCCGGAGAATTTTCACTGGTGTGTGCAACTCACAATCTGAAAAAAATTGCCCGTTCCATTGCCAGGGGAGTGGTCTGTCCGGAATTTGTCACCGCAAGCATGAACCCGGCATAATAGGGGTAAAACCGGGAAAAAGCACTGAATGATCGTATAATTCAGGCCGCAGGAGGCCGTTTTAATCGGCCTGAGGCGCTGAATTTGACGATCTGATCGTTGCGTAAACGAATTTGGTTATCATTGTACAGATTTTGTACTTGTGGATAACTTTGGCAGTTTTTGGGGCGCCTTCTCGGACAGACTCCTAGTCTTAAAAAGACATCATCCGCAGACAGACTCATGTTCAAAGCTATTCGAATTTCTATTTTATTGATACTATTAGTCGGCATTGCAATATATACAAAAACGCAGCGTTTGGATGCCAGATCCTGGTCTCGTCCTCTTCAAGTGGTAATTTTTCCAATCAATGCAGAAGCAAGCCCAGCAACAGAGCGTTATATTCAACAATTAACTGCGGGTGATTTCCTGGAAATAGAGCGATTTTTCAGTACTGAAGCAAAGCATTATGGTTTGTCGTTGGCAAAACCATTTGTTATTAATTTAGGGAACGTAATTACGACGCCTCCTCCGGATTCTCCTTTACCTGGTGCTAGTTATTTGAAAATTATGTGGTGGAGTTTACGGTTACGTTATTGGGCAATTATGCATACGCCCGATGAAACATCTAACTTTCATCGGGTACGAGCTTTTATCTATTATTATCAACCAAAACACAATAGACGTTTACAGCATTCTTTAGGTTTGGAAAAAGGCTTGCTGGTTATTGCTCATGCTTTCGCTAATCCGAAACTTACCCAGCAAAATAACATTATTATTGCTCATCTCTGTACATGACAAAAAATATTAAAAGCTGGCGTAGCTCGTTGAAATGTAATTAAATACCGCATTTTGTTTTAGCGAACATGAATAACGGGACATTACAAATCAACGAGCTGACCGTCATATTAACTGAGCACTTTCAATGGAACAAGGCAAGAATCGTTTGTTTTGTGGATATGTTAATTGCTTTGATGGCAGTTAGCACGGTCAATCTGGCCCAGCTCGCCGTATTCTTTCCCAGTCGGGCAAAAATTTCCTCACGATATCGACGGATGCAACGATTTTTCAGTGACCATTGGCTGGATTACAATGAAGTCGCTCATTTCATCATGAAACTGTTTGGTTTCACTGATCAGGATTACTATCTGACGTTAGACAGGACGAATTGGAAGTGGGGTAAAACCAATATTAATCTGCTGGTGCTTGCCGTGGTTTATCGGGGTGCCGCCATTCCGGTGTATTGGTTGCCTTTAAACAAGCGGGGCAACTCTAATACGAAGGAACGTATAGCGCTGATGAAACGCTTTATTGCGCAGTTTGGCCGACATCACATCAAAGGTCTTTTGGCTGATCGGGAGTTTATTGGAGACGAATGGATGGGCTGGTTGTTTGAGCAAGAGATTCCCTTTTATATCCGTATTCGCAACAACGCCTGGACAACCAATGCCCAAGGCCAGCGAATACGCGTAGAGCGTTTGTTTTATGGGCTTAAGCCGGGTAGCACACGACACCTCTCAACAGCGCGCTATTTGGGAAATTGTTCAATTTATCTCAGTGGGTTACGGCTGAGTGATGGTGAGTTATTAATCATCGTCTGTCAGCATTTGAACCCTGATGCGATTAAAATTTATGGCTTGCGTTGGGAAATCGAAACGCTTTTCGGCTGTTTAAAAGGACGGGGATTCAAACTTGAGGAAACGCGTGTAGTCGGTTATCTTCGGATCAAAAAATTGTTAGTACTTCCCGTTATTGCTTTCTGTTGGTCACATAAAGCAGGCGAATGGAAACATGATTGCGAGTTACCAATAAAAACCAAAACACATCAGCGGCTCGCGCAAAGCCTGTTTCGATATGGATTAGATTGTATCCGCTCAACGTTGTTTAATGTCTTATCTCAATCAAAAAGGATGATTAGAAAAGTGATTGCTCTTTTGCAACCCATACCTTTTGTCACTGGAATACATGAGACTCATTTGTCATAAGTTAATTTTTGTCATGTACAGAGATTGCTCATGAAATTTTGCATACTGTCGGAGCCACGGATAAATATAATCGCTTGAATCAGCCCATTTATCCGGATGGATATGCCGAACCGGATAAAAAGCCTTTATATCCTCAGCAATTTGCAGAAATCATGGCGGTGAAGATCCCATTGACTCAGGCCCAGTCGAGAATGCCGGATAGTCTTGATGAGTGTATTATTGGCGTGAAAACTGCCGAAGAAATTAATTGGCTTTCCTCAGAAGTAAACTGATTTTGTTTGCCTAATAGCATCGTTTACAATCGACTGATGGAAATTGATGTTGAACGTTTGGCGATTAAAGCACAGCAGCTTGTCAGTGATAAACGGTTTAAAGATGCTTTGACGTATTATCGACAGCTACGGAGTTATGATGATTCCACACGCTGGATGCAGGCAATGGCTGATTGTTATCTGGCTCGTGCCCGGGAATTTGCCCATCGAGCCATGTATCGACAAGCAGTGGAACAATGGCGTCAATATCAACAATTGGTGGAAAATCCTCTTGAAGGTTTGCATGAAGCCGTTTTATGGCAGCTGGGGAGTGGAGACTTAAAAGCGGCTGAATTAATGTTGAGCCAGTTGAGCGCTGAACAACTGGATGGTCATGCTGATTTCTGTCGAAATTTGGCTCTGTTAGTACTGGGCAAATATGCTCAATTGCGTACAGCGCTGGCAAAGGAGTCACAATTTGTTAGCGATCTGAATATCGTAGAGTCTGCCTTACATTGCTTACCAGATACTACGGAATGTCTTGAACAGTTACAACAATTGTCTGAAAACTCGGCCTTTTGTGATATTGCAGATTTTATACGGGCGTTATTGAAACAACTACCTTTAAAGTTAGTTGCGCCTGAATCATGGTTAAGTGACTGTATAGCAATAATACCCGTTCTTCAATTGCAAGGAGAACAATTCATTCACGCCATGGCAGCGCTAGATTCTAAACAACGACAACTTCTTTATCGATTACGAAAATTACAGCCTGTACAGCAACAGTTTATTGAGCAATTTGTTGAACATGCGGGTTCTTCAGGTCAAGTTCAACAGTTCGACTTAATCATGCAATTTAAACAACTGACCGATTCAAAACTGGCATTGGCATTTTGTCAGGCGACTTTGCCCAATGATTTTATCCGTTGGGTTAAATTCAAAAAACAGTTTCCGCAATGTACTGGTTTTCAATTATGTCGCCTGAAGGCATTAGCTTGTGAGCGTAGCGGCGACTATCATGCGGCTGAACAGCATTGGCTGGATGCTATCGACTGTTTGCGTCGAGATCCTGAAAAATACTTGCATATTGCATTGATTTTACGTCATATCGCCGAGTTTTATCCCACTGAAGAACAAATTAGCTGGCTGGAAGAAAGTCTGCAATATGACCCGGATGACATTGCCACTCAAGATAAATTGGGGAAACTTGAACAGCAAACCATGGTGCACTTAGTTGAGGAGGATGATCAGGCTGATGAAATTTCGCTGTTGTTTACAGAACTAAGCAAACCACAACAGCAACGCTTATGGCAGATGGCGGATCAATTGATGATGGAATGTACACCAGAACAGCTGGCTGAAGAATTCCAGGCCGCAGCAGGCCAAGTCGATCTGGAACAACTATTGGCTCGCACGCCCGCACTGATGGATGGTTTATTGTTGCTGAAAGCGGCTCGTCAACTTGAATTTTCGACCACTGTTACGGTGGATAAAATTATACAAACCGTGTTGCATCATGAATGATCCCTTCTGTATTTTGAATATACCGGAAACGGCGAATGATAATGACATTCGCAAAGCTTATTTGAAACTGGTCAAACAGTTTCCACCCGAACAGGCGCCCGAGCAGTTCAAACGAATCCGATCTGCTTATGACTGCATCAAAAATGAAAGAAGTCGTTTATCCTATCGCCTGTTCCATACGCCATCGTTATCATTTGAGCAATGGCTGGATCATGCTTTTGAATTGCCAGAAGATTTACAGTTAAGCGTCATGGATATGCATGATCTTTTTGACAATGTAGTTGATGACAATATTTTCAGTTTGCCTGAGAAAACTAAATGACAGATCAAGAAACCACAGAGTCATCCTGGCTGGCAGAAATTCAGGCGTTAAAAGAAGTTATCTCCACACAAGCCAAGCTGCAAAATCAATCATTGCAAAAAATCAGTCTGTCGCTACAGGCATTGCAAGAGACTCGCGATGACCAACAGCAAATCATGCGAGCCTGGCTGCTGGGGTTGCTGGAAAATTATGACAGTTTTCGTTTAAACCAAAGCGCACTGGATCATTATCGACCGGTCAATCGTTTGTTTCGACATTCGCGGCCTGAAGATATTCATTTCATTCAACACATTCAGCAGGGTCAACAAATCACTCACAGAAGGCTGGAGAGATTGATGGAACAATGTCAGTTAAAGCCTATCGAATGTCTGGATAAACAATTTGATCCAACTTTGATGATTGCAGTGGAAATAGACAGTCAGCCTGATATTGAAAATGGCTTGGTTGTGGCGGAACTGCGCCCGGGGTTTTATTGGCGGGATCAATTATTGCGGACTGCGGAAGTCAAAGTAAACCGAACAGGAGAATCCAACAAATGATAATTGGCATTGATTTGGGCACCACCCATTCTGAAGTTGCAATGGTTGAAGAAGGTGTCGTCCGGGTGATGGGGGAGAAAGGACAGAAGCTATTGCCGTCGGTTGTTGGTCTGGATGAACAAGGACAGTTATTGATTGGTGAGTCGGCAAAAAATCAGTCTTTGTTATATCCTGAACGTACCATCAAATCGATAAAGCGGCAGATAGGGCAGGATATTACCGTTCAACTGGGACAACAACACTATTCCCCGCAAGAAATTTCGGCATTGATTCTAAAACGGCTGAAAACCATTGCGGAACAGAATACGGGCCAAAATGTTGAAAAAGCAGTCATTACCGTACCGGCACATTTCTCGGAAGCACAACGACGAGCAACTATCGAAGCTGGACAAATAGCAGGTCTCGATGTGGTCAGGTTAATTAATGAACCTACCGCAGCCGCATTGGCTTATGGGCTTGATAAGCAAGAATCCGGGCATGTTCTAGTTTATGACTTGGGTGGAGGAACCTTTGATGTTTCTGTAGTGCGTATCGAAGAAGGGGTAACTGAAATTCTGGCTTCTGATGGTGATAGTCATTTAGGAGGTGATGACTTTGACAAAAAGATTGTTGATTTTTTGCAAGAGCACATCAAGCAACAGTTTTCCATTGACATCAGTTCTGACAGGCAGGCGATGGCACGCTTGTTCAGGGCGGCGGAACTGGCTAAATGTCAGTTATCAGATCAACCTTTTGTTTTGATCGAAGAAGAATATTTGCTGCAAGAGGATGCTATGCCATCTCATTTGTCGGTAGAATTTTCCCGCATGCAATTTGAAGAGATGATATCTGCTCTGATTCAGGCAACCATGGATCAGGTAAGCGATATTCTTAAGCAGGCGAGGATTACAGCGGCTGATGTAGATGAAATTATTCTGGTCGGCGGCTCTACGCGTATCCCCTTAATTCGGCGTCAATTATTTGAATTGTTTGGCCGTGAACCTCGCAGTGATATTGATCCTGAACTTTGTGTCGCTCAAGGGGCTGCAATCCAGGCGGCCATTATCGACGGTCAATCCATAGATACTTTGTTAATCGATGTGTCTCCTTACAGTTATGGATGTTCGGTGATCGGCTCATTAAATGGCCAATTTTATCCGTTCCAATATGTGCCGATTATCGCTAAAAATACACCTTTACTGGTTAGTAAAAGTGAAGCATTTGAAAGCAGTTATGATAATCAACCCTTTGTTGATATTGCCGTCTACCAGGGAGAAAATCCAGATGCACTGGAAAATATAAAGATTGGCAAGTTTCGTATCGAGGACTTAACACCAGCTGCTGCGGGCAATATTATAGTGGTGACATTTTCATTGGATTTGAATGGTATTTTAACCGTTACAGCAAGGGAAAAAGAAACTGGTCACGAGAAGTCAATCACCATTGAACAGGCTTTATCCAGGATGGAACCCGATAATATTGAGCAAGCCCAGCAAAAAATTACCGCCTTGTTTGGCCATTTGGAAAATGGTTCTCGTTTTGAACGGTTTCAGCCCGATATTCCGAGCGATGAGATAGCTGAAATTGTTAAAATAATGCCTTTACTGAAACAGGCAGAAGAGATTGTTGACAGTTTGACTGGGCCGCAGCAAAGATATTTTCATACGTTAATTGATAATATTCACGAACAGATTCAACAACAAGATATTGCTGGCCTGGATCAGTCACTAGTGGATTTGCAACAAACTCTTTCCGCTTTCCATGCTGAAAATGAGTTTTAGTGGATTGGTTCAGCTATCGGTGTGAGCTGGCTTTTTCCGCACATTGAATGCAGAGCGTTGCGTAAGGCAGCGCTTTCAAACGTTCTTTTTTAATGGGTTCACCACATTGTTGACACAAACCATAATCACCTTCCTCAATGCGGCTTAATGCTAGTCGAATCTGTTCTATTTCAGAAACGGTAGATTCTCCCAAAGCGTCAAGAACGGGGTCGTTTTCCGTTTCCACAGCCTGTTCGGCAAAATCGGGATCCAGTGGCTTTTCAGCGCGTTGAACATCTTGAGTGATATGCTCCAGTCGATTTTCTAATTCTTCCAGCATATCGACTAATTCTTTCTTGACTTGATTATATTCAGACAATGGCGCTCCATTTTTCCTATTGATTTTAGTTGAACTATACTTATCTTTAGAAAGTCGTTCAAACTAATTCTCAGTTTTTAAAAAGGAAACATCAATTATGGATAATGCTTTAATGCCTCTACTGGATGCCGCTGATCAGATTATTCTGGGAAAACCCCGCCAAATCCGTCTGGCTGTTTGTTGTTTACTGACAAAAGGTCATTTATTGATTGAGGATATTCCGGGAGTAGGTAAAACTACCCTGTCACATACGCTGGCCAAGCTATTTGGTATGGATTACCAGCGTATTCAATTAACCAGTGATATTTTGCCGGCCGATATTATCGGCAGTTCCATTTTTGATGCTGACAAACAGCAGTTTCGCTTTCATCATGGCCCTGTTTTCAATCAGATGATTCTGGCCGATGAGATCAATCGCTCCACGCCGAAGGCACAAAGCGCCTTGCTGGAAGCGATGGAAGAGGAGCAAGTAACGGTGGAAGGACAGACCTATCCATTACCTCAGCCTTTTTTTGTTATCGCCACACAAAATCCATCTCATCAAATAGGCACTTTCCCGTTGCCTGAATCGCAGTTGGATCGCTTTTTGATGCGTATTGAACTGGGCTACCCTAACCGTCAGGCAGAACGGGAATTGTTGATTGGCAAGCAAAGGCATCAGTTAATAGCTGACCTGCCTGTTATGCTGGCGGCGGAACAGCTGGCTGAAATTCAACAACAAGTCAGCGATGTTTATGCATCTCCCGCCTTGCTCGATTATTTGCAAAATATTATTGATTTTACCCGTCAATCGGATCTTTTTGTCTGTGGCCTGTCACCCCGAGGGGGACTTGCGTTATTGACAGCTTCCAAGTCATGGGCATATCTGCAACAACGCAATGCCGTCATTCCTGAAGATGTACAAGCCGTTTTGGCTGCCGTTGCCGGGCATCGCTTAAAGCCTGGAAGCTGTGATTCTGAGTCCATTGTCGCACCCATTATCGAACAGGTTCCAGTTTTGTGAACGAGACGGTATTAACCCTGAAGCAACGGTTTGCATTATCCCGGTTTTTTCGAGGTGAGCCGCCTTCATCAAAAGCGTTAACTCTGACACAACGACGTATCTTTATTTTGCCCACTGCCAGGGGATTTGGTTTTGTTGGCTTGATTTTGTTGTTATTACTGATCGCTTTTGTCTATAACAATAATCTGGTCTATCTGCTGGGCTTTATGCTGGCCAGTATTTTTTTCGTCAGCATTTTGCATACCTATCAATCACTGGCGGGGCTGGTTGTCAGAGCCTCACTTACTGTTCCTGCATTTGCAGGAGAGAAATGTGGATTTTATTTCTTCATTCAAAACCCAACGGATCATCCACGACTGGATATTCATATAAAACTGGAAACCGAAACCGTTGTTGATATTCAGGCTCATGATCAACAGCGGGTTGGCTTATACAGAACGGCAACAAAACGAGGCTGGCTGGATTGTGGAACCCTGACGGTTTCCAGCACTTTTCCGTTGGGTCTGTTTCGTGCCTGGTCACCATTACGTTTTGATTTGAAGGCGCTGGTTTATCCAAAACCTGTGGAAAATTCGATTCCATTTCCAGAAACAGAAGGAATCCAGGGGGAAAATGGTCAAGGTAAAAAAGGCGGGGATGATTTTTATGGTTTGCAAAGCTATCAACCAGGTGACTCTATTCGGCAAATACATTGGAAAAGCTATGCCAAAGGGTTGGGATTGTTCAGCAAACAATATGGTGGCGCAATGACGGCTGATTTATGGCTGGATTATGCCAACCAGGCCATGATATCGAACAGCGATTAAGCCACCTTTGCCGCTGGGTTCTCGATGCTGAACAGGCAGGACTTCGCTATGGGCTGGTGTTGCCATCGACTAAAATTCCTTGTCGCCATGGCTTAGCTCATCAGAAACAATGTTTGGAAGCGTTGGCGCGGTTTTAGTGATGAATCCATTATTACCCCAAAAAACACTGATATTCCTGTTGATTTCACTGGGCCTGATTACCTTGCCGCATAGCCAGCATTTGCCGGTACCCCTTTTTATGTTTTTTTGTTTTCTCTGGGGTTGGCGGTTTATTGCTATTTGGAAACCTGCTTGGTTACCAGGCAAATTCATTATTTTTTTATTGACCGTGACATCGCTTGTTTTGCTCTATACCCAGCAGATTAAATTGTTTGGTCGCGATGGTGGTACAGCAATTTTTGTCACGGCATTAGGCCTGAAACTATTGGAAATCAGGTCATCGAGGGATATTTATTTTATAACTTATTTAGGTTTTATCGTTGCAGCTGCAGAGTTCCTGTATCAGCAAAGTATTGCAATTGCTTTGTATATTCTTGCCGTCTGTATCGTGCTGTTGGCCACATTGATCTCAATAAACGGTTTACAGGGAAAAACTACCGCAACACTCTGTACATGACAAAAAATATTAAAAGCTGGCGTAGCTCGTTGAAATGTAATTAAATACCGCATTTTGTTTTAGCGAATATGAATAACGGGACATTACAAATCAACGAGCTGACCGTCATATTAACTGAGCACTTTCAATGGAACAAGGCAAGAATCGTTTGTTTTGTGGGTATGTTAATTGCTTTGATGGCAGTTAACACGGTCAATCTGGCCCAGCTCGCCGTATTCTTTCCCAGTCGGGCAAAAATTTCCTCACGATATCGACGGATGCAACGATTTTTCAGTGACCATTGGCTGGATTACAATGAAGTCGCTCATTTCATCATGAAACTGTTTGGTTTCACTGATCAGGATTACTATCTGACGTTAGACAGGACGAATTGGAAGTGGGGTAAAACCAATATTAATCTGCTGGTGCTTGCCGTGGTTTATCGGGGTGCCGCCATTCCGGTGTATTGGTTGCCTTTAAACAAGCGGGGCAACTCTAATACGAAGGAACGTATAGCGCTGATGAAACGCTTTATTGCGCAGTTTGGCCGACATCACATCAAAGGTCTTTTGGCTGATCGGGAGTTTATTGGAGACGAATGGATGGGCTGGTTGTTTGAGCAAGAGATTCCCTTTTATATCCGTATTCGCAACAACGCCAGGACAACCAATGCCCAAGGCCAGCGAATACGCGTAGAGCGTTTGTTTTATGGGCTTAAGCCGGGTAGCACACGACACCTCTCAACAGCGCGCTATTTGGGAAATTGTTCAATTTATCTCAGTGGGTTACGGCTGAGTGATGGTGAGTTATTAATCATCGTCTGTCAGCATTTGAACCCTGATGCGATTAAAATTTATGGCTTGCGTTGGGAAATCGAAACGCTTTTCGGCGGTTTAAAAGGACGGGGATTCAAACTTGAGGAAACGCGTGTAGTCGGTTATCTTCGGATCAAAAAATTGTTAGTACTTCCCGTTATTGCTTTCTGTTGGTCACATAAAGCAGGCGAATGGAAACATGATTGCGAGTTACCAATAAAAACCAAAACACATCAGCGGCTCGCGCAAAGCCTGTTTCGATATGGATTAGATTGTATCCGCTCAACGTTGTTTAATGTCTTATCTCAATCAAAAAGGATGATTAGAAAAGTGATTGCTCTTTTGCAACCCATACCTTTTGTCACTGGAATACATGAGACTCATTTGTCATAAGTTAATTTTTGTCATGTACAGAGACCGCAACATTAAAAAAAGCCGGCATTATCTTGCTGCAAGCTTTGCCAATTACGGCGATCGTTTTTGTCTTGTTTCCTCGCATCGAAGCGCCACGTTTTAAATGGCTGGAGGCGGGGCAAACAGAAATGGCAGGTTTGAAGGATACATTCGAACCCGGTGCTATCAGTGAATTGGGTTTAACAGGCTGTTGAAAAACGCCCCTATGCCTCCGGCTCCAGCCCTTCATTTTGGGTTAAATTTACCTCTGGATGGCCTGATTAGCCAGGTTTTCCGGTATCAGCCGGTTTATATTGCCCTTTCGAGGCTTTATTTCCACCTTTTGGCGGATTTCAGGCACAACGGTGCCTACGCAGTTGAATAACGCCATTGTAACAGGGTCATCAGGCGGGTCAGATTATACGCTGCGAAGGTGAATACGGTTTGGGCAGTCACTTTTTTCACTCCGCGAAATCGGGTTTGACGTAATCCCCCAACAGTTTTGCTCCAGCCAAAGACTTCTTCGATCCGTTTACGGATTTTGAGACTGCTGGTATAGCCTGGGTGTCGGGTTGTCCGCTTGTCAATCGCCGAACCTTTCGCTTTTTGAGTCACATGCGGGGTCACCTTCATGGCACGTAGTTCGGCAACGAAGTTCCGGGTATCATAGATTTTGTCACTGCCCACTGTGGCACCCGCTTTTTTGACGCTGCGTTTGATCATTTTTGTCGCCGCCTCCCGCCCGGCCGTTCCTGTCGCCCGGGTCACTTCAACATCGACGACCAAACCATGGCGATTTTCCATGAGTGCATGGCCCGGAAAAGCGAGTTGGGCTTTATCGCCCTGACTTTTTTTATACATCCTTGCTTCCGGGTCCGTTGTCGATTCATGCGTGTCGTTACAGCGTTTCTCGCCTTTGAAGTTGACACTCGGATTGCGGGTGGAATCCTCCGGCGGCCGGCTCGAACCGTCTTTGGCCTTGACGCTTTTCACAGAAGCCCAGGCCTTGATTAGCGTGCCATCAACCGAAAAGTGTTCGTCTGAGACTAAATCCTGCCATTCGGCCAGGCACAGCACACGATCAAAAAACAAACGACTCACGCGCTCATTCAATAGACGGTCACGATTGGCGCTGAACGTTGAATGATCCCAAACCTCATCATCCATTGATAAGCCGACAAACCAACGATACAGCAGATTGAAATCAATGTGTTCGATCTGTTGCCGCTCCGAACGAATGGAAAACAGGATTTGCAACAAACTGGCACGGAGTAAACGCTCGGGAGGAATTGACGCCCGGCCCCGTCGGGAATACAGGTCATCGAACTCCTCATCCAAAGTAGTCAATAGAATATCGACCAAATATCGTAGTTTGCGTAAAGGATGATCACTCGGAATTCTAGATTCCAGCGTCCGATAACTGAATAACTGATGTTACGCGGTCTTGAATTGTTGCAATTCAGCAAAAGCCTGCCGAATGGCCTTGATATATAATTTAGCCTTCAAAGCAAAATGATTGGTTTGGTGTTTTATTTTGAGACACTCCAGTTTAAAGACCGCCATAATGGCCATAAAAATATGATTGTTTTGTGTTGTTGGGGTACGAGTAGGCGACTTTGCCAACCCGGCATTGGATTTCAATGATTTATGAAATTCTTCGACTTTCCATCGTTTCTGATAGATTGCCGCAACCTTTTTACCCGTTAATGTTAAATCACTGCACACCAGATTAACGGTTGCAGTACTGCCGTCTTTGTTTGTAAAGATTCGCCGGACAATCAGGACTTCATGTGGGTAGCCTTTTAGCCAGCCGCGTACTGCTTGTTTATCCTCTAATGCAATGTCACTGACACGGGTAAATTTTCCTTGTTTCTTGTCGTCAACGCTCAACGCCACCAAACGATTATCCTTTAAAGCCCCAATGAAATGTTTGTCTTTGTCAACTTCAAAGGCTACGGGTATCGAAACATTGCCCGTAACTGTTCGTTTAACCTCCAGCCAGAGGTCTTTTGATGTGTACGTCCTGGACGATAAAAAACGCGTGATACTATCATGGCTAATTTCTCCACCTAACATCGACGACAAACACGTTGCTGTCGCATAGCTCGTATTGCTGATTAAATAGTCTGTATATAGGTCTAATTTCTCTTTGTTCATCCTCAAATTTTATCAATTATCCGGCGTAGCGCGTAACATCAGTGAATAATTCGTTTTGGGTATAATCAATGCCGCGCATAACAAATAAAAAATCGAGGAATATCAAATGGATTGAATCATTTTACCATAAATAACAATTAGTTATGTAATCAAATGCCAATTATGGCAACGAAACAATGCGGCCTCCAGGTTGGATTAAATCAACAGCCTGTTATCGCCAGAGCTGGTTTTTCGGGTAAAATTTGCTGGTGAGATTCCCCCGCCAGCACAGCGTTACTGGCGGGGGCCAGTGTTTTCTTATACCGATGGTAAAAAGTGGCGAGAGAGTCAGCATCATTTTTTCAAGAAATTCATGGACAGGCCAAGATTTCGAGGTAAAGCCTATCAGTACACTATATAGATGGAGCCACAGAACAAACATTGGGTTTATGCACTGGAAATGCCTGTTGAATATGGCAAAGATTTACGACGGAACAGCTTTTATCAATTAATCACGGAAAAAGACCCTGCCCAGCGAGCCGAATATAAAATCACTTCTTACACCAACTACAATACCGGCTATATCACCAAAACAGAATTACAAGATAACCTGCAATTACCGACGGAGCCATCGAGCAGAATCAAGAAATTGGTCAAACGACTCGGCGGATTTGACCACTCTCCAACCGAATTTATCGACAATCTGTTCAATTTCTTCCGGCAGGAGAAATTCTTTTATACCTTGATGCCCAAACGAATGGAAGATAACCCGATTGAGACTTTTCTGTTTGAGCGGAGATATGGGTTTTGCAGTCATTACGCTACCGCATTCGTCTATTTGATGCGTGTGGCGAAGATACCTGCACGTGTTGTAGGCGGTTATCAGGGCGGTGAATTCAACGAAGCAGGCGGTTTTTTAGAAGTTCGCCAGGCCAATGCCCATGCCTGGGCGGAAGTTTGGTTGTCCGGTAAAGGCTGGACACGTTTTGATCCCACCACAGCAATCGCACCGGAAAGAGTTGAGCAGGCGCTGGATATTGAGCAGCAGATTGCGACCAGAACGGTCTCTATTGTGCCGACTGAGGTTTTAAGACAGTCTTTCAGCTGGATAAAACAGGTCAAACAATTCTGGGGAAGCGTTGATTACAGCTGGCAACGCTGGATTATCAATTTCAATCGGGGTAGCCAAAAAGGGCTGTTTGAACAGCTGGGTATTCATGACTTGAAAACGGTGGTGTATTGGCTGCTGGTATTGATTGGTGCGATCACATTGGTTTTTGCCTGGTTGATGTTAAGACACAAAACCACAGCGGAGGATCCTGCCGTTAAACTCTATCGCAGATTTTGTCAGAAAATTCCGGACATAAAGATCGAACCAAGTGAAACGCCATATGCTTTCGCCCGCCGATGCAAACAAAAGCATCCTCAACAGGCGCAAGCAATTAACCGGATTACAGAGTTGTTCATCAAAATCCGCTATTATCCTGACAATGACGACAGGAATTTAGCGGAACTTAAGAAACAGATTGATCATTTCTCCTGTTCTTGAGCTTTTTGAAGGGGCGTATTGGCGGGTAAGGTAGCGTCAGGAGTCGGTATTTCAGCTTTCGGAGCGCTGGCTTCAATCGGCTGGGCTTTTCCATTAGCCATTTTTTTCCGTCGTTCGCCTTCGCCAAACAGAACGGCGGCGATCATAAACAAAAAAACAACAAGCCATAAAATAGGCATGCGGATCGGTTTATCCATCCAGAAAAGCAATACGCCAGGCTTGATCATACCAATAATCAGAATCAATACGGATAAAATCAGCAAATTAATTGCAGCAATAATCATCGAGAGTTACCTATTCCTTACATTTTATAAAGTTGTACATTATTATTAGTTAACCGGGTATTTGCAACCACTTGCATTTATTCATTGTCAACATCCTTTAAGGAGGTGTTTTATGGCGGGTTTTGGAGTTTTTGTCACGGCGTTGTTCATCTTCGCCGTTTTAATGGTTTTTTTAAGCGTAAAACCCGTGCCGCAGGGTATGGAATTCACGGTCGAGCGCTTTGGCCGGTACATCGGCACTCTGCGGCCGGGTTTGAACATTATCGTGCCAATTATCGACAGGATCGGTAATAAATTAAACATGATGGAGCAGGTGATGGATGTCCCCTCACAGGAAGTCATCACCAAGGATAACGCCATGGTCAAAGTCGATGGTGTAGTGTTTTATCAGATTATGGATGCCGCCAAGGCGTCCTACGAAGTCAATAACCTGGAACTGGCGATTATCAATCTGGTGATGACCAATATCCGTACCGTAATGGGTTCGATGGTGCTGGATGAGTTATTGTCACAACGTGATGCAATTAACGCGCAGCTTTTGGGAGTTGTTGACCATGCTACATCGCCATGGGGAGTGAAAATCACCCGGGTGGAAATCAAGGATATTGCGCCACCAAGAGATCTGGTCGACGCAATGGCCAGACAAATGAAAGCGGAACGGGAAAAAAGAGCCTCCATTCTGGAAGCCGAAGGCCTGAGGCAGGCTGAAATCCTGCAGGCGGAAGGTGAAAAGCAGGCGGCAATTTTACAGGCGGAAGGCCGTAAAGAAGCTTCGTTCAGAGACGCGGACGCCAGGGAAAGACTGGCCGAAGCCGAAGCCAAGGCGACCATGATGGTTTCCGAAGCGATCGCCAAAGGTGATATTCAGGCAGTGAATTATTTTGTCGCGCAAAAATATGTCGATTCGTTAAAAGACATTGCCGCCGCCGACAATAGTAAGCTGATCCTGATGCCTCTGGAAGCTTCCAGCGTCATCGGCGCGTTGGGCGGTATTACCGAATTAACCAAAGAAGCATTATCCAAGAAAGCGTCATGAATGAATTTAGCATGATATTCTGGTACTGGTGGATGCTCGCCATGTTATTGCTGGCCGTCGAATTACTGGCAGCCGGTTTTTTCTTTTTGTGGATGGCTTTCGCCGCCGCCATTACCGGTACGGTTTTGTTATTGATTCCGTCAACCAGTTTGTCTGCACAGGTGATGATATTTTCGCTGGTTTCATTCTGCTCGATCATACTGTGGCGAAAATATGGCAAATCCTATAGTCAGACTGAAACCGATCATCCCCTTCTCAACCAACGGGGGGCGCAATATATCGGGCGTGTTTTTACCTTGCTTGAGCCGATGGTCAATGGCCAGGGTAAAGTGAAAATAGGAGACTCTGTTTGGACGGTAACGGCGAATGAGGATCTTCCCAAAGGAACCAAAGTTAAAGTCATTGGCGTCGATGGCATCATTTTGCGAGTGGAAAAAGCTCACTGAAAAGAGGCGTGCGGCTTTTCACGCTTAGGGAGGCGCTGAACAAATCATCCATGATTTGTCAGCTGACGCAAAGTGGAAATGCGATTTCCACTTTTCTTACAAAATCAATAGCTTGGCGCTATTGATTTTGATGACACTTCCCTGTGTCATGGGACTCGCGAATAAATCAGCGATTCCTTAGTTGTTTTAAGATGCTTTTAACAAACATGATTTATGCTGGTGTATTTGACGATACTTAAATAACAGATGCGTTTACTTTTGGTTGAAGACGATACAATTTTAGGCGATGGCTTGAAAACAGGCTTGGAAATGGATGGCTATGCAGTTGACTGGGTGACCGACGGAATGATGGCGGAAGAAGCTTTGAAGACCAATCAGTACGAGTTGATTGTATTGGATATCAATTTGCCGGGAAAAAACGGCTTGGATGTGTTGAAAAATCTTCGTGGCCGCAAAGATAATACGCCTGTATTATTGTTGACGGCACGGGATACAGTGACAGACAGGATTCAAGGCCTGGATAACGGTAAAAAACCCTTGATTGAGCATAAACACGTCAAGCTGGATCCTGCCTCCCACACGGTTTATTACCACGATAAGAAGATTGATTTGTCACAAAAGGAATTTGAGATCCTCAGCTTCCTGTTGACCCATATTGGTCAGGTGGCCTCGCGTTCTCGGCTGGAAGAAACCCTGTATGCCTGGAATTCAGAAGTGGAAAGTAATACAGTGGAAGTTCATATACATCACCTTCGCAAAAAACTGGATAATAAATTGATTCGTACTATTCGGGGGGTCGGTTATATCATCGATGAAGATTAAAACGCCGTTGCTTGCAGGTTTTCGATGAGGTTGATGCCCCATTCCCTAAAAAAACAATTGCTGTTTTTTTTACTGCTGGCAACCACGCTGATCTGGGGGCTGACAACCTGGTTCACCTATATCAAAATGCAGCAGGAAACGGCCGAATTGTTCGATGCCGAACTGGCCTATTCAGCCGGTGTTTTGCATGCCTTTGTCGAAAGCATGCTGCATGAAGGATCGTTGTCTGAACATTGGGATCCGGAACATGCCTCAAATTTATTGCATAGAAGTTACGCATTGACAACAGATCGAAATTTTGGGTTTAAATGATTCATATTTGGCATAAAGGTGTCGATAAACGAAGCCATAACATCGTTGAATAAATTCCGCTGTACGCTATAGCAATTATTAATCACGTCTGCAAAGCTCAATTTTTGTAATTGAACAAAGCCACAAATTGCAGAAAAAATATGATTATTTATTGCTCTTTTATTGCGAACCTGGAACCGCTCAATATTACACACCTGCTTTATTGCCCGATGATATTGCTCAATCTGCCAATGCCTGTCATGTTGTTCGGTAAATGCTTTCTTGTCAAAAACAGCGGTTTTTTCTTCATCAGGTAGTGAACTTATGTAATGGCGAACTTGTTCTTTCAAGGTCGTCCGAAATAATTTCACATACCCAAAATTTTTGAGCCAAACCATTAAGCCGTCTTCCGGGATTTCTAATTGCCTGACTTGAACCCATGAACCTTTTTCAACAGAGACTAATCGATTACCTTCCACTGCAAAGAATAATCCTGTCTGATGATTTCTTATCAATTTAAGATTATCCACGCAACTGTACCAGCTATCTCCTGTTACAAAACCAGGTTCCAGTCCCCAAGCTAATACTTCGGTCAGCATGTCTTGAAAATAGTCATTTTTTGTCTTTCCTTCCGCCTTATCGACCACCCGGAAATTCAGTGGTTGGTGTTTTCCTTGAATGTCTGTGTAGTACAACGTGACAAGATTGATTCCCTTGACTGCTCTATGATGTTTTCCCGACCAAAAATAACTGACATATGCCATATATTGGCTATAAGGTTTATCAAGAACACTATCGTTAACACTCAAGGTTCCGCCCTTTAAATTCAGGCCTGCGCTGGCTTCATTGTATAAATCTCGCCCAGTGTAATGCTCCCGATTTAGAAATCGATTTACGCTATCATGTGATATTGACATGACTTCTCCTAATCGTCGACAACTAGTGCAAACAAGCGCAAGTTCGCACTCTATTGAGTAAGTGGCTTAGCCTGATACGTCCAACGAAAAGGCTTAGCCATGGTTTCATTGAAATATTTTATGAAATCCGCTATTTTTTTGTTTAAATCCTCTTTAGATTTAAAGTTGCCGCGCCGGATTACTTTACGCATTAAAATAGAAAACCAGATCTCTATCTGATTAAGCCATGAACAATGCTTAGGGGTAAAATGAAAAACAACCGGATGGTTTGGGTTAGTCAAAAAAGCAGTACGACTTTCCATTGATTTCAAAATACCCTCTTTTCCTTTAACCCCTGATTCTCCTGAATACGAAATTTTTCCGGCAATTAATCGAACCACCGATTCTGAACAATGTGTATTGAGATTATCCATGACTAAATGCCAATGGGTTTGTTTGGGTTGTTGATGAAAAAGCAGGTTCAAAAACCCGGCAAAATCTTGCTCTGTTCGAGTTTCTCCTATACTTCCCATTACTTCACCCGTGGCCACATCAAAACCTGCAATCAAGGTCTGGGTACCATGTCGAATATATTCAAATTCTTGTCGCTCAATTTTTCCTTTCTTCATCGGCAATATCTGCGCTGCTCGCTCTAAAGCTTGAATCCCTGTCATTTCATCAATCGAAATCGTTTTGATGCCTTGCTCTTCCCGCTCCAAAGCCCGTTGGTAGGTTTCGCAAACATCTTGACACCTCTCGTCGAAGTATTCATCTTTTTTTGCCGTCAACCAGCCTTTCATCCGGTGGGGTTGCAGGTCCGCTTCTTTTTAAAAAGCGCCCAACAGAGCGCTGTGAAATATAATCAACAATGCCCCGTTTTATCGCTTCATCGGCTATTTCTTGTTGCGTCCAATGAGTGATCGGGCGTTGACTATCCTCTGGGCGTTCGCAGGCTATCGCGATAATGCTGCAAATTTGCTCCGCCGTATAGATAGCAGGCGCACCGCTTCGCGGTGCATCTTGAAGCCGGGCTAAAGGATTTTCTTGTTCACTGTTCTGTAACCAGCGTTTTCGCCAATTTTGAACAGTTGTCCGTCCAGTTTTTAACTGGCGCATGGTTTCATGTACACTAATGCCTTCATCTGCCAACAATATAATACGGCAACGTGTCACCAAATTCTGGGGACTTGTATGTTTACGCACTGTGCCTTGCAATAACGTGCGTTGTTCTTCTGTTAAACTGATTGGGGCTGCTGTTAGACGTGGCATGATATCACCTGCTGAATTTAATATAGTATAGAAGTTACGCATTGACAGGCAATGTTAAACTATGGGTTTAAAAAATCCCAAAGTCAATGCAAGGCAAACCTTGATAAGAGAAATAACACGCCCCTCAACAGCCTGCTGTACATTACCCATGTATATTGGTTTTTTATTAAGTGAGCCGAAACAAGCTAGTTGTCGACGATTAGGAGAAGTCATGTCAATATCACATGATAGCGTAAATCGATTTCTAAATCGGGAGCATTACACTGGGCGAGATTTATACAATGAAGCCAGCGCAAGCCTGAATTTGAAGGGCGGAACCTTGAGTGTTGACGATAGTGTTCTTGATAAACCTTATAGCCAATATATGGCATATGTCAGTTATTTTTGGTCGGGAAAACATCATAGAGCAGTCAAGGGAATCAATCTTGTCACGTTGTACTACACAGACATTCAAGGAAAACACCAACCACTGAATTTCCGGGTGGTCGATAAGGCGGAAGGAAAGACAAAAAATGACTATTTTCAAGACATGCTGACCGAAGTATTAGCTTGGGGACTAGAACCTGGTTTTATAACAGGAGATAGCTGGTACAGTTGCGTGGATAATCTTAAATTGATAAGAAATCATCAGACAGGATTATTCTTTGCAGTGGAAGGTAATCGATTAGTCTCTGTTGAAAAAGGTTCATGGGTTCAAGTCAGGCAATTAGAAATCCCGGAAGACGGCTTAATGGTTTGGCTCAAAAATTTTGGGTATGTGAAATTATTTCGGACGACCTTGAAAGAACAAGTTCGCCATTACATAAGTTCACTACCTGATGAAGAAAAAACCGCTGTTTTTGACAAGAAAGCATTTACCGAACAACATGATAGGCATTGGCAGATTGAGCAATATCATCGGGCAATAAAGCAGGTGTGTAATATTGAGCGGTTCCAGGTTCGCAATAAAAGAGCAATAAATAATCATATTTTTTCTGCAATTTGTGGCTTTGTTCAATTACAAAAATTGAGCTTTGCAGACGTGATTAATAATTGCTATAGCGTACAGCGGAATTTATTCAACGATGTTATGGCTTCGTTTATCGACACCTTTATGCCAAATATGAATCATTTAAACCCAAAATTTCGATCTGTTGTCAATGCGTAACTTCTATAGTATTATTCAACATATTACAATATATTCCTCATACATAGCATTAGTTTTTTCGCTTCTGCGCACTAGCTTGTTTCGGCTCACTTAATAAAAAACCAATATACATGGGTAATGTACAGCAGGCTGTTGAGGGGCGTGTTATTTCTCTTATCAAGGTTTGCCTTGCATTGACTTTGGGATTTTTTAAACCCATAGTTTAACATTGCCTGTCAATGCGTAACTTCTATTGCATACCCATAAACTAGCGCATCGTTATGCAGGTAAAATTTCATTTCAGCTTTGGTCGCTTGAAGACGGTTTGATTTTGCGCAGTGAAAGTGCACCAAAGTTTGCTTTGTCAGATATCTATAACGGCTATAGTAAAACGACGATTAATGGTTATTTATGGCATGTTTTCAGTATCGCCAATAATAATGGCGAGTATGTCATTCATGTTGGCCAGCGCGATGATATTCGCCAGAACATAACCCAGCAAATTGCCGAGCGCCTGGCTTATGTGCTGATCCCAGGGTTGATTTTGTTGGGAATGACGATATGGGCGATTGTCAGTCGAATATTGTCGCCACTGACGTATTTGACTGAACAACTGGCGAAACGGGAAGCGCATTTTTTGGAGCCTTTGTCTACCAAAGGTTTACCGGAAGAAATCTGGAACAACTCAATCAATTATTTGAGCAGCTGGAACAGGCCTTTGAAAACGAGCGAAATTTCACGGCCGATGCGTCGCATGAATTACGTACTCCATTAGCCGGTTTACTCACCCAGGTACAAGTCGCCAGCAAAACCAGTGATGCAAAAATCCGACAGCTGGCACTGGATAAAGCCCAGCAGGCCGTGATGCGCATGACCCGAATGGTGCATCAATTGTTGACGCTGTCCAGAATTCAAACGCAGAACCAGAATCTGGTTTTTTCCACTATTGATGTCAATGCCGAGATTGTTATGGTAATTGGCGAGCTGGAAATGCTAGCCCATCAAAAAAATATTTCGATTGAATTTTTAAATACAGAAAGCTTTAAAACTAGGGGGAATGAGGCGTTATTCGGTGTTCTTGTGCGCAACCTGATTGAAAATGCGATTAAATACTGCCCTGAAGGCAGCAAAATCCGCGTTCATTCCATTCGGGAAAAAAATGACCTCTGGCTGATTGTCGAAGATAATGGACCAGGTATCAGTGATGGCAATTACGAGCGCTTGACACAACGCTTTTATCGCTGTGTCGAAACCGCAAATGCCGCGGAAGGCAGTGGCCTGGGGCTATCCATTGTGCAACGCAGTGTGGCGCTGCATGAAGCCGAGATTCAATTCTCTAAATCTGAGATGGGAGGGCTTAAGGTTTTGGTTATTTTTCCTCTGGAATTGAATAATATAGTGGACCCCGTAATCCGGACAATAGTTTAAACTATGACTATTGAAAAAAGAGGTACAAAGAATGAGCGAAAAAAAACGGAAAACCTTTAGCGGGGCGCAAAAGGCCAAAATCGCGCTGGAAGCGGTTAAGAACATCAAAACGATCAATGAGATTGCTCAAGAGAATGAAGTCCATCCATCTCAGGTAAGCCAATGGAAAAAGGAACTGTTGGCCAATGCGGGAAGCCTGTTTGAAGGCAAACGCGGGCCGAAAGCGGTGAAGGCGCAAGACAATCCGGACCGTCTGTACGCCAAAATCGGGCAGTTGAATATGGAACTGGATTGGCTTAAAAAAAAGTCCGGGATCAGCCTATGATCACGCGTCAAAGCTGGGTGGATCAAAAAGATGAGTTGGCGTTAAGTCGGCAATGCCAGTTATTGAACGTTACCCGCTCAGTAATCCATGAACAGAAAAAACGCCAACAACAGCCGGTGTCTGCTGAAGATCAGCAACTGTTGCGGTTGCTCGACGAAGAATATACCCGGCATCCTTTTTATGGCTCACGCCGTATGACAAAGTATTTACGCGGCCTTAACCATCAGGTCAACCGCAAACGGGTTCAGCGGCTGATGCGCATACTGGGGCTGGTCGGCATGGCGCCGGGCCCGAACACCAGTAAGCCGCATCCTGAGCATAAAGTCTATCCCTATCTGTTAAGAGGCGTCGAGGTGACACGCCCCAACCAGGTTTGGAGTACCGACATCACCTATATCCGGCTGCCGCAAGGATTTGTTTATCTGGTGGCCATCATGGATTGGTACAGCCGAAAAGTATTGGCATGGCAACTTTCCAATACCATGGACAGCGCGTTTTGCGTAAATTGTCTGGAGCAGGCCATCAAGACCTATGGCACACCGGAGATATTTAATACCGACCAGGGCGCACAGTTCACCAGCGCGGACTTCACCGGGGTATTGAGTCAGCATGGCGTGACCATCAGCATGGATGGCCGGGGACGGGCCCTGGACAATATCTTTGTTGAACGACTCTGGCGCACAGTGAAATATGAAGAAGTTTATTTGAAGCAATACGGCAACCTGCAAGCACTGTCAGCGGGGTTGACGGACTACTTTGCCTTTTACAACAGCGAACGACCGCATCAGTCGTTAGGCTATGAAACGCCAGACAGGGTTTATCAATTCGCCACGGGAGGTGGCGCTAAAATCGTGGATAAATATAATGCCGGCACTGCCAAGCAGACGCCGGGTGAAAATATGGGCCAGAGCCATTGAGCCTGACTGTTATGAGGGTTCTATCTTAAATTCTCTAATAATTTGTCTGGACAATGGGGTCCACTTTATAAACCAAAACGAAGGAATAAAAAAAGAAATCGGCTTTTTAGAAAAAAACGTAAATAATCAGCCTCAGGAATCGCTGAGAAATCAGGGATGATTTGTTTGGCGTATCTCTTAAGCCACTTGTAATCAATGTGTTTATCCCGTAATTTATGAGTATATTACTTCTGGAATAAAAAAATGACTTTTTCAGCAATTGTTAATTTATTGTTTTTACTGCTTTGGCCGTGCGCATTTCTTGTCATTCTTTATTTTTACGATAAAGATAAATTCAAACAGCGCTGGAAAGAATTCAAGATTAAAGATTGGAAATAATCCAGGGCCACGTCATCTAATCCGCTAACCCACTGACAAGCCTGCACTATTGGATAATTGCTGGACGTTCACCTCAGATCATGCTTGAATTCAATCACCATGATCGAAGTGGATTTACCATGATCCCTGCCGCTGTCCGATGTCATCGTGCGACCGATACAGCGCCATGAGCGGGCGCGCCACTGGCTGCGCCACCCGATCCCTCATCCCGATTGGAGCACCCCGATGCAGAAGATCAATCTGAGCGACCTGGAGATGGCCCGGTTGCGCGAACAGCTGGGCCGCTTACCCGAACCCCGCGGTGGACGCCGTCAGCTGCACCCCCTGCCGACGGTGCTGACCATCGCCCTGGCGGCCACCCTGGCCGGCGCCCGGGGCTATCTGGCCATCAGTGAGTACGCCGCCCGCCTGACCCAGACGCAGCTCAAGCGCCTGCGGGCCTATTTCGATCGCAGACAGCAACGCTTCGTCGCCCCCTCCGAGCCCACCTTCCGCCGCGTGCTCCAGCAGGTGGAGCCGGTGGCGCTGGAGCAGGCCTTTTCCGCCTGGGTCCAGGCCAGCGCACCGGCCGACGAACCCCTGGCCATCGACGGCAAGACCCTCAAGGGCGCTCGCCGGGGCGATGGCCGCCAGACGCACCTGCTCGCCGCCCTGTTCCCTCGGCAGGGCACCGTCCTGGCACAGCGCGCGGTCGAGACCAAGAGTAATGAGATCCCGGCCCTGCGGGAGCTGCTCGATCCCCTCTCCATCGAGGGGCGTGTGGTCACCGCCGATGCGCTCCACACCCAACGCGAGACCGCCCGCTTCCTGGTCGAGGAAAAGGGCGCGCACTACCTGTTCACGGTCAAGGACAACCAGAAAACCCTGGCCAACGATCTCAAGGCTTTCGACCGGGAATCCATTCCCCCCTGAGCACACCACGGTGGACAAGGGACACGGTCGGATCGAGCAGCGCACCCTTCGCACCACCGTTGCGCTCAATGCCTATCTCGATTTCCCCCATGTGGGCCAGGTCTGCCGGATCGAACGCCAGGTCACCGTGTCCAAGACCGGCAGGACACGCACAGAACAGATCTTCTGCATCACCGACCTCACCCCGGAACAGGCCGACCCCGGGCAACTGCTGGCCCTCAACCGGGGGCACTGGAGTATCGAGAACCGCCTCCATTGGGTCCGCGATGTCACGTTCGATGAGGACCGCTGCCAGGTTCGAAAGGGCCATGGCCCCCAGGTGCTCGCCTGCCTGCGAAACGCCGTCATCGGCCTGCTGCGTCGCCTGATCCGTCAGCCGCGGCAATCCATCGCCAGCATGATCCGCCATTTTGCGGCCCATCCTGCGCAGGCGCTCGCTGTCTTCCTGCGCTGACACGGCCGGCCCAGGTCGTCATCGGGGCCGACGGTGATCGGCCAGGCCCCGGTATGGCCAATGACCATGGCAAACCGCTATTCGGCGGCTTTTTGCAGCCCAATCGACCGAATATCCCGCTTCAAGCCGGGAAACCTCACTACGCCAAGGCCCTGGATCAGGCTGGTTAAGGTGTGGCCGGGGGAGAGGCGATTTAGATGACGTCGTCCTGGGAAATAATCTGAGATATCTTTTTTTAAATTCATGTTCGGGTAGAATACACAGCTTTGTATTGTCACCAATGTAAACATGAAAGTTTCTTTTGAAATCGTTCCGCGCAATGCTCAGGCCTTTGAGCAGCAATATCAGTTCGCCGGTTCCTTAGGTGAGCTTGTTCAGTTTATCAATGTTCCGGATATCCAGCGGTTCGATATTCGAAGCTGGGAATGCAAAGCATTGATAGCCCATGAAAAGCATCAGTTCGTGCCGCATTTTCGAGCAATTGATTTCGATATCAAAGAAGGTCGGATTTTTCAGTTGATTGAACGCTATCAATTGAGCCATGTACTTTTAGTGACAGGGGATCCGCCCGATGGCTTAAGTCGGGTTTTTTACAATACCAGTGTGCTGGACCTGATTCGAGAAATCAAACAAAGATTCCCCTCTATCACAGTTTATGCGGGTTTTGATCCTCATCGCAGTGGTGTACAGGATGAATGTCTGTATATTCAGCGGAAAGTCGATGCCGGTGTAGACGGTTTTTTTTCACAGCCTTTTTACGATATCCGCATGGTGGAAATTTATCTGGAGCAAATGCAGGGCTTGGAAACTTTTATCGGCCTCAGCCCTGTTACCAGTGAAGCGTCAAAAAATTACTGGGAAGTGAAAAACAAAGTTCAGTTTCCCGCCAGTTTTCGACCAGATTATGAATGGAATATCGCTTTCGCCAACCAGGCTATTGAGCTGGCAAAACAAACGCAGAACAATATTTATTTCATGCCAATCAGAACCGACCTGGAACGTTATTTTGCCGGTATCGATATGTTTTGCGAAAAATGAAGATGGTTGGGAAGCGCTTATTTAATCATCGCTTCCTTAAGGAAACGCTGAACAAATCATCCATACTGTCAGCGACCGCAAAGTACAAATATGATTTGCACTTTGCTCACAAAATCAATAGCCTGACGCTATTGATTTTGACGACACATCCCTGTGTCGCAAGGAATCGAGAATAAATCAGCGATTCCTTAAGTAAAGGGTTTGTCATGCCATAAAAATATGGCGTTAGGATTCTTGGTTTGGCTTGTGTAGCGTAAAAAAACTATTGCACGGAAAGAGGCTGCGTGGTAACGTTAGACTAACATATAAATCCGCAGGTTTTATATGTTAGACAAGGTTCTGGCTTTTTTTGCCAATGAGATCAATGCTTATCTTCGTGCTCGTACGGGAGATTTCAGCGACATCATCGTATTGAGCGCTATCGTTAACGAAGAGGGGAAATACGCTTCGGACAATGATACTGTCGCTCTCAATCTCATCAATATCGAAGAAGAAACCGCCTTTAAAGAACAACTACCCGAGCAACGCTTTAAAAAGGGTCAGCACATAGCCTTGGAACCCCCGCTGAAGTTGAATTTGTTTGTCATGTTTGCGGCGAACTTCAAACTCTATGATCAGGCTTTGAAATATCTTTCCCATATCATCGTTTACTTCCAGGCTCACAGGGTATTTACACCAGATCAATACCCCACCCTGGTAAATAGTGATGGCAATAATATTGAAAGGCTGGTAGTTGAATTGCAGCGGCCAAATTATGATCAGCTTAATCAAATATGGGCCTATATCGGTGGTAAACAACTGCCATCGGTGATTTATAAAATAAAACTGGTCAGTCTACAGGATCCGGTTCCCACTACAATCAAGCCGCCTATCCAGATAATCAACACCAATACCCGGGAGATTTAGCGATGATTGGCTGGGTGTTAAACAATAGAGGTTTTCATGATGACAAGTCAGTTTAACACCCTATTTAGCCTTTCAGTCAGTCATGAATTTTATGCCGGACTTTGCCCGGATTTTCGTTTTTATTGGCAGGAAGACAGTGTCAGGCGATTAAAACGGGGCAGGATGGTCAGCAAAATAATAAACGGATCAGTGTATTGTTTATATCGGGCTGATCATGACAATAGTCCACTGATTGATTTGTCTGGAGAAAAATTGCTGGTTGCTCTTACATTAAACAATCCGTATTTCAGCAACTTCACCGATTATGAACAGAGCGACCAGCTATCTTTCTATTCTAATGATGATGAACCACATAGTTTGGCGTTCAAACATTCGCTAAATCTTGTGGGTTCAGTATTGACTCATCGCATCAGCCAGATCAACCGGCCGGTAACCATTGCCCTGAACAACAGTATAGGCGAGGTGATAGATACGCAAACTGTTCAAGATAGCAGGCAGAGCGAATGCCATTTCAATCTTCAGGCTAAAGATAGTGGAATCTTTTCAATTATTGAATCGTATGCAGCAGGCTCCTCGCCACAGCAAAGTTACTACTATCATGATTCTGATCTGAACAAAACGGGGGTTTTTGCGTTAATTGAGATTACGCTTAGTAATGCACTGTACCAAAATGCCGCCCAGTTCAATATCCATTTCAGGGTTCGGCAAGAAACTCTTAAATATTATATTGTTGCCAAAAACTACAGCGACAATGATTTTAACCAATTGGCCATCAGTGATCTGGGCTTTTCTGAACAGTCCCGGACGCCAATCGAATTCACCCGGGTGGCGGCTGATGATTTTTCAACAGCGGATATCGATGCTGAGTTATTGACCGATACCAGCGACAAGGTCATCTTGTTCAAGTCTCAGTCGCCGGTTAAGCGCCGGCAAGCAGCATTCAAACGGCTTCAGTTAGTCCGCAATGGCGATGTCTTGATCGCCAATTTACCTGTTCCTGCGCAAGACAAACTGCGTGCGGACTTTGTTATTC
The DNA here is from genome assembly GCA_965277025.1 of Methylomarinum sp. Taxonomy (GTDB): domain Bacteria; phylum Pseudomonadota; class Gammaproteobacteria; order Methylococcales; family Methylomonadaceae; genus Methylomarinum. Next base: position 995,374 of record OZ255706.1, read on the forward strand.
ATCTTGCAAGACCATAGGAGAACTTCAGCATGGCGACCTATAAAACCCCCGATGTCTATATCGAAGAAATATCGGTGCTGCCCCCTTCAGTGGCTGAAGTGGAAACGGCCGTACCTGCATTTATCGGTTATACCGAAAAAGCCAACAAAAACGGCATAAATGATTTGATTTTAAAACCCACTAAAATCTATTCGCTGAAAGAATATGAACGATATTATGGACTGGCGGCAGATGACAAGGTGGAGATCAGCGTCACTAATAACAGTGGTTCTCTTAGCCTCGTCAGTGTTACAGAGCCAGGTCTCAAATACTTATTGTATTACAGCATGAAAATGTTTTTTGATAATGGTGGAGGACAGTGTTACATCATTTCGGTTGGAACCTATCAGGATCCAGCTGTTATCGATCTTGAAGGCGGGGCGGATGATACTGCCCCGGTCACGAGTCGATATGGTTTAAAAGATGGCCTCGATGTATTGAAAAGTGAGGATGAACCAACCTTGATTGTTATTCCGGAAGCGGTGAATTTGGCAACGGCCGACTATCAAACTCTGGTTCAGGCGGTGCTATTGCAATGCAATACTTTACAGGATCGTTTCGCTATTTTTGATTTGTTTGATGGTGATAAGGCTTTGGATTCTGATGGACTATCCAGCAACCGGACTTATTTTGGCAGTGATTTTCTTAAATATGGCGCGGCTTATTATCCGTTTATCAAGACGACATTGAATTACTATGTAAATTCGGCTGAAGACAATGTAAATGTAAAGGTTACTCTTGACGCAGCAACTTCACCCTCACCCGAATTTGAATCTGAATCTGAATCTGGATCCAAGACTCTGGGTGATCTGAAAACCACTGATACAGCACTGTATAACTATGTCAAAACGATTCTCAAAGATTATTTTGTCGTACTGCCACCTTCTGCGGCTGTCGCAGGCGCTTATGCGGCCATCGATAGTAACCGGGGGGTCTGGAAAGCTCCGGCTAATATTAGTCTGGCTAACGTGATAGAGCCTGTGGTTAACGATCATCGCAAGAATTGCCACCCCGCATGATGAAATGTTGTAGAGTTCCTTGTGGAAGATGGCGGTTAAAGACTGCGCTTTACTTTGGAGCCTTAGAGCCCGACTGCTAACGTAGCCTGCCATGGATGACTCGAACCCCGGATTGCTTCTTATAAGAGCGAATGTTAAAAGGGCCGTTGACGATTTACATCGCCCTCAGGCAGATCATCCAGGCAACCGCCACCTTCCAGGCTCAATCATAGAGTAAAGGAGGAAAAAATGGAACTCACTGCAATACACAAGCGAGTCATCGGGTTGGATGTTCACCAAAAGCAGATTAGCGCCTGCGCCATGGTTGAACAGGCCGAGGGTGGTATTCAGACAGAGCATCGGCAGTTTGGCGCATTCAAACGTGATCGACGTGCATTAGCCGATTGGGTGCAGTCTGTCGCACCGGATGAGGTGGTGATGGAACGCACCGGCATCTACTGGAAAAGCCCATATGCAGCTTTGGAACATGTGGGTATTTACGCCAGGGTCGTCAATGCCCGGCATGTGAAGAATGTGCCGGGACGCAAGACGGACATCGGCGACGCGCAATGGCTGGCGATGCTTTCCCGTGCCGGACTGCTGCGCGGTTCATTCGTGCCACCGGAAAAGATGCGGCAGTTACGCCTGATTTCACGTCAACGACAGAAGTTGGTGTCGATGCTGTCTGCTGAGAAGAACAGACTGCACAAGGTATTAACCGACGGCGGCATCCGGCTTGGCGTGGTGGTCAGCGATGTACATGGGCAATCCGCGCGCGCCATGGTTAACGCGCTGATTGAAGGACAGCCTGCGCATGATGTGTTGAAGCTGTCCAGCAATCGTCTCAAAGCGCCGCGCGCCGATATACTGGAGGCGCTGCAAGGTGAGTTGAGCGAGCACCATCGCTTCGTACTGAATGAACTGATGCAGCATATTCAGGATTTGGAAGCACGCATAGCCAGATTCGATGCACAACTGCTGGCCGGACTGGAGAAGGAGAAAACGGTTTTGCAATTGCTCCAGACTATTCCCGGTGTTGATTTGATTGGAGCAGCCATGCTACTTGTTGAGATCGGAACGGATATGACTGTCTTTGGCAGTGCGGATCGGCTGGCGTCATGGGTGGGCATATGCCCCGGCAACAACGAGTCTGCCGGCAAAGGCAAATCAGGACGAACGCGAAAAGGAAACCCATATGTGCGTCGCCTGCTTTGCGAATGCGCCCATGCCGCCAGCCGAACCCGATCGGTTTTCCAGGCAAAATATACATCACTGGCGATTAGGCGAGGTCACCAACGCGCCATCATTGCGCTGGCTCACAAACTTTTACGGACATGTTACTTCATGATTAGTCGCGGCGAGTATTTCCGGGATTCGACCATCGACTACGAAGAAATGGCTGTCAAACGCAATGCACCACGCTGGATCAGAGCGCTGATAAAATTCGGTTATATAACACAACCGGGGTAAGCCAGCTTACTTCATTGAATATGGATAAGCAGCCTTTTCACGGCTGAGAACTCCTTGCGCATTCGATATGGATCATTTCATGTTAAAGAACAAAGGTGATAGGACTCTCAAAGAAGTAGAAGTAACTGTGTATTTTAAAGACGCGAATGGTACCATAATCGCAGAGGAAGATTATCATCCCGTTTTGGTCACGAAATATTCCTTCAGTGGCGATAACAAGCCACTTAAACCAAACTATGTATGGCAAATGGAAAGGGGTAAATTTTATAAAGCAGATTCTGTTCCAAGCGAATGGAAGGAAGGCGCTGTATCCGCGAAGATTACCAACATAGAACTTCAATAATGAAAGCACGACACATAACAACCGCATTAACTCGGACTGGCAATTTCGCTGCGCTCCATTGCCAGCCGGTTATGCGGAGCGTTAGCGGTGAGAATAATGGAGAAATATGGCCACCTCGGATTCAAGATTGACATATGAAGAGTTAGCCAAGCGCGCCCAGCGTTTTCTCGCTGAGCGTCCGGTCGTTGTGCTTGGTACGGGAGCAACGATTCCTCATGGACTCCCATCTATGTCGGTTCTCGCTGATGAGCTTCTGGCTGACATTACCGACCACTCCGAAGGATGGGATGCCTTTGCTAAGCGCTTGGGCGAAACCAAAGACCTTGAGCAATCTCTTCACGATGTGTCGTTGCCTCAGAAAACTGTCGAGGTTTTGGTTCGTGCAACATGGAAAATCATCTCAGCAAAGGATATCGAACTTTATAAGCAATTCCTGAATGGAGGAGTTGCCTTTCCGTTGTCTGACTTGTTTCGCTATCTTCTACGAACAGCGGACGCTCATCTGCATGTTGTTACCACGAATTACGATCGAGTCGCGGAATATGCAGCAAATACGATTAATGCTTATGTATCCACAGGCGTTACTGCCGGATGGCTTCAACGTTTTGTTGCAACTTCTGTTAATCGAGAACGAGCACCTTCCCCAGGATTTGAGGGAGTGGTTTCGCTTCTTAAGGTACACGGATCCCTTGATTGGTTTCGTGACGCCACTGGCGAAGTGATAGCAGTGCCACTTGCCCATGCGATACCTGACAAGATGGAGCCCCTTGTCGTAACGCCCGGCGTTTCTAAATACAGGGAGGTCCACAAGGATCCTTTCCGAACCGTGATGGGTGCTGCGGATACCGTTCTTCGTAAAGCTACATGCTATTTATGCGTTGGATATGGATTCAATGACGAGCATGTGCAACCGATTCTAATCAACCGTGTTATGAAAGACGATATCCCTCTCGTTGTAGTCACAAAGAAACTAACGGCACAAACTCGAAAAGCATTTCTCACGAATCCTCCAAAACGCTTCCTTTTCGTTGAGGAAGAGCCCAGCGGAACTAGGGTGTACGTACCTAAATACCCTAGCGGTACCGTGTTGGATGGCGTATCCGCCTGGCAGCTTCAGGATTTCATGAAGATGATCACCGGAGAATAAAGGAGCTTACAAATGCCGATTTTTGACTACAACGCCGATGAAGCCATTGGTTCAGTATACAGTGTGGACACGGGTTCCGTTCTGGTGAGTGTCTCAGACCTTGATGCGCTTCGTAGGATGCAGGTTAATCACCTTGTCGTTCTGCGCAGCTCTCGCGCTGGACAGCACTTGATTGGACTTATCAACAAAATCATGCGTAAGGCCCTCGTGGGTGTTAATGAGAATGACCAGGAGAGCGATGACATTCAAGACGACCGCGCTATTATCGAAAATATCGTCCGAGTGACACTCATCTGGACATTGCTCGATGCTGTCGGTACTGAGCAAAATGTCTTCCGGCGTACGCTAGAGACGGTACCCGAAATTGATGCGCCATGTTTTGTTCTTAGCGGTGAACGCCTTACCGCATTCATGCGTGCGATCTCAAAGAAGGTCGCTGAAGGCCAAGAGCCGCTCAGTCTAGGGAAGTATACACTTGACGAAGAAGCTGACGCATGGATTGACGGAAACCGATTCTTTCAGCGACATGCCGTTATTGTCGGCAGCACAGGTTCAGGAAAATCGTGGACAGTTGCCCGCATACTTGAGCAGGTAGCTCAACTTCCCAACGCGAGTGCGCTTCTTTTCGATATTCACGGTGAGTACGCTCCGTTGGACGGTGAAGGAATCAGCCATCTGAGAGTCGCGGGACCGGGCGACCTGACCGCAAACAGAACGCTCGCGGACGGCGTGCTCTATCTCCCTTACTGGCTGCTTACATACGAGGAAATGCTCGCTATGCTTCTTGACCGCAGCGATCAGAATGCGCCCAACCAAGCGCTAAATGTCAACCAACCTGTCGTAATTTTAACACTAATTCACGAAGTAATTGTTGCTGCAACTTGACATTTAGAGGATTCTGATTTCTCCTTGTTTGGGTTGAGATACACCTGACCAACCGGGGTTAAATTTCGTGTTTTTCGTCCATTCCACCGCTCGGGGTTATCTTTTTTCGCCTGTTCGATCACGCGCTTTCTATGCTCAAGTATGGCCTTGTCCAAGCCATTATGGCGCTGGTTAGGCGTCACAAACCTGATGGCGCTGTGTTTGTGCTCATCGTTGTACCAGCTGACAAAACCATCTACCCAGGCTCTTGCTTCGGTTAATGTTGTAAACGGGTTTTCCGGAAAGGTGTAGTAGTATTTGATGGTTTTAAACAATGATTCAGAATATGGATTGTCATTACTGACACGGGGCCTGCTGAATGAGCTGGCAATGTCTAAATCGATCAGTTTGGCTCTTGAGGTTGCGCCTTTCATCGGGCTGCCATTGTCGGAATGGATGACTAATTGCTTTTTCCCGATGTTTTCCCGGCGGACGATATCTTCTATTAAATCAGCTGCATAGCTGCTCGATTCGATATCATGAACCTGCCAGCCGACAATTTTTCGGCTGTAGATATCCATCACCATGTACAGGTAGTAATACTGTCCTTTGATCGGGCTTGATAAATAGGTAATATCCCACGAGTAGAGTTGATTGGGTCGGGTGGCTTTGAGCGGCTGTGGTTTGTGACGCTGGCCGGCCGACTCTTTCGCTCTATGCTTTAACTGGTTGTGCGCTTTCATGACCCGGTAAAAGCTTGATTCCGAGGCGATATAGCGCCCTGAATCCAAAAGGGCCGGAACGATTTGATGCGGTGTCAAGTCGCGGTATTCCGGTTGGTTTACCAGGTTGATAATTTCTTGCCAGGTCGCCTCGGGCAATCGATTATGCACAGGCGCGGTATTGTGCAGCCTCAGGTCTTCCGAAATCGCATCGCCACGGTTCCAGCGCTGGTAGGTTCTGGCGGATATGCCCAACAGTTCGCAGGCGGATTGTTGCCGTGCGCCACTGCTGACAGCTTCATCAATGAGCGCGCTGTAATGTTTGCGATCTGAGCAGGCGATCAGTCGTCCGCCTTTTCCCCCCGGATCGCCTGGCACTTTTTTGATAACACCAGTAAGGCCGCTGTTTCCGATAACGCTTTTTCTTTACGGTTCAGCTCTTTTTGCAAGCGCTTGTTTTCTTGTTTGAGTTGCTTTTTTCTGCTCGGCTGGCTGAGAGGTCTGCCGATTGAGCAGCGGATAAAAATTCTGTTCTCCAAGCGTCCAGATGGTGCAAATAGATGCCTTTTTCCCGGCAATAGGTGCTGGCCTGTTCGTCTGTCAGATGATGGCAATGAGCAATGGCGTCAAAACGTTCCGCTTTCGTCCAGGCATGAGGGCTTTTTTCTTCTGACATACTTGATGTTGAGATTTCGAGTTGATTGTCCCTGGCTAAACGAATCCACTTTTGAAGCGTGGAGTAACCCACACCTAAATCGTTGGCAAGGGCTTTCAGCGATTGCTCTGGATTTCTGGATAGCGCTTTTTCTACCGATTGTACTTTAAATTCCTGGCTAAATACCGCCATTTTTGTCTCCTGATTTAAAAAAGTTTTAGGCGACAGGTATGTTGACATAGGGGGCAAGCGATGATTTTTAATCGTGAAGTGAACAACGCAAAGCGGTCCTATCTTGAAAAAAATGAAAAGGAAGATGTGCTTGCGAACTTCACGATTGATAGCCCCGTCCCGTATAGCATTGAGGAAGTTCTTGAGAAACTTCAGGAGTGGGATACACAGAAGGTGTCTGGGGCTCGCACAGAGAAGCAAGGCCCGTTTCACGGTAAACTTACAAGGTTCATTCAGCGACTTCAGGCGAAGACCGGGGACCGGCGCCTTGGCTTCCTGTTCAGCGGGGGCGAAGACACCATGCGGTACGAGTGGATGCAGGAACTCGCAACAGTTCTGTTAGGAAGTACTAGGATACGTAAAGCTGGCGGCGTCAAGATTATCGACTTCTCGGAGGTTCCTTCCGACATCCTGCCACTCATGATCGGCCTAGTAGCCCGTGTTGTCTTTTCGGTTCAGCAGTGGACAGAGAAAGATAAACAGCATCCAGTCGCACTACTCTGTGACGAAGCGCACTTGTACATCCCGGAACGGCATGAGTCATGGGTGTCTGAAGCAGGACTGAAGTCCTTCGAGCGAATTGCAAAGGAAGGGCGAAAGTACGGTGTGGGATTGATCGTTATCAGTCAGCGCCCGGCAGAAGTAAATCGAACAGTGCTGAGCCAGTGCAACAACTTTGTGGCAATGCGTTTGACAAATGCGGAAGATCAAGCTGTCATTCGCCGCTTGATGCCAGACACACTTGGGGGGTTCGCAGAGCTATTGCCCATTCTGGATATTGGTGAAGCGCTTGTTGTCGGGGATGCAGCTATGCTACCCAGCCGGATACGAATACACGAGCCAACAAGGCACCCGAATAGTGCAACAGTAGACTTCTGGGACCGGTGGGCGGCAGCCACTATTGAGAACGGTATTGCATGTGCAGTTGAGGCGCTGAGAAAACAGCAAGCTAGCGATGGATGAACTACAAACGCAAGCCGCTAACAAGGCGCTCCACCTGACCGCTATTCCGCTGCGCTCCATAGCGGCAGGTGAGCTTAGGCGTTATGCGTAAAAATAAGACACGGAGAATATGAGTTGTCATTACTTCATCAAATTCAAGAGGCAGTAGTCCAAGAAGGGTCAGACTTGGGTTCGGTACTGTTAAAACTACGCCTGTTAGCTTCTCGCCTGGGAAGTGATGTACTGGAAGAATGGGTGAAACATGAATCCGAAGGGTATTCGAAAGATTCAGAATTACCTTCATATCGAATAGTAGGTTTAAGTTATAGAGGCACATTCTCGGGTCCGTTTGGTTCCGGTATAAATAACGCACCAATTCCTATATATCTTATTGAGCAGCACGCGGGTGAAAGTTGGACTAAATATGAAGTAAGGGAAAGTATTGCAGGAGTGACTGAACTGTTAAGAATGAGTGCTGAGAAAGGCTCTTTAGGTATAGATGCCTCAAATCTTATTCTCTTGCTACAAGGTAAAGTATATGAGGATTATGCGTGTAACGATATAAAGGCCACAATATCTCGTACTGCTATTGCAGAAATTCATCAGGCAGTACGAAGCAGGATTCTTGAGCTTACACTTGAGTTAGAAAAAACTATTCCCGCAGCTTCGTTAGTTACATTTGGCGCACCTGTAAACGAAGAAACAAATTCTGAAAAAGTTCAGCAAATTTCCCAGCAAATTATATATGGCAATGTAAATACGGCAGTTGCTGGTGGGCATGGAGCAAATATTGCTGTTGCAGTTGGAGAGCGTGATAAAGATTCTTTTATTGAGCATCTCGTAGCAACAGGGTTTCCAAGGGAGGATGTTGCAGAACTCGCCGAAATTATTGAGGCCGAGGAACCGTCTAATGCTGAAGAACCATTTGGTCAGAATGCAAAGAATTGGATAGCATCAAATATAAAAAAAGCAGCAGAAGGAACGTGGAATATGGGCATATCAGTCGCAACAAAAGTTTTAACTGAGGCGGCCCTGAAATATTATGGTCTTTGAAATCAAAACCGTGCATCGCATAACAAGGCAATTTCACGCGGACGGCAAAAAGCGTCGTTCGTTCCTCACTATGCTTTTTGCCGCCGGTGAATTGCAGCGCTCTGTACATGACAAAAAATATTAAAAGCTGGCGTAGCTCGTTGAAATGTAATTAAATACCGCATTTTGTTTTAGCGAATATGAATAACGGGACATTACAAATCAACGAGCTGACCGTCATATTAACTGAGCACTTTCAATGGAACAAGGCAAGAATCGTTTGTTTTGTGGGTATGTTAATTGCTTTGATGGCAGTTAGCACGGTCAATCTGGCCCAGCTCGCCGTATTCTTTCCCCGTCGGGCAAAAATTTCCTCACGATATCGACGGATGCAACGATTTTTCAGTGACCATTGGCTGGATTACAATGAAGTCGCTCATTTCATCATGAAACTGTTTGGTTTCACTGATCAGGATTACTATCTGACGTTAGACAGGACGAATTGGAAGTGGGGTAAAACCAATATTAATCTGCTGGTGCTTGCCGTGGTTTATCGGGGTGCCGCCATTCCTGTGTATTGGTTGCCTTTAAACAAGCGGGGCAACTCTAATACGAAGGAACGTATAGCGCTGATGAAACGCTTTATTGCGCAGTTTGGCCGACATCACATCAAAGGTCTTTTGGCTGATCGGGAGTTTATTGGAGACGAATGGATGGGCTGGTTGTTTGGGCAAGAGATTCCCTTTTATATCCGTATTCGCAACAACGCCAGGACAACCAATGCCCAAGGCCAGCGAATACGCGTAGAGCGTTTGTTTTATGGGCTTAAGCCGGGTAGCACACGACACCTCTCAACAGCGCGCTATTTGGGAAATTGTTCAATTTATCTCAGTGGGTTACGGCTGAGTGATGGTGAGTTATTAATCATCGTCTGTCAGCATTTGAACCCTGATGCGATTAAAATTTATGGCTTGCGTTGGGATATCGAAACGCTTTTCGGCTGTTTAAAAGGACGGGGATTCAAACTTGAGGAAACGCGTGTAGTCGGTTATCTTCGGATCAAAAAATTATTAGTACTTCCCGTTATTGCTTTCTGTTGGTCACATAAAGCAGGCGAATGGAAACATGATTGCGAGTTACCAATAAAAACCAAAACACATCAGCGGCTCGCGCAAAGCCTGTTTCGATATGGATTAGATTGTATCCGCTCAACGTTGTTTAATGTCTTATCTCAATCAAAAAGGATGATTAGAAAAGTGATTGCTCTTTTGCAACCCATACCTTTTGTCACTGGAATACATGAGACTCATTTGTCATAAGTTAATTTTTGTCATGTACAGAGGATTGGTCTGGAAAATCTGTCGCCTGGCGACAGTGTCAGTTTGTTGTTCCAAGTGGCCGAAGGCAGCGCCGATCCAACGTTATCCAGACAAAAGATTCAATGGGCGGTGCTGGCCGATAACTACTGGAAAATCCTCACATCGCAGCAGGTGTTTCTGGACTCCACCAACCAGTTATTGATCAGCGGCATTATAAAATTCACCCTCCCTGCAGAAGCTACGACAGAAAATACATTGATGCCAAATGGCTTGATTTGGCTGAAGGCAGCCGTGCCGGATCATGTTGATGCGGTTTGCCAGTTTATCGCTATTGAGGCGAATGCGATTGAGGTTGTGCTTAACGACCAGGGCAATGACCGAAATCATCTTTTACATCCGTTACCTGCATGGCGTATCAATAAATTGAAAAAACCACTGCCGCAGGTTAAAAAAGTCAGCCAACCATACGCCTCTTTTGGCAATGAGGTGGAAGAGGGACAGACAGGTTTTCATGGCAGGGTATCTGAGCGTTTACGCCATAAAGACAGGTCATTGACTGTTTGGGATAACGAGCGGCTGGTATTGGCCAACTTTCCGGGCGTTCATAGAGTGAAATGCATACCTCATGCCAAACCCGGCTCCTGGACATGTGTTGGTAGTCGTCATTCCCGACCTGAGCAATAAAAATGCTATTGATCCGTTGCAACCTCGTGCCGACAGTAACACCCTGGATGCAATACAACAGTTTTTACAAGCACGTAACAGCCTGCAAGTGGAGTATCACCTTGCCAACCCCCGTTACCAGCAGGTGCAACTGAGTTTTACTGTGCAATTTAAGCCTGGTTATGAACTGATGTTACGCGGTCTTGAATTGTTGCAATTCAGCAAAAGCCTGCCGAATAGCCTTGATATATAATTTAGCCTTCAAAGCAAAATGATTGGTTTGGTGTTTTATTTTGAGACACTCCAGTTTAAAGACCGCCATAATGGCCATAAAAATATGATTGTTTTGTGTTGTTGGGGTACGAGTAGGCGACTTTGCCAACCCGGCATTGGATTTCAATGATTTATGAAATTCTTCGACTTTCCAGCGTTTCTGATAGATTGCCGCAACCTTTTTACCCGTTAATGTTAAATCACTGCACACCAGATTAACGGTTGCCGTACTGCCGTCTTTGTTTGTAAAGATTCGCCGGACAATCAGGACTTCATGTGGGTAGCCTTTTAGCCAGCCGCGTACTGCTTGTTTATCCTCTAATGCAATGTCACTGACACGGGTAAATTTTCCTTGTTTCTTGTCGTCAACGTTCAACGTCACCAGGCGATTATCCTTTAAAGCCCCAATGAAATGTTTGTCTTTGTCAACAATAAACTCCAGATTCTCTTTAGCCGTAAACCAGCTATCCATCAACACATAGCGAAATTGAAGCCGATTGTTCAAACACTGTTGAATCATCGCACGCATCAGCTCATTTTTGGTCACCGTAGCCATTCGTTTAACCTGCTTTGTTTTGATATCACAAAACTGAATCGGTTTTTTGACCACTTCAAAGGCTACGGGTATCGAAACATTGCCCGTATGATACAAGGCATTCAATAGATTGATGCCTTTGACTGACCGCCCCTGGCAATGGTCATAATGCCAACAAATGACTTCATTCTCGTCTGTCCATTGCTTCTCCTGGATGGTATCGTCAAAAATCAAACACCCCGTTTCTTCTTCAATCTTCCGGACTGTTCGTTTAACCTCCAGCCAGAGGTCTTTTGATGTGTACGTCCTGGACGATAAAAAACGCGTGATACTATCATGGCTAACTTCTCCATCTAACATTGACGACAAACCCGTCGCCGTCGCATAGCTCGTATTGCTGATTAAATAGTCTGTGTACAGGTCTAATTTCTCTTTGTTCATCCTCAAATTTTATCAATTATCCGGCGTAGCGCGTAACATCAGTTATGAATTTAATTATTACCAGTCCGTGCTACAGCAGAACATTATCGAATACCTTTCACCCTGGGCGTTTTTGCGTGAGTCGCAGATTCATTTTGGTGGCGTCGTTGGCGCATCACAAATGGTGGATTTTATCGAAGGAATCGAGTTTGTCGATTTCATTACTGATTTCGATATATACAGTATTGTCGATGGGGTAGCGCTGTCCTCTGCTGATCCTGTGATCAAGCCTCAATTGCCCGATGTCATTCTGGTATCTGCACCAACCCATATTATCAGTGAATATCAGCCCGGATGAATAGCCATGCAATCTAAAGACACATGTTGACGCAATTGACGATTGATAAAAGCAGGGAGCGGGAAACGGCAATGGACTACAAACAGCTTTATGCGCTAGGTATAGAGCGTATTCAGGAATTGGCCAATAAGGTCTGGAATGATTACAACATTCACGACCCTGGCATCAATACCCTGGAAATCTTGTGCTATGCATTGACTGATCTGTCTTACCGGGCTAATTTGCCAATCGAAGATTTGCTGGCTACTGAGTCAGGCGATATTACTGACCAGTATTCCCCCTTTTTCAGTGCCGCCAAGATATTGCCTAACCGGCCATTGACCGTACTGGATTACCGAAAGCTGTTGATTGATATTCCTGGCGTCAAAAATGCCTGGCTGATTCCCTTGCCACTGACTTACTATGCAGACAAGCTTCATGCCAAATTGCTGCGAGAAGATAATGGCGAAGCTGAAACCACAGCAGTCAATATTAAAGGCTTGTATCAGGTGTTGATAGATTTTGACAATGACTTGAAGGCTGAGGAAAAAGCCAGGGTAAAACATATTATTGAAAATACCTTGCAGGCTAATCGTAATCTCTGTGAGGACTTTGTGGCAATGGATGCAGTGCCTGAAGAAGAATTCAGCTTATGCAGTGAAATAGAAATTCAGCCTGATGCCGATGTCAATCAGGTGAAGGCACAGATTTTATTTCTGGTTCAGGATTATTTTGCTCCGACCGTTAAAACGTATAGTTTGACGGAAATGCTGGAAAAAAACATGAGGATGGAAGTGCGTACCAAGTGGATGAAATTTTAAATGGTCCACTGCTGGCAAATGGCTTTATTGTGGATGAGGAACTGCGCCAGGCGGAATTACGCATGGAGATCCGCCTAAGTGATGTTATCAATCTGATTATGGATATAGATGGTGTAGAAGGCATCCGCGATATAGTCATCAATCCACGCACACAGCTTGAGCCATTAGCCAATAAATGGATTATTCCTGTCAGCACAGGGCACAAAGCCCGCTTGTCAGCAATGTTTTCCAGGCTGGTGTTTTATAAAAAAAATCTGCCTGTCAATGCGAATGACGATCAGGTAGTCCGTATTCAACAGGTATTGAACCAGCAAAACACCAGACGATACAGCGGCCTGGTGGATGACTTGCCAGTCCCCAAGGGCCGGCTATCGGGGTCTTGACCAATATTATGCCTTTCAGAATCATTTTCCGGCAATTTATGGCGTTGGTGAAACTGGTTTACCCAGTCAGGCAGATAGAGAAAGAAAAGCCGAAGTATTGCAGTTCAAGGCTTATTTACTGTTTTTTGAGCAAATTCTGGCTAATTATTTTCAGCAGTTAGCACAAGTTCGAGAAATGTTTTCCATTGATCCAAAACTGAAACAAACCTATTTCTATCAGACCGTTCAAACATTCAACGATTGGCAGAAAATCTATGCAAGCGAAGACCCTGCTAAAACTCAGCAGGATGTTATCGATGATCCGGAACTGAATATCGAACGGCGCAATCGTTTTCTGGATCATTTGATTGCCCGTTTTGCAAGTACAATTTTGACGAAATAAAAATCAGTTGCAGTCTTACATCCGGCCTGTTGTTGGAGTATTTATAACTCCTGGCCTCTATGGAATTCGCCGGCGGGGCCCTGTCTGAACAAAGAAGTCGGTGCTTCAAGCGCTTCCCCGGGTTTGACCCGCCGCGGTCTGACCTGTTTCGCCATAAACTGTCTATGCAATCGTTGACAGGTGTTGTATGCCTCCTGAAATCGGTTTTATCTCTCGCGGATTTTTCGACAGATCAGGGAAGATCTGGCGAAAAATTCGCCACTTGTTTGTTAAGCATTAATCCACCCGGCAGAATCTCATGCCGGCATGCGCCTTTCTATCGTTTCGTACATGGGTTGCCAGACGGTTTGCCGGGCCGTTACCGCCCAGGCAGTTCGCGCCATCTTGTTCGCCAGAGCAACCGCCACTTCGTTAGGGTGGCAACGGGTCAACAGTTGTTCTACCCGGGCATGACCACCCGGCTGACCCAGCGCTTGTCGCCTGCGGACATGCCGAATGACCGCTCGAGCGCCATGGATCAATAAGCTCCTCAGGTAACCATCCCCCCGTTTGCTGATACCCAACAATCGCTCTTTACCACCCGAGGACGATTGCCGGGGCACCAGGCCCAGGAAAGCTGCCAACTGACGACCATTGGCAAAACCTTCTCCACGCTGACCCAGCAAAGCGGCCAGCAGCGTGGCCGTCAATACGCCGATTCCAGGAATAGATTCCAGGCGTTGGCTGACCGCATTTTGTCGGTGCCAGGCGGTTATCGTTTTGGTCAGCCGGTCAATCTGGGATTCCAGGTAAGTGTGACTTTCCTGCAGGGTATCCAGCAGCTCCCGAACATCCACCGGTAAGTCATTCTCAGCATCTTCCAGAATCTCAGGCAAACGTTGCTTGATGTTTTTCACGCCTCGAGGAAGCGCAATCCCGAACTCCAGCAAAACCCCTCTGATGTGATTCTCCAGCGCCACCCGCTGTTTCACCAGCAACTGCCTGCCATGGTGACAATGAAAAACCGCCTGCTGATCAGGGCTTTTGACCGCAACAAATCGGGCTCTTTTGAAAATCAAGTGGGTAAGCAATTTGCATTTATTTTAGAAAAATCTAATTTACCCGTCAGTAAATAGGCAATTGTTTTGAAATGCTGGATTTTATACCCTCTTGCTTTTCTTTTTGCCGCTTGTAAAATTGAATTGAGACCTTCTAAAATACCATTATTTATTTGACTCTTTTTCCAACTCAAAATACCCACCCAATGTTTCTTAATAGTCTTCGCCACCTTGACAACAGGAGCCAGTTGACTGTGAGTCGCCCGGTAATACCAGTTATTCAGTAAGCCTTCAAATTCTTCGTTGGTTTCAGCTTGATATACCTGTTGAAATGCTTCTCGAATATACATAGCACGGATTGATTTTAAATTAAGTTTTGCCAGGCTTAATTCATCTTTAGTATCTTTTTGTTTTTTTGTTAAATTAGCACTGTTTTTTAAGAAGATATACCGATTCCCTTTGAGCTCTGCCGTGTAACGTCCTTCTTCTCTGCGAACCTGGTCAACGGCTTCATTAATAAGCTTGATGATGTGAAATTTATCAAAGGTGATTTCTGCCTCAGGAAGGTTTTCTTTAACTCCTTTAATGAAGGCAGGGGACATGTCACAACTCACCTGTTTAGTGGCTTTCCTATCACCTTTTTTAGCTTCTAAATCTTCAACAAAATCAACGACGGTTTTATTATCTTTGCCTGCACTGATATGCACGGTTCTTTTTTCTTCCAAATCAACAAATAGGGTGATGTATTCATGCCCTTTAACAGGCTGTTGATTTAATCCAACCTGGAGGCCGCATTGTTTCGTTGCCATAATTGGCATTTGATTACATAACTGATTGTTATTTATGGTAAAATGATTCAATCCATTTGATATTCCCCGATTTTTTATTTGTTATGCGCGGCCTCTGTACATGACAAAAATTAACTTATGACAAATGAGTCTCATGTATTCCAGTGACAAAAGGTATGGGTTGCAAAAGAGCAATCACTTTTCTAATCATCCTTTTTGATTGAGATAAGACATTAAACAACGTTGAGCGGATACAATCTAATCCATATCGAAACAGGCTTTGCGCGAGCCGCTGATGTGTTTTGGTTTTTATTGGTAACTCGCAATCATGTTTCCATTCGCCTGCTTTATGTGACCAACAGAAAGCAATAACGGGAAGTACTAACAATTTTTTGATCCGAAGATAACCGACTACACGCGTTTCCTCAAGTTTGAATCCCCGTCCTTTTAAACAGCCAAAAAGCGTTTCGATTTCCCAAATAGCGCGCTGTTGAGAGGTGTCGTGTGCTACCCGGCTTAAGCCCATAAAACAAACGCTCTACGCGTATTCGCTGGCCTTGGGCATTGATTGTCCTGGCGTTGTTGCGAATACGGATATAAAAGGGAATCTCTTGCTCAAACAACCAGCCCATCCATTCGTCTCCAATAAACTCCCGATCAGCCAAAAGACCTTTGATGTGATGTCGGCCAAACTGCGCAATAAAGCGTTTCATCAGCGCTATACGTTCCTTCGTATTAGAGTTGCCCCGCTTGTTTAAAGGCAACCAATACACCGGAATGGCGGCACCCCGATAAACCACGGCAAGCACCAGCAGATTAATATTGGTTTTACCCCACTTCCAATTCGTCCTGTCTAACGTCAGATAGTAATCCTGATCAGTGAAACCAAACAGTTTCATGATGAAATGAGCGACTTCATTGTAATCCAGCCAATGATCACTGAAAAATCGTTGCATCCGTCGATATCGTGAGGAAATTTTTGCCCGACTGGGAAAGAATACGGCGAGCTGGGCCAGATTGACCGTGCTAACTGCCATCAAAGCAATTAACATACCCACAAAACAAACGATTCTTGCCTTGTTCCATTGAAAGTGCTCAGTTAATATGACGGTCAGCTCGTTGATTTGTAATGTCCCGTTATTCATATTCGCTAAAACAAAATGCGGTATTTAATTACATTTCAACGAGCTACGCCAGCTTTTAATATTTTTTGTCATGTACAGAGATGCGCGGCATTGATTATACCCAAAACGAATTATTCAGTTATCGGACACTGGAATCTAGAATTCCGGGTGATCATCCTTTACGCAAACTACGATATTTGGTCGATATTCTATTGACTACTTTGGATGAGGAGTTCGATGACCTGTATTCCCGACGGGGCCGGGCGTCAATTCCTCCCGAGCGTTTACTCCGTGCCAGTTTGTTGCAAATCCTGTTTTCCATTCGTTCGGAGCGGCAACTGATCGAACACATTGATTTCAATCTGCTGTATCGTTGGTTTGTCGGCTTATCAATGGATGATGAGGTTTGGGATCATTCAACGTTCAGCGCCAATCGTGACCGTCTATTGAATGAGCGCGTGAGTCGTTTGTTTTTTGATCGTGTGCTGTGCCTGGCCGAATGGCAGGATTTAGTCTCCGACGAACACTTTTCGGTTGATGGCACGCTAATCAAGGCCTGGGCTTCTGTGAAAAGCGTCAAGGCCAAAGACGGTTCGAGCCGGCCGCCGGAGGATTCCACCCGCAATCCGTGTGTCAACTTCAAAGGCGAGAAACGCTGTAACGACACGCATGAATCGACAACGGACCCGGAAGCAAGGATGTATAAAAAAAGTCAGGGCGATAAAGCCCAACTCGCTTTTCCGGGCCACTCATGGAAAATCGCCATGGTTTGGTCATCGATGTTGAAGTGACCCAGGCGACCGGAACGGCCGGGCGGGAGGCGGCGACAAAAATGATCAAACGCAGCGTCAAAAAAGCGGGTGCCACAGTGGGCAGTGACAAAAACTATGATACCCAAAACTTCGTTGCCGAGCTTCGCGCCATGAAGGTGACCCCGCATGTAACTCAAAAAGCGAAAGGTTCGGCGATTGACAAGCGGACGACCCGACACCCAGGCTATACCAGCAGTCTCAAAATCCGTAAACGGATCGAAGAAGTCTTTGGCTGGAGCAAAACTGTTGGGGGATTACGTCAAACCCGATTTCGCGGAGTGAAAAAAGTGACTGCCCAAACCGTATTCACCTTCGCAGCGTATAATCTGACCCGCCTGATGTCCTTGTTGCAATGGCGTTATTCAACTGCGTAGGCACCGTTGTGCCTGAAATCCGCCAAAAGGTGGAAATAAAGCCTCGAAAGGGCAATATAAACCGGCTGATACCGGAAAACCAGGCTAACGATCATCGCAAGAATTGCCACCCCGCATGATGAAATGTTGTAGAGTTCCTTGTGGAAGATGGCGGTTAAAGACTGCGCTTTACTTTGGAGCCTTAGAGCCCGACTGCTAACGTAGCCTGCCATGGATGACTCGAACCCCGGATTGCTTCTTTAAGAGCGAATGTTAAAAGGGCCGTTGACGATTTACATCGCCCTCAGGCAGATCATCCAGGCAACCGCCACCTTCCAGGCTCAATCATAGAGTAAAGGAGGAAAAAATGGAACTCACTGCAATACACAAGCGAGTCATCGGGTTGGATGTTCACCAAAAGCAGATTACCGCCTGCGCCATGGTTGAACAGGCCGAGGGTGGTATTCAGACAGAGCATCGGCAGTTTGGCGCATTCAAACGTGATCGACGTGCATTAGCCGATTGGGTGCAGTCTGTCGCACCGGATGAGGTGGTGATGGAAAGCACCGGCATCTACTGGAAAAGCCCATATGCAGCTTTGGAACATGTGGGTATTTACGCCAGGGTCGTCAATGCCCGGCATGTGAAGAATGTGCCGGGACGCAAGACGGACATCGGCGACGCGCAATGGCTGGCGATGCTTTCCCGTGCCGGACTGCTGCGCGGTTCATTCGTGCCACCGGAAAAGATGCGGCAGTTACGCCTGATTTCACGTCAACGACAGAAGTTGGTGTCGATGCTGTCTGCTGAGAAGAACAGACTGCACAAGGTATTAACCGACGGCGGCATCCGGCTTGGCGTGGTGGTCAGCGATGTACATGGGCAATCCGCGCGCGCCATGGTTAACGCGCTGATTGAAGGACAGCCTGCGCATGATGTGTTGAAGCTGGCCAGCAATCGTCTCAAAGCGCCGCGCGCCGATATACTGGAGGCGCTGCAAGGTGAGTTGAGCGAGCACCATCGCTTCGTACTGAATGAACTGATGCAGCATATTCAGGATTTGGAAGCACGCATAGCCAGATTTGATGCACAACTGCTGGCCGGACTGGAGAAGGAGAAAACGGTTTTGCAATTGCTCCAGACTATTCCCGGTGTTGATTTGATTGGAGCAGCCATGCTACTTGTTGAGATCGGAACGGATATGACTGTCTTTGGCAGTGCGGATCGGCTGGCGTCATGGGTGGGCATATGCCCCGGCAACAACGAGTCTGCCGGCAAACGCAAATCAGGACGAACGCGAAAAGGAAACCCATATGTGCGTCGCCTGCTTTGCGAATGCGCCCATGCCGCCAGCCGAACCCGATCGGTTTTCCAGGCAAAATATACATCACTGGCGATTAGGCGAGGTCACCAACGCGCCATCATTGCGCTGGCTCACAAACTTTTGCGGACATGTTACTTCATGATTAGTCGCGGCGAGTATTTCCGGGATTCGACCATCGACTACGAAGAAATGGCTGTCAAACGCAATGCACCACGCTGGATCAGAGCGCTGATAAAATTCGGTTATATAACACAACCGGGGTAAGCCAGCTTACTTCATTGAATATGGATAAGCAGCCTTTTCACGGCTGAGAACTCCTTGCGCATTCGATATGGATCATTTCATGTTAAAACCAGGCTAACGATCATCGCAAGAATTGCCACCCCGCATGATGAAATGTTGTAGAGTTCCTTGTGGAAGATGGCGGTTAAAGACTGCGCTTTACTTTGGAGCCTTAGAGCCCGACTGCTAACGTAGCCTGCCATGGATGACTCGAACCCCGGATTGCTTCTTTAAGAGCGAATGTTAAAAGGGCCGTTGACGATTTACATCGCCCTCAGGCAGATCATCCAGGCAACCGCCACCTTCCAGGCTCAATCATAGAGTAAAGGAGGAAAAAATGGAACTCACTGCAATACACAAGCGAGTCATCGGGTTGGATGTTCACCAAAAGCAGATTACCGCCTGCGCCATGGTTGAACAGGCCGAGGGTGGTATTCAGACAGAGCATCGGCAGTTTGGCGCATTCAAACGTGATCGACGTGCATTAGCCGATTGGGTGCAGTCTGTCGCACCGGATGAGGTGGTGATGGAAAGCACCGGCATCTACTGGAAAAGCCCATATGCAGCTTTGGAACATGTGGGTATTTACGCCAGGGTCGTCAATGCCCGGCATGTGAAGAATGTGCCGGGACGCAAGACGGACATCGGCGACGCGCAATGGCTGGCGATGCTTTCCCGTGCCGGACTGCTGCGCGGTTCATTCGTGCCACCGGAAAAGATGCGGCAGTTACGCCTGATTTCACGTCAACGACAGAAGTTGGTGTCGATGCTGTCTGCTGAGAAGAACAGACTGCACAAGGTATTAACCGACGGCGGCATCCGGCTTGGCGTGGTGGTCAGCGATGTACATGGGCAATCCGCGCGCGCCATGGTTAACGCGCTGATTGAAGGACAGCCTGCGCATGATGTGTTGAAGCTGGCCAGCAATCGTCTCAAAGCGCCGCGCGCCGATATACTGGAGGCGCTGCAAGGTGAGTTGAGCGAGCACCATCGCTTCGTACTGAATGAACTGATGCAGCATATTCAGGATTTGGAAGCACGCATAGCCAGATTTGATGCACAACTGCTGGCCGGACTGGAGAAGGAGAAAACGGTTTTGCAATTGCTCCAGACTATTCCCGGTGTTGATTTGATTGGAGCAGCCATGCTACTTGTTGAGATCGGAACGGATATGACTGTCTTTGGCAGTGCGGATCGGCTGGCGTCATGGGTGGGCATATGCCCCGGCAACAACGAGTCTGCCGGCAAACGCAAATCAGGACGAACGCGAAAAGGAAACCCATATGTGCGTCGCCTGCTTTGCGAATGCGCCCATGCCGCCAGCCGAACCCGATCGGTTTTCCAGGCAAAATATACATCACTGGCGATTAGGCGAGGTCACCAACGCGCCATCATTGCGCTGGCTCACAAACTTTTGCGGACATGTTACTTCATGATTAGTCGCGGCGAGTATTTCCGGGATTCGACCATCGACTACGAAGAAATGGCTGTCAAACGCAATGCACCACGCTGGATCAGAGCGCTGATAAAATTCGGTTATATAACACAACCGGGGTAAGCCAGCTTACTTCATTGAATATGGATAAGCAGCCTTTTCACGGCTGAGAACTCCTTGCGCATTCGATATGGATCATTTCATGTTAATTAGGCCCTCCAGAGGTAAATTTAACCCAAAATGGAGGGTTGGAGCCGGAGGCATAGGGGCGTTTTTCAACAGCCTGTTAACTGACTGACATTATGAACAGGCATCGCTTTACATAATTGTATTAACAGAGCTCCAAACAGCAGCGTGAACCCTGAAACCTTTCCTTCCCATGGCGTAGGTATCAGCCGAACCTTTCCATCATCCCGTTTAATTCCTGGCACGCGGGCATGCAAATGACATTCATATTCAAAGAAGCTCTGTACATGACAAAAATTAGCTTATGACAATTGAGTCTCATGTATTCCACTGACAAAAGGTATGGGTTGCAAAAGAGCAATCACTTTTCTAATCATCCTTTTTGATTGAGATAAGACATTAAACAACGTTGAGCGGATACAATCTAATCCATATCGAAACAGGCTTTGCGCGAGCCGCTGATGTGTTTTGGTTTTTATTGGTAACTCGCAATCATGTTTCCATTCGCCTGCTTTATGTGACCAACAGAAAGCAATAACGGGAAGTACTAACAATTTTTTGATCCGAAGATAACCGACTACACGCGTTTCCTCAAGTTTGAATCCCCGTCCTTTTAAACCGCCGAAAAGCGTTTCGATTTCCCAACGCAAGCCATAAATTTTAATCGCATCAGGGTTCAAATGCTGACAGACGATGATTAATAACTCACCATCACTCAGCCGTAACCCACTGGGATAAATTGAACAATTTCCCAAATAGCGCGCTGTTGAGAGGTGTCGTGTGCTACCCGGCTTAAGCCCATAAAACAAACGCTCTACGCGTATTCGCTGGCCTTGGGCATTGGTTGTCCAGGCGTTGTTGCGAATACGGATATAAAAGGGAATCTCTTGCTCAAACAACCAGCCCATCCATTCGTCTCCAATAAACTCCCGATCAGCCAAAAGACCTTTGATGTGATGTCGGCCAAACTGCGCAATAAAGCGTTTCATCAGCGCTATACGTTCCTTCGTATTAGAGTTGCCCCGCTTGTTTAAAGGCAACCAATACACAGGAATGGCGGCACCCCGATAAACCACGGCAAGCACCAGCAGATTAATATTGGTTTTACCCCACTTCCAATTCGTCCTGTCTAACGTCAGATAGTAATCCTGATCAGTGAAACCAAACAGTTTCATGATGAAATGAGCGACTTCATTGTAATCCAGCCAATGGTCACTGAAAAATCGTTGCATCCGTCGATATCGTGAGGAAATTTTTGCCCGACTGGGAAAGAATACGGCGAGCTGGGCCAGATTGACCGTGCTAACTGCCATCAAAGCAATTAACATACCCACAAAACAAACGATTCTTGCCTTGTTCCATTGAAAGTGCTCAGTTAATATGGCGGTTAGCTCGTTGATTTGTAATGTCCCGTTATTCATATTCGCTAAAACAAAATGCGGTATTTAATTACATTTCAACGAGCTACGCTAGCTTTTAATATTTTTTGTCATGTACAGAGAGAGAAAGCACAAATTGAATGTCCGCCACCAACCCCGTTGCCCGGTAAACCCAAACGTGGGCGCCTCAAGCGCAGTAAATCCAGAAACTTACTGGAACGGCTGATCAATTACCCGGATGATGTCTTACGCTTTATGAGAGAAATAGATGTGCCATTTACTAATAATCCCGGTGAGAATGATATCCGCATGACCAGGGTGCAGCAAAAAATATCGGGGTGTTTCAGGAGTGAGCAGGGTGCCATCACCTTCTGCCGTATTCGGGGATATCTATCCACTTGTCGTAAACATCATGTCAGTGCCTCTGAAGCGTTGGTACTGGTATTTAAGGGGAAATTACCGGAATTTACTCAGTGACCTGATGCTTTTGGTAAAATACGCTGAGTAGTTACAGTGAAATTTATGAAAGGCATGTGGGTAGCTCAAATCACTCGAATATCCCGAAGCCGAGTACACTATAGTTATAGAGATACAAGAAAGGGTATTCGACAGACGCCAAAAACTGAATTTCAACAAATGATCAGCCAAGGTGATGTTGTTCGCTATAATATTTCACCACAATCAAACCGCCATTTATATATGGGAAGCAATCCATCCAGGTGGGGTGATTTTGATCGGCGAGTATTGAACCGTTATCTACCAGTAACTGTTCACAGAGCTTCGGATTTGAA
The DNA here is from genome assembly GCA_965277025.1 of Methylomarinum sp. Taxonomy (GTDB): domain Bacteria; phylum Pseudomonadota; class Gammaproteobacteria; order Methylococcales; family Methylomonadaceae; genus Methylomarinum. The sequence continues at coordinate 1,018,461 of OZ255706.1, forward strand.
AAAAACCGAAATTCTGTATACCCATTCATATATATCATATATAGAAAAAGGCGCTTCTCTTAATAACTGCTCATCAATTAACCGAACCCGGAATAGAAACATTATTTATAGCTGGACAAGTGCTGATTTGGCAAGAAAAGAAAACTGGCAAAGCCTTGAGGGTTGTGATTTAAGTCATTTCCCTGTAGATGCAGTTGTTTTCTGGAATTGCCTGCAAGGTGAAGATAAAAAGCCAAGATCACAAAAAGTCAGAGAATTTATGACTAATCCGTTAAATTATATTTTTGAACGCAGTGGCGACAATCGTCGGAGAGGAAGAGGAACTGAACGTTATAGCGAACCTCATGTTGCGGAAGATTGAAAATGAGCAAAAAAGACTGGCGAACTGAAATTGAGCCACTTTTGCTGGAAGCAGCAGAACATGATCAGCAAAAGCAATATTTTCAAGCGATACAAATTTATCAGAAAGCATACGACCTTATTCCTGAACCAAAACAAGCATTTGAGGTATCTACATTAATCTTGTTCAATATGGGGGAGATATCCTTTATCAATAAAGATTATAAGTTGGCGCTGAATAGTTTTTCAGAGGCAGTAAAATGCAATAATGGCTTGGGAAATTCGCATATTCATTTGCGTTTGGGACAATTGCATTATGAACGTGGTGAAATGGAGCGTGCAAAGGATGAATTCATGCGGGCTTATATGGGGGGCGGAGCATTAATTTTCCAAAACCAGGATCCTAAATATTTTTTGGCCATTAAAAATTTTGTTGATCAAGGCTGTGCGACATCATGATTTTCCATTAAACAGTAAAAAAATCAGCACCAGATTAAGCAGTATCGACACGATCGACAAGCCTTGCCAGAAACGGACTGGGCTGCGTTCTATCAGTGGCAGAGTGTCGGTGGATTTCAAGAACTCCTGATTGGGTTTTTTTAGATCATGCAAAAACTCCGACAAGCTTTCATAGCGTGTCTGCGGGGATAAAGAGGTTGCCTTTTTCAGTGCGCCGTCTATCCATTGTGGCACCATGCTGTTTTTATGGAAACTGGGTACATAACGCAGCTTCGCCAGCTTTTGTTTATCGGGTTTTTCCGGAATGTCGCGTCCGAACGGCAGGGCGTTATTGATCATTTCGTAGGTGATAACGCCCAATGAATAGATATCGGATTTAACTGTGCCACGTTGTCCCAAATGATATTCCGGTGCGGTGTAATTGAGTGTACCGAGGACATTTTCATCTTGGGCTTCAATTGGTGTGATTTCGGTGATGCCGGCAATTTTGACCGAGCCGAAATCGATGATTTTTACCACACCCTCGTTGTCAATCATGATGTTTTCAGGTTTCAAATCTTGATGCAGCATTTCCATTCGGTGGAATGCTCTCAGACCTTTGGCGATTTGTTCGACGATCTTTCGAACCGTCCTGATTTCAGGTTTAGTGTGTTCATCCATCCATTGTCGTAACGTCTGACCTTCTATATATTCAGTCACATAATAGATGCAGCTCTTTTTCCGGTCGGAGATCAGCACTTTCAATACATTGGGATGGCGAATACGTTTTCCGGCCCATTCTTCATGCAAAAAATGCTCGATGAAATGCGTGTCATCTTCGTGGAGTACCGATGGTGTTTTCAGCACTACCTGTTTTTGTGTCTGAGTGTCAAAAGCCTGATAAATATGCGTGCGCGTACTGGCTTCTATTTCACGTTCAATGCGATAGCCATCAAGCACCATGCCAGGCTCCAAAGGTGGCGGGAATGGCAGGTTGGCATGGCGCCGCATGATTTCGTCTTCTTTGGCCAACGGCAGTTGATCGACTTTCAGCATGACGCAAGTCAGGTTGTCATCACTGTCATTTTGCCGAGCGAGATCGACGATTTTGCGGCTACATAAATTAAGGTCAGTTTCTTCTTTGATCAGTTTTTTTAAGGCCGATTCACCAATGAAGTCATGCACACCATCAGTGGTCATAATGAACAGGTCGTCGGCCTCCAGAGGGAAAGATTTGTAATCGACTTCCAGCCGTGATTCAATGCCCATGGCCCGGGTCAGATAATTTTTGTCTTGATCCAGATTGACGCGATGATCGCGCGTCATCAATTCAAGATTACCCTTCCGTAATCGATAAATACGCGAATCGCCAATATGGAAGATATGGCCTGTGGTGGATTTACACACCAGAATGCTTAATGTACTGACCAGGCCTTTTTGTGATTCAAGGCGTTGGTGACCCTGGCTGTATAACCAGGAGTTGGTAGCCGAGAGTATTTTTTGGGCCGCTTTTTTGACCGTCCATGAATCGGGTGTGCTGTAGTAATCACTCAAGAAACTGATAATACAGCACTGGCTGGCTTGCTTGCCATCCTCGCAGCCACTCATGCCGTCTGCAATCGCCGCTGTCAGTCCCTTGTGGGTTAATTGTGGTTCTTCGGGAATGGTAAAACCGAAGCTGTCTTCGTTTTCTTCCTTGATTCCTTTATGGCTGTATGCGCCTGTGCTGACGGCTAGAGTGGCGGTATCCATCTTAGCTTACCTCGATCATTTCGACAGTACCATCTTCCAGCACTTCAGCCATATGGCCTTTTGGTTCGTCGATAAACTGTACGGCAATCAAGACCAGACAAGCGACGCCCGCTATTACCATAAAAAAGACCGACGGTTCGACAAAAGATAAAATGGTTAAAAATAACATGCCACCGACATTGCCATAAGCACCCACCATGCCGGCAATTTGGCCGGTCATACGGCGTTTGATCAATGGCACCATGGCAAACACTGCGCCTTCTCCAGCCTGAACAAAAAATGAGCATACCATGGTAGCGAGGACTGCAATCAATACCGGCCATTCCGGGGTGATTTGTGATAGCGTAAAAAAGCCTAAAATTGCGCCAATTATTAGTAAGGTCAGGGACATTTTTCGGCCGAAACGGTCACTGAACCAACCGCCACCAGGGCGCGCCACCAGGTTCATAAAGGCGAACCCTGCTGCTAACAGGCCGGCTTCAACCATGGTGATGCCTTGTGATTCATGAAAGGTTTGATAAAAAAACATCGGCAGCATGGAAACTACCGCCAGTTCCGCGCCAAAGGTCGCCATATATGCCAGGTCCAGAATAGCGACCTGCTTGAATTTATAACGATGAATTTCTTCAATCGGATGGCTTAAATGTTCTTCATTGACATGAATGATTTTATAGACATTAAAAAAGAACAGTAGCCAGATGAATGCATAAATAATCCATGCGGCAAGAGCCGATAGCAGGCCTACACCCGCTGGCGACAGTTTCCAGGTCAACAAGGTCAACGTCGCATACAAAGGGATAGTCATGACGATATAGAAAAACAAATCCCAGATGCTGGTGACTTCCATTGCACCGGCTTTTTTCGGTTTGAAATAGGTCGAGCCTTTTGGCGTGTCAGTGACATTAAAAAAGTAAACAATCGAATAAAGTAGTGCAATGACACCGGTGGTGGCAATCGCATAACGCCAGCCTTCCTCGCCACCATACCATAACGCCAGACCAGGCAGGATCATGGCTGAAGCGGCCGAACCAAAATTGCCCCAGCCACCATAAATACCTTCGGCGATACCGACTTGTTTGGCTGGAAACCATTCACCGACCATGCGGATGCCAATGACAAAACCGGCACCGACAAAGCCCAGTAAAAAACGCGCCAAAGCCAGCTGCTCAAAACTTTCAGCAAAAGCGAACATAAAACACGGCAAGCTGGCTAACGCTAAAAGTGTGGAGAAAGTACGTTTTGGGCCGAATTTATCGACCAACATACCGACCACGATGCGTGCCGGGATGGTCAAAGCGACATTCAGAATCAGAATCGTTTTAATCTGAGACTGATCCATGTGCAGGGTGTCGGCAATCATCAGCATCAATGGTGCATGATTGAACCAAACCATAAAGCTTAGAAAAAAGGCAAACCAGGTAAGGTGCAATATTTTTATATTGCCGGAAAATGAAAGCAGATTAAGTTTGTTTGATGACATGGTCTTTAATGCTTAAATTGAGTTATCAAGAAACAAGCATTTATTGTGCCAATGCTGTCGACGTTATTTTGCGTTTATATATAGTATAGTTTTTGCTCGGCTGCACAGTTATAGTGCGATTTGCACCAATTCAACCGCGTCAAGCCGTCCAATATTGAAACTGTTGTGAGCCTGTTTTGTGCGCTTGCCCGGGTCAGGCCTTAAAAATAAGTTTCTCAGTCTTTTCTGGCCAGATTGCATGGTAAGATGCACAGTTGGCATGTTGATTGTTTTGTTTATGGATATTGTGAATTCCTGAGGTGGAACATGAGTACGAAAAAAACATTGGTTGTCATCGGAAACGGGATGGTCGGCCAGAATTTTCTGGAAAACCTGGTAGAAAGTGAGGCCAGGGAACAATTTAACCTGGTCACTTTTTGTGAAGAACCGCGTCCGGCCTATGACCGGGTTCATCTGACCGAATATTTTGCCGGTAAAAGCGCCGATGATTTGTCTTTGGTGGCTGATGATTTTTTTGAGAAAAACAATATCACTGTTCATATAGGTGATAAAGCGGTGGAAATTGACCGAAAAAATCGTCGCGTTATTTCCGAAAAAGGCGTCGTCATCGATTACGATAAAATTGTTCTGGCGACAGGTTCTTATCCTTTTGTCCCGCCCGTCCCCGGACATGATCGTGAACGCTGTCTGGTTTACCGTACCATCGAAGATCTGGAAGCAATTGCCGAGGCTGCAGAGCGCTCGACAGTTGGCGCTGTGGTGGGCGGTGGCTTGTTGGGCCTTGAAGCTGCCAAAGCGTTAAAAGACCTGGGGCTCGAAACGCATGTGGTGGAGTTCGCTCCTCGCTTGATGGCTGTTCAGCTGGATGAAGGCGGCGGCGCCATGTTGCAGAAAAAAATCGAAGATTTGGGGGTTCGTGTTCATACCAGTAAAAACACCACCAATATTAGCGATGGCGACAAACATTTCCATAAAATGACATTTGTCGATGGCGAAGAACTGGAAACCGATATTGTTTTGTTCTCGGCTGGTATTCGCCCCAGAGATGATCTGGCTCGCGCTTGTGGCCTGGAAATTGGGCCGCGTGGCGGAATAGTGATCGATAATCAATGTAAAACTTCCGACCCTGATATCTATGCGATAGGTGAATGTGCATTATGGGATGGCAAGATTTTTGGCTTGGTCGCTCCGGGTTATAGTATGGCTCGTACGGCGGTAGCCGATTTGGCCGGAGAAGAAGCCAGTTTCGAAGGCGCCGATATGAGCACCAAACTGAAACTGATGGGAGTGGATGTCGCCAGCATTGGCGATGCGCAAGCCAGAACGCCTGGTGCTTTGATCTATACCTATCAGGATGGTGCTTCGGAAGTCTATAAACGTATTGTCGTCAGTGAAGATAAAAAATATCTGCTGGGTGCGGTTTTGGTAGGTGATTCATCGGGCTACAGTACTTTGTTGCAATATTGTCTGAGTAAAATCGAATTACCGGAGCATCCTGATTCTTTGATTTTGCCACACCGATCGGATGAATCCGTCGGCCTTGGTCCTGATGCCTTACCCGATTCAGCGCAAATCTGTTCCTGCTACGATGTTTCGAAAGGTCAGATTGTTCAGGCAATTGAACAAGGTTGCTTGACCGTTCCTGATTTGAAAGCTCAGACGCAGGCTGCGACCGGTTGTGGCGGTTGTGCGGCGTTGTTGAAGTCGGTGCTGGACTGTGAGCTGGAAAAAGCCGGCATCGAAGTCAATACCGATATCTGTGAACATTTTCCGCATACCCGCCAGGACCTTTACAACCTGGTTATGGTGGGGCAAATCAAAACCTTTGATGAACTGCTGTTAAAGCATGGGCGTGGACGAGGCTGTGAGGTCTGCCGGCAGGCAGTGGGTTCTATCCTGGCCTCTTATTGGAATGAATACATTCTGAAAAAAGAGCATATCGGCTTGCAGGACACCAATGACCGCTTTTTGGCCAATATGCAAAAAGATGGCACCTACTCGGTAGTACCGCGTGTTGCGGGGGGAGAGCTGACGCCGGATATGCTGATTGCGTTAGGGGAAGTCGCCAACAAATATAACTTGTACACCAAAATAACCGGTGGCCAGCGGGTTGATCTGTTTGGCACCCGGGTCGAAGAGTTGCCTGCAATCTGGAAAGAGCTTATCGACGCCGGCTTTGAAAGTGGACATGCCTATGGCAAGTCTCTCAGAACTGTCAAGTCTTGCGTGGGTAGTACCTGGTGCCGGTTTGGTGTGGATGACAGTGTCGGTTTGGCGATTGAGCTTGAAAACCGCTACAAAGGGCTGAGAGCGCCGCATAAAATCAAGATGGCCGTTTCAGGCTGTACCCGGGAATGCGCCGAAGCGCAAGGCAAGGATATTGGCGTGATCGCGACAGAAAGTGGTTGGAACTTGTATGTCTGTGGAAATGGCGGTATGAAACCAAGACATGCGGATTTATTCGCCACCGACCTGGATAAGGAAACACTGATCAAATATATTGATCGTATTCTGGTTTTTTATGTCAGAACTGCCGATAGACTACAGCGTACATCGGTATGGATGGAAAATATGGAAGGCGGGTTGGACTATCTGAAATCAGTTATTATCGATGATAAACTGGGTATTTGTGATGACCTTGAAAAACAAATGCAGCATGTCATCGAGACCTATCAATGCGAGTGGAAAACCACTATCGAGGATGAAGAAAACCTCAAACTGTTCCGTCCTTTCGTCAACAGTGATCAAACCGATGAGAGCATTGTGTTTGTTGAAGAGCGCGGACAAATCCGGCCGGCAACGGAAGATGAACGGAAACATTTTAAACTGACGGAGGAAGTCTGATGAGCCAATGGGTCGATGTTTGTGCGGTAGATGATTTGGAACCTGAAGCTGGGGTTTGTGCATTGGTGAATGGGCATCAGGTCGCTATTTTTTATTTTCCTTTAACGGACGAACTTTATGCGATCGATAATTATGACCCTTTCAGTAAAACCTACAGTTTGTCACGAGGGTTGGTCGGTGATATAAAAGGGGAACCTATGGTGGCGGCTCCCGTTTACAAACAGCACTTCAGTTTAAAAACAGGGCAATGCCTGGATGATGAAAACGTTCGGGTGAACAGTTATCCCGTGCGTATCGTCAATGATCGCGTTGAAGTCTCTATTACGGAGTAAATAATGAGTTACCAATTTTATGTTGCCGATGTTTTTACCCAGAAAGTTTTTAATGGCGCGCAAATTGCAGTTTTTCCTCAAGCCGATGGCTTGACCGACGAGCAAATGTCTGCGATCGGCAGAGAGATGAATCTGTCTGAAACTGTTTTTGTCTTTCACCCTGAAGATAACAGCCAGCGTCGTATCATGCGAACTTTTTCCGCATTTGGTGAAGAGAAAGATTTTGTCGGTCATCCGGTTGTCGCGACAGCCTATGTGCTGGGATATAGTGGGGATATCAAATTAGAAGATGGCATCAATCCGGTTGTATTTGAACAAAACAGCGGACCTGTGGATGTCAATATTACCGGAAAAGATGGTAAACCGACTTTTGTGCAATTTAGTAACAAGGTGGCATCTATTGTCGATAATTTTACCCCGGCCGATGAAGAATTGGCTGCGCTGTTATCGTTGAATGTTGCCGATCTGGATCATAAAAAATATGCACCACGGCTGGTATCGTGTACGACGCCTTATTTAATTGTTCCTGTATGGAAATACGAAAGCGTTAGAAAAGCGCGATTCAATTATCTGGCCTGGAGCCAATCCACCGCGCCGCAAACCGCTGCCCAGGAGATCTTGTTGTTCGCCCCCAAAACGCCGTTACCGGATGCAGACTTCAATCTGCGCTTGCTCGGGCCTAAAATCGGTTTGCATGATGATCCGCCGGTCGGAAACGCCTTGCCGGCTTTTGCAGCCTATTTAACCTCTTTTGAGTTTACTCAGCAGGGCACGCATGTTTTTGCTGTCGAACGAGGCGAAGAAGGTGCCCGCCGCAGCGTGATCAATATTGAAATGGATCATAAGGGCGCTGCCTTGCTGCCCATACGTGTTGGTGGTGAAGGGGTTATATTTGCGGAAGGAAGAATTCACCTCTGATTAGTACAGAATTTCTCCAAAAGCATAACAAAAAACCGGCTGCATCGATAACGGTGCAGCCGGTGAGGACAGGAGAGAAAAGCTACAACATTACATTACTTAAGGTCTTGTTTTGTAAGCCGAGTTACTGGCGTCTTCTTTAATCAGTTGTTCCGCTTTTTGGTATTTTTCATGCTCGGAGCTTTTCACCATATAAATAGCGCCTGCAAAAAACACGACTAACGCAGCAATATACATCCAGAAATTATCTTTTTCTTTTGGTTCACTCATTTTTTTTTACCTCTAGGTTTTTTACTTAAGTTATGTTGAAAATCCAACGAGTAGTAACCATAAAATAATCAATAGAATTGAATTTTGACCCAGGTCAAACAATTTTTAATTCAATATTTATTTTGTGGTTTTTAGCCGTTAAAGGCTTAACTATCTACACATCTTTTTTTACTGGTTCCCAAGCTCCCGCTTGGGAACCTTGATCCAGAAGCTTCGATCAAGTTGACTGGGCAGGCTTTTTCAAGGTTTGTTTTAGTGCTTTAAAGAAGCGCTGAGCAAATCATCCATGACTTGTCAGCGCCCGCAAAACGGAAATGCGATTTCCGCTTTGCTTACAAAATCAATAGCTTGCAGCTATCGATTTTGACGACACATCCCTGTGTCGTGGGAAGCGCTTACATGGACACCGCCATGTTTTGCAAGTACAGTTTTGACGAAATAAAAATCAGTTGCAGTCTTACATCCGGCCTGTTGTTGGAGTATTTATAACTCCTGGCTTCTATGGAATTCGCCGGCGGGGCCCTGTCTGAACAAAGAAGTCGGTGCTTCAAGCGATTCCCCGGGTTTGACCCGCCGCGGTCTGACCTGTTTCGCCATAAACTGTCTATGCAATCGTTGACAGGTGTTGTATGCCTCCTGAAATCGGTTTTATCTCTCGCGGATTTTTCGACAGATCAGGGAAGATCTGGCGAAAAATCCGCCACTTGTTTGTTAAACATGAATCCACCCGGCAGAATCTCATGCCGGCATGCGCCTTTCTATCGTTTCGTACATGGGTTGCCAGACGGTTTGCCGGGCCGTTACCGCCCAGGCAGTTCGCGCCATCTTGTTCGCCAGAGCAACCGCCACTTCGTTAGGGTGGCAACGGGTCAACAGTTGTTCTACCCAGGCATGACCACCCGGCTGACCCAGCGCTTGTCGCCTGCGGACATGCCGAATGACCGCTCGAGCGCCATGGATCAATAAACTCCTCAAGTAACCATCCCCCCGTTTGCTGATACCCAACAATCGCTCTTTACCACCCGAGGACGATTGCCGGGGCACCAGGCCCAGGTAAGCTGCTAACTGACGACCATTGGCAAAACCTTCTCCACGCTGACCCAACAAAGCGGCCAGCAGCGTGGCCGTCAATACGCCGATTCCAGGAATAGATTCCAGGCGTTGGCTGACCGCATTTTGTCGGTGCCAGGCGGTTATCGTTTTGGTCAGCCGGTCAATCTGGGATTCCAGGTAAGTGTGACTTTCCTGCAGGGTATCCAGCAGCTCCCGAACATCCACCGGTAAGTCATTCTCAGCATCTTCCAGAATCTCGGGTAAGCGTTGCTTGATGTTTTTCACGCCTCGAGGAAGCGCAATCCCGAACTCCAGCAAAACCCCTCTGATGTGATTCTCCAGCGCCACCCGCTGTTTCACCAGCAACTGCCTGCCATGGTGACAATGAAAAACCGCCTGCTGATCAGGGCTTTTGACCGCAACAAATCGCATGCTGGGTCGTGTAACCGCTTCACAAATAGCCTCCGCATCGTTTCGGTCATTCTTGTTGGATTTCACATAAGGTTTAACGAAAGCGGGTGCCATCAGCCTGACCTCGTGACCGTATTTTTGTAACTTGCGCGCCCAGTAATGCGCACCGCCGCATGCTTCCATACCCACCAGACAAGGGGGAAGTTTGGCGCAAAATGCCGGTATTTGACTGCGCTTCAATTGTTTACGCAGTACCACCTGGCCTCGTTCGTTAACACCATGGAGCTGAAAAACATTTTTTGCCAAATCAATGCCTAATACGCTAATCTGTTTCATGGATGCCTCCTTCCGTTTTAGTTAAAAAACTTGCCTTAACTATGGCACATCGATGCCGGTCAAGGGAAGGCGGTGTCCATTCCATCTGAACAAATCATCCGTGATTTGTCAGCTGACGCAAAGTAGACATGCGATTTCCACTTTGCTTATAAAATCAACAGCTTGGCGTTATTGGTTTTGATGCCACCTCCCTGTGTCATGGGACTCGCGAATAAATCAGCACGTCCCTAAGCAAAGCTGGGTTAAAAAGATGATCCAAAATTTTCCTGATAGCGCTGTTTGAATTCGTCCAATGTAAAGCTATGATTTTGCGTACCTTCATGTTCAATTTTTATTGCCCCCAACAAAGAAGCGATACGCCCGGTTGTCGCCCAGTCATATTCATTCAGCAATCCGTACAACAACCCGGCGCGATAAGCATCGCCACAGCCGGTTGGGTCTTTAATCGCCTTGACCTGGGCATTGGGAATATCGATTTTCTCTCCCTGGCTGTAAATAACCGACCCCTTGCCGCCCAACGTGATGATCAGGGCATCCACTTGTTCCGCCAGTTGTTCAAGGCTCAACCCCGTCCTTTCCATCATCAATTCAGACTCGTAATCATTGAAGGTGGCATAACTGGCCAAACCCATCAATTCCATCAGTTCCTCTCCATCAAACATTGGCATACCCTGGCCTGGATCGAAAATAAACGGAATATTCTGTTCGGAAAATTGTCGTGCATGTTCCTGCATGCCCAGTTTTCCATCGGGAGAGACGATACCGATCTCGATACCGGCATCTTCGGGCACTCGATTGATATGGGCTTCGTTCATGGCGCCCGGATGAAAGGCGGTAATCTGGTTATCATCTTCATCGGTCGTGATATAGGCCTGGCCGGTGTAATGATCATCCAGCATCTGAATAAATTCCTGCGAGATACCATGTTGACTGAGCCATTGCGCGTAGGGTTCGAAATCATGCCCTACTGTCGCCATAATCAGTGGTTCTTCGCCCAGCAATTTGAGGTTATAGGCAATATTACCCGCACAGCCGCCATATTCACGCCGTAAATGCGGCACCAGAAAGGAGACATTCAACATATGTACCTTATCCGGCAAAATATGATGTTTGAATTTGTCATGGAAAACCATAATGGTGTCGTAAGCCATGGATCCTGAAATCAGAGCGCTCATGTGTTCCTCTTAAATATTAAAATGAAAATGACTAACAGTTGGGGGCTCGGAGGACCATCACGTCCATTAAGTTAAAATGTAGAGTAGATAGCGAAACCCACCGTTTACAACTATTTTTTGATTTAAACAGGCTTAACTTAATGGCAGTGCCAGCAGACCGTGGAAACCTGATATTGCACAAGCAATATCAGTTAACAACCAGAACCACTAGCCAGACAATAGCCGTCCAGACCAGGGTTAAAAAAACGGCGGCAGAACCAATATCCTTGGCCCGGCCGGATAATTCATGTTGTTCCGCGCCAATCCGATCAACGACCGCTTCGATGGCGGAATTTAGCAATTCGGCCAGTAATACCAGCACCAGACAACCGATGAGAATGATTTTTTCAAAAGCATCGTCACCCCACCACAACGCGGCGGGTATCATCACCAGTGTCAGCAGAACTTCCTGGCGGAAGGCTTCTTCATTTCGCCAGGTGGCTTTAAACCCCGCCATGGAATAAAAAAAAGCGTTGTAAATTCTGACCAGGCCCTTATTATCCTGTTGCGCCATCGCCTCAGTCCTCGATAAGCCGAAGATAGCCATCGGCATTCAGCAAATTATCCAGTTCGGCAATATTGTCCAGCTTGATGGCGAACATCCAGGCCGAATACGGTTCTTCATTGACCAGTTCCGGCTCGTCTTCCAGGGTTTCGTTTATTTCAACGATGGTTCCGGACACCGGGGCAAACAAATCCGATGCGGTTTTAACCGATTCGACGGTGGCGCATTGTTCGCCTTGTTTTACGTTGCGTCCAACTTCCGGTAGGGTGATATAAACCAAATCGCCCAGTTCGGACTGGGCAAAATCGGTGATGCCGACACGGACAATATTATCGTCTTCCAGTTTCGACCACTCATGGGTCTTGGCGTAATGTAATTCAGCGGGTAATTCTGTCATGGTTTTTCAGGTTTTTTACCAGGTTAAATGAGTCCAAAGGTTGCGTTTTGGCTATATGATATTCCAGTAAGCGCCGAAAGGCATCCGGATCTTTATTTTGTGTTATTTCGCCTTCGCGGGGATTAAGCTGATGATAGCGCCTGGACAACCAGAATCTGAGCGCCGCAAAACGGCAATAAACCGGCCACAGCCCTTTCTCTTGCCGGGTCAACGGCCGGACGGATTGATAGCCTGCAAGCAGCGCTTGCATTCGTTCTGACTGCCATTCGCCTTGCTCTACACACCAGTCATTGCAGGCGATAGCTAAATCCAGAATAAAAACATCCTGGCAAGCGGTGTAAAAATCCAGTACGGCTGTTAATTTCCCGCGATAAAACAACACATTGTCCCGAAACAAATCGGCATGAACAACGCCTTTAGGCAGCCCCGCTTGCTGACAAGCCGACTGATAAGCCAGCTCCGTCTCAATCAACTGTTGCTGCTGGCTGGAAAAACCAGTTTGTATGTGTCGATAAAGTTGACGGCAGCCTGCAAGATTACGATTATTGTGTCGGCTGTAATTCAGCTCTGGACCAAGCTGGTGCAACACAGCCAGTTGTTTACCTACTGAACGACAATGCTGGACAGTTGGGCTGCTAATGGATGCGCCGGGCAAACAATAAAATAAGGCCGCTGGCTTGTCTTTGATTTTGCCTAACACTTCCCCGTTATTGCCACTGATCGCCAAAGGGGCAGGAAAGCCTCTATCATGTAAATGCCGCATCATGGCAATGACCGAAACAACCTCATCCTCGGCCAGGCTTTCGTAAAGGGTTAATATGTAATGGCCCTTGCTGGTTTCCAGCCGGTAATTACTGTTTTCAATGCCATCTTCTATACCCGAACAGTTCAGTAACGCGCCGATATTATAGTTTTGCAGAAATAGCGCCACATCTTGCTGCGAAACAATAGTATAAACGGACACGAAGCGTTAATCCCACTCCAGCAATTTCCACTGATTGATATACAGCCCATCATCCAGATCGGAGCGTCTGACATCCAGATTGCCATCACCATCGGTATCGATCAGATAATAAGGTGGGCCAATATCCGGCTTGACCCTGATCATATAAAGTTGACCATTGATGCGATATTCTTCAATAGTTTTTTTGCCTTTGCGAATAATAGTGATGTCCGGCTCCATCTCCTGGTCGGATTGAACAGGCAGCGGCAATTCCGGCGGTTCCGGAACAGCAGCTTCCTGTTCCGCCCAGCTAAATACTGGCCAGACAGCCAGAATAAGAATTAAACGATTCATAGAATACTCAGCTTCGATTTGCAATAATGCCATATTACTCCATTTCAACCGATATACCAGTATTTGACCGTCAATATGGCTATAATTCAGACAGCTAAAAACATCCACTTACAGACAACCCCATGAATATCTTCTCAGAGCCTTATCGCCGTTACAAAATCTGGTTCAGCCGCCTGGCCCTGGCCTTAATCATCTACAGTTTACTGGGCTTCCTGCTGATTCCCTGGCTGATAAAATCGCAAACACCCGATTTGATCAAAGACTCTTTGAATCGCCAAGCCAGTTTACAGCAGGCATCATTCAATCCGTTCACCCTGGAATTGAATCTGGACGGGTTTAAATTGCTGGAGTCCGATAACAAAACCCCTTTCGTCAGTTTTAAACATTTGTATCTAAACTACGGCCTCTGGCAAACAATCAAACACTTAGGCATTGGCATTCAAGCGATTCATCTGGATGGTTTTTACGCGCACCTGGCTAAAAAAAGTCCGCACAATTTAACTTTTCTGACCTGATTTCCGAGCCTGAACCTCAACATGAACATGAAAGCAGCCCGCCCACATTATGGCTTGGTGATTTACAAATCACTGAAGGTCGGTTTTTACTCGAAGACCATAGTGCACATAAGCGAAAACACCAATGCTATTTATGAGGAATATATTGTAATATGCTGAATAATACTATATTAAATTCAGCAGGTGATATCATGCCACGTCTAACAGCAGCCCCAATCAGTTTAACAGAAGAACAACGCACGTTATTGCAAGGCACAGTGCGTAAACATACAAGTCCTCAGAATTTGGTGACACGTTGCCGTATTATATTGTTGGCAGATGAGGGCATCAGTGTACATGAAACCATGCGCCAGTTAAAAATTGGACGGACAACTGTTCAAAATTGGCGAAAACGCCGGTTACAGAACAGTGAGCAAGAAAACCCTTTAGCCCGGCTTCAAGATGCACCGCGAAGCGGTGCGCCTGCTATCTATACGGCGGAGCAAATTTGCAGCATTATCGCGATAGCCTGCGAACGCCCAGAGGATAGTCAACGCCCGATCACTCATTGGACGCAACAAGAAATAGCCGATGAAGCGATAAAACGGGGCATTGTTGATTATATTTCACAGCGCTCTGTTGGGCGCTTTTTAAAAAGAAGCGGACCTGCAACCCCACCGGATGAAAGGCTGGTTGACGGCAAAAAAAGATGAATACTTCGACGAGAGGTGTCAAGATGTTTGCGAAACCTGCCAACGGGCTTTGGAGCGGGAAGAGCAAGGCATCAAAACGATTTCGATTGATGAAATGACAGGGATTCAAGCTTTAGAGCGAGCAGCGCAGATATTGCCGATGAAGAAAGGAAAAATTGAGCGACAAGAATTTGAATATATTCGACATGGTACCCAGACCTTGATTGCAGGTTTTGATGTGGCCACGGGTGAAGTAATGGGAAGTATAGGAGAAACTCGAACAGAGCAAGATTTTGCCGAGTTTTTGAACCTGCTTTTTCATCAACAACCCAAACAAACCCATTGGCATTTAGTCATGGATAATCTCAATACACATTGTTCAGAATCGGTGGTTCGATTAATTGCCGAAAAAATTTCGTATTCAGGAGAATTAGGGGTTAAAGGAAAAGAGGGTATCTCTGTACATGACAAAAATTAACTTATGACAAATGAGTCTCATGTATTCCAGTGACAAAAGGTATGGGTTGCAAAAGAGCAATCACTTTTCTAATCATCCTTTTTGATTGAGATAAGACATTAAACAACGTTGAGCGGATACAATCTAATCCATATCGAAACAGGCTTTGCGCGAGCCGCTGATGTGTTTTGGTTTTTATTGGTAACTCGCAATCATGTTTCCATTCGCCTGCTTTATGTGACCAACAGAAAGCAATAACGGGAAGTACTAACAATTTTTTGATCCGAAGATAACCGACTACACGCGTTTCCTCAAGTTTGAATCCCCGTCCTTTTAAACCGCCGAAAAGCGTTTCGATTTCCCAACGCAAGCCATAAATTTTAATCGCATCAGGGTTCAAATGCTGACAGACGATGATTAATAACTCACCATCACTCAGCCGTAACCCACTGAGATAAATTGAACAATTTCCCAAATAGCGCGCTGTTGAGAGGTGTCGTGTGCTACCCGGCTTAAGCCCATAAAACAAACGCTCTACGCGTATTCGCTGGCCTTGGGCATTGGTTGTCCAGGCGTTGTTGCGAATACGGATATAAAAGGGAATCTCTTGCTCAAACAACCAGCCCATCCATTCGTCTCCAATAAACTCCCGATCAGCCAAAAGACCTTTGATGTGATGTCGGCCAAACTGCGCAATAAAGCGTTTCATCAGCGCTATACGTTCCTTCGTATTAGAGTTGCCCCGCTTGTTTAAAGGCAACCAATACACCGGAATGGCGGCACCCCGATAAACCACGGCAAGCACCAGCAGATTAATATTGGTTTTACCCCACTTCCAATTCGTCCTGTCTAACGTCAGATAGTAATCCTGATCAGTGAAACCAAACAGTTTCATGATGAAATGAGCGACTTCATTGTAATCCAGCCAATGGTCACTGAAAAATCGTTGCATCCGTCGATATCGTGAGGAAATTTTTGCCCGACGGGGAAAGAATACGGCGAGCTGGGCCAGATTGACCGTGCTAACTGCCATCAAAGCAATTAACATACCCACAAAACAAACGATTCTTGCCTTGTTCCATTGAAAGTGCTCAGTTAATATGACGGTCAGCTCGTTGATTTGTAATGTCCCGTTATTCATATAGAAGTTACGCATTGACAACAGATCGAAATTTTGGGTTTAAATGATTCATATTTGGCATAAAGGTGTCGATAAACGAAGCCATAACATCGTTGAATAAATTCCGCTGTACGCTATAGCAATTATTAATCACGTCTGCAAAGCTCAATTTTTGTAATTGAACAAAGCCACAAATTGCAGAAAAAATATGATTATTTATTGCTCTTTTATTGCGAACCTGGAACCGCTCAATATTACACACCTGCTTTATTGCCCGATGATATTGCTCAATCTGCCAATGCCTGTCATGTTGTTCGGTAAATGCTTTCTTGTCAAAAACAGCGGTTTTTTCTTCATCAGGTAGTGAACTTATGTAATGGCGAACTTGTTCTTTCAAGGTCGTCCGAAATAATTTCACATACCCAAAATTTTTGAGCCAAACCATTAAGCCGTCTTCCGGGATTTCTAATTGCCTGACTTGAACCCATGAACCTTTTTCAACAGAGACTAATCGATTACCTTCCACTGCAAAGAATAATCCTGTCTGATGATTTCTTATCAATTTAAGATTATCCACGCAACTGTACCAGCTATCTCCTGTTACAAAACCAGGTTCTAGTCCCCAAGCTAACGATCATCGCAAGAATTGCCACCCCGCATGATGAAATGTTGTAGAGTTCCTTGTGGAAGATGGCGGTTAAAGACTGCGCTTTACTTTGAAGCCTTAGAGCCCGACTGCTAACGTAGCCTGCCATGGATGACTCGAACCCCGGATTGCTTCTTTAAGAGCGAATGTTAAAAGGGCCGTTGACGATTTACATCGCCCTCAGGCAGATCATCCAGGCAACCGCCACCTTCCAGGCTCAATCATAGAGTAAAGGAGGAAAAAATGGAACTCACTGCAATACACAAGCGAGTCATCGGGTTGGATGTTCACCAAAAGCAGATTACCGCCTGCGCCATGGTTGAACAGGCCGAGGGTGGTATTCAGACAGAGCATCGGCAGTTTGGCGCATTCAAACGTGATCGACGTGCATTAGCCGATTGGGTGCAGTCTGTCGCACCGGATGAGGTGGTGATGGAAAGCACCGGCATCTACTGGAAAAGCCCATATGCAGCTTTGGAACATGTGGGTATTTACGCCAGGGTCGTCAATGCCCGGCATGTGAAGAATGTGCCGGGACGCAAGACGGACATCGGCGACGCGCAATGGCTGGCGATGCTTTCCCGTGCCGGACTGCTGCGCGGTTCATTCGTGCCACCGGAAAAGATGCGGCAGTTACGCCTGATTTCACGTCAACGACAGAAGTTGGTGTCGATGCTGTCTGCTGAGAAGAACAGACTGCACAAGGTATTAACCGACGGCGGCATCCGGCTTGGCGTGGTGGTCAGCGATGTACATGGGCAATCCGCGCGCGCCATGGTTAACGCGCTGATTGAAGGACAGCCTGCGCATGATGTGTTGAAGCTGGCCAGCAATCGTCTCAAAGCGCCGCGCGCCGATATACTGGAGGCGCTGCAAGGTGAGTTGAGCGAGCACCATCGCTTCGTACTGAATGAACTGATGCAGCATATTCAGGATTTGGAAGCACGCATAGCCAGATTCGATGCACAACTGCTGGCCGGACTGGAGAAGGAGAAAACGGTTTTGCAATTGCTCCAGACTATTCCCGGTGTTGATTTGATTGGAGCAGCCATGCTACTTGTTGAGATCGGAACGGATATGACTGTCTTTGGCAGTGCGGATCGGCTGGCGTCATGGGTGGGCATATGCCCCGGCAACAACGAGTCTGCCGGCAAACGCAAATCAGGACGAACGCGAAAAGGAAACCCATATGTGCGTCGCCTGCTTTGCGAATGCGCCCATGCCGCCAGCCGAACCCGATCGGTTTTCCAGGCAAAATATACATCACTGGCGATTAGGCGAGGTCACCAACGCGCCATCATTGCGCTGGCTCACAAACTTTTGCGGACATGTTACTTCATGATTAGTCGCGGCGAGTATTTCCGGGATTCGACCATCGACTACGAAGAAATGGCTGTCAAACGCAATGCACCACGCTGGATCAGAGCGCTGATAAAATTCGGTTATATAACACAACCGGGTTAAGCCAGCTTACTTCATTGAATATGGATAAGCAGCCTTTTCACGGCTGAGAACTCCTTGCGCATTCGATATGGATCATTTCATGTTAATACTTCGGTCAGCATGTCTTGAAAATAGTCATTTTTTGTCTTTCCTTCCGCCTTATCGACCACCCGGAAATTCAGTGGTTGGTGTTTTCCTTGAATGTCTGTGTAGTACAACGTGACAAGATTGATTCCCTTGACTGCTCTATGATGTTTTCCCGACCAAAAATAACTGACATATGCCATATATTGGCTATAAGGTTTATCAAGAACACTATCGTCAACACTCAAGGTTCCGCCCTTTAAATTCAGGCTTGCGCTGGCTTCATTGTATAAATCTCGCCCAGTGTAATGCTCCCGATTTAGAAATCGATTTACGCTATCATGTGATATTGACATGACTTCTCCTAATCGTCGACAACTAGTGCAAACAAGCGTAAGTTCTCACTCTATTGAGTAAGTGGCTTAGCCTGATACGTCCAACGAAAAGGCTTAGCCATGGTTTCATTGAAATATTTTATGAAATCCGCTATTTTTTTGTTTAAATCCTCTTTAGATTTAAAGTTGCCGCGCCGGATTACTTTACGCATTAAAATAGAAAACCAGATCTCTATCTGATTAAGCCATGAACAATGCTTAGGGGTAAAATGAAAAACAACCGGATGGTTTGAGTTAGTCAAAAAAGCAGTACGACTTTCCATTGATTTCAAAATACCCTCTTTTCCTTTAACCCCTGATTCTCCTGAATACGAAATTTTTTCGGCAATTAATCGAACCACCGATTCTGAACAATGTGTATTGAGATTATCCATGACTAAATGCCAATGGGTTTGTTTGGGTTGTTGATGAAAAAGCAGGTTCAAAAACCCGGCAAAATCTTGCTCTGTTCGAGTTTCTCCTATACTTCCCATTACTTCACCCGTGGCCACATCAAAACCTGCAATCAAGGTCTGGGTGCCATGTCGAATATATTCAAATTCTTGTCGTTCAACTTTTCCTTTCTTCATCGGCAATGTCTGCGCTGCTCGCTCTAAAGCTTGAATCCCTGTCATTTCATCAATCGAAATCGTTTTGATGCCTTGCTCTTCCCGCTCCAAAGCCCGTTGGCAGGTTTCGCAAATATCTTGACACCTCTCGTCGAAGTATTCATCTTTTTTTGCCGTCAACCAGCCTTTCATCCGGTGGGGTTGCAGGTCCGCTTCTTTTTAAAAAGCGCCCAACAGAGCGCTGTGAAATATAATCAACAATGCCCCGTTTTATCGCTTCATCGGCTATTTCTTGTTGCGTCCAATGAGTGATCGGGCGTTGACTATCCTCTGGGCGTTCGCAGGCTATCGCGATAATGCTGCAAATTTGCTCCGCCGTATAGATAGCAGGCGCACCGCTTCGCGGTGCATCTTGAAGCCGGGCTAAAGGGTTTTCTTGCTCACTGTTCTGTAACCGGCGTTTTCGCCAATTTTGAACAGTTGTCCGTCCAATTTTTAACTGGCGCATGGTTTCATGTACACTGATGCCCTCATCTGCCAACAATATAATACGGCAACGTGTCACCAAATTCTGAGGACTTGTATGTTTACGCACTGTGCCTTGCAATAACGTGCGTTGTTCTTCTGTTAAACTAATTGGGGCTGCTGTTAGACGTGGCATGATATCACCTGCTGAATTTAATATAGTATTATTCAGCATATTACAATATATTCCTCATAAATAGCATTGGTGTTTTCGCTTATGTGCACTAGCTTGTTTCGGCTCACTTAATAAAAAACCAATATACATGGGTAATGTACAGCAGGCTGTTGAGGGGCGTGTTATTTCTCTTATCAAGGCTCTGTACATGACAAAAATTAACTTATGACAAATGAGTCTCATGTATTCCAGTGACAAAAGGTATGGGTTGCAAAAGAGCAATCACTTTTCTAATCATCCTTTTTGATTGAGATAAGACATTAAACAACGTTGAGCGGATACAATCTAATCCATATCGAAACAGGCTTTGCGCGAGCCGCTGATGTGTTTTGGTTTTTATTGGTAACTCGCAATCATGTTTCCATTCGCCTGCTTTATGTGACCAACAGAAAGCAATAACGGGAAGTACTAACAATTTTTTGATCCGAAGATAACCGACTACACGCGTTTCCTCAAGTTTGAATCCCCGTCCTTTTAAACAGCCAAAAAGCGTTTCGATTTCCCAACGCAAGCCATAAATTTTAATCGCATCAGGGTTCAAATGCTGACAGACGATGATTAATAACTCACCATCACTCAGCCGTAACCCACTGAGATAAATTGAACAATTTCCCAAATAGCGCGCTGTTGAGAGGTGTCGTGTGCTACCCGGCTTAAGCCCATAAAACAAACGCTCTACGCGTATTCGCTGGCCTTGGGCATTGGTTGTCCTGGCGTTGTTGCGAATACGGATATAAAAGGGAATCTCTTGCTCAAACAACCAGCCCATCCATTCGTCTCCAATAAACTCCCGATCAGCCAAAAGACCTTTGATGTGATGTCGGCCAAACTGCGCAATAAAGCGTTTCATCAGCGCTATACGTTCCTTCGTATTAGAGTTGCCCCGCTTGTTTAAAGGCAACCAATACACAGGAATGGCGGCACCCCGATAAACCACGGCAAGCACCAGCAGATTAATATTGGTTTTACCCCACTTCCAATTCGTCCTGTCTAACGTCAGATAGTAATCCTGATCAGTGAAACCAAACAGTTTCATGATGAAATGAGCGACTTCATTGTAATCCAGCCAATGGTCACTGAAAAATCGTTGCATCCGTCGATATCGTGAGGAAATTTTTGCCCGACTGGGAAAGAATACGGCGAGCTGGGCCAGATTGACCGTGCTAACTGCCATCAAAGCAATTAACATACCCACAAAACAAACGATTCTTGCCTTGTTCCATTGAAAGTGCTCAGTTAATATGGCGGTCAGCTCGTTGATTTGTAATGTCCCGTTATTCATATTCGCTAAAACAAAATGCGGTATTTAATTACATTTCAACGAGCTACGCCAGCTTTTAATATTTTTTGTCATGTACAGAGAAAAAACCAATATACATGGGTAATGTACAGCAGGCTGTTGAGGGGCGTGTTATTTCTCTTATCAAGGTTTGCCTTGCATTGACTTTGGGATTTTTTAAACCCATAGTTTAACATTGCCTGTCAATGCGTAACTTCTAATAGGCTTGGTGGCTGCCAAGTTCAGTAGATTATAATCTACCCATTCATTTTTCAAAAGAGCCGCAAAATGCCTAAAGACTATTACCAGGAATTTCAAGACTTAGACTTAATCCACTATGACAACGAGCTGAGCGATGACCGGTTTCGCCAGAGTGAGCTGCCGGGCCTGGACGGCGAAGGAGGTGCCAGTGCCGGCAGCGTCGAAATACTCGAAAAGGCGGTCGCGAAACTGATCCGCTGGGACAAATTGAGTATCCGCTGGGACGGATTGGTTTTTGAAGGCACTACTGGATTCAACCGGGTTGTCAGGAAGAACGCATTTGGTACGGTTCATCACGTTCACGATGCGCCGCAATCGCTTTTTCGCGCTGTTCCCCGCGGTGAGGGCAACGAGCTTGCTCTGGCATATCTCTTTACGTTGGCAGTCGATAACGACAATGGAGAAGGATTGAAAAATCGCTTCCTGAACGGTGTGAACACGCTTTCCCAGCTTATCCAGGAGCAATCTCCTGATGGATGGATGTCGCTGAGGGAAGTGGCCCAAACGTTGGATTTCTGTAATCTGGTAAGCGGATTACACGAACACGGTTACCTTCATGCTGGTGGCGAACGGAGTGTTCTGGATATCACGGGTACCATGACGCTTGGTCAAATCACTTCCGCGCTCGAAAGAAGCTCAGGTGATGCCTACTATCAGCTCAACACTGGCAATCACGAGCTGGTTGTTGCTAAAAAAACGATTGCCGGACAGCCCAGGTATTTCTTTTATGATCCAAACTTTGCAGAAGTCTCCCTGCAAGGTGCAACGCAGGCGGATTCTGCTCTGGTGCTGAAGAATGTCATCAAGAGTCATCTGGACCAAAAGAGCGAATACGGCTATTGGGACGGTACGCTGGCAGATTTCTATGGTGTCAGAAAAGATGACAGTGCGAAAATCACCTTTGACGTCTACCATTTGAATCAGGCGCGGCTGAATGGAAAACAGGCTTTTGTAGATTTCGAAAGCCTGCTGACCAGTGATGACTATCGTACAGAACGTGATCGACCAGTGGATGTTGGCAACGTTACGGTCGAGGGCGCAACTATAGATGGCGAGCGGATAACATCTGCGCTGGATCTCAGCAGCGCTGAGATCCAGGCCAAAATGCCTGAAAACAATCTCCAAGACTCTCGAGACTTAACCCGCTATGCCAGCAAGCTGGGTGAGAACCCGAGTTTGCAACTTCTTATCAATATGTTCAACCAAGATACAATCGACAGCGGCGTAGGAAGCTTGCTGGCCGAGATTGATGATACGCTCGCCGATGACACTATCACTTGGGACGACAGTGGCGTCGAAAGGCGGCGAACAGTTACGGCGGAACTCATACTAGAACTACACGAAGTTTTCAGAATCAAAGATGACGGGTCGATTGCATCTCGGGAAGAGTTTCAAAATGTAGTCAGACAATTGAGGGCAGTCGATGCGCCGGATCAGGTGATTTCGGATCTGCAAACGGCTTATAACCAATTTAAGGATAACTTCGAGTCCCTGATAACCTCTGACGCCTGGTTGTTGTTAGCAGATCAAGGGAGAACCGATGACCGGTTTCGCCAGAGTGAGCTGCCGGGCCTGGACGGCGAAGGAGGTGCCAGTGCCGGCAGCGTCGAAATACTCGAAAAGGCGGTCGCGAAACTGATCCGCTGGGACAAATTGAGTATCCGCTGGGACGGATTGGTTTTTGAAGGCACTATTGGATTCAACCGGGTTGTCAGGAAGAACGCATTTGGTACGGTTCATCACGTTCACGATGCGCCGCAATCGCTTTTTCGCGCTGTTCCCCGCGGTGAGGGCAACGAGCTTGCTCTGGCATATCTCTTTACGTTGGCAGTCGATAACGACAATGGAGAAGGATTGAAAAATCGCTTCCTGAACGGTGTGAACACGCTTTCCCGGCTTATCCAGGAGCAATCTCCTGATGGATGGATGTCGCTGAGGGAAGTGGCCCAAACGTTGGATTTCTGTAATCTGGTAAGCGGATTACACGAACACGGTTACCTTCATGCGGGTGGCGAACGGAGTGTTCTGGATATCACGGGTACCATGACGCTTGGTCAAATCACTTCCGCGCTCGAAAGAAGCTCAGGTGATGCCTACTATCAGCTCAACACTGGCAATCACGAGCTGGTTGTTGCTAAAAAAACGATTGCCGGACAGCCCAGGTATTTCTTTTATGATCCAAACTTTGCAGAAGTCTCCCTGCAAGGTGCAACGCAGGCGGATTCTGCTCTGGTGCTGAAGAATGTCATCAAGAGTCATCTGGACCAAAAGAGCGAATACGGCTATTGGGACGGTACGCTGGCAGATTTCTATGGTGTCAGAAAAGATGACAGTGCGAAAATCACCTTTGACGTCTACCATTTGAATCAGGCGCGGCTGAATGGAAAACAGGCTTTTGTAGATTTCGAAAGCCTGCTGACCAGTGATGCCTATCGTACAGAACGTGATCGACTAGTGGATGTTGGCAACGTTACGGTCGAGGGCGTAACTATAGATGGCGACTTTCGAGACTTAACCCGCTATGCCAACAAGTATGCCAGGAAGCTGAAGCTAGAACGTGATCGACTAGTGGATGTTGGCAACGTTACGGTCGAGGGCGTAACCCTTTCAGCTGTCGAATTATACGATCTGGGCGCAACTATAGATGGCGAGCGGATAACATCTGCGCTGGATCTCAGCAGCGCCGAGATCCAGGCCAAGCTGAAGTTTTCGCCGAAGTATCTTGTAAAGCGCCTTGTGGGTGTAAATACCGCTTCCGATACACAGATGCAGCGGAATGTTCAGCTGCTTCGCAAGCTCATTGACCGGGAAGGTGGCGATACACGAAAACTTCTATTCGGTGCTGGAAACAGCCGAGATAAATATCTGGCCCTGAAGGCACTGAATTCGGTAAAGAAGTTTATCGCGTCTGATTTGTCGATAAACTCTCGGCTGTGGTCTCATCTTCAGAGAATCCAGCCGACATCAAGAACGGGTTTAAGGCTTTTCAAGGCCTCCCAACGTATTGGGCGGCTTGCCAGTCCGGGCTTTTTAAGACGCAATAAGAGCAGTGAGATTACTGCGGAGGACCAGAAGCAGCAAGCGAATGCGTTCGGTCGGGGCGGTGAATTCGATTTGGTGCGACATGCTCCAGTGGATGTTGGCAACGTTACGGTCGAGGGCGCAACTATAGATGGCGAGCGGATAACTGGAGATGGCGAGCGGATAACTGGAAATGGCGAGCGGATAACATCTGCGCTGGATCTCAGCAGCGCTGGGATCCAGGCCAAAATGCCTGAAAACAATCTCCAAGACTCTCGAGACTTAACCCGCGATGCCAACAAGTATGCCACGAAGCTGAAGCTGAGCGATGACCGGTTTCGCCAGAGTAAGCTGCCGGGCCTGGACGGCGAAGGAGGTGCCAGTGCCGGCAGCGTCGAAATACTCGAAAAGGCGGTCGCGAAACTGATCCGCCGGGACAAATTGAGTGTCCGCTGGGACAGATTGGTTTATGAAGGCACTACTGGATTCAACCGGGTTGTCAGGAAGAACGCATTTGGTACGGTTCATCACGTTCGCAATGCGCCGCAATCGCTTTTTCGCACTGTTCCCCGCGGTGAGGGCAACGAGCTTGCTCTGGCATATCTCTTTACGTTGGCAGTCGATAACGACAATGGAGAAGGATTGAAAAACCGCTTCCTGGGCGGTGTGGACAGGCTTTCCCAGTATATCCAGGCGCGATCTCGTGTGGAATGGATTTCGCCGAGGGAAGCGGTCCGACCGTTGGATTTCTATAATCTGGTAAGCGGATTACACGAACACGGTTACCTTCATGCGGGTGGCGAACGGAGTGTTCTGGATATCACGGGTACCATGACGCTTGGTCAGATCACTTTCGTGCTCGAAGGAAGCTCAGGTGATGTCTATTATCAGCTCAACACTGGCAATCACGAGCTGGTTGTTGCTAAAAAAACGATTGCCGGACAGCCCAGGTATTTCTTTTATGATCCAAACTTTGCAGAAGTCTCCCTGCAAGGTGCAACGCAGACGGATTCTGCTCTGGCGCTGAAGAATGTCATCAAGAGTCATCTGGACCAAAAGAGCAAAGACGGCAATTGGTACGGTACGCTGGCAGATTTTTATGGTGTCAGAAAAGATGACAGTGCGGAAATCACCTTTGACGTCTACCATTTGAACCAGGCGCGGCTGAATGGAAAACAGGCTTTTGTAGATTTCGAAAACCTGCTGAGCAGTGATGCCTATCGTACAGAACGTGATCGACTAGTGGATGTTGGCAACGTTACGGTCGAGGGCGTAACCCTTTCAGCTGTCGAATTATACGATCTGGGCGCAACTATAGATGGCGAGCGGATAACATCTGCGCTGGATCTCAGCAGCGCCGAGATCCAGGCCAAGCTGAAGTTTTCGCCGAAGTATCTTGGAAAGCGCCTTGTGGGTGTAAATACCGCTTCCGATACACAGATGCAGCGGAATGTTCAGCTGCTTCGCAAGCTCATTGACCGGGAAGGTGGCGATACACGAAAACTTCTATTCGGTGCTGGAAACAGCCGAGATAAAGATCTGGCCCTGAAGGCACTGGATTCGGTAAAGAAGTTTATCGCGTCTGATTTGTCGATAAACCCTCGGCTGTGGTCTCATCTTCAGGGAATCCAGCCGACATCAAGAACGGGTTTAAGGCTTTTCAAGGCCTCCCAACGTATTGGGCGGCTTGC
Organism: Methylomarinum sp.; assembly: GCA_965277025.1. Lineage (GTDB taxonomy): Bacteria > Pseudomonadota > Gammaproteobacteria > Methylococcales > Methylomonadaceae > Methylomarinum. Next base: position 1,044,878 of record OZ255706.1, read on the forward strand.
CAGTCCGGGCTTTTTAAGACGCAATAAGAACAGTGAGATTACTGCGGAGGACCAGAAACAGCAAGCGAATGCGTTCGGTCGGGACGGTGAATTCGATTTGGTGCGACATGCTCCAGTGGATGTTGGCAACGGTACGGTCGAGGGCGCAACTAGAGATGGCGAGCGGATAACTGGAAATGGCGAGCGGATAACATCTGCGCTGGATCTCAGCAGCGCTGGGATCCAGGCCAAAATGCCTGAAAACAATTTCCAAGACTTTCGAGACTTAACCCGCTATGCCAACAAGTATGCCACGAAGCTGAAGCTGAGCGATGACCGGTTTCGCCAGAGTAAGCTGCCGGGCCGGTTTCGCCCGAGTAAGCTGCCGGGCCGGTTTCGCCCGAGTAAGCTGCCGGGCCGGTTTCGCCCGAGTAAGCTGCCGGGCCGGTTTCGCCAGAGTAAGCTGCCGGACTGGTTTCGCCAGAGTAAGCTGCCGGGCCGGGACGGCGAAGGCCGCGCAATACTCGCCGCGACGATCGAGAAACTGATCCGCTGGGACGACATATTGAGTATCCGCTGGGACAGATTGATTTCTGAAGCCACTACTGGATTCAACCGGGTTGTCAGGAAGAACGCATTTGGTACGGTTCATGACGTTCGCGATGCGCCGCAATCGCTTTTTCGCGCTGTTCCCCGCGGTGAGGGCAACGAGCTTGCTCTGGCATATCTCTTTACGTTGTCAAACGACAATGGAGAAGGATTGAAAGATCGCTTCCTGAACGGTGTGAACACGCTTTCCCGGCTTATCCAGGAGCAATCTCGTGAGGGAGGGATTGAGCTGCGGGAAGCGGCCCAAACGTTGGATTTCCGTAATCTGGTAAGCGGATTACACGAACATGGTTACGCTTATGCTGGTGGCGAACGGAGTGTTCTGGAAATCACGGGTACCATGACGCTTGGTCAAATCACTTCCGCGCTCGAAAGAAGCTCAGGTGATGCCTACTATCAGCTCAACACTGGCAATCACGAGCTGGTTGTTGCTAAAAAAACGATTGCCGGACAGCCCAGGTATTTCTTTTATGATCCAAACCTTGCAGAAGTCTCCCTGCATGGTGCAACGCAGGCGGATTCTGCTCTGGTGCTGAAGGATGTCATCAAGAGTCATCTGGACCAAAAGAGCAAATACGGCAATTGGGACGGTACGCTGGCAGATTTTTATGGTGTCAAAAAAAATGACAGGGCGAAAATCACCTTTGACGTCTACCATTTGAATCAGGAGCGGCTGAATGGAAAACAGGCTTTTGTAGATTTCGAAAACCTGTTGAGCAGTGATGCCTATCGTACAGAACGTGATCGACTAGTGGATGTTGGCAACGTTAAGGTCGAGGGCGTAACCCTTTCAGCTGTCGAATTATACGATCTGGGCGCAACTATAGATGGCAAGCGGATAACTGGAGATGGCAAGCGGATAACTGGAGATGGCAAGCGGATAACTGGAGATGGCGAGCGGATAACTGGAGATGGCAAGCGGATAACATCTGCGATGGATCTCAGCAGCACTGAGATCCAGGCCAAGCTGAAGTTTTCGCCGAAGTATTTTGTAAAGCGCCTTGTGGGTGTAAATACCGTAAAGCGCCTTGTGGGTGTAAATACCGCTTCCGATACACAGATGCAGCGGAATGTTCAGCTGCTTCGCAAGCCCATTGACCGGGAAGGTGGCGATACACGAAAACTTCTATTGGGTCCTGGAAACAGCCGAGATAAATATCTGGCCCTGAATGCACTGAATTCGGTAAAGAAGTTTGTCAGCGCGTCTGATTTGTCGATAAACCCTCGGCTGTGGTCTCATCTTCAGACAATCCAGCTGACATCAAGAACGGGTTTAAGGCTTTTCAAGATCTCCCAACGTATTGGGCTTGCCGGTACGGGCTTTGGATATGTCCAAAGTGTTAGCGGTATAGTCAACTATTTAAGACGCAGAAAGAGCAGTGAGATGACTGCGGAGAACCAGAAACAGTTAGATATACAGCTTGGTGTCAATATTGGCGGGCTTGTGTATGATCTGGGTTCAAACTTTCTGGAAAGAGGTATAAATCGTGTAGCACCGTCACTTATCCGTACTGGCGCAAAACTGGTCCGTACTGGCGCAAAACTGGCGAGTAGCGGAACCCAATCGACGTCAGTTGTCGGGCTCACAGTTGTCGAGAGCACAGTTGTCGGGCGCACAGGTGCTGGTATCGGTAAGGGATTAGCGGGATTAACAAAAGCTGGCAGAGCGGCGTCAGTTGTCGGGCGCACAGTTTCTGGTATCGGTAAGGCATTAGCAAAAGCTGGCGGCGCGGTGTTGGCTGTTTTGGGGTCTGGTTTTGACATCTACGGGGCCTATGAAGCGTTCAGCAAACTCGACTCGGCAACTGGCAAACATCGCATCGATCTGATCGTCAATGGTACCCTGTCGGTAGCCGGCGCGGTTGTGGGTATTGTGACCGGGATTGCAGCTGCAGTTTTAGCTGCCTCTTCTGCGGGTGGACCTGTGGTCATTGCAGGGATGATCATTGCAGCCCTTTTGGCGTTAGGGGGTTCGATCTACAACGCAGTCCGTGTCATTGACGACATTGACGATTATATCGAATTAACGCCGTATGAGCGTTTGCGGAATGGCTGGTTGGCTTTTTGGGGGATGGATGTTGATCCGGATATCGAAAACCGTGCGAACAAAGCAAAGACGCTGGAAGCTGCAAAGATCCAAATTAAAAAGCTTCTGAAAGAAGCTGCCGAAAAGATTTTGGAGACAGACCCGTCCAAGCCTGGAATCCATGAGGTTATCTATTCGCCGGGCGGTGATGTCATTTTGGAAGAGCACTATTATCGACGTGTCGAGCACTATGTCCGTCATGTGCGGGACGGAGGTGCAAGCGGTGGCGGTGGAACCTTAGGCGCCGCTAGCGGCAGTACTACAGGCTACACGTATACATGGGAGGTCTTTAAAGATCGGGTGAAACCGGAAGATGTTGCCTCGGTGGAACGCAAAACTTGGTTTGAGACACGCGATGTACAGAGCGAGTTGAAATACTGGACTCTGGCCGGTCAGGAGGACCAAGACGACATGGTAAATGTTCGGACCGGTGTTTCGAACGCTCGGAGTGTGGAAACGCCAGTTAATGATGAGGTATCGGATGAAGCGGTTGCCTTCTTCAAGCTGGGGGGAGGAAACGATTATGCAATTGGCTATGATGACCGAAAAAACCACTTCGTTGTGTATAACGGTTATAAATACTTTATCGGCGGATCGCGCGATGATGTGTTCATCCTCATAAAGGACGACATGGAGACGACGGCCAATCTTTATGGCAAAGACGGTGACGATACGCTTGTCCTGAAGTGCGATTTTTCAAGCGCTGGCGGGGTTCAATTGCAGACCAATCTTGAAACTGGAAAGGTTACCCTCGGAAATGAGATTTTGGCCAACATCGTCGATTTCGAAAAGGTTACTGGCAGTGATCTGGACGTTGAGGAGACAATTACCGGTAATGATCAGGACAATGTTTTGGACAGCAATGGAGGCCGGAATAACTGGCTGTTCGGAAAGGGCGGCGATGATATTTTGATTGTTCACGATGGTACTACTGCAATCGGTGGGACGGGCGCAGATACATACCTGATCAAAAGCGATGCGGGAGAACCCGAAAGCGATGCGGGAGAACCCGAAAGCGATGCGGGAGAACCCGAAAGCGATGCGGGAGAACCCGAAAGCGATGCGGGAGAACCCGAAAGCGATGCGGGAGAAGTGGTAATCGTAAATACCGTGGGGGATGGAAGTACACGGATGACCGACGTGACCTACGAGCAAGATTATCTTTTGTACAATCTTCCGCGGCATCTGATCGAGCTACGCACAGAGGGTGACGATGTTATCCTTTCTCCGAAGGCTGGTGTGAAGGGTGTTCCATCTGTGCGCGTGAAAGACTTCTTGCTTGGTGAGGCTCATCGGCACATCGGTCTGATTGACGAAGGTGGCGTGTTCTATGAGATAGGTGTGGACGAAAATGGTCAAGCCTATTTGTCAGATGTGGGGGTGCTTATGTTGCAAGAAGACGGTGAACGTTCTGAAACACCGTTGGGCAAGGCAGTGGTACGGGGAACGAAGTTTGCTGACCGGATTGTCGCGAATTCTGTTGATGCGGAAACCAGCGATGTGTTAATCGGGGGCGGTGGGGACGATACGTTGATTGGTGCTTTCGGAAATGATACTCTGAAAGGCGGTTCGGGGAATGACATCATTATCTCGAAAGGCGGCGAGGATCAGATCATCGGGGGTGATGGTTCTGATGATATTATCTTTGATGTAATCGCCAGCGGCATAAAAGTGGTTGATTCCAGTAATGCCGATGGCATGGCTGATACCGTCTGGCTGCCATTTTCTGTTTTTGACGCGAACTTTGCGCGTGCGGGCGATCATCTGGTGGTGCAGGGGCACTCGCCCTTTGCCAGAGACGGCGTATTACTTACAGTGGTCCTTAAAGATTACTACAAGTCGGCAAGCTATCAGCAGATCAATTTGAATAGTTTCGTTGCGAAAGATGGCCATATCAGTGCGAATAATATGGAAAAATATTCCGTAGAGGAGTTGCAGGATAAGGCGAGGGTTGCCATGAGCGGACGTGTCGTGGAAGAAGGTTTACGCCCCAGTGGAGGAGACCAGGCAGATACAATTGACCAGACTCAAAGAGCAGGCACGACGACACGGTACAACTTGCCTAATCAGAAGACTGCGGCTAACGTTGAATGCTTGATACAGGACATGGCCACACAGTACACAGAGTCATCTGCTGCCACACAACCGCAGCAGGATATCGATATTGCCAAATACTGGCAAGTCTCGCCCAATACCCAATCAACTTAAGGTGCCACTGTCTTAATAGCGTTTCGACTTAATATTGGATCATGCCCTGCCAGTGAACGCCATTGCTGCGCAATCGCTGCCTCACTGGCAGGGCATGACAAGTGTTTCAACGAAAAGCCGAAACGCTTTAGGTTGTGTCTCGAAAGTTGTGGAAATTGATTTCAGGCACCTCCGGGCGGGTTGAGTTATGCGCCGGTCAGGCGGCTTGGTCAAGGGTGGCGTCGGCGACGGGCTGAGCGAGCGTTTCCCGGCCATCGACCTTTCGCATGACGATCTGCCCCGAGGCCATCAGGGCCCGGAGCAGCATTGGCACGGTCCGGGTCTGGATGCGGCGGCGGAATTCCTCGTTCAGGCGTTCGATCGCATTTGTCGTTCTGGCCGATTTCCACTGGCCTTGTGGCAGGCGCGTGAAGGTGAACAGCTTATCTCCTGCTTCTTCCAGGCTGTCAGCGACGGCCTTGCATTTCAGCCGCCATTTTCGCAGAAATGCCTTGCGGCGGGTGGCAATTTCATTCACCGTTTTGGCGTAGATCATGTCGCGGTAATCCTCGGCCAGTTCATCGTGCATACGCTTGGGAGCCTTGGCCACCCCCTATGTCAACATACCTGTCGCCTGAAACTTTTTTAAATCAGGAGACAAAAATGGCGGTATTTAGCCAGGAATTTAAAGTACAATCGGTAGAAAAAGCGCTATCCAGAAATCCAGAGCAATCGCTGAAAGCCCTTGCCAACGATTTAGGTGTGGGTTACTCCACGCTTCAAAAGTGGATTCGTTTAGCCAGGGACAATCAACTCGAAATCTCAACATCAAGTATGTCAAAAGAAAAAAGCCCTCATGCCTGGACGAAAGCGGAACGTTTTGACGCCATTGCTCATTGCCATCATCTGACAGACGAACAGGCCAGCGCCTATTGCCGGGAAAAAGGCATCTATTTGTACCATCCGGACGCTTGGAGAACAGAATTTTTATCCGCTGCTCAATCGGCAGACCTCTCAGCCAGCCGAGCAGAAAAAAAGCAACTCAAACAAGAAAACAAGCGCTTGCAAAAAGAGCTGAACCGTAAAGAAAAAGCGTTATCGGAAACAGCGGCCTTACTGGTGTTATCAAAAAAGTGCCAGGCGATCCGGGGGGAAAAGGCGGACGACTGATCGCCTGCTCAGATCGCAAACATTACAGCGCGCTCATTGATGAAGCTGTCAGCAGTGGCGCACGGCAACAATCCGCCTGCGAACTGTTGGGCATATCCGCCAGAACCTACCAGCGCTGGAACCGTGGCGATGCGATTTCAGAAGACCTGAGGCTGCACAATACCGCGCCTGTGCATAATCGATTGCCCGAGGCGACCAGGCAAGAAATTATCAACCTGGTAAACCAACCGGAATACCGCGACCTGACACCGCATCAAATCGTTCCGGCCCTTTTGGATTCAGGGCGCTATATCGCCTCGGAATCAAGCTTTTACCGGGTCATGAAAGCGCACAACCAGTTAAAGCATAGAGCGAAAGAGTCGGCCGGCCAGCGTCACAAACCACAGCCGCTCAAAGCCACCCGACCCAATCAACTCTACTCGTGGGATATTACCTATTTATCAAGCCCGATCAAAGGACAGTATTACTACCTGTACATGGTGATGGATATCTACAGCCGGAAAATTGTCGGCTGGCAGGTTCATGATATCGAATCGAGCAGCTATGCAGCTGATTTAATAGAAGATATCGTCCGCCGGGAAAACATCGGGAAAAAGCAATTAGTCATCCATTCCGACAATGGCAGCCCGATGAAAGGCGCAACCTCAAGAGCCAGACTGATCGATTTAGACATTGCCAGCTCATTCAGCAGGCCCCGTGTCAGTAATGACAATCCATATTCTGAATCATTGTTTAAAACCATCAAATACTACTACACCTTTCCGGAAAACCCGTTTACAACATTAACCGAAGCAAGAGCCTGGGTAGATGGTTTTGTCAGCTGGTACAACGATGAGCACAAACACAGCGCCATCAGGTTTGTGACGCCTAACCAGCGCCATAATGGCTTGGACAAGGCCATACTTGAGCATAGAAAGCGCGTGATCGAACAGGCGAAAAAAGATAACCCCGAGCGGTGGAATGGACGAAAAACACGAAATTTAACCCCGGTTGGTCAGGTGTATCTCAACCCAAACAAGGAGAAATCAGAATCCTCTAAATGTCAAGTTGCAGCAACAATTACTTCGTGAATTAGTGTTAAAATTACGACAGGTTGGTTGACATTTAGCGCGTGCGGGACATGGAAGTCCGAACGCTGAATCCGACGCAATGATGGATCGAATGCAAACAGACGGCACAATGCTTGAAGTACAGCCGTCTTTCCTGACCCGTTGGGGCCAATCAGATAGGTTATATCTTCAAGTGTCAGCTCGGTTGGTTCCGCACCAAAACTTTGAAAGTTTGAAAGCCGAATAGTGTGTAATTTCATCCTTATTCCTTAACAAGCCTTGTCCCGACAAATGAACAGGAGTTTTTCAACAAGTGAGTATTCCTCCAACTTAGCCATAACATCCTAAAACGGCTAATGTTCAACACTAAACTCGGGCACGAGCACGCTCTCTGGCCTTAAGTTCTATGCGTTGAGATATTTGAGTATACAGTTGGGCTTCTTCGTTTTCTCGGTCTGTAACAGTCACGACCAAGGCATAATCTTCTTGTTCAAAGCTCAATGCTTCACCCCAATCCCTATCTTGCCGGGTAACTACAACAAACCATTTTTCAGAAGGTTTCGGCTGTCTGATGCGCCAGGTAGATGACTGAACGGTACCTTTGTCTCTTAATTTAGCACTGATATCCCTATTACTGGTTGCATCATCATTCCTAGTTTTAGTTTCATCCTGGGTCTCGTGATTGAAAAACCTTTGAACAGATTCAAGTGATTGGTCTTTGACTAACCTGAAGGACATTTTAGTGGCCACATAGTCTAACCTTGTTGTCCTGACTGCCGGACAATAAGCTAGAGTAACTCGAATTTCTCTAGCTGCGCGTTTCGACCGTAAAAAATCGTCAGGCAGCGGTAATTCAAAAAAGTGATGCGAGTTATTTTCTATTTTATCTTCAGCCATTAAGACAACGGCATTCTGTGAAGATCGAAAAAGCTCACCCTCATCAATCACACCATAACCAGCAACATCTCTAAACGCATCTCGTCCATTTGCAGCCTTATAAGCTTTATTCATGTCTTCAGGAAAACTGCTTTCTATCTCTGACAGCATATTTGCATGATTTACCAGTAATGCTCTGAGCAGATTGGCAGAAGCCCTTGGGTAGTTGTTCAGCAGACGACCTGCGAGATGAGTAACGTAAGGGGTGGCAAAACTTGTTCCGCTAGTCTCGCTAAATAATGTATTCCCAACGAATCGACTATTACAGGTCAATACACCCATGCCGCGCATAACTGCGTTGAGTTCATTGTCTGTTCTCATTGGAACAGCTAGATTCCCTCCTGTGGCTACTAGTTCAGGTTTGATTGCTCCTTTAATAGTGGGACCGTGACGTGTAAACGGGGAGAGTTGATTTTCTGCGGCTGGAGCCAATTGCTCAATTTCAGGATACCGTTGAGCATCGAAGGTCGCATTGTGTCGAGCCAAGCTTCCTACTGTTAGAACGTTTAGTGCTGGAGCAGGATCTATGATGCCACTTTCTTCAGCCAGAAGGTATTCAGGGTATTCATCTCTCCAACTTTGTCTTGGTACATCTGGATCGATAGAACCTGAGAAATTGCCAGCAGAGACGACAAACAAGACATTTAAATCTCTAGCCAATTTGTCTAGTACATAAGCAATCCCTCGAATATGGCGGCTGTCGTATGGGGAATTGGAATTTCCTAACGACAAATTGAAGATTCTACATTGATGATCTTCAACGAAATAGGTTACGGCTTCGATGAGCGTTCTCTCAATAGAACTCGAGTCGAATTCTGCGTTTTGATCAAGAATTCTACCGTTAAAAAGCCAAAGTTCAGGTTGCCAAAAATTAGTGGAATTACACACTTCCAGATCACCATACAGAACTATACCTGCGACAGCAGTACCATGACCATTCAAATCGATACCATCCTCACCGCCAATGAAATCTGCACTTTCTGCAATTGCAGGTGCCAACAGGGGATGGTTGGTAGTTATCCCACTATCAAGAATACAAACTCTGGCGGCCTGCTGAGTGGGGGATGGGATGCCTTCAGGCAATCTATCAATGTCGCAATTTAATTGGCTATAGTGAATCCCGCTCTTGGGTGGAAGATCAACTAATCTGACATCGCTGTGATTCAACAGTGCGTCAGCCTGCTTAGCATTAACCTCAACACGATACATAATTAAACTATCAAGGTTAACTTTGTCAGTTCGTCGTATCTCGTTCTGAACTAACCATCGTTCAAATGCCTCGCAAACACTTAATCTATCAGGGTGATGGGCAACCGCTACAGGCCAAAGTTCTACATCTAAGAGAAACTTTTCTGACTCTGGTATTCCCTTTCTTTTGAGAGCCCAACTTTTACGATCCTCACTAGTCCAGTTATCAATGCCTTCTATGGCCTCGAGAATCTGTTTGTACGTCAGCTCTGTATCGTTTAGACCCAAACGTTGCAAGTGGTCTGCAAACACAGCCAACCCAGCTCCATCTGCAAAAACAACACAAAGTTGATTGTCCTCTTGACTGACAAATTCGACACCATGTTTGTTTAAATGGGTAATGTCGCGAAGCCCTGTGTAACGTATCTTCAGAACAAAATTACCAGGGCGTGAGGTTTGTTGATTCTGTGCTAACTGAAAGGATCGAGTTAAATCGTTCGCTAGTTTCTGGCCATGCCCACTAAGATCTCCACGTGGGTGTCGAGGGATATTGATTTTTCTGGTTCGGCGTTCATTTTCAAGCAGTTCTCTTTCTATCCTAAGATGTTCAAAATCAGCCATTCCTAGTCCCTTATTTAGCTTTCTCGAGAAGCTGCTTGCTTCAAGTCCTTAACAGTCAGAAATTCCAGGCTACGCAGAATCATTCGCTTAACAGCTCTACGTACGATGCGCTCGATGTCCGCACCACTTTTCTGACTAAATAGTTCGAGTAGAGGTTTTTCATCTAATTCAAATTGACGACGTACACCACGCAATTTGAGCGAAAGAATTTGCTGTATTTGCTGCTCATCCGGTAGGGGAAAGTCAATTTTCTCATCAAAGCGTCGCCAGATGGCACTATCTAAAATTTGCTCATGATTGGTTGCAGCCAATATAAGACTCTTGCCCTGATAAGCGTCCATCATTTGAAGCACTGCGTTAACTACGCGACGTAATTCGCCGTGTTCACCAGTATCGGAACGATCTTTACCAATGGCATCAAACTCATCAAATAGCACTACCATTGAATGATCAGCTATAAAGTCAAAAACTTTACGAAGATTCGCCGCAGTCTCCCCCAAAAAAGATGACACCAATGCATCCAAACGAACAATGGCCAGTGGCAAATCAAGCTCAAATGCAATCACCTCTGCTGCTAAGGTTTTACCGCAGCCAGGAGGCCCATGGAAGATGACTTTTCCAGAGGGTTTCATGCCATAGCTTCGCAGTACATCAGCACGACGATGCTCCTCGAGAAGTTCTTCGATGGGTGTAAGGCTAGGTTCAGGCAGTACCATTTCCTCTAAAGGTCGCTGAGATTGACGAACGTCTAACAGTGGCAGGCCTCGCTCTTTATCAACTGGAGGAACGGGTAGCACATTGCGTCCGCTCTGTTTAATTGGCTTTAAGTGCTCTCCATACAATATCTGCTCAAGGTCGTTTGCAAGCAGATGATGCTGCTTTTGACGCTCGTCCTGAATAACAGTTTCAGAAGCACGTCTAAAAGCCTCTGAATCGCCACTGGCTCCCGCCTTAATCAATTGTCTCAGTATCTTACCGTTAGCCATTGCTGCCTCCTTGGCCCATGAACCTAAATTTCGTTGTTATAATATTCTTTCTCGTTATGTCAGACACCTTTAGTGTCCTCATCATGGCTCCCAGAAATACCGAAACTCCGTGAGCTGCTGCCATAATCAAAGCATCATTATTTATTTGCTGAAGAAAAGCTTTCATCAGTCAGTCCATGTTGCTTCGCATAGTCTAAGATCAAAACTTCAATCATAGAAGCCTGAGAGCGACGTTCTTTGGCTGCTGCAGCTTTTAGTAACTGCTTAATTTCTTTGGATGTACGAATTGACAATGTTTCTTCTTTAGATCGTGTCATTGCATACCTCTTTTTTCACTATGCAGTACAATGTACTGCATTTTACTCGCAAATTCAACGGTTTTCAGCTAGGTTAATAACCCATCTAACTTGGTTAGGTGTGTAACCGAAACCACTTAATAACCGTGAATAATTGGGTTCTAAAAGATTTAACTTCAGGGACATCCTTTGGAAGTCCTTCATGCAATTGGCTGTAACACGCGGTGATTTTCATAATCCAAAGCAATCTGTTTAGTGCTGATGCTCTAACTAGTGCACAGAAGCGAAAAAACTAATGCTATGTATGAGGAATATATTGTAATATGTTGAATAATACTATCTCTGTACATGACAAAAATTAACTTATGACAAATGAGTCTCATGTATTCCAGTGACAAAAGGTATGGGTTGCAAAAGAGCAATCACTTTTCTAATCATCCTTTTTGATTGAGATAAGACATTAAACAAGGTTGAGCGGATACAATCTAATCCATATCGAAACAGGCTTTGCGCGAGCCGCTGATGTGTTTTGGTTTTTATTGGTAACTCGCAATCATGTTTCCATTCGCCTGCTTTATGTGACCAACAGAAAGCAATAACGGGAAGTACCAACAATTTTTTGATCCGAAGATAACCGACTACACGCGTTTCCTCAAGTTTGAATCCCCGTCCTTTTAAACCGCCGAAAAGCGTTTCGATTTCCCAACGCAAGCCATAAATTTTAATCGCATCAGGGTTCAAATGCTGACAGACGATGATTAATAACTCACCATCACTCAGCCGTAACCCACTGAGATAAATTGAACAATTTCCCAAATAGCGCGCTGTTGAGAGGTGTCGTGTGCTACCCGGCTTAAGCCCATAAAACAAACGCTCTACGCGTATTCGCTGGCCTTGGGCATTGGTTGTCCTGGCGTTGTTGCGAATACAGATATAAAAGGGAATCTCTTGCTCAAACAACCAGCCCATCCATTCGTCTCCAATAAACTCCCGATCAGCCAAAAGACCTTTGATGTGATGTCGGCCAGACTGCGCAATAAAGCGTTTCATCAGCGCTATACGTTCCTTCGTATTAGAGTTGCCCCGCTTGTTTAAAGGCAACCAATACACAGGAATGGCGGCACCCCGATAAACCACGGCAAGCACCAGCAGATTAATATTGGTTTTACCCCACTTCCAATTCGTCCTGTCTAACGTCAGATAGTAATCCTGATCAGTGAAACCAAACAGTTTCATGATGAAATGAGCGACTTCATTGTAATCCAGCCAATGGTCACTGAAAAATCGTTGCATCCGTCGATATCGTGAGGAAATTTTTGCCCGACGGGGAAAGAATACGGCGATCTGGGCCAGATTGACCGTGCTAACTGCCATCAAAGCAATTAACATACCCACAAAACAAACGATTCTTGCCTTGTTCCATTGAAAGTGCTCAGTTAATATGACGGTCAGCTCGTTGATTTGTAATGTCCCGTTATTCATATTCGCTAAAACAAAATGCGGTATTTAATTACATTTCAACGAGCTACGCTAGCTTTTAATATTTTTTGTCATGTACAGAGTATTAATAATAAAAATCTCATTGTTGTCATGATTTCTCCTTTTGAAGAACTAATAATGGGGCTTATTTCTCGGCTAAACAAGCAATCTTAGTCAAATTTTCACTTTTTGATTGATCTCAGGTTTCTGTGTCGTCCCTTTTTACGTTATTCTATAGGGATGAAACAAACACATTTAACAGAAACCAAATTCAGTAATCTGGAACTCTCCAATTCTATCGTCAAAGGCTTGAAAGAAGCAGGATTTGTCCATTGCACACCGATCCAGGATCGCTGCCTGCCCATTTCTTTACGGGATAAGGATATTGCCGGCCAGGCGCAAACCGGTACCGGCAAAACAGCAGCATTTTTGTTAGCTACTTTTCAACGCCTTATTAACGATGACAACAAAAAAATCAAAAACCCTCGCGCCCTGATTGTCGCCCCCACTCGGGAATTGGCCATTCAAATTCATAAAGACGCCGTTCAGCTCAGCCCATACCTGGGGCTTAAATTTGCGTTGATTTACGGCGGCACCGATTACAAAAAACAGTTAAACAGCCTGAAAGGCAATGTCGATATTATTATCGGCACACCTGGCCGGATTATTGATTTTTATAAACAGCGGGCTTTCACGCTGGATAATATTCAGGTCATGGTGCTGGATGAAGCCGACCGTATGTTCGATTTGGGCTTTATCAAAGATATCCGTTTTTTATTGCGTCGCATGCCGCCAGCTGAGAAACGCCTGAACATGCTGTTTTCCGCAACTCTTTCGTATAAGGTGACGGAACTGGCCTATGAACACATGAATAATCCGGTTATCGTCAAAATAGAAACGGAAGAGGTCACCTCCAAATCCATTCAGCAGACGGCTTATTGCCCGGCAAATGATCAGAAAATTCCGTTATTGATCGGTCTGTTGCAACGACTCAATCCGGTGCGCAGCATTGTTTTTGTCAATACCAAACGTTGCGGTGAATTGCTGAATCGTTATCTACAAGGAAATGGTTACCGTGTCGCACTGTTGAGTGGTGATGTTCCGCAGGATAAACGGCAGCGCTTGCTGGATGATTTTCAGCAGGACCGGGTGAATTTAATGATCGCCACCGATGTGGCCGCCCGAGGTTTACATATTCCCGATGTTTCGCATGTTTTCAATTATGATCTCCCCCAGGATGTGGAGGATTATGTTCACCGTATCGGCAGAACGGCACGCTTCGGTGCATCGGGTGTCGCCATCAGCTTTATCTGCGAAGAATACGCTTATTCCATGCCAGATATCGAGGAATATATCGGCGAGAAAATTCCTGTTTCAGCCATTACCGATGAAGTTCTTGCCCAGGATTTAAAACCGCCTGTTGCTGAAAAGCGCCGGGAAAACCGACCTAACAAGATGCGTTCAAAAGCGCAGGATAACGCAGCAAAGAAAGCTAAGCCTAAACAGGCGGCACCGGCAGCAGTTGACGAAAATCTTCAATCGCCGGAAACAACGACCGAATAGTTCTTTTTTCCGCTTGTGTATCGGGCTTGCTGATAGCGATCAGGTGTTTAATGCCAAATTCTCTGGCGGAATCCAAGACCTTGAGACTGTCGTCGACTAGCAGCGTGCTGTCTTTGTCGAATAAGTGATCTTTTTGTAAATTTGCCCAGAAACCAGTCTGTTCTTTTGCCATGCCATAATCGTGGGAACAAATAATCTGGTCAAAAAAGATATGCAGCCGGGTTTTGTCCATTTTAAGCTTTAAACTGTCCCGATGGGCATTGGTGACCAGCATCAGCCTGCGTCCCGATTGACGAACAGCCTGCAGGAATTCTGTTACATGCGGCAAAACCTCGATAAGCCCTTCAATTTCTTGTTTTAATCCGGCAATATCTAAATCAAGCTGTTCGCTCCAGTAGTCCAGACAATACCATTCCAGCTTGCCTTCCATTTCAGCAAAGCGGGGTATCAGTTCCTGCCGGGCTTGTGTCAGGGTAAGATTGTTTTTTTCGGCATATCGCCTCGGTACAAATTCCTTCCAGAAATGATTGTCGAAATTCAAATCCAGCAGCGTACCGTCCATGTCCAGCAAAACAGTGTTGATTTGAGGCCAATTTATGCTCATAACCATCCCGTCAACCCAGCCTTTTCATTGTAAAGCCATATGTTTTATTGATTGGTAAGAATTAAAAATCAGATCAATTTTTAAGTCTGTTTTGTGTTATTGATGCATAACTATCTACACATCTTTTCATCGCTCCTAAGCTCCTGCGTGGGCGCGTCAAAACTTCACGCTCTGCGTTCTGAAAGCGCCAAAACAAAGAATTTTTTGCTTAAACCCCAAGCTCCTGTTCCCTGTGGAAGTAACTCCCTGCTTCACGAAAATCCAGCTCCCAAACCAAAACCTTAGAAAGCTCTATCCAATTAGCTTGATCCTGCTTTGTTGAAGCGGAGCTTCTGAATCGGGCTTCCCAAGCGGGAGCTTGGGAACCAGCAAAATAAAGATGTGTAGATAGTTATGGTTATTGATGACAAAGCTGGGCTAAGGCGCATCCTTGCGCCATCAACTGTCCCTTTATTTTTTATTCACCCAATATCGTCAAGCCTTTCAACAAGGTCAGCGCTTCATGCAGCGGATAATCTTTGACTGCATCTTTACTGGCTTTTTTGTCCTTTTCCTGCCCTTTATCCTTTTTAGCTTTACCGTTTTCCAGGTGATGCGATAAATCGGCTTCCTTGACGGGTTCAAATTTAGATGACTCCAGTGTTTCCAGTTTTACCCGCGGCAGCTCGATATCCGGTTCAATCCCTTCAGCCTGAATGGAACGCCCCGATGGAGTGTAATAACGGGCAGTGGTCAATTTCACCGCGCCGCCATCGCTGGTGGGCAAAATGGTTTGTACTGAACCTTTACCAAACGATTTTTCCCCCATAATGATCGCACGCCGATGGTCTTGCAATGCACCGGCGACAATTTCGGAGGCAGATGCTGAACCGGCATTGATCAGCACAACAATCGGCGCACCATCGAGAATATCATCCGGTTCTGCATTGAAACGCATTTCTGCATTTTTAATACGTCCTTTGGTATAGACAATCAAGCCCTTGTCCAGAAATGCATCACTGACATCAACTGCTGCATTGAGGACACCACCAGGGTTATTTCTTAAATCCAGCACCAGACCTTTTAACTTGCCTTTGTTTTCTTTTTCCAGTTTTTCGATCGCTTCAGTCAGGTTTTTACCTGTTCTGGACTGAAAACTGCTGATTCTGGCATAGCCGAATCCCTTTTCCAACAATCTGCTTTTAACGCTTTTGACTTTGATAATCGCCCGGGTAATCTTGATTTTAAGCGGCGCCTCTTCGCCTTCCCGGATGATGGTCAACTCAATCTCAGTGCCGGGCTTGCCGCGCATAATCTTGACCGCATCGGTCAACGACATGCCTTTAACCGGTTTTTCATCCAGCCTGACAATCAAATCGCCGGCTTTGACGCCCGCTCGTTGCGCCGGCGTATCGTCAATCGGCGAAACCACTTTGACAAAGCCGTTTTCCATGGTGACTTCTATGCCTAAACCACCAAACTGTCCGGTAGTACCTTCCTTCAATTCCTTGAAATGTTCGCTATCCAAATAAGTGGAGTGCGGATCTAACTCCGCCAACATGCCCTTAATCGCGCCTTCCAGTAATTTTTTATCCGATACCGATTCGACATAGTCTCGCTTGATCCGGCCAAAAACTTCTGAAAAAGTCCGTAATTCCTCAAATGGCAATGGTTGAGACTGTTCGGAAACCGCTATCGCTTCCTCTTTGTCGGCAAGCACGCTGCTGCAGGTGCTGATAAAAACACCTAATAAAAAACTTAGCGTGATAATTAAAATATTATTTCGATTAAGCATGTAAAAAACTCCATAACCCATTTAAATTTAAGGAAGCGCTGAACAAATCAGCCATGATTTGTCAGCACCACGCAAAGTGGAAATGCGATTCCTTAAGGAATTACAAATAAACGATTCCCTATGTTGTACTTCCTTTGCGTAATTTACGGCACCATTGAACAGGATTGACCGCTTTTCTTTTTTTACGAATAGCGAAATATAGCGCAGACTGACTGCGACCGCCACTTTGACCGACTGCCGCAATCACATCGCCGGCTTCCACCCAGTCGCCTTTGCTTTTATACAGGCTCTGATTAAAGCCATATAGCGTCATATAACCCTGTCCATGATCAATAATAGTCAACAAACCATAACCTCGCAGCCAATCGGCATAAACCACTCGTCCCCGAGTCACTGCATGGACATTGCTTCCTTCCCGGGCGCCGATCAATACACCACCGCGATGGCTTTGCGCGGTGCCTGCAAATTTCTGAATGATTTTACCGCGAACCGGCCAGGGCAGTTTGCCTTTTAATTGAGCAAAGGGTTTTCCAGGCCCTTCCTGAAAAGGAAAATCATCTTGCTGGCGTTGCAATCGGCTGATCAAATCCTGCAGCTGTTTAGCATCCTCTTTCAACTGCGCCAATTCCATCTTTTTAGAAACAACCAGTTTCTTCAGTTTGGCCAGTGTTTGTTTTCTTTGTCGCTTTAGCTGGTTTAATTGGGCCAGATCCTGTTTTTTCTGCGCCAAAGCATTGGCCAGCTCATTGCTTTTTTGTTGCTGCTCGGCTTCCAGGCGTTGCAATTGTTTGAATTGACTTTCAATATAACGGATCTTACTCAGCCGGGCTTTGTTCAAATAATCATAATAGACCAGAATGCGGCTGGATAATAAAGGATCCTGCTGATTGAACATCACCTTGAGCCGTTCATGAGAACCCATTGCATGGGCTGCTCTTATCTGGCTTTCCAGTGTTTTTTTCTGCCGCTGGATATTGGTACGAATTTTAGTTTGTTCCCGACTGATTTCATTCAAGCGTTGTTTCTGTTTGGCGATTTTCTGTTTCAGCTGGCGAATCTGCTTAAACACAACGCCGTATTCTTTTTCTTGCTGTTTTAATAATTGCCGCAGTTGCTTTTGTTGGGCTTTTAACGTTTGAACTGACTGCTGAACCTGCCGGATATTTTTTTGCAACTGGTGCAAGGATTGTTTTTTTTGCCCTAACTCATCCAGCGCCCACAAAGGCTGAGCCAAAAACAACGCAATAAAAAACCAACATGATACTCTCCCTCTATGTTTCATGATCGGTTTATCATCAGATGTATGTTTTTGGAACTTTCGAGAAGGTTATGGGGAAAGTGGGGAATATTAATTCCCCACTTGTCAGGTCTATGAATTGACTAAGGATTTTCCTGTCATTTCAGCGGGTTGCGCAACGCCTAAAATGGCCAGCATGCTAGGCGCAAGATCCGCCAGATTGCCATTTTCCGCCAACGGCCTCTTTCCGCCAAAATGCACCAGCGGCACTTTATTAGTGGTATGCGCCGTATGCGGTTGACGAGTATCTGGGTCGATCATCTGCTCGATGTTACCATGATCTGCCGTCAATAACATTTGCCCCCCCACTTCAGACAATGCATCGATCACTTGCTGCAAACAGGCATCAATGGTCTCGACCGCTTTCAATGCCGCCTCGTAATTGCCGGTATGGCCCACCATATCACAGTTGGCGTAATTACAAATAATGACATCATATTTTTGATTGCTGATGGCATCGACCAAATGCTGAGTGACTTCCGCCGCACTCATTTCCGGTTGCATGTCGTACGTTTTGACTTTTGGGGAAGGCACCAGAATACGCTCTTCTCCCGGGAAGGATTCATCCTTACCGCCATTCAAAAAGAACGTGACATGGGCGTATTTTTCAGTTTCCGCCAGTCGTAACTGCGTCAATCCTTCATTGGACAACACTTCACCGATACCATTTTTAACTTCGACAGGTGGAAATGCAACTGGATAATCAAAATCCTGATGGTACTCTGTCAAGGTTGCATAATAACCGCGGAAAGGTTCCGCCTGACGATCAAATTCTTTGAAGTCCACTTCTGTCAACGCGCGGGAGATTTCTCTTGCACGGTCGGCACGGAAATTCATAAAGACTACCGAATCATCTACCCCAATCGTTGCAATCTGGTCATTTTCGTCCAAAATAGCGGATGGCTGAACAAACTCATCGGTTTCATCACGTTCATATGCCGCTTCCAGCGCCTCTAGCGCAGAATGATAACGATATTCAGTTTCGCCCCTTACCAGTAATTTATAGGCTTGTTCAACGCGTTCCCAGCGGTTGTCCCGATCCATCACATAAAAACGTCCGATCAAGGTCGAAATACGCCCTGTACCCAGTTCAGCAAATTTCGCTTCTGCACGTTTTATGAATTCTTCCGCACTTTTCGGCGGCACATCCCGGCCATCCAGAAAGGCATGTAAATAAATTTTCTTCAAACCCCGTTTTGCCGCCAGTTCCATCATGGCGAAAATCTGACCTTCATGGCTATGCACCCCACCCGGCGATAACAAGCCTAATATGTGCAACGCAGTATCTTTTTTGATCGCCTGATCAACTGCTTCACATAACACCGGGTTTTCAAAAAAGCTGCCATCGATAATCGCCTGGTTGACGCGGGATAATTCTTGTCTTAATAAACGCCCGGCGCCAATATGCAAATGCCCCACTTCAGAATTACCCATTTGTTGATCGGGCAAACCAACGACATCGCCCGAGCAATCCAGGGTGGTCATTGGGCTGGTCGCTTTAAGCTTGTCCCAGCACGGCGTGTTGGCATTAGCTATCGCATTGTAATCAGTGTCTTCCCTGCAACCAAAGCCATCCAGAATCAACAACAAAAGCGGTTTGGGTCTGTTAGACATTCTCTATAAACTCCTGGTTTTTGTGCGCCTTATTCGGCATTAACAGTGAAACAAACGAGTAACTGAAAAATCAATCATCGCAACGAAGAGCTACATAAAATCAGCTTTCCGGTATATAATAATCTCTTAATACAGTAACGTTATAACTTGGTTTGCTATTATAGCAACACCTTAAGATGATTTCTCTTTGAACCTGCTCAACCGCAGGGCCAGCGCATAAAAAGATCCTGTTAAAACAGCGAGTTCAGTATCATTCATGCAAAACTGTATGAGGAATCAAAATGTCCCTGAGCCTGCAAGAAGCCTTTTCAAGCCTGGAAGACCCGCGAATTGAACGCCACAAGCGTCATCAACTGCTGGATATTATCGTACTGACCATCTGCGCGGTGGTCAGTGGCGCTGAAGGCTGGGAGGCCATAGAAGCCTTCGGCAAAGAGAAACAAGACTGGCTGCGGCAATGGATAGCGTTGGAAAACGGAATCCCCTCGCACGACTGCATTGCCCGCCTGATGTCACGGTTGCCGGCCGAGGAAGTCAGCGCCTGTTTCAGTCGCTGGGTGCAAAGTGTCGCCAGACTGACCGAGGGGGAAGTGGTTGCCATTGACGGCAAAACGGCGCGCCGGTCCTTTGATCAGGAGGACAAGATGGGCGCGATCCACATGGTCAGCGCCTGGGCAAGCCAGACGGGGCTCTCCCTGGGTCAGGTCAAAACACAGGAGAAGTCCAATGAAATTACCGCCATTCCCCGACTGTTGGCCATGCTGGAAATTAAAGGCTGCATCGTGACCATTGACGCGATGGGATGCCAGGAAAAGATTGCTGGCAAGATCGTCGAGAAAGGGGCTGATTACGCCCTGGCGGTCAAGGGCAACCAGAAGTCCTTGCATGAAGCGATCGTGGATTACTTTGCCGTGGCGGTGGATGGCGGTGTTGAGGACGGTCAGGCGCTACTGGGCCACCACGAACAGGTCGATGTCGGACACGGCCGGATTGAACAGCGCCGCTACTACCTGGCCGATTGTCTGGACACCTTGCCTTCGCCCCGGCGCTGGCAAGGACTCAAGGGCATTGGCATGGTGGAGTGTGAACGCCAGATCGGCGAACGACAAACCATTGAGCGTCGCTACTACATCACCACGCTCGATAGTGTTGAAACCTTCGCCAACGCTGTGCGCTCCCACTGGGGCGTGGAGAACAGCCTGCATTGGGTATTGGATGTCACGTTTCGTGAAGACGAGTCACGAATTCGCAAGAGCGAATCACCGGGCAACTTCAATATCATCCGCCAATTGGCGCTCAATTGGCTCAAGCGCGAACCGTCGCGCCTGAGCATTAAGCGCAAGCGCTTCAAGGCAGCCCTCAGCGATGACTTCAGGGCTCAAGTGATATTTGGGTGAGTTTTTATGCGCTGGCCCTGTGCTCAACCGAGACATCATCCCAGTAAATGTACAGTTTTTGCTTAATGAATAATGCTCTGAACCTTTCACTGAAGCTTCATCATCACGCAATGCAAAAAGTGAAAACATTCTGGATAATTATTCCCTCAAGTCTTCAGGAAATTTTATGGAAGAAAAATTAGACGATCCGATTTTGTACAATGACGAAGATATAACCCGAGCCGCACGCTGCCTGAAAGCCATGTCGCATCCACTGCGGCTTAAGATTCTTTGTGTTTTGGGCAGTCAAAAAATCAGCGTTCAGCAGATTGTCGAACACGTCGGCACCAGCCAGAGCAATATTTCCCAGCATCTGGCTATTTTGCGAGAAAAAGACATTCTCGGCTGCGAAAAACAGGCCAACCGTGTTTATTACTATATTGATGACGACAGAATGCTGCAATTGATTCGCTTGATGCGTGAAGTTTTTTGCACCAGTTGCTAATGTCTCTCACAGCTAAGGCATCGCTTGTATATTCGCGATTCTTTAGCGCACAAAACGCATCGCCAAAAACCCCATTCAAGCGCCACTATGACTAAATCAAAGTAAAAATGGCGCTGCACTAGGTTTTTTTATCCTTTCTCGTTATACTTCGCTGTCTGATTACCTAGGAGGCTGTCCGAGGACAGCCTCCTAGGGTGATGCTGAACGACACGACGGCATCATCCAACCAACCTAACTAGCATTTGTTTACCATTATGGATCAATATATTGAATTTGCCTCAAACCATTATCTACTGGTTTTAGCCCTGGCCACCGTATCCTTTTTACTCATCCAGGATCTGATCGAAAATTCTTTCAGTGGTTTCAAGCGCCTTTCGCCCTTGATGGCTGTCACCAAGATGAATAGTACCGATATGGTCGTCGTGGATGTCAGAGAACCGCATGAATACGTAAAAGGGCATATCAAAGATGCAATCAATATCCCGTTGGGTAAATTTGATGAGCAACTGTCCACCCTCGAACCATACAAAGACAAAGATATTCTGATCGTCTGTCAGACCGGCACACGCTCGGCGCCCGCCTGTAAAAGCCTGATTAAAGCCGGGTTTACCAAGGTTTATAATCTGACCGGTGGCATGCAATCCTGGGAAGACAATAAACTCCCCATCCAATTACCCAAAAAATCGTAACACTTTAATACTATTTCCCACCTAACACATTAAGCAATTATGGCCGAAGCAAACCCAAACGAAGAAAAGCAGTTTTCCATTCAAAAAATCTATACCAAAGATATTTCTTTTGAAACGCCCAATGCGCCACAGATTTTTACCACAAAATGGGAACCTCAAGTCGATTTCAACCTGGCTACCAATGTCGACTCAATGGACGACAACATGGTTGAAGTCAGCCTGACGGTAACCGTAACAGTAAAAACAAACGACCAGACAGCTTACCTGGTAGAAGTCAAACAAGCCGGTATTTTCTCCCTTTCTGGTTTTTCCGAACAGGAAATGGGACCAATGGTCGGAAGTTTTTGCCCTAACATCTTGTTCCCTTACGCCAGAGAAGTGGTTTCTGACCTGGTGACCAAAGGCGGTTTTCCTCAGCTGTTATTGGCGCCGGTCAATTTTGATGCGCTTTACCAGCAGCATCTGCAACAAGCGCAAGCAGCAGGGTCTGATACCCTGAACTGATGGATAAACGCCTGACCGTACTGGGCGCTGGCTCCTGGGGCAGCGCTCTGGCGCTGCAAGCTGCCAGCAATGGCTGCCAGACCATGCTGTGGGGCCATGACCCGATCCACATGCAAAACCTCGCCCGCGAGCGGAGCAACCAACGCTATTTGCCGGACATCCCCTTTCCTGATCCATTACAAACCAGCGATGATCTTGAAACGGCAATCAATTTCAGTGAAACGATTTTAATTGTCGTTCCCAGTCATGCGTTTAAATCGACCTTGGTCAACATCAAGCCTTTTTTATCCGCCAACAGCCAGATTGCCTGGGCGACAAAAGGCTTCAACCCTGAAGATGGCTGCCTGCTGGACCAACTCGTCGAGCAAGTTTTAGGGCCGCTGCCCAAAGCCGTACTGTCCGGCCCGACCTTCGCCCGCGAAGTCGCCCTGGGGCTTCCCACCGCCGTCACGCTGGCCGCTGACACGGAAACATTTTCCCGACATTTAACCCAACTGCTACACAGCGCCAGTTTCCGCATTTACACCAGCAACGACATTATTGGCGTCGAAATTGGCGGCGCGGTAAAAAACGTGCTGGCCATCGCCGCCGGCATCGCTGACGGGCTTGGTTTTGGCGCCAATACCCGCGCTGCGCTGATAACGCGCGGCCTGAATGAAATGATACGACTCGGTTTAAAACTTGGCGGACAACCCGACACCTTTATGGGTCTGGCGGGCCTGGGCGATCTGGTGCTGACCTGCACCGACGACCAGTCCCGCAACCGTCGTCTGGGGCTGGCGCAGGGACAAGGCATGAGCTGCAAACAAGCCCTGGAACAGATAAATCAGGAAGTAGAAGGCATCTCGGCCGCCAGAGAAACACGAACGCTGGCGCAAAAGCTGGCGATTGACATGCCAATTACCGAGCAGACCTATCAGGTTTTATACCAGAATCTTGACCCCAGACAAGCCGTTCAAAACCTGTTAAACAGGCAACAAAAATCCGAATCCAGTGGTTAGTTGTGTAAATTCCGCAGATCAGGCATTGCACTTTTAAATTATTTCCGGTAGCCCGTATGCAGCACCGCGGAATACGTGAAGTTTGCAACCTCGGTCACCCCGGATTCCGCAAGCTTCATCCGGGCTACCTTGCTTACTGCTCACTCTCTAATATTTTGAACTCCCCATTGCATTCGTCTTTAGCATCGGTAAGTAATTTATTATAGGTGCTAGCCAAACCAATTCCCGCTGTGTAGCCTACTTCAACATCAGTAATCAGATCTTCTTCCTCGAATTTCTCCATGCATTTCATGTTTTTTTCTAAATCTTTTATCTCAAGACAACTCTTCATTTCCTCAAGTCCTGACAGCGTATATCGTCGATCAACAGAAATGGTGCAAGAATAAAGTATTTTAGGTGCGCCTAACTCTTTATATTTCGAATAATCTTCATCTGATATATCTCCAGGGTTTCCACATGCAGTGAGTAATAATACAGGTATATATAAAGTCAATTTTTTCATATTTGTTCCCTAAATGGTATAGACAATTGTAATTTGTCATATAGTGCGTCTTTATCCCACCATTCTTTCCATCGATCACTCCTTTTATTCCTAACATCAGGGTGAATAACAGTAAGAAAGCGTTCATCAGTGGCTGGTACAACCCATCTTATCTTCTTAGCCTCGCCACAACAAAGTATGACGCTGGCAGAATCTAGGACTGGCTTATTGTGTTTATAGGACTCTTGCAAGTAAGGAAGGTGCCTTTTCTTAGATATAGTATTCCCAATGTACTCATATGATGCATTGAGAAACACTATTCCATGACCGAGTAAATCTTCGAATAGATTGATCGGAGCGTTATATTTAGCCCTGATTGTCTCTTCCTCAAATCCCAATGAAAGGAGGACATAGCGCCCAGAGCAGTTTCCATATAATTGTTGATCCCACGTCGGCTTACAGAAAGGAATACCTGTGGCATCAGTTGGGTATGGATCTTTACCCATAATTGCCAACCGAATATCCACATAAGGTACACTCCCAAGATAAATACGAGTTGCCTCTGATAATCGCATATTTTCTACATTTGTTAAGTTTGGAGTAATTTCTGCCATCACTGCATCTAGAGCACATAACAACTTATTCTTCAGACCTGTATATATTGTACATCAGCAATCAAAATTGACAAAATCAGCGCGTAGCCCGGATGAAGCTTGCGCAATCCGGGAATATCGAAGCTCCATGGGCATGGCTATTCTCCATAGCCCGACGGGTTAAACCGAGACTGTTCATTCTTCATATCTCCTCCTCCCCAATCCAATGGATAAATATTTTTTGCCACAAATCGATGGAAGCTTGAATAAGGCCAGTCCGCCACCTTATTAACATACCCGTGCTTAACCGGATTGTAATGAACATAATCGATATGACGTGAAAAATCCGCAGCGTTACGTAAAGTATGTTCCCAAAATCGCCGTTGCCAAAGCGCATATTCGCCTTTTTTGTTTCGAGCGATTTGTACGTGTTTTGCGAGTTGATGCGTAAAACGACTTTTCAGCAACCGCCAACGGGAGGAATAATCAGCATCGCCGGGTGGCAAGGTCCATACGGCATGCATATGCTCTGGCAATACAACCCACGCTTCGATTGTAAATGGTCTGTCATCACGTGTCTTTCTAACCGCATTCTCTGTACATGACAAAAATTAACTTATGACAAATGAGTCTCATGTATTCCAGTGACAAAAGGTATGGGTTGCAAAAGAGCAATCACTTTTCTAATCATTCTTTTTGATTGAGATAAGACATTAAACAACGTTGAGCGGATACAATCTAATCCATATCGAAACAGGCTTTGCGCGAGCCGCTGATGTGTTTTGGTTTTTATTGGTAACTCGCAATCATGTTTCCATTCGCCTGCTTTATGTGACCAGCAGAAAGCAATAACGGGAAGTACTAACAATTTTTTGATCCGAAGATAACCGACTACACGCGTTTCCTCAAGTTTGAATCCCCGTCCTTTTAAACCGCCGAAAAGCGTTTCGATTTCCCAACGCAAGCCATAAATTTTAATCGCATCAGGGTTCAAATGCTGACAGACGATGATTAATAACTCACCATCACTCAGCCGTAACCCACTGAGATAAATTGAACAATTTCCCAAATAGCGCGCTGTTGAGAGGTGTCGTGTGCTACCCGGCTTAAGCCCATAAAACAAACGCTCTACGCGTATTCGCTGGCCTTGGGCATTGGTTGTCCAGGCGTTGTTGCGAATACGGATATAAAAGGGAATCTCTTGCTCAAACAACCAGCCCATCCATTCGTCTCCAATAAACTCCCGATCAGCCAAAAGACCTTTGATGTGATGTCGGCCAAACTGCGCAATAAAGCGTTTCATCAGCGCTATACGTTCCTTCGTATTAGAGTTGCCCCGCTTGTTTAAAGGCAACCAATACACAGGAATGGCGGCACCCCGATAAACCACGGCAAGCACCAGCAGATTAATATTGGTTTTACCCCACTTCCAATTCGTCCTGTCTAACGTCAGATAGTAATCCTGATCAGTGAAACCAAACAGTTTCATGATGAAATGAGCGACTTCATTGTAATCCAGCCAATGGTCACTGAAAAATCGTTGCATCCGTCGATATCGTGAGGAAATTTTTGCCCGACTGGGAAAGAATACGGCGAGCTGGGCCAGATTGACCGTGCTAACTGCCATCAAAGCAATTAACATACCCACAAAACAAACGATTCTTGCCTTGTTCCATTGAAAGTGCTCAGTTAATATGGCGGTTAGCTCGTTGATTTGTAATGTCCCGTTATTCATGTTCGCTAAAACAAAATGCGGTATTTAATTACATTTCAACGAGCTACGCCAGCTTTTAATATTTTTTGTCATGTACAGAGAAATTGAGTTTTAACCTGGGACGCCCAGAATTTTCAAACAGGTTTTGAAAAGCGGGATGGAGGAAAGATGGCCAACACGATTGAATTGAAGTTCGAGAAGACCAAAAAGGAATTTCTGGAGTTTTTGAAATATACCAAGGGCCACGCCGACACGACTTGCTACAACTACAACTCCGATTTGAATATCTGGAGTGACTGGCTGAGCGAAGCAGGGCGGGACTGGCGTAAATGCGAGCCGACCGACGTGGAAAAGTTCGTCAGCCATTTAACCAGAGAAGGGGTGGGGCCGCATGCAATCGCCCGGAAGATTTCCTGCCTGGCCACCTTTTATAAATGGGCAAAACGAAATGACCTGGTGCAGGAAGACACGATTTATCAGATCGAGAAACCAAAACGGCCGAAACGTATTCCGGTCTGGCTGGAGCAGGAAGAACAGGACGCCTTCATGAAAGCCATCCGCAATTACGATGACATCCCGGACAACATTTATGGCCGAAGCAAACAATCCGCGATTAAAATCCGTCAGCGGTATGAGATATTGTTTGAGTTGATCCAGAAATCCGGCCTTCGGATCAGCGAAGCTTTGAGCCTGAGAGTTTCCGATATTCGTGTAACTGATGGCGTGGCCCGGTCGGTGCGGGTTATAGGAAAGGGCAATAAAGAACGACTGGTGCCATTACCAGAATCATTTGGACGGGTTCTGGCCATGACTATCGCAGACAAATACCGCGACGAATACCTGTTCGCCAAAAAGCTTGGTGGCAAGCCGATTGGTCAGCACGCAGCCAGAGCCTATTTAAAGAAGCTGATCGACAAAGCTGGAATCAATAAAAAGGTAAC
Source organism: Methylomarinum sp. (assembly GCA_965277025.1). GTDB lineage: Bacteria > Pseudomonadota > Gammaproteobacteria > Methylococcales > Methylomonadaceae > Methylomarinum. Next base: position 1,072,120 of record OZ255706.1, read on the forward strand.
CCAGCATAAGCTCCGGCATACTTACGCCACCCGGCTACTGGAAAAAGACGTGCAGCTGATTGATATTCAGGCGTTGCTGGGGCATGAAAGTATTGCCACCACGCAGATTTACACGCATGCGGGACAGGAAAGACTTTCTAAATTAGTGGCTGACATATAAAAAAGGCATCCTTATCATGGGCAAAGCAAGTCGTAATAAAAAACTAAAAAGGCAACAAAAAGAAATACTTAAAAAATATGGTAATGTTAAATTATCGGAAGCACTGCTCAGGTTATGCGAGCCTTACGAAATTCCAGACATGACTACTGAGAATTATGAAAAAATACTGTCTTTAAGTGCGATCGCTTGGAATATTGCTAGTTTCCCACAAGAACTCCGACAACAAAAAATTCTTGAAATAGTTAACCTTATTCCTGAACTAAAAGACATACAGGAAGAGGAATTAATTTCAGCCATGCAAAACAGCTCAGAGAATGAGCCAAGTGATGGCATAGTGATGCTACAAATTCTGTTAGGTATGATACAGCTGAAATCTGAACTCTACCCTAACGATGACCGAATAGTGATGGATTATTGGTTTGAATTAAAATCAGGTGACGATGTTTTGCAAGTGAAATCCATCATACCCAATGCCACTAAAGAGTAACCTGATTTACATATATGCAGGACAGGAGCGGTTGTCTAAGCTGGTGGCGGATATTTAAAAATGAATCACGTTTACCTGGAACACCACGACCCCGATAAAAACCTCCACCGGTTTTATCAAATGTTCGTGACGCCAGGTTTGTTTGATGAATGGTCTCTAGGAGGCTGTCCGAGAAGGCGCCCCAAAAACTGCCAGAGTTATCCACAAGTACAAAATCTGTACAATGACAACCAAATTCGTTTACGCAACGATCAGATCGTCAAATTCAGCGCCTCAGGCCGATTAAAACGGCCTCCTGCGGCCTGAATTATACGATCATTCAGTGCTTTTTAGCGGTTTTACCCCTATTATGCCGGGTTCATGCTTGCGGTGACAAATTCCGGACAGACCACTCCCCTGGCAATGGAACGGGCAATTTTTTTCAGATTGTGAGTTGCACACACCAGTGAAAATTCTCCGGCAACTTTCTTTTTTCCACGAACACTAAAACCACGAAAGCCACTGTTTTTGAGTTGCCCGAATACGGGCTCAACGATGACTTTGCGTTGTTTGTAAACCGCCCTGGCTTCATCGGTTTGCATTTTGGCATTCATTTTTTGCCGCAAGGGTTCCTTGTCATCGGTTGTGATGGTGCGGGCGGCTCCCTGGCTGGATTTGCAGCAACGTGCGTGAAATGGACAGGCCTGGCAGGTGGCTGCCTCGCCTTGATAAACGCGCTTGCCGTCTTTATCTTCGCGCTTGAACGGAAGTGTTTGCCCGCCCGGACAGTGAAACACATCCTCAGTTTCATCATAAGTAAAGTCGGCTTTTACGACCTTGCGATCAGAGTCATCCAGTGCGACCGCACGGGGTTTCTCGCCCTTGTCCGTGGCAATGTAACCATCCACTGAGGCATCTTCCAGTGCTTGCAGATTGCTGCCCGATTGATAACCATTGTCGACGCTGACTTGTTTGGGTAGCTGTCCGGTGGTTGCTTGCACTTGCTGTAATGCCGGCTCAAGTTCCTGTTTGTCATTGGCGTTTTGGCAGACATGCTGGCCAACGATGACTTGTGTGTCACTATCCACACTAATTTGAGCATTGCTGTCAATGGCCAAAATAACTGAGCCAGTTTCGGCCATTAAAAGTGCGCCACTTTTCAGGTAAAAAATCAGCTATTCAGTTTGGATTTCAATCGATAGCTTTCCCCTCCCGGCATAAAAATATGTGAATGATGAATGAGTCGGTCGACAATCGGCACGGCGGTATTGTCATCGATGAAAAATTCTCCCCAGTTGGTGAATTCCTTGTTGGTGGTCAGAATGATCGAGCGGTATTCATACAGCGTGTTAATCAGTTGAAACAGGTTGTGCATCCCTTGTTTGTTCAACGGTAAATAGCCCGGTTCATCGATGATCAAGACATCGAATTTGGCCAACTGGTTGATTTTCTTTTTCAGCTCACCTTTGAGCTTGGCAATCTCCAGCATTTCGATCAGCCCTAATGCGGTATTGAAGCTGACCTTGTAGCCGGCCTCAATCGCCTTCAGGCCAATACCGATGGACAGGTGAGTTTTACCGACCCCGGGCGGGCCAATGAAGACGATGTTTTCGCGGTTGTCGATGAAACCAAAGTCCAGCAGGCAGTTGATTTCCCGTTTGCTGATGGTGGTCTGCACGCGGTAGTCGAATTCATCCAGGCTTTTTTGCACAGGGAATCCGGCGCGTTTGCGGTTTTGCTCGATGCGTTTTTGGTTGCGCTGTTGTCGCTCCAAGTCCACCAGACTTTCGGCAAAGTGCAGGCAGGAGCTTTCGTTGGCTTCTGCCTGACTGAGCAGGGTGACCAGTTGTCCGGCAATGCCCGACAGGCACAGACGGCGGTATTTTCCGGCAACGCTGTCAATGGATGACATGGCTCACCTCCTGACCAGTCGACTGGCCATTCAGGACGCGATAGCGTTCCAGTTTTGTGGGCGCTTTCTGGCGCGTAGTTGTTATCTGTGCAGTGGCCTTCTCATGGGTACTTCGCGCTGGGTGGTGTTGCCAGGCGTCCAGACAATCCTTGAAGCCTGTTGCGGTGAGCTGTGTTCGATCCAGGATACGCATCAGTACTTCATCGCTCACCGGGCCGTATTGTGACGTCCATTGCTTGAGGATCTGTTTGACGCCCGGTAACTGGTCTTTGTCGATTTTCGGCGAGGTGGCTTTCAGTAATGCACACAATGCCTGACTGGCGTCAGCCCCTTTTCCCGGCAGTTCCTGGATGTCCTGCTCCAGTTGCTGGATATATTGACCTTTATCACGATAATGATCGGTGTTCTTGATGATCTGGCCTTTTTCCAGGCGCAGGGTATGTTCGGCAATCTTCTGGCCGGTCGAGAGGTCAGCGATCCGTAATTGACCGTGTTCGACTTTTACCGCCACCTGCGCCCTTTGATAAGCCATGGGCACTGAGTATTTGTTTCCCTGCCAGGCAATCAGGCCGGTTTTGTCCACTTTGCGGGTGACCCTGGCCTGCGCTGGATTCTCGCTGACGCAAGACGGTGTCAGGTACGGCAGCATCCTGTCCTGTTCTTCGTTTCGATAGTGCATGGCCGGCTGTTGACCGGTGCTGCCATGAACACGCTGGTTGGCAATCGTGTCCAGCCAGTCGGACAGATACCTTTCCAGCCCAGACCAGTCCGTAAAGGTTTCCCCATAGAGACCGTTTTGCCTGACGTATTTGACCCCGGCTTCAACCTTGCCTTTACTTTCCGGGTCATAGCCTTCGCAGGCACGGATATGGAACCCGGCCGCTGTGGCGTACTGATGAAAACGTTGATTGAGTGTCAGCTCCCGGAACACTTCACTGATCACCACCAGTCTGGTTTGATCATAAACACATTCAGCTGGCATGCCGCCGAAATAGCGAAATGCCGCATCGTGCTGCTGAATCAGAGTTTCCGTATCAATGGGCCGGTCGGATACAGATACATACATCAGCCTGGAACAAGACAGCACAAACACCATGAAATACACTGTAGTTTCCACACCGCCAATCATGACACCACGCAACTCGCCGCCATCGACCTGACACTGTTCGCCCGGCACCATGTCCAGTACCGGTTCATAATAGCGCTGCTGCTTGACGCTGATTTCCTGCTTCAACGCTTGAATGTAGCGGCGTACCGAACGGTCGGAAACCGCCAGCATCTCCTCTTTGGCTTTCAATTTGCGCAGCACCTTGACCGCCGACAAGCCCGGCCAGGTCTGCAGCAGATGGATAATATACTCACGGTAGTCATCCAGTTTTTTCTCTGTACATGACAAAAATTAACTTATGACAAATGAGTCTCATGTATTCCAGTGACAAAAGGTATGGGTTGCAAAAGAGCAATCACTTTTCTAATCATCCTTTTTGATTGAGATAAGACATTAAACAACGTTGAGCGGATACAATCTAATCCATATCGAAACAGGCTTTGCGCGAGCCGCTGATGTGTTTTGGTTTTTATTGGTAACTCGCAATCATGTTTCCATTCGCCTGCTTTATGTGACCAACAGAAAGCAATAACGGGAAGTACTAACAATTTTTTGATCCGAAGATAACCGACTACACGCGTTTCCTCAAGTTTGAATCCCCGTCCTTTTAAACAGCCGAAAAGCGTTTCGATATCCCAACGCAAGCCATAAATTTTAATCGCATCAGGGTTCAAATGCTGACAGACGATGATTAATAACTCACCATCACTCAGCCGTAACCCACTGAGATAAATTGAACAATTTCCCAAATAGCGCGCTGTTGAGAGGTGTCGTGTGCTACCCGGCTTAAGCCCATAAAACAAACGCTCTACGCGTATTCGCTGGCCTTGGGCATTGGTTGTCCAGGCGTTGTTGCGAATACGGATATAAAAGGGAATCTCTTGCTCAAACAACCAGCCCATCCATTCGTCTCCAATAAACTCCCGATCAGCCAAAAGACCTTTGATGTGATGTCGGCCAAACTGCGCAATAAAGCGTTTCATCAGCGCTATACGTTCCTTCGTATTAGAGTTGCCCCGCTTGTTTAAAGGCAACCAATACACCGGAATGGCGGCACCCCGATAAACCACGGCAAGCACCAGCAGATTAATATTGGTTTTACCCCACTTCCAATTCGTCCTGTCTAACGTCAGATAGTAATCCTGATCAGTGAAACCAAACAGTTTCATGATGAAATGAGCGACTTCATTGTAATCCAGCCAATGGTCACTGAAAAATCGTTGCATCCGTCGATATCGTGAGGAAATTTTTGCCCGACGGGGAAAGAATACGGCGAGCTGGGCCAGATTGACCGTGCTAACTGCCATCAAAGCAATTAACATACCCACAAAACAAACGATTCTTGCCTTGTTCCATTGAAAGTGCTCAGTTAATATGACGGTCAGCTCGTTGATTTGTAATGTCCCGTTATTCATATTCGCTAAAACAAAATGCGGTATTTAATTACATTTCAACGAGCTACGCTAGCTTTTAATATTTTTTGTCATGTACAGAGAACCGCATTACGTAAAAGATCAACATAATCGATTAACAACGTTGATTTTCGATTACGCAAAGCAACGGTAAAGAAATAACTGCCACCCATCACTCGGTTACGCCGATATTGAACCATTGCTTTACATTACCATTGTTTGATAAAAGCCGACTTCAGATGCACCGTTTATCCCGGATTCCGTTTCACTTCATCCAGACTACTTGCTTTTTAAATCATTTCCGGTAGCCCGTATGCAGCAACGCGGAATACGGGAAGTTTGCAACCTCAATCACCCCGGATTCCGCAAGCTTCATCCGGGCTACCTTTCTTGATCCCGGCTCCGTCTAACAAACGGTTCATGTCGCGGCTCGCTTCGCGATCATGATATAACCTTATTCGTTAGAAGCTATTAGCCACCAACCTTATTATAAGCTAACTCTATGTATTTCTTTATCGCTTCAAATTCTTCAGGTGCTGAAATAGTAAATTCAACTTCGCCAGTACCATAATGGCCAATTTTACTTACATCCCGGTAGCTCTTTGGTGGGTCAATAACCTCGGTAGGTTTCAGCTTTACAAACAGCTTAATATTTTTGCTTTTTGACTCCATACACACAATGTTTTTGGATGATTTGTACGCGATGTAATACTTCTTTGGAACCTCTTCTATAGCCGAATCTAATCCGGTAATAAATTCACGTACTTCATGCATGAGTTCTTGAATATTTTTTGACTTGCCTTCAAAATGATCTTCAAGTGTGTAGGTGGCAGTAGCTCTTACCTGCGCTGCTTTTTTACCAGCCTCAACCATAACTGGGTTTTTACCGTGTGATTGAGAAATTACTGTTGTAGATTTCGTATTGTGTAGTATCTCTTCAAGATACAAAGAGTTGTTTGTAAACAGACGATACTTCCATAACTCAATATTTGCACCCATGACCTGAACAGCATGAAGGTCATATTTTTTATAATTTGGTGCTATACAAATTACCCGGACATCTGACCAATCAACCTTAACGCCATTTCCAAGGGATTTTTGAACAGTAATTTCAAAATCTCCTTTATGATCTTGAATCCAGTGTAGATAAAACAGGCTTTGATTTATTAGCTCTGATGATTCTACTTTTTTGTACTCAATAATAACCGGGTTATCTTCCTCTGATAATGCGAGACTATCAATTCTTCCCGCATGTTGTGCCCCTGTTGAAAATTCACTCGCCACAAAGCGACAATTGAAAACTGCCTCTAGGTTGCTTTCAATCAAAGCTTGCAATTCTTTCTCAAGTGAGAAGTTCTTTTGCTCTACCGGAAGAAGCTTATTTCCTGATATTTCAAATATTGGCACTTTTTATCCTTTGGCTTCTAACAAGTTATTCACCAGCCCCGCACATCCTATACGCCAACGCGCAAAACCTGACAGGAGCCGCATTGAAATCTATTGTTTCTAAACAGGATAATATCATTCTTTCAGGATCAACAGATCCGAACAATTCCAGATGAAACAAGATGAACGCCTTATTGTCCTCAAGCTGATTTTGACGGCGCTTCCCTGCGCTGCATGGAATGCTGAATAAATCAGCAATTTCTCAATTGCCGCAATTAGGCGTCAGGGAATGACGCCAGTAATGGGAGTCTTTGTCAAAGATACGACGGCTTTCTATTGGTCCCCAACTTCCGGCCGGGTAGGTGGCAATATAATCACGTTCTTCCGCCCATTTTTGTAAAACAGGGTCGACAATACGCCATGACCATTCCACTTCATCCCAGCGCAGAAACAGCGACCTGTCTCCTTGTATGACGTCCAGCAATAAATCCTCGTAAGCATCAGTATGATGCTCATCATCATTTCGATAACCGGTATCCATACTGGTCAGCCGTGTACTCATCTCGAGGCTGGGTTCTTTGACGACGATTTCCATACGGATACATTTTTCCGGTTGTATGCCCAGCAACAACCAATTCGGATTGGCGCAAGAGACCTGGGTATCACGGAAAAACTGTAGTGGCGGCTGGCGAAAACAGATAGAAATCACCGATTGCGCCTTGGCCATCCGTTTGCCGGTTCGCATATAAATCGGCACATCTTTCCAGCGCCAGTTATCCACATAAAGTTTTAATGCCGCATAGGTTTCGGTAACACTGTTCTCCGGCACATTTTCTTCTTGCAGGTATCCTTTGACCCGCTCGCCATTGACTACACCACTGGCGTATTGAGCACGAAAAGCGCAGGCATTGACCGCTTGTTTGGAAATAGGCCGGATAGACTTGAGTACTTTAACCTTCTCGTCACGCAGTGCTTCGGCCTCCATCGAAGCGGGCGGCTCCATAGTCACCAAAGCCAACAATTGCATCAGGTGACTTTGCAACATATCGCGTAATGCACCAGCCCCTTCGTAATAATGCGCCCGGTTACCAATGCCAACTTCTTCAGAATGGGTAATTTGAATATGATCGATATAATGCCGGTTCCATAATGGCTCTAACATCGTATTGGCGAAACGGAACACCAGCAGGTTTTGCACCATGCCTTTGCCCAGATAATGATCGATCCGGTAAATCTGTTCTTCACGCAAATAACGGCTGATCTTTTCTTGCAAAGCCTTGGCGCTAATCAGGTCATAACCAAAGGGTTTTTCGATAATGATGCGGCTCCAGCTTCCCTCTTCCTCCAGCAAGTGTACCGTACTCAGGTTTTCAATCACCGGCCCGAAATCAGCCGGGCTGATGGCCAGGTAAAACGCCTTGTTTTGCGGAAACTGTTCGGCATTCGAGATTAACGTGGCTAGACTTGTATAGCATTCCGATTGTGTTAAATCGCCTTTATGAAACACCATGCGCTCACAAAATCTGAGAAACACCTGTTCATCCAGACCATTTCTGACCTTGGCTTCGAGCATTTTTCTCACTTCGGAACACCATTGCTGATGATTCCAGTCTCGTCTGCCCACAGCTACGATACGCGTGCCCTCCGGCAGCCGATTCTCACAATCCAGATGATAAAGCGCCGGCATCAATTTTACTTGCGACAGATTGCCTGTCGCACCAAAAATTACATAAGTACAAGCTTCAGCTTTCATGACCATCCTTCATACTGTATAAGTCGTAGAAGCTGTCTTGCCGCCATGTCCGGTCCAGTCGGTATGAAAAAACTCACCTCGAGGACGATCGATCCGCTCATAAGAATGCGCGCCAAAATAGTCACGTTGCGCCTGTAACAGATTAGCGGGCAAGCGCTCTGTGCGATAACCATCGTAATATGCCAATGCCGATGAAAATGCCGGAGTGGGAACATTCAATTCAATGGCTGAAATCAACGCTTTACGCCAACCGGCATCTGACGACTTCATTGCAGTCGAGAAAAAGTCTGCCAGCAGCAGATTTTCCAGATTGGGATCGGCATCATGTGCCTTTTTGATGTCGTTCAAAAATTGGCTGCGAATAATGCAACCACCACGCCACATCAAGGCGATTTCACCATAATTCAACTGCCATTGATATTCTTTGGCCGCTTCACGCATCAATTGAAAACCTTGCGCATAAGAGATAATTTTAGAAGCATACAAGGCATCATGAACCGCTTGCACGGCCACCTCGACATCGCCATCAAATTGAGCCGGCTGTTTTGGCAAGACCTTCGCTGCAGTCACACGTTGTTCTTTTTGCGCTGACAAACAGCGTGCGAAAACCGCCTCGGCAATCAAGGTCAACGGCATACCCAATTCCAGCGCATTAATGCCAGTCCACTTTCCTGTACCTTTTTGCCCGGCGGTATCGAGAATTTTTTCCACTAACGGCTCGCCATCTTCGTCTTTATGGGCCAGGATATTGGCGGTAATTTCGATTAAATACGAATCCAGCACGCCTTTATTCCAGTTAGCGAATATTTTCTGGATCTCATCGATCGACAGTCCCAGACCTTCACGCATTAGCTGGTAAGTCTCACAAATCAGCTGCATGTCGCCATATTCGATACCGTTATGCACCATTTTGACATAATGCCCGGCACCATTTTCACCCACCCAATGACAGCAGGGTTCACCATCCACTTTAGCGCTGATGGCCTGAAAAATTGGCTTCACCGCAGGCCAGGCATCTTTGTTTCCACCCGGCATAATGGACGGTCCATGGCGAGCGCCTTCTTCACCGCCGGAAACGCCGGCGCCGATAAACAACAAGCCTTTCTCTCGCAGATATTCGGTGCGCCGGTTGGTGTCGGTAAACAGGGAATTGCCGCCATCGATAATGATGTCGCCTTCAGACAATAACGGCAGAAGTTTTTCGATATAAATATCCACCACTTCGCCGGCCTTGACCATCAGCATCACCCGACGGGGTGCTTGCAGCTGCTCAACCAATTCTTCAAGAGAATGACAGCCGATGACTTGTGTGTCTTTCGCAGGCCCGTCAAGAAACTCATCCACTTTAGATGTGGTGCGGTTATACACAGCCACTTTAAAACCATGGTCATTCATATTCAAAACCAGGTTTTGGCCCATCACGGCCAGACCGATCAATCCGATATCTGCTTTCATTTGTGCGCTCTTAACTATGGTGAAGAAAGCTTAAGATTTTACCACGTGACTATTTTTGTGACGAATTCGATGCTGTCATCTGTGAGTTTTTTTCGACAAGGTTTGCCCCAAACGTGATAACGCCAGCTTTAATCTCCCATCAGCCTGATTCTCTGCCGCTTGCTGGATCATTTTGACGCTTTCAAGCGATGGAAGGTTCGGTTTTATCTGTTTTTGACTTGCCACCCGCTCAGGAATAATTTTGACCTGCACTAGTTGCAGGTGCGGCCAGCCGGCTTGCTGGGCTTTTTGCAAAACAGCCTGTTGATAAAACCTCAGTGAAGACGACCAGTTGGCAGACGAGGTATAAAGCAGCAGTTTTTTTCCAGACACCACACAGCTATGGATATTCCTGGCCAGATTTTCCGGCAAAACCTGTTTGATTTGCTGCAATAATACTTGTTGTTGACGAATAACGTGCTGATATTGAGCCAGCAGAGGGAAACCCGCAGCAAACTTGAAGGTCTTATTCATGCTTTTCAATCGATCAACTCACTGCTATTGATAGAAATGTTTAAAAATTACGAAGTGATCAGTAATTTCCTGATTGTTGCAATCCAATCAATTACAAGCCCATTATAACTGCCTGTCATATATAATACGAAGCCCTGTTCAAGACTATTCTTTCTTTTAAAAATCACTATGACATCACAATTGTGGCAAAACACCTTAGGCATTTTTCTGGCTTTTTTCGCCATCATGAATCCAATCGCCAATACTGCCGCTTTTGTCAGTCTGGTCGGTAATATGGAACGCTCGCTGCAAATAAAAATTGCGATCAAAGCCTTGACCATATCGTTTTTTATCGTGTTGGCTTTTGCACTTTTTGGCAAGACCATCTTTCATTTATTTGGTATTACGCTGCCCGCTCTGAAAATTACTGGCGGCATACTGATCTTTATTATTGGCTACCAGATGTTGCATGGCGAAACATCAAAAATGCACACGCCTCATAATAGTCTGGAGACTGACATCGCTATTTCTCCGCTTGCCGTTCCACTGCTTGCAGGACCAGGCACCATAGCCACCGCCATGAACTTCGCAGCAACCGGCGGTTGGCTGGAAATATCGGTAACGGTCGCGATGTTTGCCGTCCTTTGCATTATCACCTTTTTCTGCTTTGTTTTCGGGCAGAAAGTAGTGCGAACTATTGGCACCAAAAGCCTGAAAATCATAACACGCCTGATGGGGCTTATTTTAGCCGTTGTTGGCACACAGATGCTGTTACCGGGTATTTTTGACTCTATCGCCACTTTTTCCAGATAAACCTAGTAGGTTCTCTATTCTCGGACAGCCTCCTAGCAAGCCTTCCTGTCAATTCCAGGAACGTACAACAGCGTCCTGCTGATCGAGCATCTGCCAGTCAAAATCTTCCAAAATAGCGACGCCTTGAATCAACTCATTAACCGAAATATTGCGTAACATCAAATCGGCTTTTCGAACACACAGGTTGACGTGTTTCAATGTTGATTGAATCCATTTCAGTGTAGTATTGTCCTGTTTGATGGAATAAACCGCATTTTCGGTAAAAATAATGGTGTCGCCCTCTGCCGTTTTCTCCAGCAGACCTTGATTGAGCGGAAATTGGTTAATAATGTGCAGCATGACTGAAAACCTCTTAAAATGTTTCTTGAAAGGACGAACAACGAAAATTTCACCCCCACACCTTTGAGCTATGCTTTAAAAAAACGCTATAACCTTATGAAACCAAGGTGTTAAACAGAGATTAGGCCAAGCCACTTCATTTGCCAAGTAAATTATGCCAAAAACAACGAAAACTTAATTCAAGAAATCACAAACATACAATAAACACTTGAATTTAAAACAAATAAGCCCGCTGAAAATCTGTTGCTTCAAGCCAACATACATACTTTTCCGGCATTCCTTGCCGCCTCTTGTACAACAAATCATGCCATTTTTACTTTTTTTGCTGTTATTGACTGTTCAGTTTTCCGCTTTCGCCAACCAGCCTCCACTGATAGCCATCGCATCAAATTTTCGCCCCGCCATGCAACAAATCAGTCAGGTTTTTGAACAGGAAACGGGGATTAAACTTCGCATCAGTTACGCATCTTCCGGCATTTTGAGCCAGCAAATCAGTCATGGCGCACCATTTGAAATATTCATCAGCGCCAATCAACGTTTTATCAATCGATTGCCCCGTTCGTTAATTCGCCAGCAACAGGTCCTCGCAATGGGCCAACTGGCTTTGCTGACTTCTGTTTCAAGCGGAATAACGCTGAATCCAGATCTAAGCGGCCTGATTGCAGCAATAAAACATCGACGCCTCAAACATTTTGCTATCGCCAACCCCAATCATGCCCCTTTTGGCCTTGCAGCACGCAAAGCTCTTGAAAAACGGCAATTATGGCAAACTATACACCCCATACTGGTCACCACAGAAAATGCCGCTCAAGCCGTTCACTATGTCGCTACCGGTATAGCTGAAGCCGGCCTGGTTCCATATTCACTCGCTTTAAGTCCAGAATTACAAAAAACAACCCGGCATATTTTGCTTGGCCAAAATTTACAAGTCTACCTGCCACAAACAATCGCATTATTGAAAACAGCAGGAAGAAGCGCACAACGCCTGTATAATTTTATGCAACAACCCATTTGCCGTAAGATTTTACTGCAACACGGCTATAAATTACCGCAGGAAAGCCTAAATGGACTGGATCGCTTTTAAACTAACGTTAAAACTCAGCCTGATTACGGTAGCGATATTGACGCCGCTAAGCATCCTTATCGGACATTTATTCGCTCATCGGAATTTTGCCGGAAAGTCATTGCTGCAGGCGTTGCTGACCCTCCCCCTGGTTTTGCCACCAACCGTACTGGGCTATTATTTACTGATCACATTCAGCCCTAACCAGGGATTGGGTGCGTGGCTGGCTGAAACCTTCAATCTCCGCCTGGTATTCAGTTTTGAAGGACTGGTCCTGGCGTCACTTATTTTTAACTTACCGTTCGCCATTCAGCCGATGCAACGCGCCTTCCGTCAAATTCCGCGTGGAATCCTGGAAGCTGCGCAATGCTGCGGCCTTAATCCCTGGCAGGTGTTGTGGAAAATTGAGCTACCCCTGGCCTGGCCTGGGGTGGTTTTAGGCATGATCATGACCTTCGCCCACACCCTGGGAGAATTCGGCATCGTCTTGATGGTCGGCGGGAATATTCCAGGAGAAACCCAGACACTGGCCATTTCCATTTATGAAAAAATGCAAATGTTCGACCAGTCTTCGGCATCGATTATGGCTTTGACGTTACTGCTATTTTCCTTGCTGACCATCAGCCTCAGTTTATGGTTAATGGCCAAAAGCGAAGAAAAATATGTCTGAAACAGGTATTTCAGTCAGCCTGTCGCAAAGAAAAAAAATTCCTTTGCAAGTGACGTTACAGTGTAAACCGGGGGAGCTACTGGCACTGACTGGACCTTCCGGCGGTGGAAAGACTACGGTGTTGAGAGCAATTGCGGGTTTACATAAAGCAAACGGCACGGTGTATTGCAATGGGCAAATATGGCAAGACAAGACAATATTCCTACCGGCCCACCAGCGCCATGTTGGCCTGGTTTTCCAGCATTACTCCCTGTTTCCGCATTTAACCGTACTGGACAATATTCGCATAGCTCTGGCCCATCAATCGAAGCGACAACAGAAACAACAGGCCTTGAAGCTGCTTGAACAAGTACATTTATCCGGCCTTGAACAGCGTTATCCCAAACAATTGTCCGGTGGACAAAAACAACGCGTGGCCGTTGCCAGGGCTCTGGCCCGTCAACCTGCTGTATTGCTGCTGGACGAGCCATTCTCGGCCGTAGACCAAGTAACACGGCGAAAACTATACAGAGAGCTTTTAGCCTTAAGACAGTCTCTGGCCATCCCTAGCATCCTGGTAACACACGACCTGGATGAATCCTCACTATTGGCCGATAAAATGGCCTTACTGCATAAAGGCGAAATACTGCAAACCGGCCACCCGGAAATACTTTCTAACCGTCCCGACTCAACCCTGGTGGCCCGTTTAATGGATCAACAGAATGTCTTTAGCGCAACCGTGATAAGTCACCAGGCTCAACAGACATTATTACAATGGCAGGGAATTATTCTAGCGGTTTCTCTGCAACCAGAATGGAAAAGTGGCCAAAAAATTCATTGGATGATTCCTCCATCCGGTGTTCTGCTCCACCGTCAGGACCGCCCCTCGCGTGGCGAAAAGGAAAACCCTCTGTCCGGGCGCATTATTGAATACTATGAAATCAGCGGGCAGGCCCATTTGCGCGTATTGATTGACCAGGCAGCCAAAGCTGTTTTAAGCGTGAATGTGCCGCTACATGTCGCCCAGCGAAATCAACTGGCTCAAAACAAAACCATCAGATTGTTCTTGCTCGCCAAAGCCATTCATTTGATGTGCTTTTAGACATCGTGATATGCGTTGTAGATCATCCTTGGTTTGTTCAGATGGAATGGACACCGCCTTCCCTTGACCGGCATCGATGTGCCATAGTTAAGGCAAGTTTTTTAACTAAAACGGAAGGAGGCATCCATGAAACAGATTAGCGTATTAGGCATTGATTTGGCAAAAAATGTTTTTCAGCTCCATGGTGTTAACGAACGAGGCCAGGTGGTACTGCGTAAACAATTGAAGCGCAGTCAAATACCGGCATTTTGCGCCAAACTTCCCCCTTGTCTGGTGGGTATGGAAGCATGCGGCGGTGCGCATTACTGGGCGCGCAAGTTACAAAAATACGGTCACGAGGTCAGGCTGATGGCACCCGCTTTCGTTAAACCTTATGTGAAATCCAACAAGAATGACCGAAACGATGCGGAGGCTATTTGTGAAGCGGTTACACGACCCAGCATGCGATTTGTTGCGGTCAAAAGCCCTGATCAGCAGGCGGTTTTTCATTGTCACCATGGCAGGCAGTTGCTGGTGAAACAGCGGGTGGCGCTGGAGAATCACATCAGAGGGGTTTTGCCGGAGTTCGGGATTGCGCTTCCTCGAGGCGTGAAAAACATCAAGCAACGCTTACCCGAGATTCTGGAAGATGCTGAGAATGACTTACCGGTGGATGTTCGGGAGCTGCTGGATACCCTGCAGGAAAGTCACACTGACCTGGAATCCCAGATTGACCGGCTGACCAAAACGATAACCGCCTGGCACCGACAAAATGCGGTCAGCCAACGCCTGGAATCTATTCCTGGAATCGGCGTATTGACGGCCACGCTGCTGGCCGCTTTGTTGGGTCAGCGTGGAGAAGGTTTTGCCAATGGTCGTCAGTTAGCAGCTTACCTGGGCCTGGTGCCCTGGCAATCGTCCTCGGGTGGTAAAGAGCGATTGTTGGGTATCAGCAAACGGGGGGATGGTTACCTGAGGAGCTTATTGATCCATGGCGCTCGAGCGGTCATTCGGCATGTCCGCAGGCGACAAGCGCTGGGTCAGCCGGGTGGTCATGCCCGGGTAGAACAACTGTTGACCCGTTGCCACCCTAACGAAGTGGCGGTTGCTCTGGCGAACAAGATGGCGCGAACTGCCTGGGCGGTAACGGCCCGGCAAACCGTCTGGCAACCCATGTACGAAACGATAGAAAGGCGCATGCCGGCATGAGATTCTGCCGGGTGGATTAATGCTTAACAAACAAGTGGCGAATTTTTCGCCAGATCTTCCCTGATATGTCGAAAAATCCGCGAGAGATAAAACCGATTTCAGGAGGCATACAACACTTGTCAACGATTGCATAGACAGTTTATGGCGAAACAGGTCAGACCGCGGCGGGTCAAACCCGGGGAAGCGCTTGAAGCACCGACTTCTTTGTTCAGACAGGGCCCCGCCGGCGAATTCCATAGAGGCCAGGAGTTATAAATACTCCAACAACAGGCCGGATGTAAGACTGCAACTGATTTTTATTTCGTCAAAATTGTACTTGCAAAACTGGCGGTGTCCATGTAAGCGCTTTCTTAGGGAAACTTCAATGACAAGACTGGATAAATGCTAAAACAAACTGAACGCCTGCTCGAAATCATGGCGCAATTGCGCGATCCCGAAACCGGTTGCGCCTGGGACTTGAAACAGGATTTCAAATCGCTCGCTCCTTATACGTTGGAAGAGGCTTATGAGGTGGTTGACGCTATCGAGCGGGAAGACTTTGATGATCTGCGCGGTGAGTTGGGCGACTTGTTGTTGCAGATAGTCTTTCATGCCCAATTAGCCAAAGAACGACAGTTGTTCGATTTTGAACAAGTGGCGGAAGCTATTGCTGATAAATTGATTCGTCGTCACCCGCATGTATTTGCCGGCGTTAATTTTGAAACAGACGAACAGCACCAACGAGCCTGGGAACAGGCGAAAAAAGATGAGCGGCAACAAAAACAGGCCGCCGACTGTGATGTCAGCGTACTGGATGGAATTGCCGGCGCACTGCCCGCATTGACTCATTGTGAAAAAATCCAGGATAGAGCCGCCCATCATGGCTTCGACTGGCCAGAAGCCGAGCCTGTGTTCGAAAAAGTGCTGGAAGAGCTGGATGAGGTAAAAGAGGCTTGGATTTCTGGCGACCGGCCCCATATAGAGGAAGAGATTGGGGATTTGTTACTGGTTGCGGTTAATTTGGCGCGTCATTTAAAAGTCAACCCGGAAATGGCGTTGCGGCGGGCGACGGCAAAATTTTCCAGGCGATTTCAATATATTGAGCAACAGCTTAAAACATCGGGTAAGGACTGGCAAGACTGCCAACTGGCCGAGCTGGATGCGTTGTGGGATGAAGCCAAACAGCAGTTAAAGTCTTAAAACTTTGGTTGTCCGGCTTTCAATGATTGAATTTTTTCTCTGTACATGACAAAAATTAACTTATGACAAATGAGTCTCATGTATTCCAGTGACAAAAGGTATGGGTTGCAAAAGAGCAATCACTTTTCTAATCATCCTTTTTGATTGAGATAAGACATTAAACAACGTTGAGCGGATACAATCTAATCCATATCGAAACAGGCTTTGCGCGAGCCGCTGATGTGTTTTGGTTTTTATTGGTAACTCGCAATCATGTTTCCATTCGCCTGCTTTATGTGACCAACAGAAAGCAATAACGGGAAGTACCAACAATTTTTTGATCCGAAGATAACCGACTACACGCGTTTCCTCAAGTTTGAATCCCCGTCCTTTTAAACCGCCGAAAAGCGTTTCGATTTCCCAACGCAAGCCATAAATTTTAATCGCATCAGGGTTCAAATGCTGACAGACGATGATTAATAACTCACCATCACTCAGCCGTAACCCACTGAGATAAATTGAACAATTTCCCAAATAGCGCGCTGTTGAGAGGTGTCGTGTGCTACCCGGCTTAAGCCCATAAAACAAACGCTCTACGCGTATTCGCTGGCCTTGGGCATTGGTTGTCCTGGCGTTGTTGCGAATACGGATATAAAAGGGAATCTCTTGCTCAAACAACCAGCCCATCCATTCGTCTCCAATAAACTCCCGATCAGCCAAAAGACCTTTGATGTGATGTCGGCCAGACTGCGCAATAAAGCGTTTCATCAGCGCTATACGTTCCTTCGTATTAGAGTTGCCCCGCTTGTTTAAAGGCAACCAATACACCGGAATGGCGGCACCCCGATAAACCACGGCAAGCACCAGCAGATTAATATTGGTTTTACCCCACTTCCAATTCGTCCTGTCTAACGTCAGATAGTAATCCTGATCAGTGAAACCAAACAGTTTCATGATGAAATGAGCGACTTCATTGTAATCCAGCCAATGGTCACTGAAAAATCGTTGCATCCGTCGATATCGTGAGGAAATTTTTGCCCGACTGGGAAAGAATACGGCGAGCTGGGCCAGATTGACCGTGCTAACTGCCATCAAAGCAATTAACATACCCACAAAACAAACGATTCTTGCCTTGTTCCATTGAAAGTGCTCAGTTAATATGACGGTCAGCTCGTTGATTTGTAATGTCCCGTTATTCATATTCGCTAAAACAAAATGCGGTATTTAATTACATTTCAACGAGCTACGCTAGCTTTTAATATTTTTTGTCATGTACAGAGGAATTTTTTGAAAAAACCGCTATCAGAAACAATTTCTAATAATATGGTTAGATAACCGGAAGTCTGTTATCAACTTAATTGATGTTACGCATTGGATTGGGGAATTGAATAACAACGGATAAACGTGTTATTCATTGGTAGGGTGGATTCGCCGTCAGGCAATCCACCTTTTTAAGGCGGGTGTGATTTTTGATGTTTTATGGCGGTTTTGGCGTTAAACCGCCCTACACAAACACCCGCTTTTTTGTAGTCGAGTGACGTTTGTCATTTGCATGGAAATTTCTGCCCCTCTCAATTAACCTGGGCGCAGATAATTGCGTAACATCAGAACTTAATTTTGACTGATTAAAGGAGTTTGTCATGAAGATTCAATCAATAGCCAAGTTGCTGTTGTTAGCTTGTCTGTTTACGGTAACGGCTAATGCCGCCCAAGACAGCGGTATAGAAAGTCTACGCCAGACCAGTCGGGCATTCTCGTCGGTGGCGAAGAAGGTTTCACCATCGGTGGTGGCTATCCAGGTCGAGGCGAAAGTGCCTGTACAGCAAGGGCCTCAATTTATGTTGCCATTCGGCCAGGATCCAATGGCCGATGAATTTCTGCGCCGTTTTTTTGGCGGGCAGATTCCACCCGGCATACCTGGGCCACAGCAACCTCACAGGGCACCTCAGCAGCCGCAAAACAGAGTGATGGGGCAAGGCTCTGGCTTTGTCTTCAAGGTCAAAAGTGGTGTGCTAAAAGATAAAACCTACATTATGACCAATAACCATGTGGTTGATCATGCCGATAAAATCCGCGTCAAATTTAAAAACGGCAAGGAATACCTGGCCAAGATCACCGGGCGTGATCCTTTGTCAGATGCCGCCGTTATCGAAATCAATACGGATGACCATCCGGCCTTGAAAATAGGCGATTCTTCCAGGCTGGAAGTCGGTGAATGGGTGATCGCCATCGGTAATCCGTTTGGCCTGAGTTATACCGTCACCGTTGGCGTGGTCAGCGCCAAGGGACGTACCGGCATTGGTATCAATGATTATGAAGACTTCATTCAGACCGATGCAGCCATCAATCCAGGTAATTCCGGCGGGCCATTGGTCAACATTTATGGCGAAGTGATTGGCATGAATACCGCTATTTTCAGCCGTAGTGGCGGCAATATGGGAATTGGTTTTGCCATTCCCGTCAATCTGGCGATGGCGGTAGCCGATCAGTTGATCGAAAAAGGTGAAGTGGTTCGAGGCTATTTAGGCGTGGTGATTCAACAGATGACCAGCGATTTGGCTGACTCTTTCGGGCTGCAGCCGGGAGAAGGCGTTCTGGTCGCCCAGGTGACAGATGGTTCGCCCGCCGCACAGGCAGGCTTGCAGCAAGGCGATGTGATTATCGCTTTTAAAGGCAGAAAAGTCACCGATGTCGGTGAGTTCCGTAACCGTGTCGCACTGACGCAACCGGGAACCCGTGCGGATTTGACCGTGCTGAGAGATGGTGAGAAAAAATCACTGAAAGTCGTGATTGGCAAATTGAACAAAGACCTGCAAGTGGCGCAAGCGCCCGAGCAAGATGCTGAAGAACTGGGATTGGTCGTACAGACGCTGACGCCGGCATTGGCCAGACAATTCCGTATTCCGGTCGCTAAAGGCGTGGTGGTGACTGAAGTGGCGCCAGGTTCGGTCGCGGCGATGGCTGGCATCCGGCCAGGAACCGTTATCTTGCAAGTCAACCGTAAACGGGTAAGAACGGCTGCTGAATTCGCTAAGGCTATTCAGCAGAGTAAAGCGAAAAAACGGGTATTATTGCTGATTCGTCAGGGTAATATGCAACGCTTTATAACATTAGGTTGGTAAAGCTCATAGTGGGAATGGATGGGGCAATCGGCTTGTTGCCGATTGCCCTGTTTATCAACATCAAATCCATAAAACACAAAGAAAAAAGCAATGGAATTTAAAGATTATTATGAAATCATGGGAGTCAAACGAGACGCCTCCCAGGATGAAATCAAGCGGGCATACCGCAAACTGGCGAGAAAATATCATCCTGATGTCAGTAAAGAACCGGATGCCGAGGCGCGCTTTAAAGAAGTCGGCGAGGCTTATGAAGTCTTGAAAGATCCGGAAAAACGGGCGGCTTACGATCAATTGGGCGCTAACTGGAAAGCCGGTCAGGACTTTCGGCCGCCACCAGATTGGGATCAGGGTTTCGAATTTCATGGCGGGGGTTATACTGGCGGTGATGCTGCCAGCTTTAGTGACTTTTTTGAAGAATTGTTCGGTCGGGCCGGTTATACGCAGGCAGGAGCAAGTTCCGGCGGCGCTTATCGGGAATACAGTGCGCGCGGCGAAGATGCTCACGCCAGGGTGCTGATCGACCTGGAAGACGCCTATCGTGGTGCACAACGAACCATTACCCTCAAGCATACTGAACTGGGTCCGGATGGCCGGCCGCAGCTCAAAGAGCGAACCTTGAACGTCAAGATTCCGAAAGGCGTTAAAGAAGGCCAGCATTTACGTTTGGCCGGGCAGGACTCACCGGGGGTTGGAAAAGGCAAAGCTGGCGATTTATATCTGGAAATCGCGTTCAAGCAGCATCCTTTGTATCGGGTAGAGGGAAAAGATGTTTATCTCGACTTGCCGGTTGCACCATGGGAGGACGCTTTGGGAGCTAAAGTCAAGGTTCCTACACCGACTGGCGTGGTCGATTTGAGTATTCCAGCCGGATCTAAAGGTGGGCAGAAACTTCGCTTAAAAGGAAAAGGTATTCCTGGGAAACCGGCAGGCGATTTTTATGTCGTGCTGCAAATTGCTTTGCCACCAGCGGATACAGAAGAAGCCAAGGCTGCTTATAAAGCATTCGCCGATGCGGTTCCTTTTAATCCACGAGCCAAACTGGGAGTATAAAGATGAACAATCCAATATTATCTCTATTGAGCGGGGATATTCTGGAAGAAGATGTCGAATTGACATTGGCCGATTTATGTAAGGCCAGCCAGATGCCTGCCGAACATGTTTATGAATTTATAGAATACGGAGTTATTGAGCCCAAGGCGTCTGAGTCGGGGCAATGGCGCTTTCAGGGCGTCAGCCTGTTTCGAATGAACCGCGCCAGACGTCTGCAAAGAGATTTGGGCGTGAATCTGGCGGGTGCAGCACTTGCGCTGGATTTAATGGAGCAGATTGACGCCTTGCAAAGTCAATTGAAACGCTTGCGCTGACATGATACAGCAAAGCATTGATGCTGTCAGATGGCACTGGCATGCCTGGCTGAACCGCTTGCAATCATTCCTGTTGTTAATGGTGATGGCCGCATTTTTTGCTGTTCTAGGCTGGCTGCTTTGGGGGGCGTGATGGACTGATAACCTTGTTGTCGATGGGGCTTGTCAGTGTGGTGCTGAATGTTTTTATTTCGCCCCAACTGATTATGGGCCTTTACGGCGCCAGGCCAATTATGCCGCATCAAATGCCGGCTTTGTATGAAGCTGTCAATGTGTTGGCGGAAAGGGCGGAGCTTAAGTATCCGCCTAAGCTGTATTTTGTCCCCAGTGAAATTCTGAATGCCTTTGCTGTTGGCCGGCCATCTGATTCAGCAATTGCCATAACCGATGGGCTGCTCGAGAATTTGGATTTTGAAGAATTGGTCGCGGTGCTAGCCCATGAAATCAGTCATATTCGCAACAATGATTTGTGGATTATGGGGCTGGCCGATATGTTCAGCCGGACGACCAGCTTATTATCTTTAATCGGGCAGTTATTATTATGGGTAAATCTGCATCTGTTGCTTATGGGGCCGGTCACGATCAATTGGGCGGCGATTCTATTGTTGATTTTCGCCCCGAATTTAAGCGCCTTGGCGCAATTATCCCTGTCGCGGACACGCGAATATCATGCCGATCTGAATGCTGTTTTATTGATGGGCGATGCCGATGCCCTGGTCAGTGCGCTGGTCAAGATAGAAGAGCGGCAAGGTTCCTGGATGGAGCGCATCTTTATGCCCGGTTATAAAGTGCCAGTTCCCTCAATCTTACGCACACATCCTCCTACAGAAGAAAGAGTCCGGCGCATTTTGGACTTGAAAGCTGATTTAAAACCGGCGAGCCGGGTACCCTTAAGGTTAAAAGGAGGCGATAAACAGCAGAAGCCTATATCTGGCCGGTCGGGGCACCTTACTGGCATATCAGTGGTTTGTGGCGCTAACGATCATCGCAAGAATTGCCACCCCGCATGATGAAATGTTGTAGAGTTCCTTGTGGAAGATGGCGGTTAAAGACTGCGCTTTACTTTGAAGCCTTAGAGCCCGACTGCTAACGTAGCCTGCCATGAATGATTCGAACCCCGGATTGCTTCTTTAAGAGCGAATGTTAAAAGGGCCGTTGACGATTTACATCGCCCTCAGGCAGATCATCCAGGCAACCGCCACCTTCCAGGCTCAATCATAGAGTAAAGGAGGAAAAAATGGAACTCACTGCAATACACAAGCGAGTCATCGGGTTGGATGTTCACCAAAAGCAGATTACCGCCTGCGCCATGGTTGAACAGGCCGATGGTGGTATTCAGACAGAGCATCGGCAGTTTGGCGCATTCAAACGTGATCGACGTGCATTAGCCGATTGGGTGCAGTCTGTCGCACCGGATGAGGTGGTGATGGAACGCACCGGCATCTACTGGAAAAGCCCATATGCAGCTTTGGAACATGTGGGTATTTACGCCAGGGTCGTCAATGCCCGGCATGTGAAGAATGTGCCGGGACGCAAGACGGACATCGGCGACGCGCAATGGCTGGCGATGCTTTCCCGTGCCGGACTGCTGCGCGGTTCATTCGTGCCACCGGAAAAGATGCGGCAGTTACGCCTGATTTCACGTCAACGACAGAAGTTGGTGTCGATGCTGTCTGCTGAGAAGAACAGACTGCACAAGGTATTAACCGACGGCGGCATCCGGCTTGGCGTGGTGGTCAGCGATGTACATGGGCAATCCGCGCGCGCCATGGTTAACGCGCTGATTGAAGGACAGCCTGCGCATGATGTGTTGAAGCTGGCCAGCAATCGTCTCAAAGCGCCGCGCGCCGATATACTGGAGGCGCTGCAAGGTGAGTTGAGCGAGCACCATCGCTTCGTACTGAATGAACTGATGCAGCATATTCAGGATTTGGAAGCACGCATAGCCAGATTCGATGCACAACTGCTGGCCGGACTGGAGAAGGAGAAAACGGTTTTGCAATTGCTCCAGACTATTCCCGGTGTTGATTTGATTGGAGCAGCCATGCTACTTGTTGAGATCGGAACGGATATGACTGTCTTTGGCAGTGCGGATCGGCTGGCGTCATGGGTGGGCATATGCCCCGGCAACAACGAGTCTGCCGGCAAACGCAAATCAGGACGAACGCGAAAAGGAAACCCATATGTGCGTCGCCTGCTTTGCGAATGCGCCCATGCCGCCAGCCGAACCCGATCGGTTTTCCAGGCAAAATATACATCACTGGCGATTAGGCGAGGTCACCAACGCGCCATCATTGCGCTGGCTCACAAACTTTTGCGGACATGTTACTTCATGATTAGTCGCGGCGAGTATTCCCGGGATTCGACCATCGACTACGAAGAAATGGCTGTCAAACGCAATGCACCACGCTGGATCAGAGCGCTGATAAAATTCGGTTATATAACACAACCGGGGTAAGCCAGCTTACTTCATTGAATATGGATAAGCAGCCTTTTCACGGCTGAGAACTCCTTGCGCATTCGATATGGATCATTTCATGTTAAGTACAAATCCTTAAGCGACCGATCGCGGCTTCTTTCTTTAAGAAATAATTCCAGCTCAGCGCCCGAAACCTCATCCAGCCGTTTATTACGTCCACGCAAAAAAGCCTGAAACGACTTCAAATGCCGCACATACCAAGGCCGCAAAGGCTGAGCAATATTTCTGTCTAGCAAAGCATCAAGATAAACATCCCAGCCCGACCTTGCTTTTTTTGGATTGTTTTTTAAAGCATTATTGTTACTATATCTAGAATCGTTCATAGAAACATCATAATGGACTAGACAGATTCAGTCTGGCGCACTATTATTCTATTCGGTATAGTTAACTGTTAGAAACCTTAAATAAATGGATGCTGTATTGAAGAAATTTCTATATAAACTATTCGTGAGTAATAAAATCATTGACTTTATCGGCTCACCGATTATGAGCATTGTTGTTCCACCGATAGTCGCATTGTACTATGGAACCCTTGATATTTGGGGTAATGATTGGTCGATTGTTAAAGATTACAAATCTATACATGAATATGTTTTTACTACAATAGCAACGCTGACCGTGGTTATTTTATTTATTAAAGGGGTTTCTGAACAATTCAAAGGAGTAGCGATAAAAAAATACCAAAACTTATTGGAATCTCTAGTTGCTTTCTTTAATGAATTGGTAAAAAAGAAAAGAGATAGGTTTTTTCAGAAATCAAAAGGAGTAAAACCAAACGCTGATATATTCAAACTCATTACTCATCCTGATGCCCAGCTAGAGGTCATACTTGATGGTACAAAAAGATTATTAAAGAATGGTTTTGATATTGATGCAAAGAATGTCGGAATAACTATAATAAAAGGATTTCCTGACCAAGAAAAATGGTGGTATGAGTTTAAATGCGACTCTCAAAAACAACACACTAAGGCAAAAACCATTATGAGTTCTAATTCTACAGCCAGGTATTGTTTTGATAATGGAGAAAGTATTTTTATCCCAGATATAAGGAAAGGCATTAAAGAAAATGTTTTTCATCCATCTGATAGATCCAAGAAATCTGATTATGGGTCTATATACTGCAAACCAGTAAGGGTAGAAATAAATACCATAACTTATGTATATATTTTTACAGTAGTTGTCTATGGGGAGTTTTTATGCACCCCTTACGACGAAGAAGAGTGTAGGGCTTGCGAAAGGCTACTTGATGAAGTGGCAGATCGTGTTGAGTTGGAGCTTTATTTGCACTCACTAAGAAATACAAGCTTAACGGAGGTAAAGCAGCATGAGAAGAATCTTATTAAGCCAGAAAGGTGAATTTGATTACTCGAATAGGAATACTTCGCGCAGTGTGGCGGTGAAAAAATTAGCTGGATTCTTTGAAGGGGTTGAGAGTAAGACAAAAGAGAATCCAAAAGTAACGGTTTCTAACAAGTGCATTAACACGGACAAAATAAAGCGGGGCGATTAATAATCGCCCCGCTTTATTTTGCCGGTTATGCATGTCGTTAGGCATATAGAAGATGGAATACAAACAAAAGCCACTATTAAAAAAATTCTTTAAAACACTAAAAGAATTAAGAAATGCTGGTATTGTTAGATCTGATGTGATTCTTGGCGATATTGGTGAGTTTTTATGCACAGTCGTTTTTCGTGGTTTAGTGTTGGTACCAGATAAAACAAATGTAGGATATGACGCTGTGTACAATGAAAAAAGAATACAAATAAAATATAGCAACTCTAAGGATACTAAGAATATTGATCTAGGTGATCCTTCGAAATATGACGAGTTAATTGTGGTATTAGGAAATGAAAGCGCTCATAGAATGAATAATGATAATGACGCAGATTTTCTTTTTTATAGGTACGAAAGCAGTGAAGTAAAAGATAAGTTTGGAGTGGCATCTGGGTATAAATTATCAAAGACAAAACATTTCAAGATTGCAGAACGGTCCCACTCACTTACATAGTGAAAATTTAAGGTAAGGATAATGGTTACACTAATTGGCATTGTTGCAATAATACTGATAATCGCATTTTTTCAGAAGTTTGTTCAGGGAATAGTTGGCGCTTTAATCTTTGGCTTTATAGGTTCGTTATTTGGACCAAAGGGCACAAAAATCGGTGCTGTATTAGGCTTTGTATGGGGGTTAAGTCTAAATGAAAAGGCGGATAAGGAAAAAGAAGAAACAGATAAAGCAACAAACAAGAAATCTGAAGAACCAAGAAAGTCTTCTCAAGAGAATAAGGCCAATGATTCCAAAATAATCCGATGCCCCTATTGCAAGAAAAAGATCAGAATTAGAATTCCTGTTCGGAATAGAAATGGTAAATGCCCAGCTTGCTCTGGGAGTTTCACTATTAAAGAGGATAATAGAGGTAAGATAAAAGTTGATAAAAAGGAATCCACGTACAAAAAGACATCTACAAGTAGTCGTGAATCTTTCTCAATCGATGACAATTACAAAATTCTTGGTGTTACCGCCGCATCAACTCCTGATGAAGTGAGGACAGCTTATAAAATGAAAATACGAGAATATCACCCTGACCGGGTCGCAGGACTAGGTGAGAAGCTTAAAAAGATGGCGGACGAAGAATCTAAAAAAATAAATAAAGCATATTCAGAATTAAAGGCAAAAGGTTTAGCTAAATAATTAAATAGTAGGAGTAATCAGTGGCAAATAATATAGTGCTTTACGAGCAAGGCGACTCTGTTGTAATCCCCCAGTCGGGAATGGAACTTTCTGAATTCAAGCCAGGCGAGACAAAAATAAGAGCTATTCTTGAGTGGAATGCAGCTGTAGATTTGGATATTCACGCTTTTTACCGCCCTAAAAATGGTGGTAAAGATGGTCATGTGTTTTTCCAAAGTAAAGGGAATAAGAAAAAATCTCCATATATACATTTAGATAAAGATATGGGAGTTGGAAATGTGGGTGGTGATAATAAAGAAGTGATTACCATAGGCGCATTAGCTGATGTTGACGTAATATTGATTGCTACTAACATATTCAGATTTTTTGGTTTTCTAACAAGTGATGATAATTTCGGTAAATATGATGGAAAGATAAAATTAGTTACAAGCTCGTTAAATGAGATAGATGTGCCTTTGACATCTAGTCAGCCGGGCAAGTGGTGCGTTATTGCATTGATTGATAACTCTGATCCGTATTCTCCTATCGTAACAAACATTAATGAAGTTACTGATAGTGAACCTAAAATAGATGACTACCTTGATAATGATATACTTGAATTAACTTATGATGATTGATGGAAAAAGGCCTAACAAAAGCATACACTCGGACTACCAAAAGCGGCGCTGCTTTCGCTACGCTACAGCCACACCGCTTTTGGTAGCCGGTGATGCTAGGCGTTATGCATAAAAATAAATCAACAAACAAAGGAGATAATGGTGAGTACTCGACAAATTCATGTTTTCATTAGCCACGCATGGGCTCATTCTGGACATTACAATACATTAGCTGATTGGATTTTTAATGAAAATTGGAGCGTTGGGCAAGCTTCTTTAGATTTTAGAAATTATTCTGTACCTCTGTACATGACAAAAATTAACTTATGACAAATGAGTCTCATGTATTCCAGTGACAAAAGGTATGGGTTGCAAAAGAGCAATCACTTTTCTAATCATCCTTTTTGATTGAGATAAGACATTAAACAACGTTGAGCGGATACAATCTAATCCATATCGAAACAGGCTTTGCGCGAGCCGCTGATGTGTTTTGGTTTTTATTGGTAACTCGCAATCATGTTTCCATTCGCCTGCTTTATGTGACCAACAGAAAGCAATAACGGGAAGTACTAACAATTTTTTGATCCGAAGATAACCGACTACACGCGTTTCCTCAAGTTTGAATCCCCGTCCTTTTAAACCGCCGAAAAGCGTTTCGATTTCCCAACGCAAGCCATAAATTTTAATCGCATCAGGATTCAAATGCTGACAGACGATGATTAATAACTCACCATCACTCAGCCGTAACCCACTGAGATAAATTGAACAATTTCCCAAATAGCGCGCTGTTGAGAGGTGTCGTGTGCTACCCGGCTTAAGCCCATAAAACAAACGCTCTACGCGTATTCGCTGGCCTTGGGCATTGGTTGTCCTGGCGTTGTTGCGAATACGGATATAAAAGGGAATCTCTTGCTCAAACAACCAGCCCATCCATTCGTCTCCAATAAACTCCCGATCAGCCAAAAGACCTTTGATGTGATGTCGGCCAAACTGCGCAATAAAGCGTTTCATCAGCGCTATACGTTCCTTCGTATTAGAGTTGCCCCGCTTGTTTAAAGGCAACCAATACACCGGAATGGCGGCACCCCGATAAACCACGGCAAGCACCAGCAGATTAATATTGGTTTTACCCCACTTCCAATTCGTCCTGTCTAACGTCAGATAGTAATCCTGATCAGTGAAACCAAACAGTTTCATGATGAAATGAGCGACTTCATTGTAATCCAGCCAATGGTCACTGAAAAATCGTTGCATCCGTCGATATCGTGAGGAAATTTTTGCCCGACGGGGAAAGAATACGGCGAGCTGGGCCAGATTGACCGTGCTAACTGCCATCAAAGCAATTAACATACCCACAAAACAAACGATTCTTGCCTTGTTCCATTGAAAGTGCTCAGTTAATATGACGGTCAGCTCGTTGATTTGTAATGTCCCGTTATTCATATTCGCTAAAACAAAATGCGGTATTTAATTACATTTCAACGAGCTACGCCAGCTTTTAATATTTTTTGTCATGTACAGAGATTCTTAATAATCATGCCCAATTTGATTCAGAAGACTTCAATGTCCGATTTTGGGGAATGAACTACAGTCAATCTTTATTTCAATCAGCAAC
This sequence comes from Methylomarinum sp., assembly GCA_965277025.1. Lineage (GTDB taxonomy): Bacteria > Pseudomonadota > Gammaproteobacteria > Methylococcales > Methylomonadaceae > Methylomarinum. Next base: position 1,100,445 of record OZ255706.1, read on the forward strand.
TCATGGCGAGATTTTTCTTTATGGCCTTAATGAATACGATCGTAAAAACCAGCCAAGCAAAAACCGGAATATTTATACCTTTGGATTTCGTATCTGGCGAAAACCAAAGGTCAATCAATTAGATTACCAATTGGAATCAATTTATCAACTGGGTAGTTCCCGCATATCCAAAACATCAAACATTACCTTAAATCATTGGGCCTATTTTCATCATGCCGAACTTGGTTATCGATTCGCAGCTTATGGTTCACCACGCCTGATTGCGCAATTTGATTACGCCAGCGGCGATAGCAACCCTAATGATAATCAGAATAATCGCTTTGACACACTTTACGGGGCGCGTCGCTTCGATTTCGGCCCCACCAGCACCTATGGCGCTTCTGCCCGGAGTAATTTAATCTCCCCAGGCGCAAGACTCACCTGGAATCCGTTGATTAAAGTCGACACGTTGATTGCTGTGCGAGGCTTTTGGCGGGCAGAGACAGCTGATTCCTGGACAAGCGCTGGTATTAATGGCTCCCAGGCTTATATTGGCAGCCAGCTTGAATTTCGCTTACGCTGGAAAATTCTGCCACAGAATTTGCAATTTGAGGCGGGGCTAGCCCACTTGTTCGCCGGAGATCTGATGCATCAGGCGCATAAAACCGACAGTACGTTTGCTTATTCACAAATGACTGTTTCCTTTTAATTCTTGCTCTTCACAACGGATAAAAATTCATGAAAAAACTGTTACTTATTGTCTCTTTAATTTTTTCTCTGTTATGCGTCCAGTTTTCCCACGCCGAAAACGTATTACGCATGTCAACCACAACCAGCACCGAAAACTCCGGCCTACTGGCGTTTTTAAACCCTTTGTTCGAACAGCTTTATCATGCCCGGGTGGATGTTATCGCCGTTGGTACTGGCAAAGCAATTAAGCTGGGAGAAAATGGCGATGTCGACATTGTATTGGTGCATGCCCCGGCGGCGGAGCTGGAATTTGTCAAAAAAGGCTTTGCTATCGATCGCCTTGCCGTCATGCATAATGATTTTGTACTGATTGGCCCGGTTAAAGATCCGGCAAAAATAAAACAAGCGACGAGTGCAATTGAGGCATTGAAAAAAATCCAACAAAGCCAATCGCCTTTTATTTCCCGCGGCGATGATTCCGGCACGGACAAAAAAGAAAAATATTTATGGCAACTGGCCGGCATAGCCCCTTCCGGACCATGGTATTTTTCCGCTGGACAAGGTATGGGGGCTGTTTTAACCATCGCCAATGAGAAACAAGCCTACACGATCAGTGACCGCGGCACATATCTGGCATTTCAAGACAAAATCAGTCTGCCCATTTTGTTTGAAGGCGACCGGGTACTTTACAACCCCTATCACATCATGGCTGTCAATCCGGCCAGACACCCCCATGTAAACATCAGGCTGGCCAGGCAGTACATTCAGTTCATCACCAGTGAAAATGTACAAAAAAAGATCGCTGATTTTAGAAAACACGGGCAAGTTTTGTTTTATCCTGATGCGCTAAAACCCTAAGGAATCAGGATATTTTTTGGAACTCTTTCAACGCCTCCCTGTCATCCGGTAATCGATTCAACAACTACGGATCATCAGGGAGGATTTATGCCCGTTCAACCATACCCAAAAATAAAATCCAGCGAAATCACAGCAAAGTCAGTTTTTGAAAATCGGCGAAAAATCATCAAGGCCTCATTAGGCTTGAGTGCAGCGGCTATATTGCCAACATCATCACAAGCAAAAGACAAGATTTATGACGCTGTTCCCATCGGCCCCTATTCAGGTGATTTCCCTGTCACTGATTTTGAAGATGTCAGCCATTACACCAACTATTACGAATTCACTACCAATAAAACAGACGCCACCGTATTGGCCCAGGCGATGAAAATCAAGCCATGGCAGGTGGAAATTCTCCGGTGAAGTGGAAAAACCCGGCACTTACTATCTGGAAGACATTCTCAAACAAAACCCGCTTGAAGAAAGAGTTTACCGTTTTCGCTGCGTGGAAGCCTGGTCCATGGTGGTGCCTTGGATAGGTTTCCCATTGGCAAGCTTGTTAAAACAATTCCGACCCACATCCAAAGCCAGATTCGTCGCTTTCACCACCGCCACACAGCCTGAAAACATGCCTGGACTTCGAAACAGATCATTGGACTGGCCTTATACAGAAGGCCTGCGCATGGATGAAGCCATGCATCCATTAACGTTGCTGGCAACCGGCATGTATGATGACGAGCTGCCTAAACAGAATGGTGCACCACTGCGCCTGGTCGTTCCCTGGAAATATGGCTTCTATGCCAATGTCAATCCTCATGTTCCGCATCCTCGCTGGAGCCAGGCACGAGAGCGCGTCTTAGGAGCCGGTCTGTTTGCCTCGAAACGCAATACCGAAATGTTTAATGGTTATGCAAGTGAAGTCGCCCAACTGTACAAAGGAATGGATTAGAAGTTACGCATTGACAACAGATCGAAATTTTGGGTTTAAATGATTCATATTTGGCATAAAGGTGTCGATAAACGAAGCCATAACATCGTTGAATAAATTCCGCTGTACGCCATAGCAATTATTAATCACGTCTGCAAAGCTCAATTTTTGTAATTGAACAAAGCCACAAATTGCAGAAAAAATATGATTATTTATTGCTCTTTTATTGCGAACCTGGAACCGCTCAATATTACACACCTGCTTTATTGCCCGATGATATTGCTCAATCTGCCAATGCCTGTCATGTTGTTCGGTAAATGCTTTCTTGTCAAAAACAGCGGTTTTTTCTTCATCAGGTAGTGAACTTATGTAATGGCGAACTTGTTCTTTCAAGGTCGTCCGAAATAATTTCACATACCCAAAATTTTTGAGCCAAACCATTAAGCCGTCTTCCGGGATTTCTAATTGCCTGACTTGAACCCATGAACCTTTTTCAACAGAGACTAATCGATTACCTTCCACTGCAAAGAATAATCCTGTCTGATGATTTCTTATCAATTTAAGATTATCCACGCAACTGTACCAGCTATCTCCTGTTACAAAACCAGGTTCCAGTCCCCAAGCTAATACTTCGGTCAGCATGTCTTGAAAATAGTCATTTTTTGTCTTTCCTTCCGCCTTATCGACCACCCGGAAATTCAGTGGTTGGTGTTTTCCTTGAATGTCTGTGTAGTACAACGTGACAAGATTGATTCCCTTGACTGCTCCATGATGTTTTCCCGACCAAAAATAACTGACATATGCCATATATTGGCTATAAGGTTTATCAAGAACACTATCGTCAACACTCAAGGTTCCGCCCTTTAAATTCAGGCTTGCGCTGGCTTCATTGTATAAATCTCGCCCAGTGTAATGCTCCCGATTTAGAAATCGATTTACGCTATCATGTGATATTGACATGACTTCTCCTAATCGTCGACAACTAGCTTGTTTCGGCTCACTTAATAAAAAACCAATATACATGGGTAATGTACAGCAGGCTGTTGAGGGGCGTGTTATTTCTCTTATCAAGGTTTGCCTTGCATTGACTTTGGGATTTTTTAAACCCATAGTTTAACATTGCCTGTCAATGCGTAACTTCTATGGATTTAAACCGGTATTTCTGATGGCCAGAAGAAAAATTAACTGGCCGGGAATCAAGCTTATCGTTTTTTTTATTGCGCTGATACCACTGGGGCAACTGCTTAATGATGCAGTCAATGATAATCTGGGCGCCAACCCTGTCGAAACCCTACATACGAATCTTGGACTTTGGGCGCTGCGGTTCTTGTGCATCACCCTGGCTTTAACGCCCTTACACCTGCTTATAAAACAAGGTTGGCCACTACGCTTTCGCCGCATGCTGGGGTTATTCGCATTTTTTTACGCTAGTTTGCATTTGCTGGTTTTTTTATGGCTGGATATTGAGTTTTCCTGGGAATATTTTCGTCGGGAAGTACAAGATGGTCCTTATTTATTATTAGGCCTTGCAGCATTTGTTTTATTGACGCCGCTCGCTATCACCTCGCTCCATAGCCTTAAAAAAAGACTTGGCAGACACTGGCTGACATTGCATAAACTTATTTATCCCGCAGCGATACTGGCGATATTACATTATTTTATGCTGGTAAAATCCAGCCTGAACCATCCGCTATTATATGCGGGAATTTTGACGACGCTTTTAATATCCCGAATACTGTTTAACAGGCTGTTGATTTAATCCAACCTGGAGGCCGCATTGTTTCGTTGCCATAATTGGCATTTGATTACATAACTAATTGTTATTTATGGTAAAATGATTCAATCCATTTGATATTCCCCGATTTTTTATTTGTTATGCGCGGCATTGATTATACCCAAAACGAATTATTCAGTTATCGGACGCTGGAATCTAGAATTCCGGGTGATCATCCTTTACGCAAACTACGATATTTGGTCGATATTCTATTGACTACTTTGGATGAGGAGTTCGATGACTTGTATTCCCGACGGGGCCGGGCGTCAATTCCTCCCGAGCGTTTACTCCGTGCCAGTTTGTTGCAAATCCTGTTTTCCATTCGTTCGGAGCGGCAACTGATCGAACACATTGATTTCAATCTGCTGTATCGTTGGTTTGTCGGCTTATCAATGGATGATGAGGTTTGGGATCATTCAACGTTCAGCGCCAATCGTGACCGTCTATTGAATGAGCGCGTGAGTCGTTTGTTTTTTGATCGTGCGCTGTGCCTGGCCGAATGGCAGGATTTAGTCTCCGACGAACACTTTTCGGTTGATGGCACGCTAATCAAGGCCTGGGCTTCTGTGAAAAGCATCAAGGCCAAAGACGGTTCGAGCCGGCCGCCGGAGGATTCCACCCGCAATCCGGGTGTCAACTTCAAAGGCGAGAAACGCTGTAACGACACGCATGAATCGACAACGGACCCGGAAGCAAGGATGTATAAAAAAAGTCAGGGCGATAAAGCCCAATTCGCTTTTCCGGGCCATGCACTCATGGAAAATCGCCATGGTTTGGTCGTCGATGTTGAAGTGACCCAGGCGACCGGAACGGCCGGGCGGGAGGCGGCGACAAAAATGATCAAACGCAGCGTCAAAAAAGCGGGTGCCACAGTGGGCAGTGACAAAAACTATGATACCCAAAACTTCGTTGCCGAGCTTCGCGCAATGAAGGTGACCCCGCATGTAACTCAAAAAGCGAAAGGTTCGGCGATTGACAAGCGGACGACCCGACACCCAGGCTATACCAGCAGTCTCAAAATCCGTAAACGGATCGAAGAAGTCTTTGGCTGGAGCAAAACTGTTGGGGGATTACGTCAAACCCGATTTCGCGGAGTGAAAAAAGTGACTGCCCAAACCGTATTCACCTTCGCAGCGTATAACCTGACCCGCCTGATGACCCTGTTACAATGGCGTTATTCAACTGCGTAGGCACCGTTGTGCCTGAAATCCGCCAAAAGGTGGAAATAAAGCCTCGAAAGGGCAATATAAACCGGCTGATACCGGAAAACCTGGCTAATCAGGCCATCCAGAGGTAAATTTAACCCAAAATGGAGGGTTGGAGCCGGAGGCATAGGGGGGTTTTTCAACAGCCTGTTAGCCGAATACAAGGCAAAAAAAAGGCGGTTGAATAACCGCCTTGAAGTATATTTAGGAAGAATATAACGCAACTTTTAGCTGTTAATTTAAAAGTTAGGATAATAATAGCAATGCTTTTGTCAAATTTAAATGTGGCATATTGTCGCAGTCATCATGATAATCAATTTTCTGGTAACCTTTGTTATCAATCTACAGTCACTGTCCCTTTATTATGCTAGCTCAAGTTTTACCCAAGTCGGAAATATCCATACGCGAAAACCTTAAATGGCTGTTTGTATTGCGTAATCTAATTATCTTTGCTACTATTTTTCTGATTTTTATCGTCACGAACGGACTGGGGATCAAACTTCCCCTGGATCAGCTATGGCTGCCTGTTTTTGCTATTGCCGCCGTTAACTTATATACCTGGATGCGGCTTAAAACACAGGAACCGGTCACCGAACTGGAAATATTTTCACAATTGGTTATTGATGTCTTTGCCATGGCATCCATGTTGTTTTTAACCGGTGGCGCATCCAACCCGATTATCTGGGTATTTTTGTTGCCTGTAATCGTTACCGGTATCATGCTGCCGCAAACTTACACCTGGAATATGGTGATTATAACGGCATCGATTTATACCATATTGATTGGTTTTAATATTCCTCTACCGGCCATCGAACCCCATATGCCAGACCCAGCCTTGATGTCTGCAGAAACCATTCATCAACTTCACCAGATACGTGACAGGCATAATTTTAATTTGCATATTTTCGGTATGTGGTTTGGTTTTGTTTTCAGTGCCGGCCTGGTTGCTTTTTTCGTTATCGAATTATCCCGTACCCTGAAAGAGCGTGAGAGAAACCTGGCTGAAGCCAGGGAACAGGCTTTACGCAATGAAAAAGTCGTCTCATTAGGCACACTGGCCGCCAGCGCCGCGCATGAAATGGGTACGCCATTAGGCACCATCGCTATTTTAACGCATGACCTCCAACAGGAATTCCCGCAGCACCGCTTTCCCGATCTGCATGGAAAACTACAAATCATGGAGCAGCAGGTCAACCGCTGCAAGGAAGCCTTGTCGTTAATGAGCGCCTCCGCCGGAAAAATGCGCGCAGAGTCCGGTAATATCATGCCTGTCAATGAATATATCGATGAAATTCTCAATCTCTGGCGGGCCGATAATGCAGAAACACCATTACGATTGTTTATCGATTCGAACAATGACCTCAATGCCAGAATCATTGCCGAAAGAACCCAGACTCATGCTATTATCAATATTCTGAACAACGCGGCGCAAGTCACGCCTGCCGATAAAGGCATTGAGTTTCATGCTTGCTGGACACTGGAAAACCTGCATATCACGGTAAGAGATTTTGGGCCGGGCATACCGGACGAATATCTGCAAATGCTGGGAAACAGACCCGTCAAAAGCAAAAAAAGTGGCATGGGCGTCGGCTTGCTACTGACCTACTCAACCATAAACCGGTTAGGCGGCAGTATCAATTTCGAAAACATCGACACTGGTGGTGCGCAAGTTGAATTCAACTTGCCGTTGATCACTCAACAAAAGCCCGACAATTCGCCCGAAATCAATCAAGACGATTATGACAACTGAAGACAAGGACAAAGCAAAATTATTGTTAGTGGATGATGACGAGATTTTTTGCTCGGTCTTAAAACCGGCCCTGGAAAAAAGAAACTTCCAGGTCACCATCGCCCACGATGTGGAAAGTGGCATCAAACAGGCTGAACAAACCATCCCTGAATATGCAGTCATAGACCTGCGCATTGGTTATGAGTCTGGCCTGGAAATGGTAAAAAAACTGATTTCCATTGACAAAAACACCCAGATCGTCATTTTGACTGGCTTTGCCAGTATCGCCACTGCGGTGGAAGCAATTAAACTTGGTGCTATTCATTATCTGACTAAACCTGCCAATGCCGATGAAATTGTCGCCGCCCTTTACAAAAACGAAGGTGACCCTTCCGTCAGCATCAATGAAAACCCCTTGTCTGTCAAACGACTGGAATGGGAGCACCTGCAAAAGGTCCTGATGCAACATGATGGCAATATCTCCGCCGCCGCCCGCGCATTGAACATGCACCGCCGCACCTTGCAACGCAAACTGGAAAAGAAGCCAGTCCGGGAATAAAGCTAGGAGGCTGTCCGAGAATAGAAGCCGTTGCGAGGGAAAACTGATTTGAGTCAGATTTTTTCATTCTTTGAGGCGAATAGTTACGCTATTTAACGAAAAGAATGGGAAAAACTGGCCAAATTCAGCTTTTCCGTAGTAGGTTCTCTATTCTCGGACAGCCTCCTAGTGCACATAAGCGAAAACGCCAATGCTATTTATGAGGAATATATTGTAATATGCATGTAACTACTCAGCGTAAATAAGTAAAAAAACTGCTTGACACGATTTTAGCGTTATTTTTGATTTTCTAACGGCAACACCTGGCGCAAGAGGTTTACTGTATTAGCCTGCGTTAGTTGAGGCGTGTTGCCTTATAAGCACTGCCCGATAGCCCTGCTGCCGTGCATTTCTAAAATACGATGACGGGCAACACAGAGGCAAAAATTCGTATTTCAAAAGCCATGAGACAAGAGTCCTGTACTTAAACCCACAGGCCGTTTCATTGAAGATTGATTCCATTGATGTAGAGGCTGCCATTACCCATGCCCGGCAGCTGATTGAAGATGAAGCCGATTTATCTCCGGCGCTGCGGTCTTCGCTGGAGATATTGTTGTTGCTGGTCACGCTCTTGATGCATCGGCTCGGACTTAACAGCAGTAACAGTTCCAGGCCGCCATCAAGTGATCCTGATCGTAAAAGGAAAGCACGGGCTGGATCAAAAAAACCAGGTGGTGGACAGAAAGGGCATATTGGCACCACGCTGGTTAAAGTCGATGATCCCGATGACGTTATCTCCATCAAGATTGATCGCCGTACCTTGCCAGCCGGAAGCTACACGGCAGATGGCTTTGAAACCCGGCAGGTATTTGATATTGATATTTCACGGATTGTGACGGAATATCGTGCGCAAAGGCTTATCGATGAACAAGGTCGTCGGTTTGTTGCTCCTTTTCCCGAGGGCGTAACAAAAGCCGTGCAATATGGTGACCAACTCAAGGCGCACGCCGTGTATCTTTCGCAGTACCAATTATTGCCCTGCCAGCGCATCAAGGATTATTTTTCCGATCAATTACAGATCCCCATCAGTGAAGGTTCGTTGGTTAATTTCAATCAACCAGCCTTTGAGAAGCTGGCATCCTTTGAGCCGATTTGCAAGCAAAGACTGGCGGCAGCTTCTGTTGTACATGCCGATGAAACGGGCATTAACATCAATGGCGCCAGGTACTGGTTGCATTGTGCTTCTAATGATTTATGGACACATTATTTTCCCCATGTAAAACGGGGCAAGGAAGCGATGGATGTCATTGGCATCCTGCCTGACTTTCATGGCATTAAATATCGGGGTGTTTCAGGAGTGAGCAGGGTGCCATCAGCTTCTGCCGTATTCGGGGATATCTATCCACTTGTCGTAAACATCATGTCAGTGCCTCTGAAGCGTTGGTACTGGTATTTAAGGGGTAAAGTGGACCCCATTGTCCAGACAAATTATTAGAGAATTTAAGATAGAACCCTCATAACAGTCAGGCTCAATGGCTCTGGCCCATATTTTCACCCGGCGTCTGCTTGGCAGTGCCGGCATTATATTTATCCACGATTTTAGCGCCACCTCCCGTGGCGAATTGATAAACCCTGTCTGGCGTTTCATAGCCTAACGACTGATGCGGTCGTTCGCTGTTGTAAAAGGCAAAGTAGTCCGTCAACCCCGCTGACAGTGCTTGCAGGTTGCCGTATTGCTTCAAATAAACTTCTTCATATTTCACTGTGCGCCAGAGTCGTTCAACAAAGATATTGTCCAAGGCCCGTCCCCGGCCATCCATGCTGATGGTCACGCCATGCTGACTCAATACCCCGGTGAAGTCCGCGCTGGTGAACTGTGCGCCCTGGTCGGTATTAAATATCTCCGGTGTGCCATAGGTCTTGATGGCCTGCTCCAGACAATTTACGCAAAACGCGCTGTCCATGGTATTGGAAAGTTGCCATGCCAATACTTTTCGGCTGTACCAATCCATGATGGCCACCAGATAAACAAATCCTTGCGGCAGCCGGATATAGGTGATGTCGGTACTCCAAACCTGGTTGGGGCGTGTCACCTCGACGCCTCTTAACAGATAGGGATAGACTTTATGCTCAGGATGCGGCTTACTGGTGTTCGGGCCCGGCGCCATGCCGACCAGCCCCAGTATGCGCATCAGCCGCTGAACCCGTTTGCGGTTGACCTGATGGTTAAGGCCGCGTAAATACTTTGTCATACGGCGTGAGCCATAAAAAGGATGCCGGGTATATTCTTCGTCGAGCAACCGCAACAGTTGCTGATCTTCAGCAGACACCGGCTGTTGTTGGCGTTTTTTCTGTTCATGGATTACTGAGCGGGTAACGTTCAATAACTGGCATTGCCGACTTAACGCCAACTCATCTTTTTGATCCACCCAGCTTTGACGCGTGATCATAGGCTGATCCCGGACTTTTTTTTAAGCCAATCCAGTTCCATATTCAACTGCCCGATTTTGGCGTACAGACGGTCCGGATTGTCTTGCGCCTTCACCGCTTTCGGCCCGCGTTTGCCTTCAAACAGGCTTCCCGCATTGGCCAACAGTTCCTTTTTCCATTGGCTTACCTGAGATGGATGGACTTCATTCTCTTGAGCAATCTCATTGATCGTTTTGATGTTCTTAACCGCTTCCAGCGCGATTTTGGCCTTTTGCGCCCCGCTAAAGGTTTTCCGTTTTTTTTCGCTCATTTTTTGTACCTCTTTTTTCAATAGTCATAGTTTAAACTATTGTCCGGATTACGGGGTCCACTATATTTCGGCTGTTTAAAAGGACGGGGATTCAAACTTGAGGAAACGCGTGTAGTCGGTTATCTTCGGATCAAAAAATTGTTAGTACTTCCCGTTATTGCTTTCTGTTGGTCACATAAAGCAGGCGAATGGAAACATGATTGCGAGTTACCAATAAAAACCAAAACACATCAGCGGCTCGCGCAAAGCCTGTTTCGATATGGATTAGATTGTATCCGCTCAACGTTGTTTAATGTCTTATCTCAATCAAAAAGGATGATTAGAAAAGTGATTGCTCTTTTGCAACCCATACCTTTTGTCACTGGAATACATGAGACTCATTTGTCATAAGTTAATTTTTGTCATGTACAGAGATTAAGAATATTACCCGCGACCAGTCGTTGTACAGGCAAAACATAAAAGGTTCTGAATGTTTTGCTGTCGAGTCGCCATTGCCAGTCCAGACCGGTGAAAGCGTTGAGTGTATTGCGAAAACGGTTTCGGGCAATCAACCGGCGGCTGCCGACATTCATGGTAAAACGGCCTGCACGAATGATGCTGTGACTGCCTGCGACTAGAAAATCATCAAAAGGAATATCAAGATGAGCCTGTAACAGTTCTAAAGGATTAGCGATAGTGGTGGTCAATTTGTTGCTGGCGGTGGCTGAACCGCTATCAGCTAATTCAATTCGGGAATCCTCTATTTCCATAACCACGGAAAAAGGCTGAAAGTTGGCGCGAGCGTAAACCAGGGTTCGAAGCGCAAATGCCTGATCGCCGCCATTGGCGGGAAGTCCATTGATTTTTGCCCGATATTGATTGTCCAGCGTTTCGTAACGAACTCTATGCGAAATCGACAATTGTAGTCGGTTGGATAAATCCAGCGCCTTGCTCAATCGCCAGGCTGGAATAGGGTTGGCGTAGGGAGTATGCGCGAGGCAAAAGAAAAGTATCAATGAAGTAAAATAAGTAACTTTTTGCATATATATGAAAAATATAATTGTTTTGTAGTGTACATAACAATTATCATGGGTAAAATATGCATTTTTTTCTAATTAGCTGATGACGCTGCAAGTAAAGTTTGTAATTCAGGCACAGTTGGAAATTGATGAAAAACGCCATGGCTTGAATGAGGTATTAGCGCTTTTAAATCAAATTGAAAAACATCATAACCTTCGGCAGGCGGCCAAGGCTTGTGGCTTTTCCTACCGTAAAGCCTGGGACAGACTTAAGGGGCTGGAAAAAGCCTTATCCACTGCTCTGGTTGAGATGCAGCGTGGCAAAGGCACTCGGTTGACAGCCTTTGGACACAAGCTGTTATTAATTGAGCGACACAATCATCAAGTTTTGGAAAACACGTTGCAAACAGCGGCATTGAAGGCAAGCGAAGAATTGCAAAAACTGTTGTCAACTCGACAGACTATCAAGATTATAGCCAGCGACTCCGTCAGACTCTCCCGGTTACGGGAAAAAGATTCATCCGTGTGTTTGTCTATTGAAGGCAGTTGGCAGGCATTGAGAGCATATGCTGAAGGGAAGTGCGATATGGCAGGATTCCATATTGCGGACTGCATGATCAATCAAACGTTGATCGATAAATACTGTCAATTGTTTGATCCCGAAATGGATCAATTTATTTTGTTGGAACAGCGTCAGCAAGGTTTGATCAGTCGTCCCGAACAGGCGATCAACAGCTTGCGCCAGGTGGCTGATTCCTGGTTACGATTTGTCAATCGTCAGCAAGGCTCCGGGACTCGGATACTGTTTGATTATTTGTTGCGGCGGCAACAGTTGTCGACACGGGAAATCAATGGCTATTATCATGAGCAGCATACCCATTTGGCCGTCGCAAGTCTTATCCTTAGTCATCAGGCGGATGTCGGCTTAGGGGTTGAAGAAGTTGCTCGACAACTTAAGCTGCACTTTTCGCCAATCAGTCTGGAATCCTATTTTTTGGTGTATAAAAAAACACTTACCCCCACCATACAATCAATTTTGGCGATACTCGAGACGCAGGGGCCGGTAGCAAAAATGGATTATGCGGCTTTTATTAACGTGATTCGGAAAAAGAAATAATGTTCGCCTATCAACTCAAGCAGCTTGAGTTTTATTACGGCCGAAAGCAGGCTTTATCCATTCCGCAGTTATCCATTCAGGCGAATGCCATTACCACGTTGGTCGGCGAGAATGGTTGCGGCAAAACGACCTTGCTGCATATTTTGGCTTTTTTAGCGGAGCCGGATCAGGGTGAACTTGTTTTTTTTGGCAAAAGCCGCCAGCAAAGAAAGCCTGACAAAATTGCCTTGCTGCCACAAAAACCTTATATGTTTCGAGGCAGTGTCGAAGAAAATTTGCATTTGGCTTTAAAATTTAAACAGATTCCACGCAAACAACACAAAGCTTCTATTTCACGCGTATTGAATTTGCTTGAAATCGCCGGGTTGCGTCATCAAACGGCTAAAAGCCTGTCGGGCGGTGAAATGCAAAAAGTGGCCCTGGCGCAGGCGGTTATCACTCAACCCAAAGTATTATTGATGGATGAGCCCTTTAATTTTCTGGATCAGGACAGCGCTAAAAGATTGGAACGGTTTATGCGTGATTATCAGCAGGAACATGAAGCGACGCTGGTGTTCAGTACGCATGACCGTTTGCAGGGAGTGGCGCTGGCGGACGAGGTGATTTCCCTGGCACAGGGCAGGCCGGTCAACTCATCATTGATTAATGTGTTTTCAGGCATTCAGGAAAAACAATGTTTCAATACCGGCAAACAAATGATTTATCTGGCCGATGGTGCCCCCTCAGGGCGTCATGTTTCTATAGCGCCGGAAGATATTATTTTGTCCCGCAAAGCGTTGATTTCCAGTATGCGCAATCAGTTTTCCGGGCGTATCACGGCAATCAATGAGGAATCAGGCAATATTCGTGTGACCGTTGCCGCCGGCGAAGTATTTCAGGCAATGATTACTCATAACGCATTGCAAGAGCTGGCATTAACGGTTGGCGACCAAGTCTGGTTGAGTTTCAAATCCAACCGGGTATTGGTTTTTTGAAGTAAATAGCCTGACTTGTCAGGCTATTTAGGGAAGCGCTGATTAAATCAGTGCTTCCTTATGCACAGCGATGTGTCGCCAAAATCAATGGTTGCAAACCATTGATTTTGTGAGCAAAGTGGAAATCGCATTTCCACTTTACGGGCGCTGACAAATCATGGATGATTTGTTCAGTGTTTCCTTGGGGGATAGCTACTGATATTTAGCCATTGCTTTTAATTTTTCCAGCGCTTCATTAATTTTGGCGATGGTTTCTTTATCCAGCTCGGTGTTTTTGTATATTTTTTCCAGTAAGCCTTCATTGACCAGCGCTTCTTTGATCCAGCGTTTCATAAAGCGATAATTGCTGGCAATTTTACTGACTTCGCCGGTTTCAGGATTTTTCAATGTGCCTGGCTCAAGAGTCGTGCTGTTGGTTGTCTTGGTGGCTGGCGTTTTGCTGACTGGTGCAGGCTTGGCCGGAGCCGGTTTTTTTGCCACAGGCGCAGGTTCTGATTTCACTGAAACCTGAGGCTTGGGCGCCGCCGCAGCTTTACTCGGGGGGCTTTTAGCTTGTTTTTGTTGTTTTTCGCATTCCACCACTTTGAAGACGACATAAGCAACATAAAGGGTGACAAGTATGAAAAGTAATTCGGCCATACCATTTCCTCTGAAATGTAATTATTATTTTAAGAAACGCTGAACAAATCAGCGATTCCTTTAAGGATTGTTCAATCTTTGACTATACCAGAAGCTCTAGTCCTTGGTAAACCATCGTTGCCAGGATTTATGACCAACAGGGTAGGTTTTGTGCCAGTAAGGGCAAATCATCACGCAGCCCCATTGCGTGGCGATTGAACAGGTTTTTTATCAGCCGGTTGTGATTGATCTGGTTCATCCCCAGTGATCGTAGCAAGATGATGGCTAAGGATTGTTGGGTGAAGGTTCTGTTCAATATATCCATGCTGCTCATCATCAATAAATTATCACCTTTACGCCAGCGCTCGTATTGACGTAAATATTTGTGGCTGGTCAATGGACGTCCTGCCTGTTTTTGCTTGATGGTTAGTTCGGCGATGGCGGCGGCGTCAAGCAAGCCCGCATTGGCGCCTTGTCCGGCCAATGGGTGCATGGCGTGGGCGGCATCACCTACCAGGACAAAATTGTCATCGGTGTACCGGTTGGCGGTTTGGAATTTAAGCGGAAAAGCCGCTCGCGACCCGGTTTTGAGCATTTTCCCCAAAATACCGCCGGAAGCGATTTCCAGTTCATGCAGAAAATCTTCCTCAGGCAGTTTGCAATAAGCCTGAGCCGTTTCAGTTTTCAATGTCCAGACGATCGAACACTGGCCAGTATGCAAAGGCAGGAATGCCAGTGGCCCTTCGTCCAGAAAACGCTGCCAGGCAGTGTGTTGGTGAGGTTTTTCGGTATCGATGGTGGCAACCAGACCATCTTGATGGTAGGGCCAGCCGGTTACGCCGATTCCGGCCAATCGGCGCAAAAAGGATTCCCGTCCATCGGCGGCGATAATCAAATCAGCACTAAAGTGCCGGCCATCTTCCAATAACAGTTTTCGCCCTTGTTTGGCCCATTGCAAGTCGGCGACCTTGGCGCCAGTGATGCACTGTACATTCGACTGGCTTTCCAGTTTGTCCCAAATGGCCGCAACGGTCACACGGTTTTCGACGATATGACCGAGTTCATTGAACGGTGTGTCGGCACAATCAAAGTGTAATTCGCCATCCGCTTTGGCATCCCAGACACGCATGTCTTTATATGGGCAAACACCACGCTTCACCATGCCAGGCCAGACACCGAGCTGCTCAAGAATGTTTTGTGAGGCCTTGGTCAAAGCCGAAACTCGTAAATCGACCGAATCTCCCGACCATTCACGGGGTGGAGCCTGGATATCCAGCAAGGCCACATCGATATCACCCTGGGCTAAGGCGCAGGTGGTGGTTGCGCCAACGATGCCGCCACCGACGACAATAACTTCAAAGTGATTTTTCATCAGCGTTTACTCCCGACTCTAGGTAGGCGGCCAGCCATTCCCATGGCATGTTGCGCCAGTAAATTCTTGGCGAACGGTAAATGATCCAGCAGGGTCAAGCCGGCGTTTCGCATTGCCGCCAGCGCCAACCAGGAATTGGAAAAAATTTTGACGGTATTGTCGGTGAAGGCGATGGTTTTATCATGGTCGGGCTGACGGTTTTGCGCATATTCCTGTAATACTTCATTGCTGCCTGGATCGGAATGCTGTTGCAGCAATTCGGCCAATTGCACCACATCGCGCAACCCTAAGTTGAAGCCTTGGCCGGCAACAGGGTGCAGTTGATGAACGGCGTTGCCGAGCAGAATGACGCGTTTGGCCGTCATGTTTTCGGCGCGAATCAGGGTCAAAGGAAAAGCGCGGCGCGGTGCTGTCAAATGTAATTGCCCCAGTTTATAGCCAAAACAATCCTGGAGTTGAGTGAGAAATTCGTCTTCTGCACCGTTTATCAATGCCTCGGCTTCTTCGTGACGGCGCGTCCATACCACCGATAGTTGATTGTTCGAGAGCGGTAGCAGCGCCAGTGGGCCGGATTCGGTAAAACGTTCGTAAGCGGTATTGTGATGGGGCTTGTCGGCTTTGACCGTGGTGACCAGGGCGGTTTGACCGTAATGGGTGATATGTTGCGGAATTTCCAGCAGTTTTCTGACACTGGAGTTGCCGCCATCGGCGCCCACCAGTAATCTGGCCGAGAGTGCGACAGGTCGATCCTGCTGTTTTAAGCTGATGTGTATTGCATTGTCGCCTGCCATCAGGCCAACCAGACGAGCCGGACAGAAACGGGGAATTTCGGCTTGTTCAACCAACTCTGCAACATGCGTTTCGATGTCGCGAGCACAGATGACGTAGCCTAAGGCTTTAACTTTTTGTTGTTTGGCGGATAAACGGGTTTTACCGAAATGGCCCCGATCGGAGATATGAATCTGTTTGATCGGTGTCGCAGTCTGGATACCTTGCCAGATTCCCAATGTTTCCAGCATGTTGACAGTGCCGGCCGCTAAAGCCAGGGCGCGATCTCCGGCTGGCGAGTTTTTTAATTGTTCGGCTGTTTGCGCTTCAATAATAGCTGTTTTCAGACCGGAATCTTTTAACGCCAGCGCCAGGCAATTTCCCGCCAGGCCGCCCCCTGCAATCAGAATATCGTAATCGAGCTGCATCAGTCTGCCTGCATCAGTTGTTCGATGTCTTCAATGGTTATAGGGACATCGCTGGTTAATATCTCGTGGCCGTCTTTAGTGACGACGACATCATCTTCAATACGAATACCGATGCCTCGCCATTTGGCGTCCACACTTTTGCAATCGGCAGGAATATAAAGCCCGGGTTCTACAGTCAATACCATACCGGGCTCCAGCAAGCGCCATTCATTATCCAGTTTGTAATCACCGACATCATGAACATCCATGCCCAGCCAGTGGCCGATACGATGCATATAAAATGCCTTGTATTTTTCGTCCTTGATCAATTTCTTTACATTACCAGACAACAAACCGAGTTGCACCAAGCCTTTAGTCAACACTTCGACGGAAGCTTCGTGTGCTTTGTTCCAGGGTATACCTGGCTTGATTTGTTCCAGAGCGGCTGTTTGAGCATCCAGCACCAGTTGATAGAGTTGTTGTTGAGCCGTGCTGAATTTGCCAGAAACAGGAAAGGTGCGGGTGATGTCGGCGGCATAATGGTCGCATTCGACGCCGGCGTCGATCAATATCAGGTCGCCTTTTTTAAGCTTGTCCTGGTTTTCGGTGTAATGCAGCACACAGGCATTGGCGCCAGTCGCGACAATGGAGGGATAAGCGACATGGCGCAAGCCGTGACGATAAAATTCATGCACGATTTCACCTTCGATCTGATATTCATACAGACCAGGCTGGCACATCTTCATGGCGCGCATATGTGCGCCGGCTGAAACTTTTGCGGCAATACGCATCAATTTCAGTTCGGCGGCGCTTTTAAACAGGCGCATTTCATGCAAAATATGTTCCAGCGATACCAATTCACCCGGCGCATTTACGCCGCTGCGAGATTGTTTGCGAATGTTGTTGATCCATTCCAGCAGTTTATGATCCAGGTCGCCGTCTCGTCCCATCGGATAAAAGACTTTTTCCTTGTTTTCCAGCATGCCGGGCAGGATGTCATCCAGGTCATCGATCGGAAAGGAATCATCTGCGTCAAAATGTTCGGTAGCGCCTTCCAGTCCAGCATGAGCGCCTTCCCACAAGGCCTTGGTTTTATCGAATTCCCGGCAGAACAAGATATATTCGCCTTGTTTTCTGCCGGGAATAAAGACAGCCAGAGATTGGGTTTCGTTAAAACCAGTTAAATAATAAAAATCGCTGTCCTGCCGAAAGGGATACTCCACATCGCGGTTACGAATCCGGCTGGGGGCGCTGGCGATCAAAGCGATATTGCCTTCGCCAATTTGTTGCATCAGTGTTTTGCGGCGGCGTTTGAATTCAGTTTGTTTCATGCGGGTGAGGAGGGTTGTTGGTCTGTGTCTTCGTTCAGTTGATCACGCAGCAATAACACAGCGGCGCGAATATATTCATGAATTTCCATCAAAGCGTGCTCGTCTTCTTCATCCTGGATGTCCGATTCCAGTTTGGTGAATTCGACTATATCACGCAGAATTTCATCACTTTCGCCTGGCCAGTCTTGCCCTTTTTTTTGGTAGCCGATGCCCAATAAAAACCCCTGACACCAACTGCGCAGTGCTTCGGCGAGTTGACTGGCGTCATCATTTTCGTCGGAGTCAGGTAAAAAAAGGTCAAAGCTGAAGTCTTCCTCTTCGGGGTTAAGCAGTTTGCGCGTTTGCTCAAACAAATTCATTAAAAGGGTTTTCGCTTCTTCAGTCAAGCTGGGGTTTTCCAATAATTCATCCAGCCAGGTTGCCGCATCACATTGCGGGCTGACGCAAAGCATGCCAGAAGCGATACCATGGGCTTCTGAAGCGTTTAAAGTGGGGTCTTCAAGTTGTAAAAATATCGCTGACTTGGTCGTAGCTCATAAAGGTTTATAAACGTGTGAGTTACACAAAAATAATGCTTATGCTACCATTATCTGTACATTTTGAGTAACTGCTCCGTGAGTCACTGCCATTAAGTCAGAAGGCAGGATGGGTACGACTGCATGGATGCAGGAGGTAGAGCAACGCAGGGGCAGTTGCCGAGCACGTTGGCGAAACCCGTCGTTTACAACTATTGACGGGTTTTACTGCCCATTCAACGCTAGAAACTTTATGATTTAATAATATTTAAATTTAATGGCGGTGACACAATGTGCGGCCCAAATTGAGCATGACTGTTCGGCTTGCCGGTTTTAGCTTGAGCAGTCCTTTCATCTTAAAATGTACAAATCGTTTGGACAGATTGATAAACTTCGTTAACGGACCTCATGGCACATTCTGAATATGATCCATCGGCTGAACTTGCCAGCCTTGAAGCAAAACTGGACGAGTTGATGGCTCGGTATGAGCAGTTGAAAACAGAAAACAGTTCGCTGAAAATTCGCCAGGATATCCTGGTAAAAGAAAAAGCGAAACTGCTTGAAAAAACCACGCTGGCCAGAACGCGAGTAGAAGCAATGATTACTCGCCTGAAATCCATGGAGCAAGGGTAATGAGCAAACGCATGCGAGCTGTTCCGGTTTCTATTTTAGGCAAGGAATACAAAATAGCCTGCGAAGAAGAAGAGGTTGAAGCATTATTGGAGTCGGCCAAAGACCTCGATCAGCAAATGCGGCGCATTCGCGATTCCGGTAAGGTCGCCAGTGCCGACCGTATTGCCGTCATGGCGGCTTTGAATTTAACCCACGAATTGCGGCAAACGCGCACTGCCCAGGAAAATTCATTGCATGCAAGTGTGCCTGATGGTTTTACTCAAACTTTGGCCAAGTTGCGTAAACGCATAGAAAATATTTTGGAAAGCGACTAAAATAAGCATTGTATCTCCTGCAGCGTTCGAGTAGTGCTGGGTGTTTCCTGAACCTAATATTGCCCCGGAAGCGGTCTCCGGTTTCTGGTGTGCAGGCCCGTTTCGACGGGAAGCCTGAAGAGCCGGTTAAGTTTCCACTTGAACCTCTGGTTCAAGGACGAAAGCATGAGACGGCGCAGGCGGGAGATACAACTTCCTTTTATATTGTATCCCCCCTTAAATCCGATAATCTTCTGATCTGTCGGTGGCAATTCATCTTTGATTAAGCTATCTTTGCTAGTTTGTACCTATTTCCCTTTTTAATTCCAAGTGATGGAGAAATTCCGATGAAAAAAATTACTGCTATAGCATTTGCCGTAACGCTGGCAACTGCTTGTACGACAGATCCTTATACAGGTGAACAAAAAATAGCGAATACCGCCATTGGCGCTGGCGTAGGTTCTGCGGTAGGAGCCGGTATTGGCGCTCTGGCTGGTGGTGGGGATGGTGCATTGATAGGTGCTGCTGCCGGGGCTGCCGTAGGTAGTGGCGTGGGCTATTATATGGATCGCCAGGAAGCGCAGTTGCAGGCCAGACTGGAAGGAACCGGTGTCAGGGTAGTTCGCCAGGGAAACAATTTAAAACTGATTATGCCGGGGAATATTACCTTTGCCACAAACTCTGCCAATATCAGTCCACAATTTTACCCGGTATTGGATTCGGTCGCATTGGTGTTGAAAGAATTTAATGATACTGGCATCAATATTTCCGGATTTACCGATTCTACCGCATCTCCTTACACACAACTATCAACTCAAGCCTTCCAGTTTGCGAGCCATTTGAATACCAAAGACACAGTCTTGAATTCTCTGAAAGCCAATCCAAATACTTTTAGCACCCGGATCACCATCTGATTTTCGCCCTAAAAACCCGCCTAATGTAGCCAGGTTTCTAAGCACTGTATTCAGTGTCGGTGTGTCTTTGGGAACCGTCTTTTCCTGCAAAACATACGATGATTTCCACTCTAAAGAATCAAAAATAAGGTCAGCAGGTAAATCAGGGCAAACACGACCTAAGCGCATAAGATACATCACGCGCCAGGCAATAATCATGGCCATGACCAAGGCTTTTTCAATGCGTTCTTTACTGGATAATTGAAGCTTCTCTACCTTGCACCCAACCTTCAATACATCAAAAAACATTTCTATTTCCCATCGACAGCGATACCAGTCAATCAACTCACAGGCTTGCGCTTCATTTTTTACCGGGCGATTAGTTAATAAACGCCAGACAAGAGGTGGTTTTCCTGCAGGTGGGTTGATTTCTTTGGCCTGAACCAAAGTCACTTCAATTTTTTCTTCACCCTTCACCGGCAAAGTACAGCGCAGCACTTTAATTTCTTGCTGAACCTGACGCGCTTTCTCTCCTTTTTTTCGCGGCTTAATGAAGCTGATACGACTCATAACCGCTTGTTTATCGACACGATCCCAAAGTCTTTCTTGATCCGATAATTTTCGATTATGCTTCGCTCTGACCAACCAATCGGCTGGGGCATTTAACGCTTGACTTCTCGCCATAAGATTCAAGATATCGCCTTCTCTATCCGCCACATAAATCAATCGGCTTTGAGGGCAACGTTCCGCCATTTCAGCAACACGTTCATAACCTTCTACCCAACGATCACTTTCTTTTATGGTTGGGGTTTCCTGATCTTCTTTTTTGGTTTTACCTCGAGACCACATCCAGGCATCGCTGATACCTAAAGGAATACGATCGGGTGTTATGCAAAGCGTTGGATGCAGGTACATGCCTCGTTGAGCATCATACGACAAGCGTCCTAAATCTTCAGTTTCCTGGCCGTTAAAATCTAACTCTGTTGTGTCTTGTAAGCATAAAATAACCGCTTCTTCACTCTTTATAATGCGTTGTTCAACTTGATCAGTATGCGCTTTTAAGAGCTTGTCCCATGTCACACTCTCATTACTATAAAACCGATAAGCTGCTTGTGTTTCAGCCCAGCCTTGGCAGGCTTGAGGTATACTCGCCTTGGGTGATTTGGCAAACGTTTCCAGCAACTTAATTGCTCTTTTCTTGATACGCTCATCACCTAAATCTAAATTTCGGAATTCCATTTCTGCCCAATTCATAATGACTCAAATAATCGTATTTTACAGCTTTAGTTCAGACTTGTGTGTAAGGAGGTGATTCTACCGGTAGTGCAACCTATAATCAGCAATTGTCCGAACAGCGGGCGAACAGTGTCGCCAGTTATCTGGTTCAACGTGGCGTGAATCATAACCGTATTCAGGCGCGTGGCTTTGGCGAATATCCGATCGCCCCAAATGATACGCCGATGGGACGAGCGCAAAACCGCCGTGTGGAAATCACCATTCGGCCACGTTGATTTAGTAAAAACAGACGATTCTAACAGCACATGGAGGTGCTGACTGAACAGCAGAGAGTTATGCCAGCAATATTTGTTGGCATTTTTTTTGCCCGGAGGTTTACCATAACATCTTCGCCGCAATCAGATAAAGCAACACTGCAAAATAACGTTTTAAATGCTGGGCAGGCAGGTGACTGGCTATTTTGGCGCCTACCGATGCGGTGAATACACTGCTCAACGCAATGCCTGAAAAAGCGGGCCAATAAATATAACCGCTGGTGTACGATGGTAAATCAGGCTGCCCCCAGCCCACCAGAATATAGCCTAAGCTTCCGGTCAGTGCAATCGGCAAACCACAAGCACTGGATGCCGCGACTGCATTTTTCATTTCCAGATTTCTTCCCAATAAATAAGGTACAGTCAAAGTGCCGCCGCCGATACCCAGTAATGTCGATAATGCGCCAATGATTAAACCGGCGATAATATCAATACCAGGTAATGGATTTTCGACAGACACGACTGGTTTTTTTTGCAAAAACAGCGTGGTCGCCACATAGAGCAAATAGAGAATAAAAATATTACGCAATAATATTGTTGAAAGCTGGGCGGCAATGATGGTCATGACAAAACTGCCGGCCACAATACCGGGCAGTAATTTTTTGACGACCTTTAAAATCAGGTTTTGCCTGCGATGATGGGCCAGACTTGAGGCGATAGAGGTGGGGATTATGGTGGCCAGCGAGGTGGCGATCGCCAATAGCATGACTTTCTCTTGAGGAAAACCGTAATCTTCAAACAGCCAGGCCAATATCGGGACAATAATAATACCGCCGCCTATGCCAAATAATCCTGCTAGCAGGCCAGTGATGGCGCCAAGTAACAAACTGGACAAGAAAATGATTGTCATGGATCCCCCGCTTTTTATAAATTGGTCGATTATATCCCGTAAAGTTCAGCTGGATGATTTGTTCCTCGCATTTCAAAGCGTGGAGTTTGGTAAACTAATGGTCATGAAGCAACAAAATGTGAAAAGGCTGTGAAAACATATTTAGTCGGTGGTGCGGTGCGTGACCAGTTATTAGGTTATCCCGTCAAGGAAAAAGATTGGCTGGTGATTGGGGAAACGCCTGAATCAATGCTGGCCAAGGGGTTTGTTCCGGTCGGTAAGGATTTTCCGGTTTTTCTCCATCCGGAAACGCATGATGAGTATGCGCTGGCTCGTACCGAGCGTAAAACGGCTCCAGGCTATAAAGGGTTTGTCGTTCATGCCGCACCGGATATTACGCTGGAGCAGGATTTATTACGGCGCGATTTAACCATCAATGCAATGGCGATGACCGAATCTGGCGAATTAATCGACCCTTATGGGGGGCGTAAGGATCTTGAGCAGCGTATTTTTCGACATGTTTCCCCGGCTTTCAGTGAAGATCCGGTCAGAATTCTGCGTGTAGCCCGCTTTGCCGCCCGTTATGCGCATTTAGGCTTTAAACTGGCGGAGGAAACGCGAGCTTTAATGTGGCAAATGGTGCAAGCCGGAGAGGTCAAACATTTAGTGGCGGAAAGAGTATGGGCGGAATTGCACAAAGCTTTGCTGGAAAGAACGCCTTCAGCCTTCTTTTATACCTTGCGTGAATGCGAGGCGCTAGCGGTTATTTTTCCAGAGATTGAGCATTTGTTTGGTGTTCCTCAGCCGGTAAAATATCATCCGGAGATCGATACCGGTGTACATGTGATGATGGTGGTTGATATGGCTACCCGTTTTTCAGAGCGGCCCGAGGTGCGTTTTGCCGCATTGACGCATGATTTGGGTAAAGCGTTGACCGATCCAGACAAATGGCCGAGTCATCATGGTCATGAAGTATTAGGCTTGCCTGTTCTCGATGCATTGTGCAAGCGTCTGAAAGTGCCTAAAAATTATCAGGCGTTAGCAAAAATAGTGATGCAATTTCATACTCATTGCCACCGGGTATTTGATTTGAAGTCGACAACCCTGGTGGATTTGTTACAAAAGCTCTCAGCCTTTAAGCACAATAATCATCTGGAAGGCTTTCTTGCCGCCTGTGAGGCGGATATTAGAGGACGAACGGGCTTTGAAGACAGGGAATATCCACAGGCCGATTATTTGAGAGGGGCAGCCAAAGCTGCGGCTGATATCGATATGGTGGCTATTATGGCATCAGGATTAAAAGGACAGAAAATAGGCGAGGCCGTTCGTCATGCCAGAATTCAGGCAGTCAAGAAATTTATTCAGCAATGGCGTGCAGGTGATTAAATTGGAATAAATGCCGTAATGACAGCTTGAATGGTATTTTTTATTTGTCGATGAGTGCGGTCAGCCATGATTTGCGCCAGCATATCCTGAGCATTGATCATTTTGCCAAACAAACGCTCAAAACTTAAATTGATTTCTTCACCTTTTTCGCCAGTACTGTATAAAAATGGCGTCCCATCCGTTTTGCGTTTACTGCGCAGCAGCCATGCGGCCAATTCCAGGTTGCGGGCGCTGTCATATAATTTTTGCGCTTCCAGCATGTTATGCATAAAAAAAGTCTCATGATCATCATATGCGCGCATAATCATGGTTTGCAGCCCTGCAATAAAAGTTTGTACCCGGTCGCCTTGATAAGATTCATCAAAAGTCAGGCGAATACATTCGATACTGTCTTTCTCATGAATACTGGCGTAAGGGTATTGTTTCAATTGCTCGACCGCTTGTTGTAAAGAGGAATGACCGGCTTTTCGCCATTGGTCCGGGTTGCGTTTGTATAATTTGACCGCCAGTTCCAACAGGCTTTTTCTGACAACGCTTTGGTGTGTTTCCGATACCAGATCGATATCGTTTTTCAGTACTGAGCTGAATTCAAAATCACGCCCTTTGACATTTCCTTCAGTTGCACAGCCGTTTATGAGCAAAAAGCAGCACAGATTGAATAGTTTGAAAAATGGCAGGTTTATTAATTTCAGCGATACAGGGGGTGGCTGCCAAATTACCTTAAGATATTGCTTCATAAAGTTTTAAAAAGTGATTGAATTTAATCATTAACGAAATTATAGTTACTGTTTTCGATTTTTGGGTTTCTTTATCATGCCATCTTTTGACATTGTTTCCGAGTTTGACAGCCATGAAGTCAGCAATGCTGTCGACCAGGCGCCAATCGTGAAGTTTCGACACGGTTTGATTTTAAAGGCAGTGATGCAAAATTTGAATTACAGGATGAGAAAATTATCTTGATCGCCGAGTCGGCTTTTCAGTTGCAGCAAATGTTGCCGATTCTGTATTCAAAAATGACCAAGCGAGGTGTCGATATTGGCTGTCTTGAGACCGGCAATCCTCAAACATCGGGGAGAATGGCGCAACAGGAATTAACCTTGAAACAAGGGCTGGAAAAGGATATTGCCAAAAAAATCGTTAAATTGATCAAGGACAAAAAACTGAAAGTGCAAGCGGCGATTCAAGGAGATAAAGTTCGCGTAACCGGCAAGAAACGCGATGACTTGCAGCAGGTTATGAAAATGCTGAAAGATGAAGATATAGGTCAGCCATTGCAATTCAATAATTTCAGGGATTAACCGTTTTTTTTGTTTTTTTCCAGAAATAATAGCCGACAATGGCGAGTGTCAGCCAGACGCTAACTAATGGCCCGACCACGCCATCATATTGGCTGACTAAATACAGGTAATCAGACTGCGGGTTTACATTTAAAAAGTCTTTGCTGGTCTTGATCAACCAGACCCAGCCGGCATGGCAGCCAATGCAGATTCCCAAGCTTTGTTTGAATTCGACCCGTATCAAGGCCAGAAATACGCCAACGACCCACAATGCCAAAATTTCCGGGTTAAACCAGTTGGCGAAGGCATCCAGCATCAATTCAAAACCTTTGCCGGGCGTTAATTCGTCATAAGGGACGGATGTTTTGCTTTTTAAAAAATGCAGACTGGCATAATACAATGCGCTTAGGCCAACAGCGGTCGCCAGGGATAATTTTTTGCGCAAGCCGGTCAGCAATATCCCACGGAACAACGGCTCTTCAAGAAAGGAAATCAGCAATGCCAGTAATAATGAGATGACGATGCGTTTGATGGCTTTAACAGCCGTCCATTCCCGTCCACTGTCGATAATATGCACATCCAGTCCATAAAGAACCAGCAGGACCGGTAATAAGGTGAGGATGCCGACCATCAGTCCGATAACCATCTGGCGAAGAAACTGACCTGTTGGCGCAAAGCCTAAATCTGACCAGGAAAGATTCAGCCAGCGTTTGAGTGGAAAAATACTCAGCAACAATAAAACCAGGGTGCCCTTGCTGATGATTTTGCGTAGTTCGATCACATCGCCCAGCGCCATCAAGATAAAATAACCGAGCAGACAGGAAACAGACGCCAGAATGATCAATAGCAATAATGGAAACAGGGCAGTGCCAAGCGATTTCATGAAAAATCTCCCCATAAGGTTTGAATGGCGCTGATGGACGCCAGCACCGCAGTTTCGGTGCGTAAAATGCGCGGTCCCAGTCTGACTGGCATAAATCCAGCAGATAATGCCGCCTCCCGTTCCTGGTCTGAAAATCCCCCTTCAGGGCCAGACAGCAAGGTAACAGCCGATGTTGGCGGGGTCATTTGGCTGAATGTTTTATCGGCATAAGGGTCCAGAAAAAAACGACTGTTTTGTTGATGCTCTACCCAGTGCGGTAGTGTTTCGATCGATAGCAATTCAGGCAGGCGGGTGCGGCCGGATTGCTCTGCTGCGTGCTGGATAACCCCTCGCCAATGATGCAGGCGTTGTTGCTGTTTTTCCGATGTTAATTTAACCACAACGCGTTCTGTCATTAAGGGGGTGATTTGTTTTACACCGAGTTCTACGGCTTTTTGTATTGCCCAATCCATGCGTTCACTACGGGAAATTCCAAGGCCGAGCTTGATGACCAACGGCGATTCAACATCGCGCTTATGTTCAGCCAGGAGAGTAATGGTGACAGACTTTTTGCTGACTAAATCCAGTTTTGCCCGGAACTCAGTACCTTGACCATTAAAAACAATCAGTTCCTGTTGTTTTTTCAGGCGTAGAACAGTGCGCAAATAATGTGCCGAATTGGCATCCAGTTCAACACATTGGCCGGTGTTGAGAGGCATATCAAGAAATAGTCTGGAAATGCGCATGATAACAGTGAGGAGTGATGGCAGAAAACAAAAAAGGAGCCAAAAGCTCCTTTTTTGCATGCATTAACGGGAAATATCAATACCGATAATGATCCGGCTTGTAAGGGCCTTCGACCGGTACATTGATGTACTCAGCCTGTTCCGGTGTCAGTTGCGTCAGGTTGACGCCCAGCTGAGCCAGATGAGAACGGGCCACTTTTTCGTCCAGTTTCTTCGGCAGAATGTAGACCTTGTTTTCATAATTTTCAGCATGATTCCATAATTCGATTTGAGCCAGTACCTGGTTACAGAAAGAATTGGACATGACGAAACTTGGGTGGCCGGTCGCGCAACCTAAGTTGACCAGACGGCCTTCGGCCAACACGATCAGACGCTTGCCATCCGGGAAGATGACATGGTCAACCTGTGGTTTGATGTTTTCCCAGGTATATTGGCGAAGTTTGGCGATTTCGATTTCAGAATCGAAATGACCGATGTTACAGACAATCGCCTGATCCTTCATCGCCAGCATATGCTCATGCGTGATGACATCTTTGTTGCCGGTAGCAGTCACGAAAATATTCGCAACAGGAGCGGCTTCTTCCATGGTGACTACGCGATAGCCTTCCATCGACGCCTGCAATGCACAGATCGGGTCAATTTCGGTAACCCAGACAGTTGCGCCCAGGCCGCGTAAGGATTGGGCGCAGCCTTTACCGACATCGCCATAACCGCAGACAACTGCTACTTTACCGGCCACCATGACATCGGTGGCGCGCTTGATGCCATCAATCAAAGATTCGCGGCAACCGTAAAGATTGTCGAATTTTGATTTTGTGACCGAATCGTTGACGTTAAAAGCCGGCACTTTCAATGTGCCTTTTTCCACCATCTCATACAGGCGTAAAACACCGGTTGTGGTTTCTTCTGACAAGCCTTTGACATCATCCATCAATTCCGGGAATTTTTCGTGCATCATCAAGGTCAGGTCGCCACCATCATCCAGAATCATGTTAGGCTGCCAGCCATCAGGGCCGATGATGGTTTGTTCGATGCACCATTCGGCTTCCTCTTCGGTTTCGCCTTTCCAGGCAAAAACCGGAATTCCTGCTGCAGCCATCGCCGCTGCCGCATGATCCTGGGTGGAGAAAATATTGCAGGATGACCAGCGCACTTCGGCGCCCAGGGCTGTCAAGGTTTCAATCAATACCGCAGTCTGGATGGTCATATGCAGACAGCCGGCTATGCGTGCACCCTTCAAGGGTTGCTCGGCGCCATATTCCTCACGTAAGGACATCAAGCCGGGCATTTCAGTTTCGGCTATGTTGATTTCCTTACGGCCCCAATCGGCTAAGGAAATATCAGCTACTTTGTAGTCTTGTTCACTCATCTTTTTTTCTCGTTTGTTTTATAATCCGGCGGAATCTTTCAGGGCTTCGACCTTGTCGGTTTTTTCCCAGCTGAATGATGCGCCGGTTCGGCCAAAATGACCATAGGCGGCGGTAGGCTGGTAAATAGGCTTCAATAGATCCAGTTGGGCAATCAGGCCTTTGGGACGAAGATCGAAATGTTCACGGATCAGTTCAACCAGGCGCGCTTCGTCAATTTTGCCGGTGCCAAATGTGTCGACACTGATCGAAGTTGGCTCTGCCACGCCAATGGCGTAAGAAACCTGTACTTCACAGCGTTCGGCGAGCCCTGCGGCAACGATATTTTTCGCGACATAGCGGGCCATGTAGGCGGCCGAACGGTCAACCTTGGATGTGTCTTTTCCTGAGAATGCGCCACCGCCATGTCGGGCCATGCCGCCATAAGTGTCGACAATGATTTTGCGACCAGTCAGGCCGCAATCGCCCACTGGCCCCCCGATAACGAACTGTCCGGTCGGGTTGATGAAATATTTGGTGTCCTTGTGCAGCCATTTATTCGGCAAAATCGGCAGGATAATTTCATCCATTACCGCTTCTTCCAGTTGTTTGCCGCCAATTTCAGGAGAATGCTGGGTAGAAAGCACGACGGCATCGATGGCGACAGGCTTGTTGTCTTCGTAGCGGAAAGTCAGTTGGCTCTTTGCATCTGGTCTTAACCAGGACAGAACCCCCGTTTTACGGATATGCGCCTGACGTTCTACCAGTCGATGAGAATAGGTGATCGGGGCTGGCATCAAAACATCGGTTTCATTGCTGGCGTAGCCAAACATCAAGCCTTGGTCACCGGCACCTTGTTCGTGATCTTCAGAGTCATCGACGCCCATGGCGATGTCTGGAGACTGTTTACCAATGGCATTCAGTACCGCACAGGTTTTACCGTCAAAGCCGACATCACCATTATCGTAACCAATTTCGCAAACCACCTTCCTGACCAGTTCTTCGGTATCCACCCAGGCTTCGGTGGTGATTTCTCCGGCGATGATAACCATGCCGGTTTTCACCATGGTTTCACAGGCGATACGCGATTTTGGGTCCTGGTCGAGTAATGCATCGACGATAGCGTCGGAGATTTGATCGGCCAGTTTGTCAGGGTGACCTTCAGAAACTGATTCCGAGGTAAAAACAAAATTATTGCTCATATCGGATTTTCCTTCACTGAAGCTTTGTTCAGTAACTTTTATTCAAAGACAGCGTAAAGAGAATAGCTGAATGTATAAAAAAGGCCGCGAGGCGGCCTATGTGTATCATGGTGGGCCCTCCCAGACTCGAACTGGGGACCTGCCGATTATGAGTCGGATGCTCTAACCAACTGAGCTAAGGGCCCGGATTTACAGGACGTTAATCACCATCCAGAAAACAACGCAGCTGCTCGGAACGAGACGGGTGGCGAAGTTTTCTAAGCGCTTTGGCTTCAATTTGACGAATACGTTCGCGGGTGACGTCAAATTGTTTGCCGACTTCTTCCAGAGTATAGTCGGTATTCATGTTGATGCCGAAACGCATACGCAATACTTTGGCTTCTCTGGCGGTCAACCCACTCAATACATTTTGTGTGGATTCCCTTAAACCTGCAATTGTAGCAGATTCCACTGGCGATAACACCTTGGAGTCTTCAATAAAGTCACCCAGATGCGAATCTTCATCATCACCGATAGGTGTTTCCATGGAAATCGGCTCTTTGGCGATTTTCAACACTTTACGAACCTTATCCTCTGGCATATCCATGCGTTCGCTCAATTCTTCAGGTGTCGCTTCGCGGCCTTTTTCCTGCAGGATTTGCCGTGAAATACGGTTCAGTTTATTGATGGTCTCAATCATATGAACCGGAATTCTGATGGTGCGCGCCTGGTCGGCAATCGAGCGGGTAATGGCCTGGCGAATCCACCAGGTTGCATAAGTGGAGAATTTATAGCCACGACGATATTCAAACTTGTCCACCGCCTTCATCAGGCCGATATTGCCTTCCTGGATCAGATCCAAAAATTGCAGGCCGCGATTAGTGTATTTTTTGGCGATAGAAATAACCAGTCGCAGATTCGCCTCGATCATTTCTTTTTTGGCGCGGTGCGATTTGGCTTCACCGATGGAAATACGGCGATTGATATCTTTGATGTTGGCAATCTTCAGGCCATGTTCTTTTTCAATTTGCGCCAGCTTCTTTTGCGCTTTTTTAATCTCGTCCTGATGTTCATGCAAGGCCGCACTGTATGGTGAGTCCTTGTCCAGATATTGAGTCAGCCATTTTGGGTCTGTTTCGTTTTCGACAAAAGAGGTGATGAACTCTTTGCGTGGCATTCTGGCTTTTTTGACGCAGATGTCTAAAATAATTCTTTCCTGCGCTCTGATATCGGCAGTGATAGCGGTCGAGATTGCGGCCATTTTCTTCAGATACTGAGGCGTCCATTTAAATTCGCTGAAGCAGCGCGATAAATCATCAAATATTTTTTCGGTTTTTTCGTGGCTATAGCCGTTTTTCTTGATGGATGCCTTGACCTTCTTCTGTAATGCCCTGAGTTCGTCGACCTTGACTTTTATATCATCGTAACTCAAGGTTTTAGGTTCTTCCGGCTCGTCTTCTCCGGCAGTTACAACCTGTGCGTCATCGGGGGCGTCCAGATCGACAAAACCGTTCAACATATCGGCGAGGCGGACGCCTGAATCTTCGACCTGCACATCATCAAAGGCTTGCAGGAATTCATCGACGATAAAGCCGGAACGGGCAATAGATTCAATGATCTGGCGCTGACCGCTTTCGATGCGCTTGGCAATGGCCAGTTCTTCTTCTCGCGCCAACAGCTCAACTGAGCCCATTTCGCGCATATACATGCGAACCGGGTCAGTGGTGTGGCCAAATTCCGCATCGACCGCCGCCAATGCCGCAACTTCATCAGCAGCTTCGTCGTCGTCTGCGGTTACCGCGGAATCGCTGGTAATCAAGGTGTCTTCGTCAGGAGCAGATTCATGGACTTGAATGCCCATGTCATTGATCATGCTGATGATTTCTTCAATTTGTTCAGGGTCGACAATGTCGCCTGGCAGATGATCGTTTACCTCCGTGTAGGTCAGGTAGCCTTGTTGTTTTCCTTTGGCTATCAGTTGTTTTAATTGGGATTGCTGTTGTTCTTGGCTCATTCTCTACTCACAAATACGATCTCAGTAATCACACGCCGGTGAACAGCCCAGTATAGCATAAAAATGCATTTGACTATAGACCGGATTTTTGTATTAACAGGCTGCGAAGCAGTTGTTTTTCCGTATCAGACAAATCATGCTGTTTGCCTTTTTCCAATAACTCCGATAGTTGTTTTTCCGCGGCTTGGTTCAGAATGTTATTCATGGCTTGTAAAAATTCGTCCTCAAGGTTCGTGCCAAGCAGGTCAAGCCCTGCCAGTTTTTGTATTATGTTGGCGTTTTCGGTTCCGCGGTATGCTTCGACCAGCATTGCTGTATTGACAGTCGGTTTGACCAGAATTTTCTCAAAAATATCCCGCAGAAGCTCCATGCCGGGAAGTTTTGATCGATCCCAGTCGATTTTTTTTTCTTCAATAATGCTGGCCAGCTGTGGGTTTTGTAATAACAAGGCAATGACGACCCGAATAGGTGAAGGGCGTGATAGTGTTTTTTTTCTAATTGTAGGTGATTTTTTCGGTTTAGCCAGTTTTTCAGAGCCGGTCAGTTTTTTTGCTTCGGCCGACATCATTTCGCGAAAAAAGCCGGAAGGGAGAAGCTTCAGGTAGGGTTGGGCTTTAGCTGCTAGCATGGCTTTGCCCTCGGCTGTATGCAAGTTGAGGTTGTTTTTAAGTGTGGTGAAAAAATATTCCGATAATGGCGTAGCGTTTTCCACTTGTTGTTGAAAACAGGCTTGCCCTTGTTTTCGAATCAGACTGTCCGGGTCTTCCTTTTCAGGCAGCAGCATGATTTTAATCATACGGTTATCTTTAAGGGTGGGAAAAATGGCCTCCATGGCACGCCAGGCGGCTTGCTGGCCGGCGCTGTCTCCGTCGAAACAAAGCACCAGTTCGTTGCTGAAGCGAAACAGTGTTTCGATATGTTTTTGCGAGGTTGCCGTGCCTAAGGTGGCGACAGCGTTATCGATGCCGTGTTGAGCCAGTGCAATGACATCCATGTAGCCTTCGACAATGATGAAGCGGTCGGGGTGCGCTTGTTTGTTTAGCGTCTGGTAGAGGCCATAAAGTTCGTTGCTTTTGGAAAATACGGGGGTTTCTGGCGAGTTGAGGTATTTGGGGGTGTTGTCATCCAAAACCCGGCCGCCAAAAGCGATGATGCGGCCGCGTTTATCATGAATGGGAAACATCAGGCGGTTGCGAAAACGGTCGTAGCGGCGGCCATTTTCGTTTTCCGTCAGCATGCCGCTGTCGAGCAAATGTCTGGCGTCAAAATGTTTGCTTAATTCATCCCACAGATTTTGGGCGAAACCCAACTGGTAGCGTTTGGCGATATCGTCGCTGACGCCGCGCTGGTGTAAATAGTGCAGGGCGGATGTTCCGGTTGCTGAAAACAGCGTGCTGTGATAGAGCCGGGCGACTTGTTCCAGGGTCTGGTATAGGGTCGAAAAGTCCTGTTTGGGCTGATAAGTGCTGTTTTTTTCGCGGGGAACGTCAACGCCAATAAAAGCGGCAAGATCCTCAACGGCTTCGACAAAATCGAGATGGTTGTAATCCATCAGGAAACTGATGGCGTTACCGCTGACGCCGCAGCCGAAGCAGTGATAGAACTGTTTTTTACGGCTGACCGAAAAGCTGGGGGTTTTTTCGTTGTGAAACGGGCAGCGGGCCATGAAGTTGCTGCCAGCCTTTTTGAGCGGGACAAACGAATCGATCAAATCGACTATATCGACTCGCACCAGCAGATCATCGATGAAATCCCGTGGGATCCGGCCATGACCGCTCATAAATGCTGTTGAATCAGGACGATAATGCCGTCTTGATTTGTGCGCTTACCACAGCCATATCGGCTCTGCCCTGCATTTTTGGCTTCAATAGCCCCATCACTTTGCCCATATCTTTGATAGATTCCGCGCCAGTATCATTGATGGCTTGCTGAATCATCTGCTTTATCTCTTCTTCGCTTAAAGGCTGAGGCAGGAATTCCTGGATCACCAGTATTTCAGCGGCTTCGATATCGGCAAGGTCGTTACGGTAGGCGTCTTGGTATTGACGGATGGACTCGCGACGCTGTTTGAGCATTTTGTCCAGCACGGCAATAATGCGGCTGTCATCAAGCTCAATGCGTTCATCGACTTCAATTTGTTTGATCGCGGCCAGAATCATCCGGATAGTGCCCAGGCGGGTCTTGTCTCCGGATTTCATCGCCGCTTTCATTGTGTCTTTGATGGTCTCTTTTAAAGAGGGCATGGTTGCGCCTTATAGTTGAGGGCGGCCGCGACGCAGATTTTTCAGTGCATAACGTTCGCGGGCCAGTTTTTTCAAATGGCGTTTAACCGCAGCGGCTTTTTTACGTTTACGTTCGGCGGTTGGTTTTTCGTAGAATTCGCGGCGGCGAACTTCAGACAAAACACCGGCTTTTTCGCAAAAGCGCTTAAAGCGGCGAATGGCAATATCAAAAGGTTCGTTTTCTTTAACTTTTACTGCTGGCATAAATTGACCTGATGTATGTTAATATTTACTGTGTTGCGAAGACAAAGTGTCTTGCAGAGAACCCGTAATTATATCCGACAAAAAATAAATTTCAAAACTAAATGTACGTTCTTGGAATCGAAACCTCCTGCGATGAAACTGGCGTGGCGATTTATCATGCGAAAAAGGGGTTAATTCACCACCTGTTGTATAGTCAGGTTGATATGCACAGTGAATATGGCGGCGTGGTGCCGGAATTGGCCTCGCGTGATCATATTCGCAAACTGACGCCATTGATAAGGCAGTGTTTGTTTGAGAGCCGATTGACCGCGCAACACATTGGTGGCGTTGCCTATACGGCAGGTCCGGGGTTGATGGGCGCTTTGCTGGTGGGGGCATGCACAGCCCGAAGTCTGGCCTGGGCCTGGAATGTGCCGGCTGTTGCCACGCATCATATGGAAGGGCATTTACTGGCACCGATGCTGGAGGAAATCCCGCCTGCTTTTCCATTCGTCGCCTTATTGATTTCAGGTGGGCATACGCTGTTGGTTCGGGTAGAAGGAATCGGCCAATATCAATTGCTGGGAGAGTCGTTGGATGATGCCGCGGGCGAGGCCTTTGATAAAACGGCAAAAATGTTAGGTTTGGGCTATCCCGGTGGGGCGCGTTTATCGGCATTGGCCGAACAAGGTCTGCCCCGTTTCAAGTTTCCCCGGCCAATGACGGATCGGCCCGGGCTGGATTTCAGCTTCAGCGGCTTGAAAACCTTTACCATGAACACCTTGAATGCAACGGAAAAAACCGATCAGGACCGGGCTGATGTGGCTTTTGCCTTTCAACAGGCGGTGGCGGAAACGCTGTCGATCAAATGTAAGCGGGCATTACAGCAAACCGGTTTGAAAACACTGGTGATCGCCGGCGGGGTCAGCGCCAACCAGGAAATTCGCCGGCAGTTAAACGTCATGGCCAAAAAACAACAGGCCGAGCTGTACTTTCCCCGCCTGGAATTCTGTACTGACAATGGCGCGATGATCGCCTATGCAGGTTGTCAGCGTCTGCTTGCCGGGCAGCAGGAAGATTTGCAGATTTTCGCCCGTCCCCGCTGGCCACTTGGTGAGTTATTGAAAGCCTAGTGCACATAAGCGAAAACACCAATGCTATTTATGAGGAATATATTGTAATATGCTGAATAATACTATATTAAATTCAGCAGGTGATATCATGCCACGTCTAACAGCAGCCCCAATCAGTTTAACAGAAGAACAACGCACGTTATTGCAAGGCACAGTGCGTAAACATACAAGTCCTCAGAATTTGGTGACACGTTGCCGTATTATATTGTTGGCAGATGAAGGCATTAGTGTACATGAAACCATGCGCCAGTTAAAAACTGGACGGACAACTGTTCAAAATTGGCGAAAACGCTGGTTACAGAACCGTGAACAAGAAAATCCTTTAGCCCGGCTTCAAGATGCACCGCGAAGCGGTGCGCCTGCTATCTATACGGCGGAGCAAATTTGCAGCATTATCGCGATAGCCTGCGAACGCCCAGAGGATAGTCAACGCCCGATCACTCATTGGACGCAACAAGAAATAGCCGATGAAGCGATAAAACGGGGCATTGTTGATTATATTTCACAGCGCTCTGTTGGGCGCTTTTTAAAAAGAAGCGGACCTGCAACCCCACCGGATGAAAGGCTGGTTGACGGCAAAAAAAGATGAATACTTCGACGAGAGGTGTCAAGATGTTTGCGAAACCTGCCAACGGGCTTTGGAGCGGGAAGCGCAAGGCATCAAAACGATTTCGATTGATGAAATGACAGGGATTCAAGCTTTAGAGCGAGCAGCGCAGATATTGCCGATGAAGAAAGGAAAAATTGAGCGACAAGAATTTGAATATATTCGACATGGTACCCAGACCTTGATTGCAGGTTTTGATGTGGCCACGGGAGAAGTAATGGGAAGTATAGGAGAAACTCGAACAGAGCAAGATTTTGCCGGGTTTTTGAACCTGCTTTTTCATCAACAACCCAAACAAACCCATTGGCATTTAGTCATGGATAATCTCAATACACATTGTTCAGAATCGGTGGTTCGATTAATTGCCGAAAAAATTTCGTATTCAGGAGAATCAGGGGGTTAAAGGAAAAGAGGGTATTTTGAAATCAATGGAAAGTCGTACTGCTTTTTTGACTAACCCAAACCATCCGGTTGTTTTTCATTTTACCCCTAAGCATTGTTCATGGCTTAATCAGATAGAGATCTGGTTTTCTATTTTAATGCGTAAAGTAATCCGGCGCGGCAACTTTAAATCTAAAGAGGATTTAAACAAAAAAATAGCGGATTTCATAAAATATTTCAATGAAACCATGGCTAAGCCTTTTCGGTGGACGTATCAGGCTAAGCCACTTACTCAATAGAGTGAGAACTTGCGCTTGTTTGCACTAGGAGGCCTGTCGGATTATGGATGATTCTGCTGTGGGTGTGGCGTATTTTTCCGCTCTTTTTCGTAGCGTAACATCATGTAGCGTCTCCAAAAGAGCAAAAAACATCCGGTTTTTTCCCTCGTTTCGCCGCGGACTGCATAACCCGACAGTTTCCTGGTGTTTTTCTTACATCAGCCCCAGCACTTTATAATTCCCGCGGGTTTCAAGAAGTATGGTGATCGGTTTGTTGGATTTGTTTTCCCAATACCAGCCATGTTTGCCGGCGAAAGGGGCGATTAACTTGCCACTGGCTTGGTGGTTTGTGGCTTCTTCAAAGCTTTTGAAATAGCCACTACTATCACCTTTGGGTTCACCGTGGAAATCATAATAGAGTTTATCTCCGTCTGTTTTCCAGTGATATTCCAGTTTGGCGTTTTTATCGAGAAAAAATTTGTATTCCAGGCCGCTTTGAGCCGGAACGTTAATGATAACGGAATCTGACCAGTTTAATGCTGTGGCGCTGTCAGTTTCAGTCGGGCAGGCTATCACATTGGCTTTGCTAGCTTGATGCGGTGAGGATGCCAGTTGCAGTAAGCCAAACTTTTTGCCAAAGCCGGTTGGGTCGAGTCCATATTCTGCGGGTAAAACAATTACCCAGAAAATAACCATAGCCAACAAAATAGCGGTTATGCTGGTTATAATCAGGGTTTTAATTGAAGGCAGGGGAAGCTGGTAATTGTTGCTCATGAGTCAATCGCCAAAAAGTAGCCGGTGAGCTGATAGCCAACCAATACCCAGCCGGCTGTCATGAGAAAAGTATTGGTGATCGTGGCGAAGCGAAAGTAACTGGAGTGTCTGCGCCAAAAACCCAGCACAATCAAAATAAAAGATAAAGCCAGAATTTGCCCCAGTTCTACCCCTATATTAAAGGAGAGCAGATTTTTCCATAATCCGGTTTCAGATGGCGTCATTTCCAGTAATTTTGTCGCCAGCCCCATGCCATGAAACAATCCGAAAATCATTACCGCCCAGCGTGTGTTGGGCTGAAAACCAAGTAGTCGCTTGAAACCACCCAGATTATCAAACGCTTTATAGATAATGGACAGCGCAATAATTGTATCGATCAGAAAAGGGTTGACCTGGAAATTTGTTAAAACACCCAGGCACAAGGTCAGACTGTGACCTAGAGTAAACAGGCTGACATATAAAAGAATGTCGCGAACTGTGAATAAAAAGAAAATGACACCTACTAAAAACAGCAAATGATCATAGCCGGTCAGCATATGTTTGGCGCCAATATACATAAAGGGGCCTATAGCGACCCCCTGATTGCTGGATAAAAATTGTCGGGTCGATTCATCTACGCCGTGGGCAAAGGCGACACTGGCGCAAACAAGTAGCAACCAGAAAGTAATCAGGCGGTAAAGTGAAAGCTGGCTCAACGCTCTTCACCTTTCAGCAGTCGCTGAATATTGGCTTTATGTCTCCACAGCAAGATGCTGGAAATCAAGATAAAAGTCATTACCAGGTTAATATCGCCGGTGATCAGCCAGACATAAAACGGGGTAAGAACCGAGGCGACCAGGGCGGAAAGTGATGAAATACCACTGATTTTATACACCAGAAACCAGGTGCCGGAAACGACCAGGCCGAGTAACCAGGTAACGCCCAGCGTCACGCCAAAAGAGGTGGCCACGCCTTTGCCGCCTTTAAAACCAAAAAAAACGGGATAGAGATGTCCTAAAAATGCGGCGAAAACTACGGCTGAAAGCAATAAACTGTCGGCATTGATGGATTTTGCCAGTAACACCGGAATCAGCCCTTTAAGGGCGTCACCCAGCAAGGTAATGGCAGCGGCTTTTTTACCGCCAATGCGCATGACATTGGTGGCTCCTGGGTTGCCGGAACCTTGTTCGCGTGGATCGGGTAGCCCCATCAAACGACAGACGATGATGGCGCTGGAAATCGAGCCGAATAAATAAGCGGCCGGAACGAGTAACCATTCAAGCATGTGATTGCTCCTAAAACTTGTATATCCTTCGGGTTTGCATAATACTGCTGTTATTTTTTGCATATGATAACCGGAAACATGACATGGACATTATCTTTTTAGGCGACCTGGAAATTGATACGGTAATTGGAATCTACGATTGGGAGCGCGAAATCAAGCAAACGCTGGTGTTTGATATTGAAATGGGCTTCAATATTC
Organism: Methylomarinum sp.; assembly: GCA_965277025.1. GTDB lineage: Bacteria > Pseudomonadota > Gammaproteobacteria > Methylococcales > Methylomonadaceae > Methylomarinum. Next base: position 1,139,075 of record OZ255706.1, read on the forward strand.
AAAAAGCGGCAGCTTCCGATGATATAGCCGATACGCTGGATTACAAAGCGGTGACAGAGCGTGTGGTGGAATTTGTTGAAAGCAGTGAATTTTTTCTGGTGGAAAAATTGATTGAAGAGGTGGCTAATTTATTGATGAATGAATTTTCCATTCCCTGGCTCAGGATTCGATTGAACAAGCGTGGCGCCATCAGTCGGGCCAAAGACGTGGGGATTATTATCGAACGGGGGGCGAAAAGCCTATGACCATTGGCTATATCAGTATTGGCAGCAATATAGACAAAGAAAAGCATATTCCTTCGAGTATTCAGGCCTTGAAAAAGGCGTTTGGCGAGCTGGAATTGTCCAGTATTTATCAGACTGCGGCAATGGGTTTCGAGGGGGATGATTTTTATAATTTAATCGTGCGTTTCAAGTCAGATTTAACCGCCAAGCAAGTCGCTAAAATATTGCGCCAGATCGAGCTTGATCATGGACGTAGCCGAACCAGTCAAAAATTTTCTTCCCGGACGCTGGATCTGGATCTGGTTTTATTTGGCGACCAGGTAATTCACGATGGCAGGCTACAGATTCCACGCGATGAAATTGAAAAATACGCCTTTGTTCTGGAACCACTGGCGGAAATTGCTGGCGATGAGTGCCATCCTGTTTCCGGCAAAACCTACCGGCAATTATGGGAGAGTTTCGATAAATCCAGCTTGCAGCAGACAAAAATTGAAGTGTCGGAATTAACTGAATAAAGTTCGACCCCCGTCTATAGCCAGGATCTGGCCAGTAATGTAATCGCCTTCTTCAATAAAAAAACGCACCGCGCGGGCAATGTCCAGCGGGTTGCCGCTGCGCTGCAGCGCAATGCGACTCAATATTTCGGCTTGCGTTGTCTCATCGATATCATTTTCCGGCCACAAAATTGCACCGGGTGATATACCATTGACGCGTACGTCTGGGCCCAATTCCTTGGCCAGTGAGCGGGTCATGGCGGCCAACCCCGCCTTGGTGATGCTGTAAACGGGGTAACCTTTCAAGCCGCGTTCGGCATGGATATCGATAATATTGATTATGCGGCCCTGTCTTGATATTAACGATGGCAGCAAGGCCTGGGTCAGAAAAAAAGGCGCTTTAAGATTGGTGTCGATCAAGCATTCCCAGTCTTGTTCGCTGGTTGATTCAATGGGACCGGGAAAAAAGGCCGACGCATTGTTGATCAAGACATCAATACCAGACCATCGCTCTAATGCCAGCTCCGCCAATTGGCGAATATCGGCCAATTTTTGCAAATCAGCCTTGATACGGCAGGCGGAATTGGCGCGCAGCTGGTTGAGTTCATCAGCCAAAGCGGCCGACTCCTGTTCTGATGATTGATAATGCAAACAGATGTTATGTCCTTGACCATGCAGCAGCCGTGCGCTGCTTGCGCCTATGCGCCGGGCGGCACCGGTGATCAGGATGTTTTTGCCTTGATTAGTCATTAAGAATCTATTTTTTCAATTTGGCTGATAAAATGACCATCACTCAGACGTGTTCTGATCCGGTCACCCGCTTGCAACTGTCGGGTTGATTTAATAATTTCATCGCCAGTGGATTTTTGCACGATGGCGTAACCGCGATCCAGCGTCGCCAGCGGACTGACGGCCTGTAGGGTTTGGGTGATGGCCTGGTATCGTTGTTGTTTTTGCGCTAACAGATTTTCCACCGCTTGAATCAAACGCCGCCGGATGGCGTCAACGCTCTGTTCTTGCTGCTTGATGCGTCCGCCTGGGTTTTGCTGCAACAACCGGTGGCTGAGCATAGATGCGTGATTGCTACGCTGCTGTTGTTGCTGTCGCCAACCATGCAGCAGACGCTTTTCATACAAGGCCAGTTTTTCTTGGTTGCGCGCCAGCTTTTGGCCGGGGTGTTGCTGCTGTAGGGCGCGGTAAAGCCAGTCCAGGTTTTGCGCAGATTGTGCCAGTTTCAGTTCGATCAGCTGTTGCAGCTTGATTTCGTATGCCTTGAAGGTATTCAGCCATTCCAGTTGATCCGGTACAGCATGTTCGGCGGCGGCCGAAGGGGTAGGCGCACGCAAATCAGCGACAAAATCGGCAATGGTAAAATCGTTTTCATGACCGACCGCAGAAATAACCGGAATCGAACTGTTGGCAATGGCGCGGGCGACGGATTCTTCATTAAATGGCCATAAATCTTCCAGCGAGCCACCGCCACGGCCAATAATCAGTACATCGACCAGCGCTTGCCGATTAGCTTGCCTAATAGCGCGGACAATTTCATCTTTGGCGCTGTCACCCTGAACTGCAGTGGGGTAAATGATGACTGGAATGGCCGGAAATCGTCGCTTTAACACAGTTAAAATATCCCTGATGGCAGCACCTGTTGCCGAAGTAATCACACCAATATGGCCGGGCAGACGGGGAATTGCCTGCTTACGTTCACTGGCGAACAACCCCTCCGAAGACAGTTTTTGTTTCAATTGTTCAAAAGCGCGCTGCAAGGCACCATGACCTGCCTCTTCCAGCCGCTCGACGATTAGTTGATAGTCGCCTCGCGGCTCGTACAGGCTGACCGTTGCTGTGGCGATCACATGTTGGCCATTTTCCGGTTTAAAACCCATGCCGCGTTGTTTATGCCGGAACAGGGCGCAACGAATCTGCGCGCGTTCATCCTTCAGCGAAAAATAAAGGTGACCTGAGGCCGGGCGCGTCAGATTGGAAATTTCGCCTTCGATACGGATGGAGAAAAAATGATCGCCCAATAATTGCCTGGCTTCACGGTTAAGCTGGCTGACCGTATAGATTTTTTCCTCAAAAACACTCGCCATTACTTTTTCATAATGAAACGATGAGCGAAAAAGCCGGCATAAATAGCGATAACCATCAAAATCGCTTCCATATTGCCCAGACCAATCCCGGCCACGGCAGGTCCCGGACAATAACCACTCATGCCCCAGCCAATACCGAAGATAATGCTGCCCAAAACCAAAGGCTTATCTATTTGTGTTTTATGCGATAAGTGATAAGCGTCTTCGAAAACAGGCTGAGAATGTTTTTTGGTGACCCAATAAAATCCTGGTATGGCGATGGCTAAAGCACCTGCCATAACAAACGCCAGGCTGGGGTCCCAGTCACCGGCAATATCGAGAAAACCGATCACTTTATCGGGATTGACCATTTGCGATAAGGTTAGTCCCAAGCCAAAGATGATGCCACTGATCAATGCAACGACGATTTTATTCATATCAGATTCAACCCATGCTTGAGGATAAAAACGGTGGCAAACCCACTGGCCATGAAACACAGCGTCGCGACAATCGAGCGTTCGGAAAGCCTGGCAATACCACAGATGCCATGCCCACTGGTGCAGCCAGCACTCCAGCGGGTGCCAAAACCGACCAGGAAGCCACCGGCAATCACCAGCCAGGCGGGATAATTTTCACGGGAATTGATAAACCCCGGCATAATCTGATCAAAGATCAGCGCACCAATAATCAAACCCAGTAAAAAAGCAAAACGCCAGTATTCTTCAAATTTGGGCGACAAAAACAGACCATTCATGATGCCGCTGATGCCAGCGGTGCGTCCATTGTAAAGCAATAACAATACAGCGCTTAAACCGATCAGACAGCCGCCCAGGAAAGCGGAGACAGGAGTGAAGTTTTCCAAAACAATTCCTCTTTGGAGAAAAGCAAAACGGCTATTTTAACCTGTGTTCAGAATGGAGCGCTAATCCCTCGAAAATAAAGGGATGGTACAGGAAGATTTTTCTCACAAAATGTCAGAGAAACTGGATTTAGTAATCGACATAGCAACAGTTAAGTCGTTGAGATTGGGGCTGAATCTACTAGAAAAACACCTGTTTTTATTGGTTTTTTGGTAATCAGCTTAACAGGTTGTTGATTTAACCCGGCCTGATTCGGATAAAAACAGCGCTCAGACAGCTAAGTGGAAAGGAAAACCGTCCGATAGCCAAAAATCGAACTCAGAACAGTCACCTGACAGTTCAATCAGGCCTGTACGGTCCCATTTTTTCTTTGTTGGATTGAATAAGTGGTAAGTCAACCCAGCCTTGTTATTGCTGTGCTATAAATACTGATGGCACAGCTGGGTTAAAGAGTAATATCGAATATCCATAAAAAATTAGCCATCAGTATAAAAATGATGTTGTGCTACTTCTCAAAAAGCTATTTTCATAGCATCGATCACATAGTCACTTGATCCCGGTCACGTCCAACAAACGGTTCATGTCGTGGCTCGCTTCGCGATCACAACATAACCTTATTCGTTAGAAGCTATTTTTTCTAAGCGCTCTGCTAACCAAACTTTTATGATAGATTGACGTGTAACACCAAGATGTCTTGCTTCTTTATCAAGAGAAGATATCATCCAAATTGGAAAGTCTACATTAACCCTTTTTTGCTCCTGATTTGGTCTTCTTGCTTTTGATATATCGAAATGTTCAAGAATATCTTCTTTGTTATCATCAAATTTCTTGTCTAATGTTTCAGCCTTCATAGAGATTCACCTCATCAATTCTTGAGCGACGCACTGAAATAATACGAATATTTTTACCACGATATGTAATTATTGCAGACCAGTGTTTTTGATTGATAGTACCTATTACTAAAAATTTTGTTTCAGTAGTTGTTTTCTTAGATGGAATTTCTAGCATGCCAGGGTCATCCCATAGCAATTGTGCGACATCAAAATCAATACCGTGCTTGGTAAGATTTTGTTTGCTTTTATTCTCATCATATTCAAAAGACAGCATGGTATAAAATGTATACCTATACTATATTTTTTGCAATGATTTTTTGGCTTCTAACGATACTGCTAAATTGACCGCAAAACTCAGGGCCACTGAGGTTTTGATGATAGATGAATTTTCCAGGCACCACAACCGCCAAAAAAGACGTAGACTTTTTGCGGGTCAAGTTGATGGCCTTGTGTACGCCCGGCATGGGCATGAACTAATGAGGTGAAAGTCCCCTATAGGAGAATCACCGTCGAAAACCATGCTGTTATTAGACGGCAACTACTAGCGAATGGCAAGGGCTGATCTGTGAGGGTCTGTCTGAAGGAAGCCGGACGCAAACCTGCGAGCTGATGAACAAGAACATCATTTGAGGCATAGGCTGGAGGCGAGTTGGCGCAAGATGACGAAGCCATGTGATTTAACGGCCACTGTAAATGATGCAGTTGTACAGAGAAAGTTAACAGGCTGTTGAAAAACGCCCCTATGCCTCCGGCTCCAGCCCTTCATTTTGGGTTAAATTTACCTCTGGATGGCCTGATTAGCCTGGTTTTCCGGTATCAGCCGGTTTATATTGCCCTTTCGAGGCTTTATTTTCGCCTTTTGGCGGATTTCAGGCACAACGGTGCCTACGCAGTTGAATAACGCCATTGTAACAGGGTCATCAGGCGGGTCAGATTATACGCTGCGAAGGTGAATACGGTTTGGGCAGTCACTTTTTTCACTCCGCGAAATCGGGTTTGACGTAATCCCCCAACAGTTTTGCTCCAGCCAAAGACTTCTTCGATCCGTTTACGGATTTTGAGACTGCTGGTATAGCCTGGGTGTCGGGTCGTCCGCTTGTCAATCGCCGAACCTTCCGCTTTTTGAGTTACATGCGGGGTCACCTTCATTGCGCGAAGCTCGGCAACGAAGTTTTGGGTATCATAGTTTTTGTCACTGCCCACTGTGGCACCCGCTTTTTTGACGCTGCGTTTGATCATTTTTGTCGCCGCCTCCTGCCCGGCCGTTCCTGTCGCCTGGGTCACTTCAACATCGACGACCAAACCATGGCGATTTTCCATGAGTGCATGGCCCGGAAAAGCGAGTTGGGCTTTATCGCCCTGACTTTTTTTATACATCCTTGCTTCCGGGTCCGTTGTCGATTCATGCGTGTCGTTACAGCGTTTCTCGCCTTTGAAGTTGACACTCGGATTGCGGGTGGAATCCTCCGGCGGTCGGCTCGAACCGTCTTTGGCCTTGACGCTTTTCACAGAAGCCCAGGCCTTGATTAGCGTGCCATCAACCGAAAAGTGTTCGTCTGAGACTAAATCCTGCCATTCGGCCAGGCACAGCACACGATCAAAAAACAAACGACTCACGCGCTCATTCAATAGACGGTCACGATTGGCGCTGAACGTTGAATGATCCCAAACCTCATCATCCATTGATAAGCCGACAAACCAACGATACAGCAGATTGAAATCAATGTGTTCGATCAGTTGCCGCTCCGAACGAATGGAAAACAGGATTTGCAACAAACTGGCACGGAGTAAACGCTCGGGAGGAATTGACGCCCGGCCCCGTCGGGAATACAGGTCATCGAACTCCTCATCCAAAGTAGTCAATAGAATATCGACCAAATATCGTAGTTTGCGTAAAGGATGATCACCCGGAATTCTAGATTCCAGCGTCCGATAACTTAATAACTCGTTTTGGGTATAATCAATGCCGCGCATAACAAATAAAAAATCGGGGAATATCAAATGGATTGAATCATTTTACCATAAATAACAATCAGTTATGTAATCAAATGCCAATTATGGCAACGAAACAATGCGGCCTCCAGGTTGGATTAAATCAACAGCCTGTTAAACCAGGTATCACCGGGTTGGCGCAAATTAATGGTTGTCGAGGCGAAACTGATACATTGGATAAAATGGAAGCTCGAATTCACTATGATTTGGAATATATTAAAAACTGGTCATTATGGCTGGATTTAAAAATTGTTTTTTTAACGATTTTTAAAGGATTTGTTGGGCGTCATGTTTATTGATGTGGGCAGTAATCATTTTTTGGTTAGTTTTAAATCTGCAAGCGAAGTGCGTGGTATGTGGGAGATATTGCAGGCAAAAATGTAGATAGTATAGCCCTGCTAATCATTATGATGACTGGCAGGGCTATGTGTTGTTATAACACGGCTATTTTTTTCTGTTGTTCTTGTAATTCGTTTAGATTGTTTTGCAATCGGGTTTGCTTTTCTTTTTCTTTCTCGATGACTTCAGCCGGTGCTTTGTCGATGAACTTGGGGTTGTTGAGCTTGCCTTGGATACGCGGCAGTTCTTTTTGTATTTTTTGAATTTCCTTGTACAGTCGCGCCAGTTCGGCTTCTTTATCAATCAATCCCGCCATCGGAATCAAAACGCGCATTTTGCCGACTAATGCAATCGCAGATTCAGGCTCCTGACTATTGTCAGCCAGCCATTCGATGGACTCCAGGCGACCTAGTTTGAGTAAATACTGTTGGCTGCCTTCAAGAAACTGTCGGTCTTTTTCCGATCCGTTTTTCAACAGAACCTTGAGCGGCTTACCCGGGGCAATATTCATTTCACCTCGGATGCGGCGGATACCAAGAATAAAGTCCATTACCCATTGCATTTCGTCAATTGCAGCCTGGTTAACAAGTGATGCATCTGCTTCCGGATAAGGTTGCAACATGATCGTTTCAGCTTCGATACCGGTTAACGGTGCAACACGTTGCCATATTTCTTCGGTAATGAAAGGAATCAATGGATGGGCGAGGCGCAATATCTGTTCTAGCACTTTCAACAGCGTTTGGCGAGTGCCGCGCTGCAAGGCTTCGTTTTCCGATTGCAGGGAAACTTTCGCCAGTTCCAGGTACCAATCACAATATTCATTCCAGGTGAACTCGTAGATTGTTTGCGCCACCAGATCCAGGCGGTAATGTTTTATATCATCGTGAATGGATTCAATGATCTGGTTTAGGCGTGAGGTAATCCATAGGTCGGCTTGGGAAAGTTCTGTTTTACCCGTTAAACTGTTATCCTGGCCTTCGGTGTTCATCAGCACATAGCGGGCGGCATTCCATAATTTGTTACAGAAATTACGGTAACCTTCGGTTCTGGCCAGGTCGAAACGAATATCCCGGCCGGTAGAGGCTAATGACGCGAAGGTAAAACGCAATGCGTCAGCACCAAATGAAGGAATGCCATCGGGGAACTGTTTACGGGTGGCTTTTTCGATTTTCTCAGCCAGATGCGGCTGCATCATGCCGGAAATACGTTTTTTAACCAAAGATTCCAGGTCGATGCCGTCGATCAAATCGACAGGATCCAGTACATTGCCTTTGGATTTGGACATTTTCTGTCCTTCGGCGTCACGCACCAGGCCATGAATATACACTTCCTTGAACGGTACTTCGCCTTGAAACTTCAGCCCCATCATGATCATGCGGGCCACCCAGAAGAAAATGATGTCGAAGCCAGTCACTAACACACTGGTGGGGTAATGCCTGGCCAGTTCAGGTGTCTGCTCCGGCCAGCCGAGGGTGGAAAAAGGCCACAGGGCGGAGGAGAACCAGGTATCCAGTACGTCTTCATCTTGTTTTAATGGGTAGTCGGAAGCAAGATTGTATCGTTCGCGGATTTCCTGCTCATTACGACCGACATAAACATTACCTTCCTCATCGTACCAGGCCGGAATACGATGTCCCCACCATATCTGGCGCGAAATACACCAGTCCTGAATATTGCGCATCCATTCAAAATAGGTGTTTTTCCAGTTGTCCGGGACAAATTTGATGTCGCCTTTTTCAACCGCTTCGATGGCGGGTTTCGCCAGTGGCTCGACCTTGACATACCATTGATCGGTCAGGAAAGGCTCGATGACGCTGCCACTACGATCGCCTCGTGGAACCATCAGTTTATGATCTTCGACTTTTTCCAGCAAGCCCTGTTTTTCCAGGTCGGAAATGATTTTATTGCGCGCGTCAAATCGGTCCAGCCCGACATAGGCTGCTGGAATGATATCGAAACCATCATCGTTATCACGAAGGGTGGCGTCAGCGGTAAAAATATTGATCAGGCCACCATGCGGCAGATCGGCAATGGCCGACATGTCACGATGGCGGGTCCAGACGTCATAATCGTTGAAGTCATGGGCCGGGGTGATTTTAACGCAACCGGTGCCGAATTCGGGGTCGACATAATCATCGGCAATAATCGGAATGCGCCGGCCGGTGAGTGGCAGCTCGACAAATTCACCGATCAAGTGTTTGTAACGTTCGTCATCTGGATGGACAGCGACAGCCGCATCGCCCAGCATGGTTTCCGGCCGGGTGGTGGCGACAATCAAATCACCTGTGCCATTGGTCAAAGGGTAACGCATATGCCACATATGGCCGTTTTCTTCTTCGGACAGCACTTCCAGGTCTGATACTGCTGTATGCAAAACCGGGTCCCAGTTGACCAGGCGTTTGCCGCGATAAATCAGGCCTTCTTCAAACAGTTTGATAAACACTTCCTGAACGGCTTTTGACATGCCTTCGTCCATGGTAAAGCGTTCCCGGCTCCAGTCCAGTGAAGCGCCCATACGGCGCAGCTGGCGGGTTATCGTACCGCCGGATTGTTCTTTCCACTGCCAGACTTTTTCGATGAATTTTTCCCGGCCGTAATCGAAACGGGTTTTGCCTTCGGCATTGATTATGCGTTCCACCACCATTTGGGTGGCGATACCGGCATGGTCGGTGCCCGCCTGCCATAAGGTGCTGTTGCCTTTCATGCGATGATAACGGACCAGCGCATCCATGATGGTATCTTGAAAAGCGTGGCCCATATGCAGGCTGCCGGTCACATTAGGCGGTGGAATCATGATGCAATAGGATTCACCATCACCTTGCGGGGCAAAATAACCTTTTTCTTCCCAGGTTTCGTACCAGTGTTGTTCGATTGCGTGTGGGGCGTAAGTTTTTTCCATAGGTGTGATTAGTCGTTAAGTCTTCGAGGAGTTGATTCGGTTGCTGTTTATTTCCGCTCAGCCATATTATGTGTCGTAAGATGGCAGCCGGCCTGTTGATAATGTCGATAACGCTGCCGACCAAGCTTCCGGCTGGCTTCGCTGCTATCAAGAATTTCGACAATTTTCGCGCATTGGGCCATTTGTTGGGGAGGGTGTGATGATAAGTTGATAATGATGTTCAACCACTTTTCAGGAATGGGTTCGCCATCAATTAAAATTTCCACCACTTGTTTTGGCGCATCACCTTGAAAAAGGCGGTGCGGCACAAAACTACCGGCCCGAAATGTCCATAAAAAATCATCCATTTGCTGGCTCTGTTGCTCGGAGTCGGTCAACACATAGCAAAACTGGCCGCCGCGATAAATTTTTTCAATCAATCGACAGGCAAAATGCTGACGTTCAATTTGAGACTCGCTGGCCAGTACATAAAAAATAACCTCAGGCATTGGCCCTGTTCAGTAAATATTGCGCCAGCAAGGGTAAAGGACGACCGGTAGCGCCTTTTTCTTTGCCAGTACGCCAGGCGGTGCCGGCAATATCCAGATGCGCCCAGCGGTAATCTTCGGCAAAACGGGACAAGAAACAAGCGGCGGTAATGGTGCCGGCATCGCGGCCACCAATGTTAGCCATATCAGCAAAATTGGATTTCAACTGTTCCTGATATTCATCCCACAAAGGCAGGCGCCACAAACTGTCACAGGCGGTTTCGCTGGCTTTGATCAATTCATCGCATAAAGCGTCATCATTGCCCAACAAGCCGCTTGGAATACGGCCTAAAGCCACCAGACAAGCACCAGTCAATGTAGCCAGATCAATGACGACCTCAGGGTTGAATTTTTCCGCATAAGTCAGCGTGTCGCATAAAATCAAACGGCCTTCGGCGTCGGTATTCAGCACTTCGATGGTTTTTCCCGACATACTGGTCAACACATCGCCAGGTTTGTTGGCATCACCATCCGGCATATTTTCAGAAGATGGCACCAAACCGACGATATTGAGAGGCAGTTGCAGTTCCGCCGCCATTTGCAAGGTGCCCAATACGGTGGCGCCGCCGCACATGTCGTATTTCATTTCATCCATGTCGGCGCCGGGTTTCAAGCTGATGCCGCCGGCGTCGAAAGTCAGCCCCTTACCAATCAGGACTATGGGTTGGCTGTCATTGCCGGCGCCATGGTAATTCAAGGTGATCAGCTTGGCGGGTTGACGACTGCCCCGGGTGACGGACAGTAAAGCGCCCATTCCCAAGGCTTCCATATGACTTTCTTCCAGTATTTCCACGTCGAGATTGTCAAAACGTTCGGCTAGCAGTTCGGCTTGTTGCGCCAGATAGGTCGGGGTGCAGATATTACCCGGCAAGTCAGCCAGTTGTTTGGTCAGCGCCATGCCTTGGGCAATCGCAACGCCTTGCTGTAAACCTTTTTCGGCGGCGCTTGAATCACTGTCGCGCACTAAAATTTTTATTTGCTGTAAGGTGATTTTGTTATCATCACTTTGTTTGGTGGCCTCATAAAGATAAAGACCATCGTTGAAAACCTCTATCGTTTGACGAATCTTCCAGGCAATATCGGTTTGCGCTATTTCAGCATCATGTAACGCAGATGTTGCCGATTTCAGTTTGCTGTTGCGCAGTGTCTTGATAGCGGAAGACAAGGCTTTGCGGAAGGTTTTGCGGCTGATTTTATCGATCTCGCCCAATCCGGTAATCAGCAAGCGTTTGATCGGACTGCCGGGAATATAGTTGATCAACAGAGTTTCGCCGTTTTTACCGTTGACGTCGCCTTGCTCGATCAATTTGTCGATCAGGTTGTTCAGATGGCTATTGATGGCGTTGGCGGTTTGCGTGTATTGGCCATTTTCGAAAACGCCGATGACTAAGCATTCAGTCTGGAGTTTGTCTGAGGCGGTGCTTTCTATAGAATAGTCCATGATGCTTGAATTAAGGTTGTTGAAAGGAATGGCGAAATTATACAACAGAATGAAGGGGAAATATGGCCTATGCATAAACAGCGAATGATTTTGCCGGGGGAGTGCGGATAAAGTGACTATTCTGGATAAAATGATCTGTAAGGATTTAACGAAAACGACCTTTTCTATTTTGTCGATTATTGTGGTGATTATTGTCAGTCGTAAATTCATCAGGATCCTGGCCAAGGCTATTGACGGTCAATTGTCTGTAGATGCCGTGATGAGTATGTTGGGTTATAAACTGATTGTCGTGACCACCATGTTTATTCCCGCCGCGGTTTTTATCGCTATTCTGATTGTGCTGGGCAGGATGTATCGGGATCAGGAAATGGCCGCCATCGCTTCGGCGGGTGGTGGCGTCGCTGTGATTTATCGCGCCGTTTTCTGGTTTGTCATTCCGGCGATATTGAGTGCGGCTGCATTATCTGTCTATATCGCTCCCTGGGCTGAGGCGCAAATGCAGATCATTACCACTAAAGACCAGAGCACGCTCAATGTTAAAGGAATTGAAGCCGGCCGCTTCAGTGAATACCGGCAAGGCAAGATCGTTTTTTATGCCGAGGATGTCGATAGCCATGAAGTGATGCAAAATGTGTTTATGCGGACCCGGCATAATGCGCAAAAAGCGGTTGTGACATCGGAAAGTGGCGTTTTGCGTTATCAGCCGGATGGTCTTTTTTTGATATTGGATAATGGTGAACGGGTTCAGGGCGTGCCAGGACGACGGGATTTCGTTGTGGAAATTTTTTCCCGTTATGGCGTGTTGATCGAACAGGGGGTTAAAGCGGTTTCATTGCATTTGAACGCGCTGCCGGTTAAGGCGCTGCTTGACTCGGATGAGGTAAAAAAGCGGGTCGAATGGCAAAAGCGCTTGTCGATACCCATAGGTTTGCTGTTGCTGGCTTTTTTGGCGGTACCATTGGCGAAACTCAGTCCTCGTGGTGGGGTTTATGGCAGTTTGTTTGTAGCCTTCGCCATTTATTTCATTTACGCCAATTTAAAACGCGTGGCGCAGAGTTGGGCGGTCTCCTGCATGTTATCGCCCTGGTGCAGCTATTTTGTCGTTTATGGGTTGATGTTTTCAGTCGGCATGGTGTTGTTAATCAGGCTTTATGGCTTGAAGTGGATCAAGGAACAAATAGTTAAATGAATGTGTTGACGCGCTATATTGTCTTTGAAATTGTCAAAGGCTCCTTGCTGGCATTGTTGCTCTTGAATACCTTGTTTACCCTGTTTACCTTCAGTGATGAATTGAAGGATCTGGGTGTGGGGCATTATGGCCTGAAAGAAATAGGACTTTTTTTGCTCCTGATAACCCCAAGGACTTTGTATGAATTGATGCCGTCTTCAGCTTTGCTCGGCAGTTTGTTCGTGGTCGGCGCGATGGCTAACAATCGCGAGATTATCGCCATGCGAGCGGCAGGTTATTCGATTTTCTGGATTATTCGCACGATCATGTTGGCGGGTGTTTTTCTGGTGCTGATTTCTATTGGCATTGGCGAATTTATCGCGCCACAATCAGAGCAAAAAGCACAGATATTGCGGGCTGAAGCACAAAATAACAAGCCTGTCGTCAGCACCCGTTATGGTATGTGGTTGCGTGAAGGGGACATGTATATCAATGTTGAACAAATTCCGGCTGAGGATGAGTTGGAGAAAATCAGCATTTATTCGTTGCGCCAACAACATTTGGTCGAATGGACAATGGCGGAAAAAGCGCTGTTCCTCGGTGATGGGCAGTGGCGACTGGTTAATGTTCGGCGGTCTCGAATTGAAGATCAGGCAGTTTCGGCAGAAAAGAAGGAAACGGAAATCTGGCGAACAGCGATTGAGCCGGGCTTGATGGATAGCGTCGTTATTTTGCCGGAAGAAATGCCGCTGCAGGAATTATATCGATATATCCAGTTCTTACGGGAAAACAATCAGAAGCCGGAAAAATATGAGTTGGCTTTTTGGGGGCGGGTGTTCAATCCTTTGGCGACTTTTGTCATGTTGATGGTGTCGGCGCCTTTTGTCGTCGGTATCCGCCGGGGTGTGAGCACTGGCGCGCGAATTATGCTGGGAGTAATGATTGGTTTGATGTTCAATATCTTTGACAGGATTTCAGGTCATTTGGGATTGGTTTACGGATTCAATCCAGCGTTGATGGCGTTATTACCGGGTGTGCTCGTTTTTATCGGGGCCGTTTACGCGGTCAGGCGAAGCGAGTAAGCACAAAAAAACCCGGGGAAACCGGGCTTTTTTGTCTTAAGACGAGATGTCAGGTTGTGCTCAGATGAGCATTTACATTTTTTTCAAGAAGTAGTACTGATAAGTACATTTCAACGTCATTTCGCTGTCTGTCAGTTCATAAAAAGAACAGAATTCAAATTTCTGACGGCCAGGGGCTGTCTGTCTTTTTAACTTACCATCCTCGATGCTGTACTTCAGTTTAATATCCATCATGCCGGTACGGCCGCTGACAACATCTTTTCCTCTAACAATCATGGCGCCATCTTTTTTAAATTCCCAGACTGCATCCTGTGCGCGCTTTTCTTTATGTAAGGCCGGGGCTGCGGCGTAAACATGCCATTTGCCAATAATTTTAGAGTTGTCTTCCAGTTTAACTTCCGCTTGGGCAGTAGTTGCCAATACAGAAATTGCAAAAAGTGTTGATAATAAGACGTTTATTTTTTTCATGCTACATTACCTCTGGTGGTTTGGCATTTGCCAAAAAATATGATTTTACACTATTGTTACGGCAGTAAAGCTAATAGTCAATATGAGAAAAAGCTCTTTTTCTCTAAGGTTTAAAATGATAGAGTGATTGGCTCGCATAATAATAACTGAAAGGTGAATGAAGGGTGAATATGATGAAGTTGAAAATTATTATTTTAAGTTTGTTGATGAGCTTTTCCAGTTTGAGTTTTGCTCTGGCGGTGGATGAGTGGGTTTATAAGGAGGTGACGGGTGATCTCAAGCCCAGCCCCGGATGTAAGCCTAAAGAAGTCGCGATTGAAAAAGTCAAGAAGAAGCCTGATTCTTATAAGGGCTATAGCCGGTTTAAAAAATACGCCAGTCTGCTTTGTGAAGAAGAGGGATATGGTTGGGGTTTGGCCGGAATTGTCAATGAAGGCGACATCAAATGTGATGAATGTGGCGGCGATTACAAAGGAAAATATCGCTGTCAGGCAGTGAATGTCACCGTCAAGTGTAAACAGGTTGCTCGGTAGTTATCAGTGCTTCCCGCGACACAGGGATGTGTCGTCAAAGGCGTGGAAAATTAGCTGGTTTTATCTTCTGTTTCGATCAGGAAAATCTGTGTTCCTGATAAAATATCATGCCAGGCTCGTCTCTTAGGGTCTAAGAAAATCCATAAAAACCCTATTCCAGGAAAACTCCACGAAATCAGTGCGGTAATAAATCGAAGCCCAGCCTGCCGCCATGAAATAAGTTCCCCCTGCTGGTGTCAAGAGAATCATTTTCCAGCTGCGAAGACCCAGGGTTTGGCCTCCATGCGTCCAAAACCAGCCATAAAATAAAAAGCTGACAAAAAGCAGCCAGAGAGGATAGAGATATTGCTCAGGTTGGAAAGCCTCGCCAGCGTTAAAAGGTAATGCAATGGCTGTGGCTAAAAAAAGTACCGCCAGCAATAAGAAAAGGTCGTAAAAGATTGCCGCCAGACGGCGAAAAAAACCCGGCCATTTTTGCTTGTCAGTAGCCGATATGCCGGGTTTTTGAGGAGTGTGCCTGCTCACTTAATCTTTAAACAAGGCAATCTTTTGTCCCAGATACAGGCAGATTGCGACCAGGCCGCTCTGCATAATCAATGCAAAGATAAAGGGTGGCTTGTGCAGCAATAAGATTATGAAATCAACGACAAAAAGACTGGCGAGCAAAGGATGGTCGATCAGACCGTCAATGAATTTTTTAAACATGGTTATTCTTCCCGGCTAAAATTGCATGAAGGTTAAATGCTGTTGTATATCCTGCATTCTGGAAATCTCTAAGGAAACGCTAAACAAATCATCCATACTGTCAGCGCCCGCAAAATCAATAGCTTGCAGCTATTGATTTTTGACGACTCATCCCTGTGTCGAGGGAAACGCTGACTAAAGCAACGTTTCCCGAGAGTGCTTTGCAAATTGTTTTTAGTTTGCAATGCTTAGTTTTTTGATCCCTTTTTATAAACCCCAAAGATTTTACTATATAAAAATGGAAAATGTAAAAGAATGCTCGACTGGGCTAGAATAAAAGGGCGCGGTATAATGCATAATTTATGGGAAAGACTCGATAAAGTGAGTGAAAATAAAAAAAAGGACAAGACCATTTTAAAATTTTTTAAGCGATTGTTGAACTCTGCTGAGCCTGTTGCTGAAAACGGCACAACGGCTCCTCGCGTATATAGACGTTCTGAACATAATGTTTCGCGAGAGCAAATAAGTAACAATGCATTGAAAGTCTTGTATCGGTTGAAAAAGGCAGGCTTTGATGCCTACTTGGTGGGTGGTTGCGTTCGCGATTTACTATTGGGACGAGAACCAAAAGATTTTGATGTGGCGACCAATGCCCGGCCGGAACAAGTTAAAGCGACTTTTCGCAATTGTCGGCTGATTGGCCGCAGGTTCCGTCTGGCGCATGTACATTTTGGTCGTGAAATCATTGAAGTCGCGACTTTTCGTGGCTCTGAAGCTCAGCAGAGTGATTTGCAGCGGGTTCATGAAGATGGTCGATTGTTGCGGGATAATGTATTTGGCACCATCGAAGAAGATGTCTGGCGGCGGGATTTTACCGTTAATTCCTTGTATTACAATATTCGTGACTTTTCTATTGTCGATTATACCGGCGGAATGCAGGACCATGCGCAGGCCGTGCTGAAATTGATTGGTGACCCACAAGTCAGATACCGGGAAGATCCGGTCAGAATGTTGCGGGCTGTCCGTTTTGCGGTAAAGCTGGGCTTTAAAATATCTCCCGAAACAGAGCAGCCAATTCACGAACTGGCGTATTTATTAAAAGGTATTCCTGCGGCACGATTATTTGATGAAGTTATCAAGCTGTTTTTAACCGGGAACGGATTGCAGACATTTGAAATGCTCAGGCATTATGGCCTGTTTGAAATGCTTTTTCCGGCCACTGAGCAGAGTTTGAGCAAAGAAGAAAATGAATTCCCCAGATTGTTTATTGCACAGGCATTGGAAAATTCTGATCAACGTATCGCCGACGGAAAATCGGTAACACCCTATTTTTTGCTCTCGGCATTTTTATGGGAACCAATGCAAGACCGCTACCAGTTAAAGTTGCAGCAGGGATTCAGTGAAATAGTCTCCTGGCAACAGGCGGCGAGTGAGGTATTGAGCGAACAAGTCAAAATAGTTTCAATTCCCAAACGATTTACTCAAGCGATGCGCGATGTCTGGTTTTTGCAGTCTCGCTTCAGTCGGCGAACCGGAAGGCGACCCTATCGATTGTTATCACACCCCCGGTTTCGCGCCGCTTATGACTTTTTAGCCTTGCGAGCGGAAGTCGGTGACGGTGATTCATCATTGGTAGAGTGGTGGACAAAATTTCAATTTGCCAGCGCCGATGAGCAGCGTCGTATGACCCAGCCCCCTAAAACAGCCGGCAAAGGACGACGACGCAAGAGCAATCAGAAACGCTCCACTACACCGAAAAATACTGACGCATGATACAGAGAAAGCCCGTAATTGCTTATATTGGTTTAGGCAGTAATCTTGACGAGCCTGTTACTCAAATAAAATCAGCTCGCCAGCAAATACAGGATCTGGAAGGAGTCGAGGAAAAAGCGTTTTCTTCCCTTTATCGCAGCGCGCCTATGGGGCCTGAGGATCAGCCAGATTATATCAATGCTGTGATGGCAGTCTTGACAGGTCTGGAGCCAATAGAACTGCTCAGGGCTTTGCAAGATATTGAAAATGCACATGGCAGGGTGCGGGAGCAACGCTGGGGTGCAAGAACATTGGACCTGGATATATTATTGTATGGCGATTTATGTGTTCAGTTACCCGATTTGGTTATTCCGCATATAGGGCTTACAGAGCGTGAATTTGTGTTATATCCATTGGAGGAAATTGCCGGAGATGAATTGCTAATTCCAGGCAAAGGGCGGCTGGGTGATTTGATTTCATCCTGCCCATTAAATGGATTGCAAAGGTTGAGTGTATGAATCCTTATCTGAATGAGTCTCCTATCAAGCCTTTGTCGATTCATGATTTATTCTCCATGAAAGCAAAGGGGGAGAAAATCACTTGCCTGACCGCCTATGATGCCAGTTTCAGTGCCTTGATCGACAAGGCTGGCATAGATATGATGCTGGTAGGAGACTCTCTCGGCATGGTGGTGCAAGGAAACAGCAGTATCGTGCCTGTCACCATCGATGATATGGTTTACCATACTCGCTGCGTTATTCGGGGGAGAAGCAGGGCTTTTGTTATCAGCGACCTGCCTTTTATGAGTTACAGCACAAAAGAGCAGGCGATGAACAATGCCGCTCTTTTGATGCAGCGAGGCGGGACGCAGATGGTCAAGCTTGAAGGAGCGAGGTTTTCCGTTATTCAGGCATTGGTTGATCAAGGGGTGCCAGTATGTGGGCACCTGGGGCTATTGCCACAATCCATTCATCAATCCGGGCGATATACCGTGCAAGGCAAAGAGCCTGTGGCTGCGGAACAAATCTTGCAAGACGCCTTGATGATAGAACAATCCGGCGCCAGCATGCTGGTGCTGGAATGTGTTCCATCCGCATTGGCGGCGAAAATTACCCAAAGGTTGCATATTCCGGTGATTGGTATTGGCGCCGGAGCCGAGTGTGATGGGCAGGTTTTAGTGTTATATGACATTTTGAATATCGATGGCGGACGCAAGCCAAAGTTTTTTAAAGATTTTCTGGCGGAAACAGGAAGTGTTTTGGGAGCCGTTCAGGCTTACCATCAGGCGGTCAAGGATAAAACCTATCCATCCCAAGAGCATTGTTACTGATGGATATCATTAGAACCGCAGACGCTTTGCGGCACACAATACAGCAGTGGCGCAGGGCAGGAGAAAAAATTGCCTTTGTTCCCACTATGGGTAATTTACATGCAGGGCATTTAAGTTTGGTGGAAACAGCCAAACGCCAGGCTGATCGTGTGGTCGTCAGTATTTTTGTCAACCCAACCCAATTTGGTGAAGGTGAAGACTACAGCAGTTATCCCCGTACCGAAGACGAGGATATTGAAAAGCTTCGAAAACAAGCAACCGATCTGGTTTTTATTCCACAAGTTTCAGAAATTTACCCTTCACCCCAGTTGGTGAGATTGTCGGTAACGGGTATTTCAGACCGCTGGTGTGGAGCCAGCCGGCCAGGGCATTTTAACGGTGTCGCCACGGTGGTTTGCAAATTGTTTAATCTGGTCCAGCCTGATATTGCTGTGTTTGGCGAAAAAGACTTCCAGCAATTAGCCATTATTCGGCAGATGGCGGCAGATCTGAATTTTCCGGTTCAGATTGTTGGCGCCTCCATTGTCCGGGAAGCTGATGGTTTGGCGATGAGTTCCAGAAACAGCTATTTAACGCCGCAACAGCGGCGCATCGCACCGCTGCTGCAACAAACCTTGCAACAGATGCGAGATGAGATTATTGCCGGCAATGAAGCCTTTGAAAACATTTGTGCAAAGCACCAGCAAAAACTGGAGCAGACTGGTTTCAAGATTGATTATCTGGCGGTATGCCAGGCAAAAACGCTGGAACCGGCCACAGCCAGGGATCAGGAGTTGATTATTCTGGCCGCGGCTTGGCTGGGCAAGCCGCGGTTGATTGATAACATTTTAGTTCAGCGGAGTTAGGTCACTGATTTGTTTTCTATTTTCCTCAGTGAGCAGCTTTTTTTCTACGCTGAGTCACAATACCCATCAAGCCGATACTGATAAGCCATAAGGCAGCGGGAGCAGGAACATTCGAGGGTGGTACAGGATCTACCTGGATCCAGTCATTGGCGCAGCCCATGGTCCAGTGTGCAGTGAATGCCTGGGTCAATAACGCAGGATCGATCAGGCTCAAAGGTATTCTGGCTTCCATGAAATCAAGCGAGTCTTCGATCTCGTGAAAGATTTTGGGACATCCGAGTCCCCAAAATCGACTCGATCTTCGACAACTCATTGGTGCCCCGGCCGTCCTGGTCACCCGGCGTTCCGCCACAACATCGCAAGCTCGTTGCGGCTACACACCGGCCTCCCATATGACTGGACGCCGCGTTCGGATGCTCCCTTGGGATCCCCTTTGGCGCCTTCGGCACGTCGGGTATCCCGTGTCGCCTCGTGGCTACCGGGGACTACCCGCCTTCGCTTCGCTCTCCATGGCGGGCAGCGAATGTTGTCCGCCTAGCTCGCCAACTGGACCGGTCATTGTGCTATAGGCAAATCCGCCAGATCCTAGCAGGGTGCCGGCCAATACAGATGTCGGGTGTTGTAAGGCGTATTGTGTTGTGGGGTTCGCATTATACTGGTTTGGTGCGTCCCAAATACCGACATTCCAGTCGCTGACCCGATAAAAATCACCGCTGTTTCCAATTCCTGAGCTTTGGTGCTGGCCAGCATCGCATATTGTTACCAGCCCGTATTCAAAACTACCATCATTGCCGAAATCCGGAGCGATATCCCCCCATCTCCAGCCACTGGCATTAGGGTCACGGCCAGTAATGACAGCGACATAAATATTGCTGTTGTCCCTTTTTACATACATGGCTTCGGCATCATAGGCTTGACCGCCATAACCAGGATTCAGGTAAGAGGTGTTTTGATCTTCGACTTCATACTTGACGCTTGAATCTATTGGTGTCCAGTCGGAAGCTGAGCCAGCGCCTGAAAGGTTTATCCAGTCGTTCCAGTTGCCATCAATCGTATAAGCTTGTACCGCTGATGACAGCGATAACAAAAAAAACAATTTAAGCGTTTTGTTGATCATGATGTTCTCCAAATAGCTGTAAATGTCTACTACTTAACATTTTTTGTGCCATATTTATTTCTTACTGATAAATCAATGGATTATCTTGATTGTTTGTTTTTGAGCAGGATAAGGGGGGAGAAACTTGCTGACAAATCTGTCAGCAAGACCAGTTAGAACTGACAGCTTTGTCATGTGTGACAGCGGTTTTATGCTATTTTTATAGCTAACCCTTTAATAACAGACGTTATGAGTGTACTGAGTCGACAACTCGAAAAATTATTTAACGCTTATCATTATCCTTTTCAGGTAATCGGGAGTGACCAAAAGATTTTGATGGTCAATCGGGCTTTTGAAAAGCAATTGCTTGGGCATGAGTTTGTCATTGGGAAAGATTGTTGTCAGGGTAGTGAAACATGCAGGCATAAACGATTTTTTGAGACATTGGAACCTTATAGCGACGAGTTCACAATAATGTTGCCAAATGGCCAGACAATATCGGGGCGTGCCCAAGGTGCACCTATTTGGGCAAACGATGACAGAATTCTATTGGGGGAAGCGATTGTTTCGATTCATAAAAGACCTGTGGAATCGAACTCTGGTCTGATTGGTCGGTCATCTGTATTCAACGACCTTATTTCTCGATTGGAAAAAGCGGTAAAAACTCAAACACCTGTGCTATTGCTGGGTGAAACTGGAACAGGTAAAGAGTTGGCGGCAGAATTTATTCATCAGCATTCCCAACGGGCATCTCATGATTTTGTTGTGGTTGACTGTACCAGTATCAGTGATGAATTGTTTGAAAGTGAGTTGTTTGGCCATGAGAAAGGTGCATTTACTGGTGCTCATTCGAGTAAGAAAGGTTGTCGCATCAAGGCACATTGTTTTTGGATGAGATTGGCGAGTTGCCTTTGGCGCAACAGGCTAAATTATTGCGTGTGCTGGAAAAAGGTCAATTTAGACGAGTGGGGGGCACTAAACCGCTTTATTCGGATATTCGGATTGTTTCAGCAACCCACCGTAACTTGGCCAGAATGGTTCAGCAAGGATCGTTTCGAGAAGATCTTTTTTATCGATTATCAGTTTTTCCTGTATCCATTGCTCCTCTTCGCGAACGTAGAGAGGATATACCTTTGCTTTGCCAGCATTTTTTAAGGCTGCTGGAAGAGGATGACACTCTTCATTATCAATTATCCAGGCAAGCACTGGTTAAACTGGTTCAATATTCCTGGCCGGGCAATATTAGAGAGCTGAGAAATACCATCCAGTTGGCTGCTGCATTATGTGACAACGGTATGATTGGTGAAGCGGATATTCAGGTTCAATCATGGGACTCGGCCGTTGATGTAATTGATTCGGTTACAGGCAAAGAGTCAGAAATCAGTGCGACACTTAACCCGGTGGAAAAAATTGAAGCGGATTATATTGTTCAATTGATAAAAAAATATCAAGGTAATCGCAAAAAAATGGCGATGGAAATGAATGTCAGTGAGCGAACTTTATATAGAAAGTTGAAACGCTACCAACTGAATCAGGCTGATTATTTATGAAGCCCCAAATCATGAGCTGGAATATCAGGAATATCGATTCGGGAGTGAAAGGAATAAGCCCGCTCATTGATATGCGTCAATCCATTGCCCGGCTGGAAGAATTACCGGTGTTACCAGAAATAGCGCATCGATTGATGAAGCTGATGGGTGATCCCCTGGCAGATGCAAAAAAATTGGCAGAGATTGTCATGCTGGATCCGTTATTGACCAGTCAAGTGATCCGCTGGGCTAATTCTCCACTTTATGGTTATAAAGGTAAAATTGAATCAGTTCAGGATGCTATCAGCCGCGTGTTGGGGTTTGATTATGTTTTGAGTCTGGCGCTTGGTATTGCAGCAATGGAACCGTTAAACCTGCCAGTTGATGGACCCTTGGGAAGCCGGCGACTATGGCAACAAAACTTGTCCAGCAGTTATTTGATGGACAAAATCAATAAACAATTAGCCCAGGAAAACCGACTGTCAAACGATCAAGTGCAATTGGCGGCTTTGTTGCATAATTTAGGTTTTTTGTTGTTAGGTTCGCAGTTTGAAGCGGAATTTGATTATTTGAATAAATTGATTGCTGCTAACCCTGGTCTGGCAATAATACGTGTCGAAGATTTTGCCATGGCGACCAACCATACTCTGTTAGGCGTTTGGTTAATGCGGGCTTGGGCAATGCCGGGGCCAGTCATTAATGTCGTTTTTCATCATCACAACCCTTTTTATCGTGGGAAAGATTATCAATTGAATTTAATTACTTTCTATCTCTGTACATGACAAAAATTAACTTATGACAAATGAGTCTCATGTATTCCAGTGACAAAAGGTATGGGTTGCAAAAGAGCAATCACTTTTCTAATCATCCTTTTTGATTGAGATAAGACATTAAACAACGTTGAGCGGATACAATCTAATCCATATCGAAACAGGCTTTGCGCGAGCCGCTGATGTGTTTTGGTTTTTATTGGTAACTCGCAATCATGTTTCCATTCGCCTGCTTTATGTGACCAACAGAAAGCAATAACGGGAAGTACTAACAATTTTTTGATCCGAAGATAACCGACTACACGCGTTTCCTCAAGTTTGAATCCCCGTCCTTTTAAACCGCCGAAAAGCGTTTCGATTTCCCAACGCAAGCCATAAATTTTAATCGCATCAGGGTTCAAATGCTGACAGACGATGATTAATAACTCACCATCACTCAGCCGTAACCCACTGAGATAAATTGAACAATTTCCCAAATAGCGCGCTGTTGAGAGGTGTCGTGTGCTACCCGGCTTAAGCCCATAAAACAAACGCTCTACGCGTATTCGCTGGCCTTGGGCATTGGTTGTCCTGGCGTTGTTGCGAATACGGATATAAAAGGGAATCTCTTGCTCAAACAACCAGCCCATCCATTCGTCTCCAATAAACTCCCGATCAGCCAAAAGACCTTTGATGTGATGTCGGCCAAACTGCGCAATAAAGCGTTTCATCAGCGCTATACGTTCCTTCGTATTAGAGTTGCCCCGCTTGTTTAAAGGCAACCAATACACAGGAATGGCGGCACCCCGATAAACCACGGCAAGCACCAGCAGATTAATATTGGTTTTACCCCACTTCCAATTCGTCCTGTCTAACGTCAGATAGTAATCCTGATCAGTGAAACCAAACAGTTTCATGATGAAATGAGCGACTTCATTGTAATCCAGCCAATGGTCACTGAAAAATCGTTGCATCCGTCGATATCGTGAGGAAATTTTTGCCCGACGGGGAAAGAATACGGCGAGCTGGGCCAGATTGACCGTGCTAACTGCCATCAAAGCAATTAACATACCCACAAAACAAACGATTCTTGCCTTGTTCCATTGAAAGTGCTCAGTTAATATGACGGTCAGCTCGTTGATTTGTAATGTCCCGTTATTCATATTCGCTAAAACAAAATGCGGTATTTAATTACATTTCAACGAGCTACGCCAGCTTTTAATATTTTTTGTCATGTACAGAGACTTTCTATAATGACTATTTATTGGGTAAATTAGGCATTGGTGATGCGATGATTCAGTCATGTCCTGAAGTTGTATATAAAATTCTGCATATTTCAGAAAAAAATGAGCAAGCATTACTGGATGAGATGATGTCCAAATTATCCGATATTGATCTTACCGTTAATGCTCTTGTTGGTCTAAAACAGCATTAAAACATATATTCAATGTATAATTTCCCTTTGGTACTCAAGGGAAGTGCTGAAAAAATCTGCCATACTGTCAGCGACCGTAAAGCGTTGTTCTATTTTGGATTTTCCTATAATATCAATTACTTGTATATATCAATTTTGACGGCATATCAATTTACAACCCCTTCAATCCGAGAAAGAAAAATGGATGCTGTATTCCTGTCATGGGGATCTCGAATAAATCAGCGATTCCCCAAGCAATGATTTCTTGAAAACTAAAGATGGATGAACACATATTTTTAATCATAGGAAAACATGAATTATTCTGAAACTTCTGTATTGTTAAAATGGCTGCGAAATATTGCGGGTTTAAGTTTGTTGAGTGTTTTGCTTTTTGTTGCGCCGGTTTCGGCTCAGTCGCAGGTAGTGGATATTGTCAAGCAACTGGAACAAAATAAAGCGGCATTGACTCAGGAGAAAGATGAAGCAACACTCAATAAGCGGCTTGAACGGCAATCTGAGCTGCTGACTGATTTAATGCAGCAAATCAAGAAAACCCCCTTGCCTTCATTGCCGGCTGCGATTAGCGAGAAACGGCGGAATTTCTTAAAATCCCGCATTGCCATCAATCAGGAGCGTGGAAATACACTGGTCGTACTGCGCGACAAGGCAGAACTCGAAAGTGCAAATACCAGGCAGGCGATCTGGGATTATTTACGCTATTTGAATAATGCCGCTAACAGTTATGCCAGTCTTGAGGACGTTGTTTCCTATTCACAAAAATTACTGGAAAAGAATCGTGAATTGGCCAAAGATTTACAATTACCAGATTCGGCATTGCTGGAATCGACTGCCGTCGTAAAAGAAGCAGAAAAAAATATCGCTGAGTTTGAGGTGGTCAATAGTGTTTTTCAGGATATTCTGGACTATGTCATCACCAACCCGAGGCAAGTCGTTTCAACCCACTGGTTTCAGGATTTATCACTGTTTTCGGCTATCAGCTATATCAACCAGTTTGACTGGGCTAAGGTCATTAATCAGAAATTAATGCCGCTTAATATTGATATTGGTGGTGTGTTCGTTTCGCTGGTCATTATCCTGCTGGTCTATTTCAGCTATCCCTTCGTGTTTAAATGCACCAGCTGGTGTATTGAACGATATATTATCGATGAAGGGGAAGAAAATCAGGTTTTGATTTATCATGAAATCCGTCGGCCAGCCAGAACGTTGCTGATATTTTTTGGCATCGATCTGGCGACTAATGCCTTTTTCTACCGAACGGATTACCGTCCTGTCATCGACAAAATAACATTCGT
The DNA here is from genome assembly GCA_965277025.1 of Methylomarinum sp. GTDB lineage: Bacteria > Pseudomonadota > Gammaproteobacteria > Methylococcales > Methylomonadaceae > Methylomarinum. Next base: position 1,164,722 of record OZ255706.1, read on the forward strand.
TATTTATTGTATTATCTTCGTCTGGTTACTGTTCAAGATTCTCGACAGTATGGTGCTGGTGCATATCAGTCATCTGAAACGCTCCAACAAGGAGCTGAGAAAAGAGCTGTTCAATCTGGGGATCCAGGTCATCAAGGCCGTTATCCTGATCAGTGCGCTGGCAATATGCTTGAGTTATTTTGGCATCAATATCACCGCGATTTTATCAACATTGGGAATCGGTGGCCTGGCTTTTGCCTTGGCGGCCAAGGACACATTGTCCAATTTTTTTGGCGGCATCACCATTTTATTTGACAATATTTACAGCATGGGTGATTGGGTGCAAATCGGCGATGTGGAAGGGACGGTTGCAGAAATAGGTCTGCGTAGCACAACGATCAGAACGTTCGATAATGCCCTGATTACCATTCCCAACTCACAGGTTTCCGTGGCCAGTGTCAAAAACTGGAATCGGCGGGCGGTGGGGCGGCGCATTAAAATGTATATTGGGGTAACCTACGAAAGCAATATGGATGATATTCGCCAGGCTCTGGAGGATATTCGCACTATGTTGCAAGAACACCCCGGTATCGCCAACCCTAAACAAAAAAATGTCGTCAAACGTCGTCATTTCAGGTTGTCGTCACAGGAAGATTTACAAGGCATCAAGACCACGCAACTGGTCTTTTTAGATCGATTCAATGATTTCTCTATCGATATTCTGATTTATTGTTTTTCGCGCTCGGTCAAGTGGGAGGAATGGTTGGCAGTGAAAGAAGATGTATTGTTCAAACTGGATGAAATCATCAAGAAAAACAATCTGGAATTCGCTTATCCCACCCAGGTCTGGATTCAAAAAGGGTTAAGCTCCGAAAATGCACTGGTCAGCGTTTGAGAAAATTCCAGCATATTGAACCCAGGGTCAGCGCATAAAAAGATCCTGTTAAAACAGCGAGTTCAGTATCATTCATGCAAAACTGTATGAGGAATCAAAATGTCCCTGAGCCTGCAAGAAGCCTTTTCAAGCCTGGAAGACCCGCGAATTGAACGCCACAAGCGTCATCAACTGCTGGATATTATCGTACTGACCATCTGCGCGGTGGTCAGTGGCGCTGAAGGCCGGGAGGCCATAGAAGCCTTCGGCAAAGAGAAACAAGACTGGCTGCGGCAATGGATAGCGTTGGAAAACGGAATCCCCTCGCACGACTGCATTGCCCGCCTGATGTCACGGTTGCCGGCCGAGGAAGTCAGCGCCTGTTTCAGTCGCTGGGTGCAAAGTGTCGCCAGACTGACCGAGGGGGAAGTGGTTGCCATTGACGGCAAAACGGCGCGCCGGTCCTTTGATCAGGAGGACAAGATGGGCGCGATCCACATGGTCAGCGCCTGGGCAAGCCAGACGGGGCTCTCCCTGGGTCAGGTCAAAACACAGGAGAAGTCCAATGAAATTACCGCCATTCCCCGACTGTTGGCCATGCTGGAAATTAAAGGCTGCATCGTGACCATTGACGCGATGGGATGCCAGGAAAAGATTGCTGGCAAGATCGTCGAGAAAGGGGCTGATTACGCCCTGGCGGTCAAGGGCAACCAGAAGTCCTTGCATGAAGCGATCGTGGATTACTTTGCCGTGGCGGTGGATGGCGGTGTTGAGGACGGTCAGGCGCTACTGGGCCACCACGAACAGGTCGATGTCGGACACGGCCGGATTGAACAGCGCCGCTACTACCTGGCTGATTGTCTGGACACCTTGCCTTCGCCCCGGCGCTGGCAAGGACTCAAGGGCATTGGCATGGTGGCGTGTGAACGCCAGATCGGCGAACGACAAACCATTGAGCGTCGCTACTACATCACCACGCTTGATAGTGTTGAAACCTTCGCCAACGCTGTGCGCTCCCACTGGGGCGTGGAGAACAGCCTGCATTGGGTATTGGATGTCACGTTTCGTGAAGACGAGTCACGAATTCGCAAGGGCGAATCACCGGGCAACTTCACTATCATCCGCCAATTGGCGCTCAATTGGCTCAAGCGCGAACCGTCGCGCCTGAGCATTAAGCGCAAGCGCTTCAAGGCAGCCCTCAGCGATGACTTCAGGACTCAAGTGATATTTGGGTGAGTTTTTTGGAGCACCCCGATGCAGAAGATCGATCTGAGCGACCTGGAGATGGCCCGGTTGCGCGAACAGCTGGGCCGCTTACCCGAACCCCGCGGTGGACGCCGTCAGCTGCACCCCCTGCCGACGGTGCTGACCATCGCCCTGGCGGCCACCCTGGCCGGCGCCCGTGGCTATCTGGCCATCAGTGAGTACGCCGCCCGCCTGACCCGGACGCAGCTCAAGCGCCTGCGGGCCTGTTTCGATCGCAGACAGCAACGCTTCGTGGTCCCCTCCGAGCCCACCTTCCGCCGCGTGCTCCAGCAGGTGGATCCGGTGGCGCTGGAGCAGGCCTTTTCCGCCTGGGTCCAGGCCAGCGCCCCGGCCGACGAACCCCTGGCCATCGACGGCAAGACCCTCAAGGGCGCTCGCCGGGGCGATGGCCGCCAGACGCACCTGCTCGCCGCCCTGTTCCCTCGGCAGGGCACCGTCCTGGCACAGCGCGCGGTCGAGACCAAGAGTAATGAGATCCCGGCCCCTGCGGGAGCTGCTCGATCCCCTCTCCATCGAGGGGCGTGTGGTCACCGCCGATGCGCTCCACACCCAACGCGAGACCGCCCGCTTCCTGGTCGAGGAAAAGGGCGCGCACTACCTGTTCACGGTCAAGGACAACCAGAAAACCCTGGCCAACGATCTCAAGGCTTTCGACCGGGAATCCATTCCCCCCTGAGCACACCACGGTGGACAAGGGACACGGTCGGATCGAGCAGCGCACCCTTCGCACCACCGTTGCGCTCAATGCCTATCTCGATTTCCCCCATGTGGGCCAGGTCTGCCGGATCGAACGCCAGGTTACCGTGTCCAAGACCGGCAGGACACGCACAGAACAGATCTTCTGCATCACTGATCTCACCCCGGAACAGGCCGACCCCGGGCAACTGCTGGCCCTCAACCGGGGGCACTGGAGTATCGAGAACCGCCTCCATTGGGTCCGCGATGTCACGTTCGATGAGGACCGCTGCCAGGTTCGAAAGGGCCATGGCCCCCAGGTGCTCGCCTGCCTGCGAAACGCCGTCATCGGCCTGCTGCGTCGCCTGATCCGTCAGCCGCGGCAATCCATCGCCAGCATGATCCGCCATTTTGCGGCCCATCCTGCGCTGGCGCTCGCTGTCTTCCTGCGCTGACACGGCCGGCCCAGGTCGTCATCGGGGCCGATGGTGATCGGCCAGGCCCCGGTATGGCCAATGACCATGGCAAACCGCCATTCGGCGGCTTTTTGCAGCCCAATCGACCGAATATCCCGCTTCAAGCCGGGAAACCTCACTACGCCAAGGCCCTGGATCAGGCTGGTTAAGGTGTGGCCGGGGGAGAGGCGATTTAGATGACGTCGTCCTGTTATGCGCTGGCCCTGATATTGAACCTGGCTGTTATATCGGGCATAATGAAAAGTTTTCAACTGTAAGAACCAAAAAATGCAGATAACCATGCTGAAAGCCAAACTTCATCGCGCCACAGTAACCCATGCGGAACTGGGCTATGAGGGGTCTTGCGCCATTGATGGCAATATTCTGGATTTTGCCGGGATCAGGGAATACGAACAGATACAGATCTACAATATCAACAATGGCGAACGTTTCACCACCTATGCGATTCGTGCCGAAGAAGGCTCCGGCATCTTCTCGGTCAACGGTGCCGCAGCGCGGAGAGCTTGTCCTGGGGATCTGATTATTGTGTGTACGTTTGCCCAGCTAGATGAAAAAGAACTGGCAGATCTCAAACCAACCCTGGTGTATTTTGATGAAAACAATCAAATCACTCATTCATCTCACTCTATACCTGTTCAAGCAGCCTGATTGATCAGGCTGTTGTCTCGGTCATATTGATTTCATTTTTTGTATCTTCTGTCAGCGTGATGCTTTGCTCGAGTGAAGTAAAAACCTTCTGAAAACCAATTCGCTCATCGGCGTTGATGAGTAATGGCGAGCGGATTGAGCCTTTCACCGTTGGTTTGCTGTCGGCGCCTGCTTCATCGGTGTGCAACATGACCAATAAAATAATTTCAGACTGATCATCGAGTTTCAATAACCTGGATTCTTCATCGCTCAATGAAAAATTGTAGTTGATATTGAATGTGGTCGGGGCTGTCACCGCAAAGGTCAGGTCAGCGTCATCAATTGATTGCAGCCAAAACAATGCATCGTTACCTTCCTGGTGAAACAGTTTAAAGCGTTTTTGATCCTCGAAACCAGGTAGGCCATTAGGAAAATGAATAATGCTTTCTGGGTCTATTTCTTGGTTGCCGAGCAGGCTGGACTGGATTTCTATCATATCTATATAGTGAGTTAAAGATTAGAAGAGTAGTGTATCTTAAAGGAAACGCTGAACAAATCATCCATGCTTTGCCAACGCCCACAAAGAATCGCGAATAAATCAGCGATTCCTAAGGTATAACATAAAACAGCTCATTTACAAGTGTCGATAGAATTGCAACCTTTTACGCTTCTGTGTATTCTCGGGTTTATGCAAATAAATATCATTGCCGTTGGAAACAGGATGCCTGACTGGGTGGAACAAGGTTATCAAGAGTACGCTAAACGTCTGCCGCGTGAATTCCGTTTGGCCTTAAAAGAAATTGCGCCAGGCAAGCGTGGCAAAAACAGTGACACCGTTAGAATTGTCAGGGATGAAGGGGAAAGAATGCTGCAAGCGACGCCGTCTGGCGCTCATATTGTGACACTGGACATCCCCGGCAAACCCTGGACTACAGAACAATTGTCAGATGCATTGCAACGCTGGCAAGACAATACTCAGCAAGTCGCCTTGATGATCGGCGGCCCGGAAGGTTTGGCTGAAGAAGTACGGCAACAGGCCAGGGAGTCCTGGAGCTTGTCACCCCTGACTTTTCCGCATCCTCTAGTGCGGGTGATTGTGGCCGAACAAATTTATCGGGCCTGGAGTATTCTAAAGTCACATCCTTATCACCGCTGATGAAAAAACAAATCGTTTTGGCTTCTGTCTCGCCCAGGCGTCGGGAATTATTGGATCAAATCGGAGTCACTTATCAAGTGTTGCCGGTTGATGTTGATGAAACACCAGCGCCAGATGAACCTGCCGGGCAGTTCGTGCAACGCATTGCGGCGGCAAAATCAGCTGCATGTTTACAACAGTTTTCCCCGGACGTTCCTGTTTTGGCGGCCGATACTGCTGTCGTATTGGCTGAAAAAATCATGGGAAAACCACAAAATGCAGCCGATGCCGAAGCCATGTTGACAGCTTTGTCGGCAAAGACACATCAGGTCTATTCATCGGTTTCATTGCGTTGTGGTGATGTTCATCAGGAAATTGTCAGTGTGACTGAAGTAAGCTTCAGAGCGCTGACTTTGGAAGAAATCCGGGCTTACTGGCTGACCGGGGAACCGGCAGATAAAGCCGGAGCATACGCTATTCAAGGTTTAGGGGCTATATTCGTTGAATCCATACAGGGCAGTTATAGTGGTGTTATGGGCTTGCCGTTATTTGAAACCGCCAGACTGTTACAGCAACAAGGAATTCATATTATCCAATGAGTGAAGAAATCTTAATTAACGTTACACCGCCTGAAACACGGGTCGCCGTGGTCGAAAACGGCGTGTTGCAGGAACTGATTATCGAACGGTTATTGCAAAAAGGGCTGGTCGGTAATATTTACAAAGGGGTGGTTTGCCGGGTTTTACCGGGAATGCAGGCCGCATTTGTCGACATTGGTTTGGGCAAGGCGGCATTTTTGCATTTGTCGGATTTCAGCAGCAAGGAACTGGAGTCCAAAGGCTCGGATAATATCGAACACTATTTGAAAGAAGGCCAGAGCGTACTGGTGCAAGTCACCAAAGATCCTTTAGGTAGCAAAGGCGCCAGACTGACGACCGAAATTTCGATTCCATCGCGTTATCAGGTGTATATGCCGCATGCCAAAAATTGTGGCGTTTCCCAGCGGATAGAATGTGAGGTGGAAAGAGTACGACTGTGCGCCTGCATGGAGGCTTATCAGAAAAAAAACGAGACGGGTGGTTTTATTGCCCGCACCGCGGCGGAATGCGTTGAGGAGGCGGTGCTGGTTTCCGATATGACCTTTTTATTGAAGTTATGGGAAGCGATACTGGAGAAATCAAAAAAAGCGCCGGATAAGAGTTTGATTCATGAAGACCTACCGCTCAGTATTCGCACATTGCGAGATCTGTATAAGGAAGGTATCGAAAAAGTCAGGGTGGATTCGCGCGAAACCTATCATAAGCTGGTGGAGTTCGCTGATGTTTTCGTGCCGGATATTGTTCCGGTTATTGAACATTATTCCGGTGAACGGCCGTTATTTGATATTTACAATATCGAAGATGAAATTGCCAAGGCGCTGGAACGCAGGGTGCAGCTCAAATCGGGTGGGTATCTGGTGTTTGATCAGACTGAAGCTATGACCACCATCGATGTCAACACCGGGGGCTATGTCGGCGGCCGCAATCTGGAAGAAACGATTTACAAGACCAACCTGGAAGCGGCGCAGACCATTTGCCGGCAATTGCACCTGCGGAACCTGGGCGGCATCATCATTATCGATTTTATCGATATGAAAAGCGACGAGCATAAAAAGCAAGTGCTGGATGCGCTGCAACGTCATCTCGACCGGGATCACGCCAAAACCAAAATTACCGAAGTGTCGGTGCTGGGTCTTGTAGAAATGACGCGTAAGCGCACCCGGGAAAGTCTGGAACATATTTTATGTGAAACCTGTCCTGCCTGTAGTGGACGTGGCGTTTTAAAGACTGCCGAAACCATTTGTCTGGAAATATTCCGAGAAATTATTCGCGAAGTACGGCAATATAAAGTCAAACAGATTTTGGTGCTGGCGGCCAATGAAGTGGTTGAACTGTTATTGGATGAAGAAGCCGATATGCTGGCTGAATTGGAAGTGTTTTTGGGTATTTCCATCAAATTTCGGTCGGAGGCTGAATATAACCAGGAACAATATGACGTGGTTCTTCTATAGTTTTTTGGGAAGCGCTGAACAAATCATCCATGATTTGTCAGCGCCCGCAAAGCGGAAATGCGATTTCCGCTTTGCTCACAAAATTAATAGCTTGCAGCTATCGATTTTGACGACACATCCCTGTGTCGCGGGAAGCACTGAACAAGTTATCCATGCTGCCTGCAAACGCTGGCAATCATTCTTACATTATCAGGGGCTTCCTGGCTAATTTCCGCTCACAAATCATAGTAGATGATTCATCACGTTACCCGTGCAACCCGGCATTTGATTTTCTGGTCACTGATTGTGCTCGGCATGGGTTCTATTGCTATTCGGTTGGCCTTTGTTGCAGTTGAATACTATAAAATCGAACTGGCGCAAAAAATCAGCGAAATGAGTGGTCTGAATATTCAGATCGGCTCACTCAAAGGTGGAACACGCGGCTTTGACCCGGAAATCATACTGCGCGAGATCAGTTTCCATTCACCCGATAAGACAGGCAAGACTGCTGTCAAATTACAGGAAGTCAGAGTTGGGCTGGATATTTGGCGCTTATTACAAAGCCGGGACTTTCTGTCGTCGACCTGGATCGCACTGATAGGCACAAAGATTACCATTGTTCGTGACAAGACCGGGAAGATTTCCATCAAAGGGCTTGGTGCCGGTGATGAGGATATTCCAGCGTGGATGCTACATTTCAAGCAATATGAAATATTGGATAGTGAGGTGACCTGGCGGGATTGGCAAGCATCACCGTTAGCTTTCCAACAAGTCGATAGCTTGCTAAGAACAGATATCGACAGGCAATCATACGAATTTCATTTGTTAGCGAAGTTACCACCACCTTATGGCGGTACTGTCAGACTGTCTGCAGAACTTCATGGCGATATATTTCAAGGTCAGGCCCCGGCGGGGCGTTTATATTTACAGGCGCGGCAGATGGCCATTCCTGAATCCTTGTTTGCGGCAAAATTTGATGGCCTGGTATTGGAGGCGCAGCCAGCAGATTTTTCTTTTTGGCTAAATTGGCAAGACCAGCAGCTCCAATCGATGGCCGGGCAATGGCAAGGCCGCCAGCTTCGAGTCGCTAATGCAGGACAACAACGGATGATAAAAAAACTGTCAACCTTGTTTTCCTGGCAAACTACCGATCAGGGCTGGCGACTGGATATGGCTGATTTAAATATGGAATGCACTGACAAGCAATGGCCTTCAGCTCGTTTTAGTCTGGCGCATGTGAAGCAACGTATCGGATTAAGGGCGAGTGATCTGGATTTAGGGATAATCAGTTTTTTGCTGCCGTTATTGCCCAAGGATTTGAAAACAGAATATGCCATGACTAACTGGCATCTTTCTGGTCGACTTCAGGATTTTGAATTATTTGCCGAGGCAGAGCAGAAAATCTATGCGTTGTCAGGCCAGTTTTCCGCCCTGTCGATTGAGCATAACCAGAAACTACCGTCTTTTTCCGGTGTGACTGGCAGTATTCACGGTGATTCAAATAAAGGAACGGTTTGGCTGGACAGCGCTGAAGGTTGGCTCAAGTTCCCAGGGCTGTTTAGAAACCATCTGGATTTCAAGCAATTTCAAGGTGGTTTGAATTGGTCTCAGAGCCAGACTCAGTGGCGAATCGATAGCGAGGCTATGTATCTTAAAACGGAAGCATTGGAGGCGGATTCTCAATTTGGCATTAGCCTGCCCAAAGAAAATGAATCTATTGAGGTGGATATGAGTCTGGCCTTTCATAGTTTTCAGCGAGTTAAAAATATCAGTCGTTATTTGCCTACCGGTATTATGCAGCCAGAGCTGGTCAAATGGCTGGATGAGGCGAAAATATCGGCGGATTTAATCCAGGGGAAAATGCGTTTGAAAGGGGCGCTTGAGCAATTTCCTTTCAAGCATGGAGAGGGCAAGTTTGAAGTGCTGGCGGATATTGGAGACGGCGTATTGCAATATTCCCCGTTTTGGCCGCCATTGAAACAAGTGAAGGGTCAATTGCATTTTTTGGGCAACAGTCTTCATATCGATATTGACAATGCCTATTCTCACAATATTCACAGCCACCATGCAGAGGTTTCATTGCCAGACCTGGAAGATGGTGAGACAGTACTGGTGAAAGCCGAATTGTTTGGCAAGGTTGAACATTTTTTGCGATTTCTCCAATTAACGCCACTTCATGGTACGGTTGATAATATTGTCGATGCGCTAACGGTAAACGGTAAAGCCAAGGTTGCCTTTAATTTATCTGTGCCCCTGGTCGAAGATAAAAACTTTCATGTTGCCGGGCATTTTCAATTACAGCAAGCGAAAATGCAGGTTAAAGCATTAAGTTTGCCTATCGAAAAAATTAACGGCATCGTTAACTTTACCGAAAATGGCCTGTTCAGTAATCAATTAACCGGGAGGCTGGCAGGGCAAGCGTTAAAAGCCGACATTTCGTCTGACCCTCAACAAGTCACTATTGCAAGTCTTGGCGGAATGAAAACGGATGTGCTGTATCGTTTATTTCCCAAATTAAAAAATAAACTGGCGAAAGGGCGTTTTAATTATCAGGTCAAGGTAGTGCTGCCTCACCGGCAGGCCCTGCAACCAGAAGTCAACGTCTATACCGACCTGAAAGGTGTTGCCATCGATTTGCCGGTGCCATTGGGGAAAACTCTGCAACAAAAACGACCTTTGTCGGTTCGGGTAAGATTAAAACCCGACCAGGAAAAAAACCTCTATCTGGATTATGACGATATATTAAAGGCAGCTATCACCTTGATGGGAGAAAACTCCCGGATGCAATCAGCCCATATCAGGTTAGGCAAAGGAAAAGCTAATTTATTGAAAGGCTCAGGTGTTTGGGTTGAAATTCGTCTGGCGCAATTAAACATGGATGATTGGTGGCCTCTGTTAGCTGGCGACATGGGCAACAAAAAAACGGCTTCATCCATGCGTATGATTGACGCTCAAATAGGACAACTGAGTTGGCAAAACAATCAACTTGGGCCAATAAAACTTCAAATCAAACCAGGAAAACGGTTTTGGCGTGTCGATTTAAACAGTCAACTGGCGGAAGGCGAATTATTATTGGCGAGTCAGCCAAAAATTGAGAAAAATACCCTGAATCTGGATAGGCTCGACCTGGATAAATTGTTGGCCTTAAAGTCGGCAAAAGGGCCTTCGAAAAAAATAGATCTGGCAACATTACCCCTGTTTGATATTTATGCTGAAAAACTGATTTTCAATAGCATCGATCAAGGGATGTTGATTGTCGAAACAGAACGGCGACAAAATACATTTCATTTCAAAAAAATCAGTCTGGTCAATGAAACCAGTTCACTGGAAATGTCTGGCGATTGGTTCAAAACATCGATAGGGTATCGGACCGTGATGAAGGGGCAATTGAACAGTCAGGACTTTACCTCTTTTCTGGATCGCCTCGGTTTTGCCAATGATTTGCGGGAAACATCCGCCAAACTGAAATTTAACCTGGCTTGGGCTGGAACGCCTTATCAGCTGAGTCCAAAAGTGTTGGATGGGCGGATAGATGTAGAGCTGACTGGCGGCAGAATCGCCAGTATTGAACCAGGGTTTGGTCGATTATTGGGCTTGATTGCAATCCGGCAATGGGTGAAACGATTCAGCCTGGACTTCAGTGATATTTATAAAAAAGGGTTGGCCTACAATTCCATCAAAGGGCATTTCGATATTACGGATGGAATTGCCCGAACACATGATCTGTTGATTGACGCTATTGCGGCGAGAATCAAAGTGGCGGGACTGGTTAACCTTGAAAACAAGACACTGGATGCCCATGTCTGGGTGGTGCCTAAAAGTTCGGCGGCAGTTCCCATTGCTGGTACAATTGTCGGCGGTATTGCCTCGGCAATCACGCGGGTTTTCGACGAAGATTATAAGGAAGGTTATTTTTTTGGATCGGAATATAAAATAAGCGGTAGTTGGTCGGATGCCAACGTGACACCATTGAATGGAAACAATGGCATTATTCGAAAATTTTGGCAGGGTATGACTGTTTCACCGAATGCCTCAAAATAGCAGTTTTCTAAAAAAATGGTGTTGTTTTTTTGGCGGTCGAAGCCGGCATTCAGTGTTTCTTAATGGAAGCGCTGAACAAATCTTCCATGTTGTCAGCATCTGTAAAGTATTGTGAGGTTTGCGCTTTGCTGGCACATCGCCGTGCCACTTCGAATCGTGATTAAATCAGCGATTCCTTAAGGAAACGCTGAACGGAAATGCGATTCCCGCTTTGCTTACAAAATCAATAGCTTGTAGCTATCGATTTTGACGACACATCCCTGTGTCGCGGGAAGCACTTATTTAATCAGCGCTTCCTTAACCAGAAAAAGAAGAAGAGAGAATAAATGACAATATGTGCAGCCATACAGATGGCGTCTAGTCCTAATGTTAACGCTAATCTTTTAAAGGCAGGGCAACTTGTTGCGGAAGCAGTCGGCGCTGGGGCGAGACTGGTCGTGTTGCCAGAAAATTTTGCCTTGATGGGGTCTGATGAATTTGACAAGGTCAAAATTCGTGAAAAAGATGGTGAAGGACCCATTCAGGAATTTTTAGCCACTACCGCTAAAAAGCATGGCATCTGGCTGGTGGGAGGAACTATTCCGTTGGAAGCCAACGATGACAATAAAGTCCGGGCGGCTTGTCTGGTGTATAACGATAAAGGTGATGTGGTCGCCCGTTATGACAAAATTCACCTGTTTGATGTCAACGTGCCCGATACCAACGAAGTATACAAGGAATCGGCTTCCATAGAAGCGGGTGAGCATATCCGTGTGGTTGATACTCCGTATGGTAAGTTAGGCATCGCCGTTTGTTACGATCTGCGCTTCCCGGAATTTTTTCGTAGCGCCGTTAATGAAGGGATTGATATTCTGGCCGTTCCTGCAGCATTCACCGCCGAAACTGGCGCGGCTCACTGGGAAGTGTTGTTACGCGCCCGGGCCATCGAAAATCAGTGCTATGTCATTGCTTCCAATCAAGGAGGGTTTCATCTCAATGGCCGCAAAACTTTTGGGCACAGCATGATCATAGATCCCTGGGGCGTGATTCTGGATTGTTATAAAACCGGCGCAGGTTTTGTCAGCGCCGATATTGATCTGGATAAACTGGAAAAAATTCGCCAGTCATTCCCTGTCTTGCAGCATCGACGTTTTTTTATAGCAGATGAATAAACTATTGTTGTGGGTTGGTGCAGTAGCCCTGGCAGGTTGCGGTGGCGAGTCGTCTTACCGCGATACAACCGAGCTTGAGGTGCCGCCGGCTGTTGAAATAGAACAGCAGGCAACTACCATATCACCTCAAATTGAACAGCGCGCCAAGCCTGAAAAAGTTGTGGTGGTATTGGATGACAGCCAGACACCCCCACTGTTAAAAATCAGAAAATTCCAGGACCGCGCCTGGGAGTTAGTGCTTGAAGCCTTGAATGATAAACAAATCGAGATTGTCGATAAAAACCGTGAAGCCGGTATTGTTCAGGTTAAATATGACGCCAGTGAGGAAAGCGGAGAGACCTTTGGCAATGTCCGTTTTTTCTGGTTTGAAGATGAATACGGCGAAGCTAAATACGAAATAAAACTTGCCTGGAATGGCATGGAAACAGATGTGAAGGTCAGGCTTTTGCAACAGGCCGAGTCGACTGATGAGGATGATGAGTTAGCTGATGGTTCGGAAAAATTAGTGAAAATGCTTTATAAAACGATCAAGGCGATTGTCGGCCCGGAGGAAAAAGAACAATGAGTGTATTGGAGCGGGTTTGTGAATCCCTTTTACAACCACAAGGCTTGCAACAGCAGGATATCGAACAGGTGATGAATCGCTTGTTGAGTGTGCCGGCCGATCTGGCCGATATTTATTTCCAAAGCACCCATTTCGAATCCTGGCAGTTGGAAGGTGGTATTATCAAGCAAGGCAGTCACAATATTGAAACCGGCGCGGGCGTCAGGGTGGTGGCGGCGGAAAAAACCGGCTTCGCCTACAGTGACAGGCTGGAATTGCCGGTATTGCTGGAAGCTGCCGGCAATGTCAAAGCGATTATCCGGCAAGGGCAAAGCCGGCAAGTCAATATGCTGGCAAAAACCGATGCGCCGCAGCTCTATAAGCCGGTCAATCCGCTGAAGTCAATGGAAGATGCTGAAAAAATCGCTTTTTTGAAGAAAATCGATCAGCAGGTCAGACAACTTGAAGCGCGTATCGAGGAAGTTATGCTGTCATTGGTCGGCGTCTATGAAAATGTGCTGATCGCCAGTCAGGATGGTTCGTTAGTTGCCGATATCCGGCCATTGGTGCGTTTCAATGTCACGGTCATTCTGGAGCAGGATGGCCGGCGGGAATCTGGCAGTATGGGCGGAGGTGGCCGTACCGATTATCAACTGTTTATCCAGGATGATACGGCCATGGAATTTGCTCGTGAAGCCGTCAGGCAGGCCCAGGTCAATCTTGAAGCCGATGAGGCGCCGGCTGGCAATATGACGGTGGTATTGGGTCCTGGGTGGCCTGGTATTTTATTGCATGAAGCCATTGGCCATGGTCTGGAAGGCGACTTCAACCGCAAAGGCACGTCGGCGTTCAGTGGCCGTGTTGGTGAACGGGTCGCTTCGGATTTATGCACGGTGGTCGATGATGGTACTTTGCCAGGGCGACGGGGTTCATTGACGGTTGATGATGAGGGTGTGCCAACAGAAAGCACGGTGCTGATCGAAAACGGTATTTTAAAAGGCTATATGCAGGACAAGCTCAATGCGCGCTTGATGGGGGTTGCCCCGACGGGAAATGGCCGGCGCGAATCTTATGCGCACCTGCCGCTGCCGCGTATGACCAATACCTATATGTTGCCGGGAGAACATGACCCTGAAGAAATTATCGCTTCGGTCAAAAAAGGACTGTATGCAAAAAACTTTGGTGGCGGACAAGTGGATATCACCTCCGGGAAATTTGTTTTTTCCGCCAGTGAAGCCTATCTGATTGAAAATGGCAAAATCACTCGCCCGGTTAAAGGTGCAACGCTGATAGGCAATGGCCCGGATGTATTGACGCGTGTTTCCATGGTGGGAGATGACCTGGAACTGGATAGCGGCGTCGGAACCTGCGGCAAGGATGGCCAGAGCGTACCGGTTGGTGTCGGTCAGCCAACCTTGAAAATTGATAACTTAACTGTCGGCGGGACACAGGTCTCATAACGTACAAACATATGGCTGAACAAAAACAAGCACAAATTGAGCAACTGAAAAATATCGTTCAGGATTTACTGAATGAAGCGGGAAAGCAAGGCGCGACAGCGGCAGAAGCGGGGCTGAGTGTTGATGATGGTTTGTCGGTCACAGCTCGCCTCGGCGAAGTGGAAACCGTTGAATATCATTGTGACCAGGGCTTGGGCATTACGGTTTATTTTGGCCAGCGCAAAGGCTCGGCCAGCAGTAACGACTCGTCGCCTGAATCATTGCGGGAAACGGTAACAGCAGCCTGTACTATCGCACGTTACGCCAGTGAAGACCCTTATGCCGGTCTGCCGGAAGCCGAATTATTGGCAAAACAATTTCCTGATCTGGATTTATATCACCCATGGGAATTGACGGCAGAGCAAGCTATAGAGCAGGCGATAGAATGCGAAAATGCCGCACGTGATTTCGATGCAGCGATCAGTAACTCCGAAGGCGCCAGTATCAATAGTCACCAGGGTGTTCGCGTATTTGGCAATTCGCTGGGCTTTCTGCATGGCTATCCCTCGACCCGCCATTCATTGAGCTGCTCGGTACTGGCTGGTAGCGGGGATAACATGCAGCGTGATTATTGGTACACCGTTTCACGAAAACCGGAGAATCTGGAATCAGCGCGCCAGGTTGGACAACGCGCTGCAGAACGAACGCTAAAACGTCTGGGAGCGAAAGCCTTGGCGACACGGCATTGCCCGGTGTTGTTTGCAGCCGATATTGCCACCAGTTTGATCGGCTCATTAGTTGGCGCCATCAGTGGTGGAAACCTGTATCGCAAAAGTTCATTTTTACTGGATTCATTGGGTAAACAAATTCTGCCGGATTTTGTCCGTATTGACGAGCAACCTTTTATTCCTGCCGGTCTTGGTAGCGCCAGCTACGACGCTGAAGGGGTGGCGACTCATGAACATGACATCGTCGCAGACGGTATCTTGAAATCCTATGTACTCAGCAGTTATTCGGCGCGAAAGCTTAGGATGCAAACAACCGGGAATGCAGGAGGTGTGCATAATCTGACTGTTGAGCCAGGCGACAAGGATTTTTCCGCATTATTACAAAGCATGCATACAGGATTGTTGGTCACAGAATTGATGGGACAAGGCGTCAATATGGTCACAGGGGATTATTCTCGTGGTGCATCCGGATTTTGGGTGGAAAATGGACAAATTCAGTATCCGGTAGAAGAAATCACCATTGCCGGTAATTTAAAAGAAATGTTTCAGCAGATTGTTGAAATTGGCAATGATATGGATTGCCGCGGTAATATTCGTACCGGCTCTATTTTAATCGAACAAATGGCAATTGCAGGCGAAGCATGAATATCACTGAATTAAGAAATATCTATCAATTAAAAATCTCTTTAGATGGCGCTAAGCCACCTATTTGGCGGCGTGTTCTGGTTCCCAGCAGCTATGATCTGGCTCAGTTGCATGAGGTTATACAAATTGCCATGGGCTGGTTTGATTGTCATCTGCACCAATTTATTATCAATGGCGAGTTTTATGGCGTTCCTGAACCGGATTTTGATTTTGACGTAAAACCTGAAGAGGGCGTCAGGTTGAGTAACGTATTCAAAAGGGAAAAAGACAAGATTCAATATGAATATGACTTCGGCGATGGTTGGGTTCACACCATCGCGCTGGAAAAAATTCTGCCATTTGACCCTAAAAAGACCTTGCCGCATTGCGTGACTGGACGTAAGGCCTGTCCGCCGGAAGATGTAGGCGGTATCTGGGGTTATGCCAAATTTCTGCAGGCCTGGAATGATCCCGGCCATCCTGAGCATGAAAGTTACCGGGAATGGCTGGAAGGTGATGAGGGAGAGTTCGAGCCTGATTTTTTTGATCGTGCCGAAGTCAACGCCATGCTGGCCGAATGGGCCAATGCAGATTGATTTGCAGGATGGGGTTTGCCGTCAGGCAATCCACCATCATGATGCCCGGCTCGCCAAGGTTGCCAAAATATCATCAATCAACTGCGGCCCACGGTAAATCAAGCCACTGTAAACCTGTAGCAAACTGGCGCCGGCCGCCAGTTTTTCTTTGGCATCCTCGCCGCTTGAAATACCGCCAGCGGCGATAATTGGCGCAGCCCCGTTCAATGCCTCGGCCAGTTTTTGGACTACATAGGTGGATTTTTCCTTGACTGGCGCGCCGCTCAATCCGCCGTTTTCCTGTGCCAGCGGGTGGTTGCTGATTGCCGACCGATCTATCGTCGTATTAGTGGCGATCACAGCATTGATTTCCAGTGATTTTAACAAATTGGCAATATGGGTGATTTCATCATCACTCAGATCAGGGGCGATTTTCACCACTAATGGCACATATTTGCCATGTTGTTGCTGTAAAGCCAGTTGTTCCTCTTTCAAGCGGGACAATAATATTTCTATTTCTTCTCCTTGCTGCAATTGACGCAGGTTTTTGGTGTTGGGTGAAGAGATATTGAGGGTGATATAGCTGGCTGCGGGATAACTTTTTCTCAACCCAATCAAATAATCATCCACGGCATTTTCCAGGGGGGTGTCAAAATTCTTGCCGATATTGATACCTAATATGCCATCGTATTGCGCTTGCGCGACCTGTTTCAATAAATGGTCGATGCCTTTATTGTTAAAGCCCATGCGGTTGATGATAGCCTGATGTTCCGGCAGGCGAAACAATCTGGGCTTGGGGTTGCCCGGCTGTGGCCGTGGCGTGACCGTGCCGATTTCAATAAAACCAAAGCCCAGAGCCGCCAGTGCATCAATGTAGTCACCATTTTTATCCAGCCCCGCCGCCAGGCCAACAGGGTTTTTAAAATGCAGGCCCATTATATCGATAGCTTGTTCGGTGTGTTTTGCGGCAATCAAACTGGACAGGCCGGTTTGATAGGCAAACTGTAAACCTTTGAGGGTAACGGTGTGGGCCGTTTCCGGGTCTAATTGAAATAATAAGGGGCGAATCAGCGGGTAAATATTCATAAAGTAGTGGTTTTAAACTGAAAAGGCTCAGGGCTCAACAATGGCTGGCGATCAAGAATTAAATCAGCCAGCAAACGGGCGGAAGCAGGCCCCATACCTAAACCATTACGAAAATGACCGGCATTGACGCTCAAATTATTTATTTCCGGGTGCTTGCCGATACAGGGGATGCCTTCTTTCGTTCCTGGCCGCAAGCCTGCCCAATGATGAATGACAGGCGTATCTTTCAGGGCCGGTAACAAGGATGTGGCAAATTCTGCCAACTGTTGTTTGCTGTCGTTGCTGGTTTGTTTGTCAAAGCCAACCTCTTCAACGGTGCTGCCAGCCAAAATTTTACCGTCTTTTCGTGGAATCAAATAACGGTCATTATCCAAAACCATACAGGGCAGCAATGTTGGCTCGGCCTCGAACAACAACATCTGTCCTTTGACCGGGTGTATTTCAGGTGGTGGCGTAATATCCGGTAACAGTGTGGAGAATAAACGGGATGTCCAGCCCCCGGTGGTGATAATCAAATGGCCGCAGCGAAAGTCGCCTTGATCGGAGCGTAAACGGGTAATTCGCTGGCCTTGTCGTTCTATCGTGTTGACTTGGCAGTTCTCAAAAAATTCGACAGATTGTTTCTCAAGCCACGCTTTCAATGATTTTAACAAACGAGGGTTGCGGGCTTGGGCAATATCTGGTAGCCATAAAGCTTGCTCAAAGTGACTGTCAATTTGTGGAAACTGCGAGGGTTCGGCCGCCTGATGACGAACGGCATATGTTTTGCACCAAATCTCTGCCGCAGCAATGTCCGGATTTTTACAGATCAGCAGGCCGCTGACAATAAACTCAGGATCAATGCCGGTCTGCGCCAGTAATTCATCCGCAAGACCTGGGTATATTGCTAAACTGGCAATCACAAGTTCGCTGATACAAGGTGGCTGGCGCCAGGGATATAACGGCAGCAAAATACCGCCTCCCGCCCAGGAAGATTCGTGGCCAATCTCACCACTGTCAATAATGGCGACGTGGTAGCCGGCCAGAGATAATTCGCGCGCAGTCAGTAGGCCGCTGATGCCGCCGCCAAGTATAGTAAAATCAAATAATTCACTCATGGAAAATAATTATAACAATGTTGTTGTGGTTGGCTCAGGTCGGCGTTGTATGGGGTATGGAACTTTATCGTCGATTGGACTTGCTAAAGGTATCATGAAACGGGGGACAAGAAAAACCGAAAACTTTGACGGGAAATGTTGTTTTTTTTCCGACAAAGAAAAAATTACAATACTTCTTTAATATATTGAATTAAAAAGAATAAAAAAATGCCTCAAAAAAATGCCTCAAAACTTGTATGGGATCGGTTTTGTTGCTATTATTACTACCGTAATAAACCGTAATAAACCGTAATAAAACTCTGTGTTGCAGATAAGCAAATGCAGTTTGATAACAACAACCTCTGAGGGGGAATCTTATGACCTTTAAAAAAACAAAATTAGCCCTGGCAGTCGCCACGGCAACATTGGCGATGGCTTCATCATCTGCCATGGCACATTCAAAAGCTGAGCGCGTTGCCGATGCAACCGCCAAGAAAACTGCTGCGCTGGAAGCACAGGTTCAGCAAATGGCCAGCATGATGCAAGCCATGCAGGCAGAACTAAGCCGCGTCAAGGCTCAGGCTTCAACCGCTGTCAGCAGCAATTCTGCAAAACTGCAGGAACTGGATCAATGGATGTCTTCAGTCAGAAGTGCGCCGGTTCATGTCGCCAGCAAAGATAATTTAGTGTCTGTCCGTGGCGGTTGGATGCATTTTAATGATAACCGTAAACATACAGCGACTTTAGGTAGTGGTCTCCGCCCCGCATTTAATACTGATAGGGATGCTTTCTATTATGGCGGTGCCTTCGATTACAATGTCAACAATGACCTGTTTGGCTTTATGGATCACACTTCATTTGGTATCGAATTTGGCTTTGAATATGCGCATATTGCCAATGCAAGAGCTAATGGCATAAGTAATGGAAATACTAATAGCCCAAATAATTGGCAAAATAATGTAGCAGCAGATGTCAGCCAATTAAGAATCAACGCATCACCAAAAATCAAATTCATGCATGGCAGCAAATTCCGTCCATGGATCATCCCAGTTGGCTTGGATGTTAACATCATCAGCCCACCATCTTCAGCAGTTACCGTATTGAACAGCGGCATGAACTTCGGTTTAGGTGCGGAATACGAAGTATTTAATGGTATTGTCGTTGGCGCGGATGGTCGTTACCATCACTCTTTCGATGATATCGACGGCGTCGATACCGATGGTTTCACCCTGGGTGGTTCACTCGGTTTCAAATTCTAAGTTGATTTAAGCATAATTGTAGGGCGGAACAAGCCCAGCACTTTCTGCATTGAAAAAGTACTTTCTTTAGCTATTCATGTAAAAAGTTGCTGGGTTCCGCCTACTTGGCAATAGCAAAAAAGGGAAGAGTAAAACCTTCCCTTTTTTGTTTCTGGCCGGCTGGAATCTTGCCTCTCAAGATGGTAAAGTTCAGCCCTTTAAAAAATGTTTTAAGCCCATGAAAAAACAAAATCCTGTTAAAAAAACACTGCAAACGCTATTGCTGCTGGTGACTGTCGCCGTGCTGGTCTCGGCCTGTTCCGACGACAAGCCGAAAACAGCCGTCAAAAAAACTGCCCATAATGTATTCGATCATTCACATGGCGCGGAAGTGAGTGATTTGGTCAAACACAAATTTGAACATGAATTTGCCGATCAGTGCGTGGATCGAGAGGTTAAAAATTCTGTGAACAAGGCGCTGGACAGAAGACGCTATGCCAAACCTTGTTTATGTATCGCCACTTATATGATGAAAGACCTGACTGCAGTGGAAGCTGAAAAATTCCTGAAAGAACATAAGGACACCCAATCCTTGCGGATTCGTTACGAAAACGCAGCCTATCATTGCCTGCAAGAAAAATCTCATCCCAAAGGCCCAAAATTATTCGGCAAACGTTGATTCGTACTGCCGATATGTAGGGTGGCTTCGCCGTAAGGTATCCACCCTGATAGGGTGGCGCATTCAGATGCAAGTATATGGGTCAAAAGGATATCATCAGTAAACAGTTGATCAAACGATTGGCCGTCGATCTGGCAGTTTATCTGCTGGGACTTGATGTTGCGTATGATGAGCTGGAGTTGTTGTCAACCGGGCAGCAACGTGTTGAAGATCGGCGTGTCGATTTGCTGGCGCGGGTTGAAAAAGATACGCAATCCTTTATTCTGCATGTGGAAATTCAGAATAACAATGATTTGCGGATGCCGTTGCGCATGTTGCGCTACTATACGGACATCGCGTTTCAATTCAATGATGCGTCAATAAAGCAATATGTAATTTATATCGGCAAGTCGTGTTTGACCATGGCCGACAGACTGGATGGCGAAGCGCTGACTTATCGCTACCATATTATTGATATGCATCAGATTGATTACCGGCAATTACTGGCGCAAGATACGCCTGACGCCATCGTGTTATCAATTCTTGGGGGGGGCAAGGACACGCCGGAACGGCAGGCGGTAGCGGAAATTGTAGGACGCTTGCATCAAAAGATAGGACAGGAGACAAAGCAGTTTCGGGAATATTTTTATATGATGGAAATATTGTCGGAGAATCGGCATCTAAAAGATTTTATCAAAGAGGCGTAGAAAATGATTACTCAGGTAAAATTGCAGAATTTACCTTCCTATGAGTTAGGAATGGAGCAGGGCGAAGAAAGAGGCTTGGAAAAGGGCTTGGAAAAAGGTATTTCCTTAATGGTGAAGCGCATGCTGAAAAAACATTCGCCCGAAGAAGTGGCGAAAATGCTGGAATTACCGCTGGACAAGGTTTTGGCGATTAAAGATAACGATTAAAGTTAACGGATTTATGACACATTCAACAATATTATTTGAACAGGCAAAACAGTTTATTCCCGGCGGCGTCAATTCGCCGGTGCGCGCCTTCAATGGTGTCGGTGGGACACCGGTTTATATCGATCGCGCTGCAGGCGCTTATATTATCGACAGCGAAGGCAAACAATATATTGATTATGTCGGTTCCTGGGGGCCGATGATTTTAGGGCATGCCCATCCGGAAGTTATCGAAACGGTCAAACAGACGGCCGAAAAAGGACTCAGCTTTGGTGCGCCGACTGAAATTGAAACCCGTATGGCGGAAAAAGTGTGTCAGCTGGTTCCGTCGCTGGATTTGGTGCGCATGGTCAGTTCCGGTACGGAAGCAACCATGAGTGCGTTGCGCCTGGCGCGGGGTTTTACCGGCCGGGACAAGATCGTCAAGTTTGAAGGCTGTTATCATGGCCATTCTGATGCCTTGTTGGTCAAGGCCGGTTCCGGTGCGTTGACGCTGGGAGTGCCCAGTTCTCCAGGGGTGCCGGCTTCGGTCGCGGCTGATACCATTACCCTGGTTTATAACGACAGTGAATCGGTCAAAGCGGCATTTGCCGAAATGGGCGATGAAATCGCTTGCATCATTGTCGAGCCTGTCGCCGGCAATATGAATTGTATTCCACCGGAAGAAGGCTTTTTACAGACTTTGCGGGAGCTTTGTGATCAATATGGCAGTGTGTTGATTTTTGATGAAGTGATGACAGGTTTCCGGGTTGGACTCAATGGGGTGCAAGGATTGTTTGGAGTAACGCCCGACATGACGACGTTGGGTAAAGTGATTGGTGGCGGCATGCCGGTCGGTGTATTTGGCGGCAAACGGGAAATCATGGAATATCTGGCGCCAATCGGGCCGGTTTATCAGGCGGGAACCTTGTCTGGAAATCCTGTCGCGATGGCTGCGGGTTTAAAAACACTGGAGTTGATTTCCAGGCCGGGTTTTTATAAAGAAATTACCGCGCAAACGACAACGCTGGTCAATGGAATTAAGGAAAAAGCCAGGCAGGCAGGGATTGCAGTCACCACCAACCAGGTGGGAAGCATGTTTGGTTTGTTTTTTAGCGAGGAAGCTAAAATTAGCCGCTTTGCCCAAGTCATGGCCTGTGATCAGGAGCAATTTAAACGGTTTTTCCATGCCATGTTGGAGCAAGGCGTTTATTTGGCCCCTTCGGCTTTTGAGGCAGGGTTTGTTTCTGCCGCGCATGATGTTGGGGTGATCGAAAAAACCTTGCAAGCGGCTGAAAAAGCGTTCAAATCATTATAAATGGATGATTTGTTACAGTTTTGGCCGCTAGCTGTGGCATTTGCCGTGGGTTTTTTGCCGGGGCTGATATTTTGGTGGCGACAAAAGAGACAATCTGATCAGCAGGCCGAACAAATCCTGCTGGCGCAGCAGGAGTTACATGCTTTGCAAGTCGAGCGAGCGGTAGTGGAAGAAAAATTGACTCATTACCAGGCCAAACAAGACGAATGGAATGCGTTGCAAAGCCAGTTCAGTGTGTTACAAACGGAAAATGCCGAATTGCAAACCCGTTTACAGGAACAGCAAAAAAATCACCAGGAAAAAATTCAGTTATTACAGGCCGCAGAGCAGCATTTGAAAATACAGTTCGAGAATCTGGCCAATCAGATTTTTGAGCAGCGCAGCAAGCAATTTACCGAGCAAAACAAAACCAGTATAGAGCAATTGTTGAATCCGCTTAAACAGCAGTTCGGCGATTTCAAAACCCGGCTGGAAACGATTTACGACAATGAAAGCAAAGACCGCATTTCGCTCCGCGAGGAAATTATCCAACTGCGCCGCGATACCGCTAAAATGAATCAGGAGGCTTTGAATCTGACCCGTGCTTTAAAAGGCGACAAAAAGATTCAAGGTAACTGGGGCGAAATGATTCTGGAAAAAGTGCTGGAGCAGTCCGGTTTGCGTAAAGGCATTGAGTATGAAACCCAGGGCGCTTTTCGGGACAATGAAAACAGGCTGTTCAAGCCGGATGTCATTATTCGCTTGCCAGAAGAAAAAGTTGTGGTCATCGACTCCAAGGTGTCGCTGGTTGCCTATGAGCGTTATTGCTCTACAGAAGATGAGCAGGAAAGAATAGATGCATTGAAAGCGCATGTCGATGCAGTCAGAAAGCATATCAGAACATTGAGCGAAAAAGATTATTCGCAACTGAAAGGATTGCGCTCACTGGATTTTGTGCTGCTGTTCATGCCGATTGAAGCAGCCTTCATGGCGGCTTTTCAGTCCGATGAGAAACTGTTCAATGATGCCTTTGAACACAAAATCGTGGTGGTGACACCGACAACGTTACTGGCGACTCTACGCACTGTGCAAAATATCTGGCGCTATGAACAACAAAATGAAAATGCCCGCTTGATCGCAGACAAGGCGGGCGCCTTATATGATAAGCTTCGCGGTTTTGTCGAAGACATGGAAAAACTCGGCAATCAGCTGACTACCGTCAATAAAACCTATGACGATGCGATGAATAAATTGACCACAGGCCGTGGCAATCTGATTCGACAGGCGGTCAGCTTTGAAGAACTTGGCGTCAAGGTGAAGAAAAAACTGCCGAAAAGTGTGACTGAAAAAGCCGGGATAGCGACGGATGACTAAAATATCGTGTAGGTCGGGTTAGCGCAGCGTAACCCGACACAATGTATCCAGTCCCCTCACTCAATATTTTTAACACAATCACTCAATGCAATTTAACCTATTAAACAATGACGGCGCAGCCCGTCGTGGCCGCCTGATTTTTGCCCGCGGCGTGATCGAGACGCCGGTGTTCATGCCGGTTGGCACCTATGGCACTGTCAAGGCAATGACGCCTGATGAACTGGAGGGCATGGGCGCAGAGATTATTTTAGGCAATACCTTTCATTTGATGTTGCGTCCGGGTATGGACGTGATCAAGGCACATGGCGATCTGCATGATTTTATGCAGTGGCAAAAACCGATTCTGACCGATTCCGGCGGTTTTCAGGTTTTCAGCCTGGGTGCGTTACGAAAAATTACCGAACAAGGCGTTACCTTCAAATCACCGGTCAATGGCTCCAGGATTTTTATGGGGCCGGAAGAATCCATGCAGGTGCAGCGTGATTTAGGTTCGGATATTGTCATGATTTTTGATGAATGCACACCTTATCCGGCTACCGAGAAAGAGGCGGCTGAATCAATGCGATTGTCGCTGCGTTGGGCCGAGCGCAGTAAAGACGCCCATGGCGATAATTCATCGGCGTTGTTTGGCATTGTACAGGGCGGTATGTATGCTGATTTACGTGAAGAATCCATCGCCGGTCTGACAGAAATTGGTTTTGATGGTTACGCCATTGGCGGACTTTCCGTGGGGGAACCTAAAGAAGAAATGTTGGCGACACTGGATGATTTACAGGCAAAAATGCCGGTGGATAAACCACGCTATCTGATGGGGGTCGGGACGCCGGAAGATCTGGTTGAAGCGGTGCGCCGGGGAATTGATATGTTCGATTGCGTGATGCCAACCCGCAATGCGCGGAATGGACATATTTTTACCCGCACAGGCGTGATAAAAATCCGTAACAGTCAGTATCAGTTTGATACCCGACCTTTGGATGAAAGCTGCCGGTGTTATACCTGCAGGCACTATTCACGCAGCTATTTACGTCATTTGGACAAATGCCGGGAAATGCTGGGTTCAAGGTTGAATACTCTGCATAACCTTTATTATTATCAAGAGTTGATGGCTGGGATGCGAACGGCGATTGCCGAGCAGACATTTGATGCATTTGTTGCTGAATTTTATCAGCTACGAGGCAAATCCGTTCCAGTTGTGGCATAATAATGCGGTTTCGCTGGAGAACTTCCATCGTTGGCTTTTCGGAGTTCTTTGTTGCAACCCATTTAAAAAATACACGAGGACAACCATGAGTTTTTTTGTTTCTGATGCAGCGGCCGCTGCCGCGCCAGCCGCACAACAGCCAGGTTTTGAAGCCTTGCTGTTTCCGCTGGGTATTTTGATTTTTTTCTATTTTCTGTTTATCCGGCCACAGTCCAAGCGCAATAAAGAACAAAAAGCCATGTTGGAGGCCCTCAGCAAAGGGCATGAAGTGGCGACAACGGGCGGTATTGTCGGCAAAGTGGTTGATCTGGATGAGAATTTTGTCCGCCTGGAAGTCGGCGATAATACCTATTTAACTATTCAGCGTCATGCCATTGCCAATATGATGCCGAAAGGAACCTACAAAACGCTGCAAAAGAAAATAAAGTCTTAAGGAAGTGCTGATTTAATCAGCACTTCCTTTGGACACAGGGATGCGTCGTCAAAATCGATAGCTGCAAGCTATTGATTTTGTAAGCAAAGCGGAAATCGCATTTCCGTATTGCGGGCGCTGACAAGTCATGGATGATTTTTTCAGCGCTTCCTTAAGTCTTGCAGGAACGGGCGGTTCAAGGATGATTCGCCTGATTGTTTAAACGAAGTCATCACACGAGTTTGATGGAATAAAAATGCAAAACCATTTCCCCGTCTGGAAAAATTTCCTGATTATCGCTGTTTTCATTGTCGGTATTTTATACGCTTTACCTAATTTATATGGTAACGATCCGGCTGTGCAATTATCTTCTACTACATCGACCGCATTGACGGCGACAAAAGCTGACGAAATCCAGTCGATTTTGCAACAGGCTGGTTTGTCCGCCAAAAAGATTGAATTCGACAATGGTCGGGTGCTGGTGCGTTTCGATGATACCGAAAAACAATTACATGCCGCTGATTTATTGCGCGAAAAGTTAGAAGGCAATATTACCGTCGCCTTGAATTTGGCTCCGGCAACGCCTGAATGGCTGCGCGCCATTGGCGCAAAACCTATGTATCTGGGCCTGGATTTACGCGGTGGCGTACATTTTCTGCTGGAAGTCGATATGGATGCGGCAGTCAGGCAGGCTGAAGAGCGCTATTACAGCGATATTCGATCGGCACTGAGAACAGCGAAAATTCGTTATCGCTCGGTGGTTCGGGAAAATGGCGCGATTAAAATCTTGCTGAAAAACGAGTCGGACAAAAACGCTGCTTTGGCTTTACTGGGTAAAGAACTTAGAAACCTGGTGATTACCGAAGCCGATGACGTTACCTTGTTGGCCAAAATTTCCGAACAGGAAAAGAAGGAAATCAAGAAATTTGCGCTGGATCAGAATATGACCACGCTGCGCAACCGGGTCAATGAAATTGGTGTGGCTGAGCCTGTCATTCAGCAGCAAGGTGATAATCGAATTGTTGTTGAGTTGCCGGGTGTTCAGGACACAACACGAGCCAAAGAAATTTTGGGAACGACCGCGACCTTGGAATATCGCCTGGTCGATACCGAACATGATATTCAAAAAGCCTTGTCCGGGCATGTGCCGGTGGGCAGTAAGTTATATTACGAGAAAAACGGTCAGCCGATTTTGCTGAAACGCCGCGTTATTGTGACCGGTGATCAGATTGTCGATGCTTCATCGGGTCTGGATCAAAATGGTTCCGCCGCAGTATTTATCACCTTGAATGGTATTGGCGCGAAAAAAATGGGTAAATTCACCCGTGATCATATTGGCAAGCCAATGGCCGTGGTGTTTATTGAATACAAAAGCAAAACTCGCACCGTCGATGGTAAAAAAGTACGCCGTAAGGAAAAGGTGGAAAAGGTCATTAGCGTAGCGACTATTCGTGATGCTTTCAGTAAACGTTTCCAGACTACAGGGCTGGATAGTCCTCAAGAAGCGCGTAAGTTGGCCTTGTTATTGCGGGCAGGCGCCCTGGCGGCTCCCGTGGATATTATTGAGGAGCGCACCGTTGGCCCAAGCCTTGGACAAGATAATATCGACAAGGGCTTGATGTCGGTAGTCGTTGGCTTCTTGCTGGTGTTGGTGTTCATGGCTGTTTACTATAAAGTCTTCGGCTTGGTCGCCAATATGGCTTTGGCCTTCAATCTGGTATTGATTGTCGCATTATTGTCATTGCTGCAGGCGACCCTGACCTTGCCGGGTATTGCCGGGATTGTGTTGACAGTTGGTATGGCGGTTGATGCCAACGTGTTGATTTTTGAGCGTATCAAGGAAGAAATGAGGCTGGGAAACAGTCCGCAAACCAGTATTTTTGTCGGTTATGAAAAAGCCTTTGTGACGATTCTGGACGCCAATATCACGACTTTATTGGTGGCGCTTGTACTGTTTGGTTTTGGCACAGGTCCTGTCAAAGGTTTTGCCGTAACCTTGTCGCTGGGGATTTTAACCTCCATGTTTACCGCAATTTTAGGCACACGAATGCTGATAAACTGGATTTATGGTGGACGACGGATCAGCAAACTGCCTATCTAAAAAAGCGGATACAAAATGAATAATATGAAAAAACAAACAATAGATTTTTTAGGTAAACGCAAACTGGCGATGACTTTGTCCGGTTTTCTGCTGCTGGTTTCGGTCATTTCATTAGCTGTGAACGGATTGAAACTGGGCATCGATTTTACCGGCGGTACTTTGGTGGAAGTCGGTTATCCGCAGCCAGTCAATTTGAAAGAAATTCGTAAGGCTTTGGCGACAGCTGGTTTTGCCGATGCTTCGGTACAGCATTTTGGTACCGCTAAAGATGTGTTGATTCGCTTGAAGCCTGAAGAAGGGGTTAGTAATGCCGAGATTAGCAACCAGGTATTAAAAGCCATTAACGAAAGTGCTTCACAAAAAGCCGAATTAAGACGGGTTGAATTTGTTGGGCCTCAGGTCGGAGAAGAATTGGCGGAAGATGGTGGATTGGCTTTGCTGTATTCGATTTTCGGTATTCTGCTTTATGTTGCCTGGCGCTTTGAATACAAATTTGCACTGGGTTCTGTGGTAGCGCTGATTCATGATGTGATTATCACGCTGGGCTTTTTTTCGGTATTCGGGCTGGAATTTGACCTGACGGTTCTGGCGGCGATTCTGGCCGTGATTGGTTATTCATTAAACGATACCATCGTCGTTTATGACCGCATTCGGGAGAACTTCCGTAAAATGCGTAAAGGTGATGCGGAGTTCATTATGAACGCTTCGTTGAACCAGACACTGAGCCGCACCTTGATGACATCGATCACAACAGCCTTGGTATTGGTTGCATTGGCAGGGCTGGGCGGTGAAATCATCCAGAACTTCGCTATTGCCTTGTTAGTCGGTGTCGCTATCGGTACTTACTCATCCATCTATGTGGCCAGTCCGGTTGTATTGGGCTTAGGGATCAGCAAGGAAGATTTGATGATACCGGAAAAAGAAGGCCTGGATTTGGATGGTATGCCTTGATTCATGAAAGGGGGCTTTCACCATTAGGCAAGACTTCTAAGGAAGTGCTGATTAAATCAGTGCTTCCCGCGACACAGGGATGTGTCATCAAAATCGATAGCTGCAAGCTGTTGATTTTGTAAGCAAAGCGGGAGTCGCATTTCCGTTCAGCGTTTCCCTAATGGAAAACTGATGAAATGATGCTTGTGGAACAGAGTTCTTGATAGTGGGGTGAATAAAAGTGCTTGTTCCTGAAAATGATAAAGCAATCGTGTCAATCGAGAAAGTGCGTGATTATTTACTGTCGCCTTATCATCCTGTTGGAAAGTTCAAGGCAAGATTTTTTTATAATATCGGATATACCCAGAATGACTTGGAAAAATTTAGTGAAGATATAAAAAATTTACTTCTTAATGGGGAAGTCGAAAAAAAGGAAATTACCGACTATGGAGTAAAGTATTAGAAGTTACGCATTGACAGGCAATGTTAAACTATGGGTTTAAAAAATTCCAAAGTCAATGCAAGGCAAACCTTGATAAGAGAAATAACACGCCCCTCAACAGCCTGCTGTACATTACCCATGTATATTGGTTTTTTATTAAGTGAGCCGAAACAAGCTAGTTGTCGACGATTAGGAGAAGTCATGTCAATATCACATGACAGCGTAAATCGATTTCTAAATCGGGAGCATTACACTGGGCGAGATTTATACAATGAAGCCAGCGCAAGCCTGAATTTAAAGGGCGGAACCTTGAGTGTTGACGATAGTGTTCTTGATAAACCTTATAGCCAATATATGGCATATGTCAGTTATTTTTGGTCGGGAAAACATCATGGAGCAGTCAAGGGAATCAATCTTGTCACGTTGTACTACACAGACATTCAAGGAAAACACCAACCACTGAATTTCCGGGTGGTCGATAAGGCGGAAGGAAAGACAAAAAATGACTATTTTCAAGACATGCTGACCGAAGTATTAGCTTGGGGACTGGAACCTGGTTTTGTAACAGGAGATAGCTGGTACAGTTGCGTGGATAATCTTAAATTGACAAGAAATCATCAGACAGGATTATTCTTTGCAGTGGAAGGTAATCGATTAGTCTCTGTTGAAAAAGGTTCATGGGTTCAAGTCAGGCAATTAGAAATCCCGGAAGACGGCTTAATGGTTTGGCTCAAAAATTTTGGGTATGTGAAATTATTTCGGACGACCTTGAAAGAACAAGTTCGCCATTACATAAGTTCACTACCTGATGAAGAAAAAACCGCTGTTTTTGACAAGAAAGCATTTACCGAACAACATGACAGGCATTGGCAGATTGAGCAATATCATCGGGCAATAAAGCAGGTGTGTAATATTGAGCGGTTCCAGGTTCGCAATAAAAGAGCAATAAATAATCATATTTTTTCTGCAATTTGTGGCTTTGTTCAATTACAAAAATTGAGCTTTGCAGACGTGATTAATAATTGCTATAGCGTACAGCGGAATTTATTCAACGATGTTATGGCTTCGTTTATCGACACCTTTATGCCAGATATGAATCATTTAAACCCAAAATTTCGATCTGTTGTCAATGCGTAACTTCTAGGTATGTGGTTGCAGGAATATTGAAAGCCCCATCAGGAAAGGATGTTTGGGTTGTTAGTGTCTGGATGCTGAAAACAGATGAAAAATATCCTTCGTTACTTACAGTGTATCCAGGAGGTAAGAAATGAAATTGTCCGCTTTAGATACAGTGGTGTTGAAAAAGATATTCCAGAAAAAGGGCTTAAAAGCGGCGATGTTGGCGCCATCGTTGAAGTATATGAGCCAGATGGCGTTGAAGTGGAATTTGTTGCCGGCTCAGGAGCCACGCAGGTGCTTGTTACACTGAGTGAAAAAGATGTGCATCTGATGACAGACAGAGAAATACTCGCCGTGCGGGAACTCGATGCGGCTTGATACAAGTTTATTAATCAATAAAAGTTGGAGATATAGATAATGGCGATTGAACGTACGTTCTCAATTATAAAACCTGATGCAGTGGCTAAGAATGTCATTGGTGAAATCGAATCGCGTTTTGAAAAAAACGGATTGCGCATCATAGCGATGAAAATGTGGCATTTAACCAAAGAGCAGGCGGAAGGTTTTTATGCTGTTCATAAGGAACGTCCTTTTTTCAATGACCTGGTTTCTTTCATGATTTCAGGCCCGGTCGTTGTTCAAGTGCTGGAAGGTGAAAGCGCGGTATTGAAAAACCGTGAATTGATGGGCGCGACTAACCCTGCTGAAGCGGCGCCGGGTACGATTCGTGCCGATTTTGCCGATAGCATCGAT
This sequence comes from Methylomarinum sp., assembly GCA_965277025.1. GTDB lineage: Bacteria > Pseudomonadota > Gammaproteobacteria > Methylococcales > Methylomonadaceae > Methylomarinum. Next base: position 1,195,462 of record OZ255706.1, read on the forward strand.
GAGAATGCCGTGCATGGCTCTGATGCGCCGGAAACTGCAAAAGAAGAAATTGCTTTCTTCTTTTCTGAAGACGAGATTTGTGAACGTACCCGTTAAAAGTAAAACCAATCTGCTCGATTTCGACCGGGAAGGCCTCAAAGCCTTTTTTGTCGAAATCGGTGAAAAACCATTTCGTGCAACCCAGTTGCTGAAATGGATTTATCAGGAAGGTGTTGATGATTTTGATCAAATGACCAACCTGAGTAAATCTCTGCGCACCTGGTTAAAGCAACATTGCGTTATCCAGGCGCCAGAAATTTTGCTGGAAAAAATTGCTACCGATGGTACCCGTAAATGGGTGGTAGAGATGAGTTGTGGCAATCGGGTGGAGAGTGTCTTCATTCCTGAGCAAAATCGTGGCACTTTATGTGTGTCGTCACAAATCGGTTGCGCATTGGCATGTACCTTTTGTTCCACGGCCAGGCAAGGCTTCAATCGCAATTTAAATGTCTCGGAAATTATTGGTCAGCTTTATATTGCACAAAAACGCTTGGGTGAAGCGCAGCGCATCACCAATGTCGTCATGATGGGCATGGGTGAGCCATTGCTGAATTTCGACAATGTCGTTGCGGCAATGAATCTGATGATGGATGATTTTTGTTATGGTTTGTCGAAACGGCGGGTGACTGTCAGTACCTCAGGGATAGTACCCGCCATGCAGCGTTTGAATGCCGTTTGTGATGTCAGTTTGGCCGTGTCTTTACATGCCGCAAATGATAAATTGCGTAATGAACTGGTGCCAATCAATCAGAAATATCCATTGAAAGAATTGATGGAAGCCTGTCGGCAATACGACAAACAGGGCCCAAGAAAACATATTACCTTTGAATATGTGATGCTGGCGGGCGTAAACGATACTGTCAGCGATGCCAAGGCCTTGATTAAGTTATTGAACAAAGTTCCGGCAAAAATCAATCTGATACCGTTTAATCCGTTTCCACAGTCTGATTATCACTGTTCTTCGATGGATGATATTCTGAAATTTCGGGATATATTGCATAATGCAGGGTTTGTCACAACGATTCGAAAAACCCGTGGTGATGATATTGATGCCGCTTGTGGCCAATTGGTGGGCCAGGTCAAAGACAAAAGTCGCCGGCATTTGAAATTGAAAACGACAAAGGAGCCAGCTCATGGTTAAATTTGGCTGGATAGCCCTGATAGTCATGCTGCTCACTTCCTGCACGGCTGAAAATCCACTGGGACACTCGGCCAGTTCAGATGAACAGGCCCGGGTAAATTTACAGTTGGGTGTTCGTTATCTGGAAATGGGAATGCTTGCTGATGCACGAGAAAAATTATTGCAGGCCGAAGATCAAGATCCCAACAATGCCGAAGTACAAGATGCCTTAGCGGTACTCAGTGAAAAACTGGGTCAGCGCAAGGAAGCTGATTATCATTATCAGCGTGCTATAGCGCTTAACCCGGAATCTTATCGTAGTCAAAACAACTATGGCCGTTTTTTATGTGAAGCCGGCCATTTTGAGAAAGGCTTTGAGCTGTTACAGCAAGCGCTTGAACAACCATTGAACAATCGAAAATGGTTTGCCCAGACCAATATCGGTTTGTGCTATCTGCGCCAGGGACAATTGGAGTTGGCTGAGCAGGCGTTTCGTCAGGCGTTGCAATATCGCCCCGACTATGCGCCAGCATTGCAGCAAATGCAGAAAATCAGTTACCAGAAAGGCAACTATATGTCTGCCCAAGCATTTTTACAGCGCTATTTGGCCGTTGCGGATCATACACCGGATACCTTATGGATCGCCTGGCAGACCGAGCGGGCATTGGGAAACCGTGAACGGGCAGAAAAATTTCGTAATCAATTATTGACCCGTTTTCCGGCCAGCAAACAAGCGCAACAGGCCAGAAAATCAATCAGTCGTTAACCAAATCAATCAGACAAAACATGGCAAAACACACGCTTATTCAGGCAATCCGGGGGATGCATGATATTTTACCGGACAGATCGCCGCTTTGGCGTAAAGTGGAAGCGATTATTCAATCGACACTGGACAGTTATGGTTATCGGGAAATACGCTTGCCAATTGTCGAGAAAACAGAACTGTTCAAACGTTCGATTGGCGAAGTTACCGATATTGTCGAAAAAGAAATGTACACTTTCGAGGATCGTAATGGCGACTCGCTGACCTTGCGGCCGGAAGGGACGGCAGGATGCCTGCGTGCCTGTCTGGAGCATGGTTTGTTGCATAATCAGGTGCATCGCTTGTGGTATATGGGGCCTATGTTTCGCCATGAAAGACCGCAAAAAGGGCGCTATCGCCAGTTTTATCAATTAGGTGTTGAAACCTATGGTATGGCAGGTCCCGATATAGATGCTGAAATCATTTTATTGAGTCACCGCTTGTGGAAAAGCTTAGGAATTTTACCTCAGCTGGAATTGCAACTGAACACCTTGGGGTCAATTGCCGAACGGCAGATTTACCGGGAAAAACTGGTGCAATATTTTAATCAGCATCTCGATGAACTGGATGAAGACAGTTTGCGGCGCTTGAAAACCAATCCACTGCGTATCCTGGACAGTAAAAATCCTGCTATGCAAGAAATGCTGGAGAAAGCTCCGGCCTTGATGGAGTCATTAGGTGAAGACAGTCTCGACCATTTCAATACCTTGACCTCTTTGCTGGATAATCTGGGCGTCAGCTATGTGATCAACCCACGCCTGGTGCGCGGTTTGGATTATTACGGAAAAACAGTTTTTGAATGGGTGACTGACCAGCTCGGTGCGCAAGGAACGGTTTGTGCCGGAGGTCGTTATGATGGCTTGATTGAACAACTGGGTGGCAAAAACAATTATGCGATAGGCTTTGCCTTAGGCATGGAACGATTGTTATCTCTGGTTGAAATGCAGGAAGACTTTAACATTGATGTTTATCTGATCAATGTCGGTGAAAAGGCGGCTGTTTTCGCCATGCAAGTGGCTGAAGCATTACGGGATAATGTTGAAAACTTGAAAGTGATGTTGCATTGTGGCGGGGGCAGTTTTAAAAGCCAGTTTAAAAAGGCGGACAAAAGTGGCGCTGAATATGCCGTGGTTATTGGCGAAGATGAAGCCGAACAACGCCAGGTCAGTTTGAAACCACTACGTCACGAGGGCGAGCAGAAAAACATGTCGCTGGATGAATTGATTGCACAATTGCAATCGTGGAAGTCAGGGAATCGTTGATGTGTGCAGCGTTGCGAGAAGAAATATGCTTAATATCTGATGTTACGCATTGAATTGGAAACTTGACTGCGTTTACAAATAAATAATTTTTCATGGTAGGGTGGATTCGCCGTCAGGCAATCCACCAGATAATAAACCGGAGTAATAAAGCATTTTACATGGTAAACAGTAAATGAGTAAGGGATAAACAATGGAAATATACGATACAGAAGAAGAACAGGTAGAGGCGCTGAAACGCTGGTGGAAAGAAAATGGCACCTCGACATTGATCGGTGTCGCTTTGGCGCTGGCGATGATTTTTGGCTGGGATTATTGGCAAAATCATAAAAAACAGCAGGCTCTACAGGCATCGGCCTTGTATGATCAGTTGCTGAAAAATGATGCCAGGGAACAGTACGCTAATATTGAGAAAATTGCGGCACAATTACAGCAAAAATATTCCGATACCAGCTATGCGGATTTTGCTCAATTGTTTTTGGCAAAAAGTCAGGTCAAGCAAGAACAGTTGGATCAGGCAGATCAAACGCTGGACAAACTGATGAAATCTGCCGATGTTGAAATTTCTAATCTGGCGCGGGTCAGACTGGTGAGAGTTAAATTGGCCACCGGAAAATATGAAGAGGGCCTGCAATTGATCGCTGCGGTCGACCCTTCATCCAGCGAAGGCTTTTCACCAGTCTACGAGGAATTAACCGGTGACTTGTATGTGGCATTAGGGCGTCTGGCCGAAGCGAGAACCGCCTATAAAAGAGCATTGCGTGTTGGGTCAACTTCACCACTTTTACAATTTAAGTTAGATGATATAACTGCCGCCGAAGTGGTGGCCATAGAGGCTGAATAAGTGCAGAAAGCTGTTTCAAAACACTGGATATTCTTAGGCTTATTGTTGGTATTGAATGGCTGCGCGGTGCTGGATGAAGGTAAAAACTTTATCACCAGCATGATGGGGGGCGAAGACAACAGTCACCCACCCGCCCCGCTAATTGAGTATGAGCCTGAGCTGGAGATCGAAAAAATCTGGGAAGAACAGGTTGGTAGTGGGGCGCAGGAGTATTATCTGAAACTGGGGCTGGCGATCAGTGTTGGTAAAGTTTTTGCGGCCGCCAGAAGTGGGTTGTTGCAAGCAAGGGATTTGCAAACAGGGGATGAGGTTTGGGAACAGGAAAGCGATTTCTTGTTTTCAGCCGGCCCGGGCTTGGGTGATGATATGGTTATCATGGGCTCCAGTCATGGCCAGGTAGCGGCATTTTCGGTTGATAGTGGGGAACAACGTTGGGTTGCCGAGGTATCGAGTGAAGTGTTGGCAACACCGGTTATTTCCAATGGCATTGTCATCATCCGAACGATTGATGGTAAAGTTTTTGCATTAAGCGAAGAAAGTGGCAAACAGCTTTGGTTATTTGAACGGGATGTACCTCCTTTAAGTATTCGGGGTTTGAGCCGGCCGGTGATTGTCGAAGGCAACGCCATTGTCGGCTTCGCCAATGGCAAGCTATTGGCTCTGCGTTTGACCGATGGCAAATTGATGTGGGAGTCGACCATCGCCATTCCGACCGGTCGTTCGGAAGTAGACAGACTGGTCGATCTGGAGGCCGATCCGGTCGAATCCGATGGGGTGGTCTTTGTTTCCAGCTTTCAGGCGGGAACCTTTGGTGTTTTGGAAGTCGATGGCGATGTGCTATGGCACAATCCTGGCGTTGCCAGTAAATCAGGCATGAGCGCGGATTGGCGCTATTTGTATCTGACCGACAAAATCAGCCAGGTCTGGCAACTGGATCAACGCAATGGCGCCTCGTTATGGAAACAGGATGAATTGCAGTATCGGGATCTGTCGGGCCCGGTTGTTTATGAGGATTATGTTGTGGCGGGTGATTTTGAAGGTTATGTGCATTGGTTTTCTTCCAGTGATGGTCATCAACTTGCCAGAGTGCGATTGACCGATGAAGCGATTGACGCTCAGCCACAAATTATTGATAAAACAGTTTATGTATACGCCAGAGACGGTTCTCTGGCAGCTTATCGAGTCAGGGCGCATTGATGTTACCCGTGATAGCCCTGGTCGGGCGGCCGAATGTTGGCAAATCCACCCTGTTTAATTATCTGACCCGAAGCCGTGAGGCGCTGGTGGCCGATTATCCGGGTCTAACCCGTGATCGCCAGTATGGCCGGGTGAAGCGCGGCCATCGTGATTGCCTGGTCGTCGATACTGGCGGTATTGTCGATGATAAAGAGGGCATCGACAGCTTTGCCCGTAAACAGGTGGAAGTGGCATTACAAGAAGCTGATGCGGTGTTTTTTCTGGTCGATGCCCGGGCCGGCCTGAATACAGCAGACCAGATGATTGCCGAGTCATTGCGCCGATTGAACAAGCCGGTTGTGTTGGTGGCCAACAAGACTGACGGCATCAATGCGGAAATAGCCAGCGCCGACTTTTATGCCCTGGCGCTGGGAGAACCCGTCGCTATTGCCGCCACTCATGGTCGAGGTGTGCGGGAACTGTTGGCGCGTATCGATGAATTGATTCCCGAAGTCGAAGAGGATGAAGACACAGAAGACGGTGGTATAGGTATTGCCATTGTCGGTCGCCCCAATGTCGGCAAATCCACCTTGGTTAATCGTTTGCTGGGTGAAGAGCGGGTGGTGGTGTTTGACGAAGCCGGTACGACGCGGGACAGCATTTATATTCCCTTTGAACGCAATGGGCAAAAATTTACCTTGATCGACACCGCTGGCATGCGCCGCAAGGCCAGGGTGTCGTTAGCCATTGAAAAATTCAGTATCATCAAATCTTTGCAAGCCATAGAAAAAGCCAATGTGGTCATTTATCTGATTGACGCCAGAGAAGGGATCACCGATCAGGACGCACATTTGCTGGGTTTGATTCTGGAAGCGGGTAGGGCCTTGATAATCGGGCTGAATAAATGGGATGGTATTTCGGTTGAGCAAAAAGAGCTGATAAAAAAACAGATCTATATCAAGCTGCCATTTTTGGATTTTGCTGAAAAACATCCAATTTCTGCCTTGCATGGCAGTGGTGTCGGTAAACTGTTTGATGTTGTGCATAAACTGTACGACTCGGCGATGATCGATATGTCCACGCCAGAATTGACGCGTATTTTAAAAGATGCGGTCGATGCTCACCAGCCGCCATTGGTTCGAGGTCGGCGTATCAAACTGAAATATGCCCATCAGGGCGGACGCAATCCGCCGGTTGTCGTGATTCATGGTGTGCAAACTGATGCATTGCCTGACGCCTACCGGCGTTATTTAATGAATTATTACCGTCAACAACTGAGACTTAAGGGAACACCCATCAAGCTGGTGTTCAAATCACCGGAAAATCCGTTTAAAGGGCAGCGTAACAAACTGACCGAGCGGCAACAGAAAAAACGTAAACGTTTGGTTAAATTCAGTAAGCGAAAGAAATAATATGGCAACTATCACTTTCCAGGGAAAACCTATTCATACCAATGGCGAATTACCCAAAGTGGGTAGCCCGGCGCCGGATTTCAAACTGGTCAGCACGCGATTGAAAGAAGTTTCGTTGCACAATTACAAAGGTAAAACCAAGCTGTTGAATATTGTACCCAGTCTGGATACACCGACCTGCCAGATTTCCACACGCAAATTCAATCAGAAAGCGGCCAAATTGGATAACACCGTGGTATTGGCGATTTCCGCCGACCTGCCCTTTGCGCAAAGCCGCTTTTGTGAATTTGAAAAGCTGAAAAGTATTATCCCACTGTCCTGTTTTCGCTCCAGTTTCGCGCAAGATTATGGCGTAGAACTCATCGACAGCGTGTTAAAAGGCCTGACCGCCCGGGCAGTGGTGATTATCAATCCCGACAATAAAGTCGTCTACACCGAACTGGTTGAAGAAATCGCTGAAGAGCCCGATTACGAAGCAGCCTGGGAAGCTCTGAAAGCATGAGCTACAAGCTCCTCTCCTGAAAACCCTGAACAAATCATCCATACTATCAGCGAGCGCAACGTAGAAATACGATTTCCACGTTGCTCACAAAATCAGTTGCTTGCAGTTATCAGCTGGAATCATGGATAAATCAGCCATTCTTCAAATGGTAACCATGCAAAATCAATGATGCCACAGTATGTGATTGGCTTCCAGCGGTACGCGGGCGAGTTCGTTGGCTGGGATGATTCTCGGTGTATAGTCAGTGAGAGGACGTAGTGCTGGAATCTCCAGGTGGTAATCATAGCCGTTGACTGCACCGATCAATTTGTTTTGTCGTTGCATGATATGGACTTCCGGTGCGTCGCCATCGATTGCATCGGCATAGAGCTGAACCTGGATGGCATCGACATTGATGTCATCGGTATAAACATGCAGGTCGATAATATAGTGCTTGTCTTGTTGGGTTGTGATGTATTCCCCAAAACGGAGATGATGCCAGTTTTGCGCTAGTTGTTTTTGCCAGGCAACAATGCGCTGGCTTTTTTCCGCTTTGTTTTCCACTCTGTTCCGATAAGTGGCGGCGGCTGGTAGATAATATTCTTCAGTATATTGACGAACGGCACGGCTGGCAGAATAAATTGGTGTCAATCGTGACATGCTTTCACGAATCCTGGCGACCCATTGTTCGGGAATGCCATCTTGGTTTCGATGATAAAACTGAGGGACGATTTCCTCTTCAAGTAAAGTGTAAAGATCATTGGCTTCCTTGGCGTCCCAGGCTGGGTCACTATCATGCTCTTGTCCATCGCCCAAGGCCCAACCGACTTCAGGCGAGTAGGCTTCCGCTGCCCGCCATGGAGAGCGAAGCGAAGGCGGGTAGTCCCCGGTAGCCGCGAGGCGACACGGGATACCCGACGTGCCGAAGGCGCCAAAGGGGATCCCAAGGGAGCATCCGAACGCGGCGTCCAGTCATATGGGAGGCCGGTGTGTAGCCGCAACGAGCTTGCGATGTTGTGGCGGAACGCCGGGTGACCAGGACGGCCGGGGCACCAATGAGTTGTCGAAGATCGAGTCGATTTTGGGGACTCGGATGTCCCAAAATCTTTCACGAGATCGAAGACTCGCTTGTGCCCACCAGCCATCCAGTTCGGATAGATTCAGACCGCCATTGACCAGGATCTTCATACCACTGGTGCCACAGGCTTCCCAGGGGCGTCTTGGTGTGTTAATCCAGACATCCACACCTTCCACCAGCCGCTCAGTCATTTGCATATCGTAATCGCTAAGAAAAATAATATGAGAACGGACATGGGGCTGGCGAATAAACTGAATCCATTGCTGGATCATTGCCTGACCAGGATAATCAGCAGGGTGTGCTTTACCTGCAATAATCAGTTGTACTGGGTGGTCAGGGTTAGTCAAAATGCGAAGCAGACGTTCCGGGTTCTGGAGCAGCAAATTGGGGCGTTTATAGGTAGCGAATCGGCGTGCAAAACCCAATGTCAAAATATTGGGATCGAACAAGGTTTTGGCTTGCGCGACTTCTTTGGGGCTTGCGCCGGAAGCCGCCAGTTGGCGGCTCAATCGTTTACGCGCATAAGTGACCAGTGATTTTCGACCCTGTGTGCGTAAACTCCAGAGATGTGCATCACATAAACAATGAATGCCACTTTCAAGATTTTCGGACAAGCCATTCCAGCGTTCCTTGCCACAAGTATCGGTCCATAAGCGGTCTGATGCGGCCGAATCCCAACTCGGCATATGAACGCCATTGGTGATATGCTGGATCGGAACTTCTGGATTGGGCCATCTTGGGAACAGGTTTTGAAAAATATCTCTGCTGACGCGGCCATGCAAGCGGCTCACGCCATTGATGGCGCCACTGCCACGAATAGCCAGATAAGCCATGTTAAAAGGCTCGTTTGCATCATTTGGATTTAAACGGCCCAATTCGAGCAGGGCTTGAACGGAAATGCCCAGTTCCTGTTGAACATAATGTCCCAGGTATTGTTCGATCAAGTTTGCTGAGAAAAGATCAAATCCGGCGGCTACCGCCGTATGAGTAGTGAACAGATTGCCTGCGCGAGTAGCCGTCAAGGCAACATCAAAAGTGTGCCCCGTCTGTTTCATAAAACTGCGCGCTCGTTCCAATACCGCGAAAGCGGCATGTCCTTCGTTTAAATGGCACACATCGGGCGTCAGGTCTAACGCTTCCAGCAAGCGCCAGCCGCCGAAGCCCAGAATCATTTCCTGCTGTAAGCGTAATTCTGGCCCGCCGCCATAAAGCTCACTGGTAATCCCTTGATGGGTGGGGAAGTTGGCAGGGTCATTACTGTCCAAGAGGTAAAGCATGGAGCGACCGACCCGGACTTGCCAGCAGCGCAGCCAGACACTATAGCCGGGTAAGTCAATTTTTAATCGTAGCCATTCACCATTTTTCTGGCGTACCGGTTGAATGGGCAATTGCCCTGGGTCATTGTAAGGATAAAAAGCCAGTTGGTGACCGTCTTTGTCAATGACCTGGCGAAAATAGCCTTGTTGATAGAGCAAACCGACACCAATAACCGGAACGCCCAGATCACTGGCTGCTTTTAATTGGTCGCCGGCGACATTGCCCAAGCCTCCGGAATAAATTGGCAGGGCTTCAGATAGCATGAATTCCATACTGAAATAAGCGATGCTTTTTAATTTTGCATCACCGTGTTTTTGTTGAAACCAGCCTGGGCTTTGGGCTAACTGGCGATGCAGTTTGATCTGCTGTTCCAGTAATTTTCTGCTTGTCGGATCCTGGGTGACGTGTAAAACGCGATCCCGTGCAGCAGTTTGCAATACGGCCCAAGGATTATGTGATTGTTCCCATAAATCAGGGTCTAACTGTTGCCAGATGGTATCGGCGGCATGGTTCCATGAACAACGCATGTCCAGGGCCAGCTTAATTAACAGTTCCAGACCATCGATATCCAGCAGAGAGGGCCTGCCGAGCAAGTATTTGGTTGAGTTATCAGACATGGTGGAGGCCCCGGTTATTGTTTGTCATGGTTAGGATGCTTGGCATGAAAATGCAGAGAACTTCTCAAACGTCTCAAGAAACTGCGATGCCTGGGGATCGCGTGTTCCAAATGACGGTAAGTCATCAGTTTCAGTGCGTCTTCAATAAAGACCCAAGCAAGGCAATATGCCCAGATCATGCCGATAATTTCCCAGGAAATTGGGGTTATCAAAAAGCCATAATGGGCAATCAGCATGGCGATAATTTGCGTGCCGATAATGGCGCTCAGCAATAGTGGGGCCGGATACGGTGGGCATAAAAAGCAATGCCGGGTGCGGGCGACAAATAGTGTCAGGTGACCGGCAATTGCCAGTTTCAGGAAAATGATGGTCTGCAGTTCCTCAGTGCTGACATGGTAGTAGCTTTCCGCCAGAATCATCAGCAGAAACGTCTCGATAACGCCCACAACACCTAGCACGGTCGCAATGGTCAGCACTTGGCGCATATTCCAGTCGACAGGTTTCCGGGAGGTATAGGTGTTATCCTTGGCGATGGCCAGGATGGGGACATCGTTCAACAAGGCCAGCAGGATAATCATGATGGCGGTGATGGGATAAATATTGTACACCAGCATCGCCAGCACCATAAAAATCATGATGCGAATGGTTTCGGTAATACGATAAATAGCGTAAGAATTCATCCGGGCGAAAATGCGCCGTGCTTCTTCGATTGCATGGCGGATGACGAGCAAGCCAGGTTCAGTCAATACTAAGTCAGCCGCCGCCCTGGCAGCATCGGTCGCACCTGAAACAGCAATGCCGACATCGGCTTGTTTCAGTGCTGGCGCATCGTTTACGCCGTCGCCGGTCATGCCAACGATATGTTGGTTGGCTTGCAAATCCTTAACCAGCCAAAATTTATGTTCGGGGAAAACCTGAGCAAAGCCATCGGCGCGTTCGGCGCAGTGCGCGACTTCATGAATAAGATCTTTGTTGTCACGAGCCTTGAGCAGTTGTTCGGCCGGTAAAATATTTGTTCCCTAGAAGTTACGCATTGACAGGCAATGTTAAACTATGGGTTTAAAAAATCCCAAAGTCAATGCAAGGCAAACCTTGATAAGAGAAATAACACGCCCCTCAACAGCCTGCTGTACATTACCCATGTTTTTATTAAGTGAGCCGAAACAAGCTGGTTGTCGACGATTAGGAGAAGTCATGTCAATATCACATGATAGCGTAAATCGATTTCTAAATCGGGAGCATTACACTGGGCGAGATTTATACAATGAAGCCAGCGCAAGCCTGAATTTAAAGGGCGGAACCTTGAGTGTTGACGATAGTGTTCTTGATAAACCTTATAGCCAATATATGGCATATGTCAGTTATTTTTGGTCGGGAAAACATCATGGAGCAGTCAAGGGAATCAATCTTGTCACGTTGTACTACACAGACATTCAAGGAAAACACCAACCACTGAATTTCCGGGTGGTCGATAAGGCGGAAGGAAAGACAAAAAATGACTATTTTCAAGACATGCTGACCGAAGTATTAGCTTGGGGACTAGAACCTGGTTTTGTAACAGGAGATAGCTGGTACAGTTGCGTGGATAATCTTAAATTGACAAGAAATCATCAGACAGGATTATTCTTTGCAGTGGAAGGTAATCGATTAGTCTCTGTTGAAAAAGGTTCATGGGTTCAAGTCAGGCAATTAGAAATCCCGGAAGACGGCTTAATGGTTTGGCTCAAAAATTTTGGGTATGTGAAATTATTTCGGACGACCTTGAAAGAACAAGTTCCCCATTACATAAGTTCACTACCTGATGAAGAAAAAACCGCTGTTTTTGACAAGAAAGTATTTACCGAACAACATGACAGGCATTGGCAGATTGAGCAATATCATCGGGCAATAAAGCAGGTGTGTAATATTGAGCGGTTCCAGGTTCGCAATAAAAGAGCAATAAATAATCATATTTTTTCTGCAATTTGTGGCTTTGTTCAATTACAAAAATTGAGCTTTGCAGACGTGATTAATAATTGCTATAGCGTACAGCGGAATTTATTCAACGATGTTATGGCTTCGTTTATCGACACCTTTATGCCAAATATGAGTCATTTAAACCCAAAATTTCGATCTGTTGTCAATGCGTAACTTCTAGTTCCCATATCCAGTTCGGCAGCGATTTGCTTGGCGATGGCGATGTTATCGCCAGTGACCATTTTGATATCGACACCGAGTTCCTTGATATGTCTGATGGTTTCCTTGGCGTCATCACGAGGTGGGTCATAGAGCGGCAATAAACCTAAAAACCGCCATTGGCCTTGCTCATCGGTACGGGCCACGCCCAGAGTGCGATAGCCTTTGATGGCGAATTCATTGACGACTTTTTCCGCCTGTTGGCGTAGTTCTGGCGTAGGCTGACAGAGTTCCAAAACCACTTGAGGCGCGCCTTTGCTGACTTTAAACGTTTGCCCCTCTTTTGTGATAATTTCGGCTTCGGTTCTTTCCCGGATTGGATCAAACGGAATAAAGGATTTTTGTTGAAAAGGCGTTAACACGGATTTGTCTTGCAAGCCTTTGATAATGGCCTGGTCGATGGCGTCTGGTGTTTCCAGTGTGGACGCCAGGGCCGCGCTCAGAATAAGTTGCTGCTCATCTGTTGCATTAAAAACGACCGGTTCACCCAAGGTCAGTTCATTTTTTGTCAAGGTGCCCGTTTTATCCGAACAGAGCACATCCATGCCAGCCAGTTCTTCAATTGATTCCAGCCGGGAGACAATGGCTTTTAATTTCGCAAGGCTTGCAGCGCCCACCGCCATGGTGACCGACAATACGGCGGGCATGGCGACAGGAATCGAGGCGACTGTCAAGATCAAGGCGAATTGAATCAATTCCATCACCGGCAGGTGTCTGTTCAGTCCTACCAGAATAAGAACCGCGACCAGAGCCAAGCTGAGAAAAATCAAATAGTCGCCAATGGTCAATACCGCTTTTTGAAAATGCGAGACCGATTTGGCGGAACTGACCAGCTTGGCGGTTTTGCCAAAATAAGTATGCGCGCCTGTGGCGGTGACGATACCCACCATTTCACCTTGTTTGGCGATGGAGCCGGAGTAAATCAAATCGCCTTTTTGTTTGTTCACTGGCAAGGATTCTCCAGTCAGAGCCGATTGGTCGACACTCAGGTAATCGCCTTGCAACAGGACAATATCAGCGGGGACGACATCGCCCAGTTTAATACGAACAATATCGCCAGGGACTAATTGGTTGGCGTCAATTTCACGCCATTGCCCGCCACGACAGACCCAGGATTTTAAGGCCAGCTGCTTTTTCAGTTGTTCGATGGCGTTGCCGGCCTGATATTCTTCCCAGAAGCCAACAACAGCATTGAAAACCAATAGCACCAGAATAATGATCAAGTCTTCGGTGTGATGAACGATGGCTGATAACAGCGCGGCAATCTCGATCATCCAGGGGATGGGACCCCAGAAATAAGGCAGGAATTTCAAGACAGGATTGACACGCTGTTCTTGAATTGCATTCGGTCCATAATGCTTGAGACGCGCTTTGGCTTCGTCGGCTGATAGACCTTTCCAGTCGCTTTTTAAATAGTCGAGTAATGCTTCCGCTTCCAGAGAGCGGACTTTATCACTATCGAGCAAAGGCGGAAAATCAGAGGTTTTTTTTCTTTCATGATTGTCCCTTAGGTTTTTATTTACCGGGTTGGCAACGGCGCAGGATAAATAACAATCCAGCACTTCATTATTTATAAATATTCCTCTAATTTATAATGTTGATGCAGTTTGGGAATTTCAACTTTAGAATGATTTAATTTTTTGGCGAATAAAGGCTGCACGTCTTTTTCGCCATGAACGAGAAAGGTGATGGCGGGTGAACCGGTTTTTTCATGCCATTCCAGCAGTTCGTGTTGGCCTGCATGAGCAGAAAATCCCCCGATTGTGTAGATGCTGGCTTGGACCTGAATCTCTTCGCCGAAAATCTTGACCGTTTCAGCGCCATCGACAATTCTTCGCGCCAGCGTACCTTGGGCAGCATAGCCAACAAAAATGACGCTATTATGTTGATTCCACAGATTGTGTTTTAGATGATGTCGAATCCGGCCTCCGGTACACATGCCGGAACCGGCAATGATAATCGCGCCGCCGGTGATATTGTTAATCGCCATCGATTCGGCGGTTTCCCGGGTAAAACGCAGGCCCGGAAAAGATAAAGGGTCAGTGCCGGATTTAAAAATCTTGTAGGTGTTTTTGTCAAAACATTCCGGGTGTCGCCGGAAAATTTCTGTAGCGGATATCGCCATCGGTGAGTCAAGAAATACCGGTAAGTAATGTGGCAGTTGTCCTTTATCTATACCTTCCCGAATGTAATAAAGTAGTTCCTGCGCACGTTCCAGGGCAAAGCTTGGAATGATGACATTGCCGCCTTGCTCCAGGGTTTTGTTAATGGCGCCATAAAATTCTTCCAGTGTGGGAGCGAGGGTTTTATGATTTCTGTCACCATAAGTGGTTTCCATGATGACGACATCAGCGGCTGGTGGAGTATCAGGGTCTCTGATAATGGCTCGGCCATGATAGCCTAAATCGCCGGAAAATATGATTTTACGTGGCTGGCCTTTAAGCGTGGCTTCCAGTACGATGGAGGCAGATCCTAAAATATGACCGGCATCTATAAAAGTGGCCTGCAAGCCCGGTAAAATTTCAAGCTTTTTATGATAACGAGCGGTGCGGCCAAAGTAGCCGAAGCTGTTTAACGTATCGACCACTGAATAAAGCGGTTCTATCGTTTCTTTTTGTCCATGTCGAGAGGCTTTACGGCTTTTATAGCGTGCTTCTTCTTCCTGAAGCTCAGCAGCATCCAGTAATACCAACCGGGCTAATTCGCAACTGGCCGATGTGGTGATAATTTCGCCTTGAAAGCCTCGTTTGACCAGTAACGGGATTCGACCGCAATGATCGAGGTGAGCATGAGTCAGTAATAAATAATCAATTTCAGCTGGCTCAAAGCCAAAGGGTTCGGCGTTTTCTTCGTCCATTTCCCGGCCGCCTTGATAGAGACCGCAATCGATCAGAATTTTTTTCCCTTATATTCAAGTAAGTGACAGGAACCTGTGACTTGTTGCGCCGCGCCGTGGAATTCTATATGCATAGGAGTTTCCTTTTGCTTGTAAGGACATAAAAAACTTGTCTGTTGGCCAAACGCCAGGGTTCGGTTCAGATATTTATAGTATACGGACAAGATATCATATTTATGACAGTTGCAGGGCGCTGAGAATTCAAAGGACAATCAGCATTCGCATAAGGCATAACTATCAACACATAATTTCATCGCGCCTATGCTCCGGCTTCACGATAAAACCGTTCCCAAACGGGAGCTTGGGGAACCAGCAAAAAATTTTTTCGGGGTGAGTAGTTACCGCTGACCGATGTTACGCATCGTCCTGGATAATTGATAAATTTCAAGAAGCAATCAAGGAGCGGAGCCAGGTCTTGTAATCAATCATACAGCTTGGTACACCATGAAATAGCCAGACCACTCAGAATCGAGTATTCGAGTTTGTTCGCGGTGCAATTGTCGTGGACAACTATTATCATAAATGCCAGAAGGCAATTTGCCTGGTCAGCATGCGGCAGATCAACGGCGTTTAGATTCAGAATATCAACCGCCGGCATGCGTTATTGCAAGACCGTTTCTCTTAGAAAACATTTCCGGTAGCCCGTATGAAGCGACGCGGAATACGGGAAGTGGGGGCTCCGATTATCCCGGATTCCGTTTCACTTCATCCGGGCTACTGACTACAAAAACAGGGGATTTGTGTAGGGCGGTTTTACGCCAAAAGCGCCATAAAGCGGTAAGAAACACTCCCACTTTAAAATGGTGGATTGCCTGACGGCGAATCCACCCTACCTGAAAAGTTATTTGTAAACGCAATCAATTATCCTGTTCAATGCGTAACATCAGTTATTTAGATTTTAAATTGTCTTATCAAATTAAGAAGGTCATCGGTGATTTTCTTTAAATCTTCAGTCGCTTTATCAGCCAACTCCGCATTTTCGGCGGATTGATTGACGGCCGCCATAATATTGGAGATATTTCGATTGATTTCCGCTGTTGTGGCGGATTGTTGTTCTGTCGCGCTGGCGATCTGGGCGTTCATCTGGCCGATTGTGGTCACAGCCGAGCTGACAGACGCCAGTGTTTCACCTGCCTTGTTGGCTTGCTCAACATTTTCGGCGACTTTGTTTTTACTTTCATTCATCACCTTGACCGCTTGTTTGGTGCCGGCTTGCAGACGCTCGATCATGTCCTGGATTTCCTGCGTGGATTCTTGCGTCCGACTGGCCAGGGTGCGAACCTCATCGGCAACGACGGCGAAACCGCGGCCTTGTTCACCGGCTCTGGCCGCCTCGATCGCAGCGTTCAGCGCGAGCAGGTTGGTTTGTTCGGCAATGCCGCGAATTACATCTAACACAGTTCCAATGCTATCGCTTTCGGCTTCAAGCTTGTTCAGGGTTGCGGTGGCCTTGTCCACTTCAGTGGCGACTTCCTGAATGCCATTGACAGTCTGGCTGACTGTTGCCATACCCACATGCATGGATTGATCGGCTTGTTGAGTCTCCTGCTCAGTATTGTTCGCATTGCTCGCCACTTCAGAGACCGAATCCGCCATTTCCTGCATCGCAGTTGCGATTTGTTGCGTTTCTGCCTGCTGTTGTTGAATCGCGACGGCAGTTTTATTGGCGATAGCTTCGGTCTTGGTGGCGGAAGCGGTGAGCAGGTCAATTTCATTACTGATATTGAGGACCATTTTATGCAGTTTGTCGACAAACGAATCAAAAGCCCGGGACAGATGGCCTAACTCATCATCATTCTTGTCATTGAGCCGTTGGGTCAGTTCGCCCTGGCCCTGGGCAATATTCAAGATGCCCTGGTAAGTAATGTAAAGTGGACCTCATTGTCCAGACAAATTATTAGAGAATTTAAGATAGAACCCTCATAACAGTCAGGCTCAATGGCTCTGGCCCATATTTTCACCCGGCGTCTGCTTGGCAGTGCCGGCATTATATTTATCCACGATTCTAGCGCCACCTCCCGTGGCGAATTGATAAACCCTGTCTGGCGTTTCATAGCCTAACGACTGATGCGGTCGTTCGCTGTTGTAAAAGGCAAAGTAGTCCGTCAACCCCGCTGACAGTGCTTGCAGGTTGCCGTATTGCTTCAAATAAACTTCTTCATATTTCACTGTGCGCCAGAGTCGTTCAACAAAGATATTGTCCAGGGCCCGTCCCCGGCCATCCATGCTGATGGTCACGCCATGCTGACTCAATACCCCGGTGAAGTCCGCGCTGGTGAACTGTGCGCCCTGGTCGGTATTAAATATCTCCGGTGTGCCATAGGTCTTGATGGCCTGCTCCAGACAATTTACGCAAAACGCGCTGTCCATGGTATTGGAAAGTTGCCATGCCAATACTTTTCGGCTGTACCAATCCATGATGGCCACCAGATAAACAAATCCTTGCGGCAGTCGGATATAGGTGATGTCGGTACTCCAAACCTGGTTGGGGCGTGTCACCTCGACGCCTCTTAACAGATAGGGATAGACTTTATGCTCAGGATGCGGCTTACTGGTGTTCGGGCCCGGCGCCATGCCGACCAGCCCCAGTATGCGCATCAGCCGCTGAACCCGTTTGCGGTTGACCTGATGGTTAGGGCCGCGTAAATACTTTGTCATACGGCGTGAGCCATAAAAAGGATGCCGGGTATATTCTTCGTCGAGCAACCGCAACAGTTGCTGATCTTCAGCAGACACCGGCTGTTGTTGGCGTTTTTTCTGTTCATGGATTACTGAGCGGGTAACGTTCAATAACTGGCATTGCCGACTTAACGCCAACTCATCTTTTTGATCCACCCAGCTTTGACGCGTGATCATAGGCTGATCCCGGACTTTTTTTTAAGCCAATCCAGTTCCATATTCAACTGCCCGATTTTGGCGTACAGACGGTCCGGATTGTCTTGCGCCTTCACCGCTTTCGGCCCGCGTTTGCCTTCAAACAGGCTTCCCGCATTGGCCAACAGTTCCTTTTTCCATTGGCTTACCTGAGATGGATGGACTTCATTCTCTTGAGCAATCTCATTGATCGTTTTGATGTTCTTAACCGCTTCCAGCGCGATTTTGGCCTTTTGCGCCCCGCTAAAGGTTTTCCGTTTTTTTTCGCTCATTTTTTGTACCTCTTTTTTCAATAGTCATAGTTTAAACTATTGTCCGGATTACGGGGTCCACTATAATCGAACAGTGTTTGATGTTATTTGGCATTGGACTCAGAAAAATCTTCAGGTGAGGCAGGATAAGTTATTCATATGGCGTAGACGACCAGACATTTCGCTAGAAAATGAAGATATGAATAACGCCAGTGATGGCGATATTATTATCGCCTGGGCATTGTTGGAAGCATCACAAAAATGGCAAAATCCGTCTTATCAAGAAGAAGCTTTAAAAATACTGCAAGATATTAAACTTAAATTGATTGTTCCCTGGCATCAGTTGCTGATTCTGTTACCAGGGGCTTATGGTTTTACCCATGAGAATTCAATCGATATCAATTTGTCTTATTGGGTCTTTCCCGCTTTCAGGCTTCTTGAAATTTATGATAATGACCCGGTCTGGGAGAAATTACGGGAATCTGGCTCAACTTTGTTACAACAGGCTAGTGCACATAAGCGAAAACACCAATGCTATTTATGAGGAATATATTGTAATATGCTGAATAATACTATATTAAATTCAGCAGGTGATATCATGCCACGTCTAACAGCAGCCCCAATCAGTTTAACAGAAGAACAACGCACGTTATTGCAAGGCACAGTGCGTAAACATACAAGTCCTCAGAATTTGGTGACACGTTGCCGTATTATATTGTTGGCAGATGAAGGCATCAGTGTACATGAAACCATGCGCCAGCTAAAAATTGGACGGACAACTGTTCAAAATTGGCGAAAACGCTGGTTACAGAACAGTGAACAAGAAAATCCTTTAGCCCGGCTTCAAGATGCACCGCGAAGCGGTGCGCCTGCTATCTATACGGCGGAGCAAATTTGCAGCATTATCGCGATAGCCTGCGAACGCCCAGAGGATAGTCAACGCCCGATCACTCATTGGACGCAACAAGAAATAGCCGATGAAGCGATAAAACGGGGCATTGTTGATTATATTTCACAGCGCTCTGTTGGGCGCTTTTTAAAAAGAAGCGGACCTGCAACCCCACCGGATGAAAGGCTGGTTGACGGCAAAAAAAGATGAATACTTCGACGAGAGGTGTCAAGATATTTGCGAAACCTGCCAACGGGCTTTGGAGCGGGAAGAGCAAGGCATCAAAACGATTTCGATTGATGAAATGACAGGGATTCAAGCTTTAGAGCGAGCAGCGCAGACATTGCCGATGAAGAAAGGAAAAATTGAGCGACAAGAATTTGAATATATTCGACATGGTACCCAGACCTTGATTGCAGGTTTTGATGTGGCCACGGGTGAAGTAATGGGAAGTATAGGAGAAACTCGAACAGAGCAAGATTTTGCCGGGTTTTTGAACCTGCTTTTTCATCAACAACCCAAACAAACCCATTGGCATTTAGTCATGGATAATCTCAATACACATTGTTCAGAATCGGTGGTTCGATTAATTGCCGAAAAAATTTCGTATTCAGGAGAATCAGGGGGTAAAGGAAAAGAGGGTATTTTGAAATCAATGGAAAGTCGTACTGCTTTTTTGACTAACTCAAACCATCCGGTTGTTTTTCATTTTACCCCTAAGCATTGTTCATGGCTTAATCAGATAGAGATCTGGTTTTCTATTTTAATGCGTAAAGTAATCCGGCGCGGCAACTTTAAATCTAAAGAGGATTTAAACAAAAAAATAGCGGATTTCATAAAATATTTCAATGAAACCATGGCTAAGCCTTTTCGTTGGACGTATCAGGCTAAGCCACTTGCTCAATAGAGTGAGAACTTGCGCTTGTTTGCACTGGTTTCGGACTTTGGCACTTGCCGGGTGATTGGGTAAAACTCAAGGCTGATAGTTCGGTGGTGACAACAAAAAATAAGCGCTTTGGCTATGATGCTGTCAGAATTCCGCTCTATTTGATTTGGGGGCAACAACCTTCATTTCTGCTTGATTCTTTCCATGATTATTGGTCTTTTTATGCGGGCTATACGCCGGCCTGGATTGCGTTGAATAAACCGGTAATGGATGCATATGGGGCAGGGGTTGGAATCAAAGCAATAAAACAGCTGGTAATAGCGGTTGAAAAAAGAGGAGGGCTTGAAGATGTAACAGTGCTATCAGCAAAGGATTATTATCAATCAACCTTGTTATTACTGAGTCAATTATGCTATCAGCAAGTTTCCGGTTGATTCTGCAAGTCATATTTTGTTTATTGGGGTTGTGTGTTGTATGCGTGACACAGGCGCAACAGAATATTTCTGCAATACAACAAGAACAACCCGATGAAAGGATTTTATGGCGCTTATTTCATGCCCATAAAATAACTGAATTGAAAAAGCAGATTGATTTTTTGCAACAACGTTATCCTGCATGGAAGCCGCCGACTGTATTATTGCGTTTTATTACGAATAACCCGGAAAATCAAAAAGAGAAAAATGTTGAAATTATCCAGAAAAAAAATATTTCGGTTATTGTGACACATTGAAGCGGCATTTTCAGGCTGCAAACTGGTTTATTAAACAGCGTAAAATTACTCAGGCATTAGCGATTTACCAACGCATGATTAAACGGTGCCATCGCGATCAGCAAAAACAGATAATTCAAAACGCTTATTCCACCTTGGATAGACAAGAATTCTTTCAATTTCTGCATTTTGCAAGAACCAATGCAGAGCCACAATATATCGATAATATTACTTTTGAATTGTTGAAAAAAGAGTATTTAGCGGCAAAAAATCTGGGTGAGAAGCAGCATAAGGCGTTAGTCGATCAGCTTGTACCTATGATGAATGAGTTCAAGGATGATGTTTTAGCGACTATCATAGCTTGGCGTTACTTTAATTTCAGGCAATATCATCAAGCGATTGACTGGTTTGATATGGCTTATACATGGAATTCAATGAATGACGATGTCCGATATGGCTTGATGCTGAGCCTGGAAAAAACCAAGCAATATGATCAATTATTGACAGTGTTCAATCGTTTTAAAAAGCCTTCGGAACGACTGAAAGAAATCGCTGCAAGGGCTTATAAAACCAAGGCATGGCAGGCATATAATCAAGGAGATTACAAAAGTGCTCAAAAGTATGCGGATAAATCTCGTCAATTATCTGGAGACGATATCGAAATTGAGGCGTTAAATGCCTGGATAACGAGCAAACAAGGACGGCATAAAGCATCTGCCCGTTTGTTTGAGCATCTTTATCAGAAAACGGGGAAAAGGATTTATGCTAAATCTTATGTGTTAGAACAAGCAAAAGCTGATAAAAGTGTGTTGCCAGCAAAAGCAAGACAGTTAGGCGGCGCAATATTGGAAGAATACAAAATTTTTACAGGGAGAGAGTTTTATAATCGGAAACTGTTTTTATCGGCTTATAAAATAGCGCCAGCAGAATTTCCTGATTTGGTTAATATCAATAGCCCTTTTTTTCAAGTCGGGGGTGGCTTCAGGAGTAAATCGGGAATAGCGGGAACAAGTCGCCTGGATATAACCAAGCTTCCCGCATTTACGGCTGCTTACACCTTCAACGGTGACCAGGTGGTTAGTTTTAATGTGTCCAGAATTTCATTGTATTCAGGCGGGTTAAGCGCTTGTAATACAGAGATGGGTGTTTTTCTAGGAAAGAAAGCTATAAAAGATAGATTTGGCTTATCAAAAAAATTAACGGATTTTTATATTGAAGGTATTTGTAAAGCAGTAGGCTTCCATTTAGATAAACAACATCTATCTGAAGCCGTTGAGTTAAATATTTCATATAAGAAAGACGGATGGTTTAGTCCGTTTATTTCAGTTGGTTCAACACCCATTGGAGGTGCTGTTTCACCATTGCCTACCTTTAGCGTGGGTTTTAATCAGCAAGCCGGTTTTGGCTATTGGGGTGTTGAAAGTTATTCGCGATCGGTCAGGCAGTCTATTTTATCTTATACTGGGATACAAGCGCCTTATGTAAAAGATGTTACAGAAGAAAACAAAAAGCTAATTCAACAGTTTCTGCAGTCTCCTTTTGTAAATAATAATTTTACGCAAAATGAAAAGAACACAATACAAAGTAAGTTGAGCTCCCCATATACACAGTTTATTAGTAATTATATAGCTTCAAAAAAGGGCAAAGATGTTATTCAGAAATCTCTTCATTTAACATGAAATGATCCATATCGAATGCGCAAGGAGTTCTCAGCCGTGAAAAGGCTGCTTATCCATATTCAATGAAGTAAGCTGGCTTACCCCGGTTGTGTTATATAACCGAATTTTATCAGCGCTCTGATCCAGCGTGGTGCATTGCGTTTGACAGCCATTTCTTCGTAGTCGATGGTCGAATCCCGGAAATACTCGCCGCGACTAATCATGAAGTAACATGTCCGCAAAAGTTTGTGAGCCAGCGCAATGATGGCGCGTTGGTGACCTCGCCTAATCGCCAGTGATGTATATTTTGCCTGGAAAACCGATCGGGTTCGGCTGGCGGCATGGGCGCATTCGCAAAGCAGGCGACGCACATATGGGTTTCCTTTTCGCGTTCGTCCTGATTTGCGTTTGCCGGCAGACTCGTTGTTGCCGGGGCATATGCCCACCCATGACGCCAGCCGATCCGCACTGCCAAAGACAGTCATATCCGTTCCGATCTCAACAAGTAGCATGGCTGCTCCAATCAAATCAACACCGGGAATAGTCTGGAGCAATTGCAAAACCGTTTTCTCCTTCTCCAGTCCGGCCAGCAGTTGTGCATCAAATCTGGCTATGCGTGCTTCCAAATCCTGAATATGCTGCATCAGTTCATTCAGTACGAAGCGATGGTGCTCGCTCAACTCACCTTGCAGCGCCTCCAGTATATCGGCGCGCGGCGCTTTGAGACGATTGCTGGCCAGCTTCAACACATCATGCGCAGGCTGTCCTTCAATCAGCGCGTTAACCATGGCGCGCGCGGATTGCCCATGTACATCGCTGACCACCACGCCAAGCCGGATGCCGCCGTCGGTTAATACCTTGTGCAGTCTGTTCTTCTCAGCAGACAGCATCGACACCAACTTCTGTCGTTGACGTGAAATCAGGCGTAACTGCCGCATCTTTTCCGGTGGCACGAATGAACCGCGCAGCAGTCCGGCACGGGAAAGCATCGCCAGCCATTGCGCGTCGCCGATGTCCGTCTTGCGTCCCGGCACATTCTTCACATGCCGGGCATTGACGACCCTGGCGTAAATACCCACATGTTCCAAAGCTGCATATGGGCTTTTCCAGTAGATGCCGGTGCGTTCCATCACCACCTCATCCGGTGCGACAGACTGCACCCAATCGGCTAATGCACGTCGATCACGTTTGAATGCGCCAAACTGCCGATGCTCTGTCTGAATACCACCATCGGCCTGTTCAACCATGGCGCAGGCGGTAATCTGCTTTTGGTGAACATCCAACCCGATGACTCGCTTGTGTATTGCAGTGAGTTCCATTTTTTCCTCCTTTACTCTATGATTGAGCCTGGAAGGTGGCGGTTGCCTGGATGATCTGCCTGAGGGCGATGTAAATCGTCAACGGCCCTTTTAACATTCGCTCTTAAAGAAGCAATCCGGGGTTCGAGTCATCCATGGCAGGCTACGTTAGCAGTCGGGCTCTAAGGCTCCAAAGTAAAGCGCAGTCTTTAACCGCCATCTTCCACAAGGAACTCTACAACATTTCATCATGCGGGGTGGCAATTCTTGCGATGATCGTTAGGATCAAATTTTGAATGGGGACGAGTATTACAAACTGGTATTCAAGCGACAGCATTTTATCGTTTTAATGAACAATGGAATTTATATGGAAATATCAATGCTGCCTGGTTGCATGGACAGAACGTTGCGGATAACTCAATGATTGCCATTTCAATGGCTCTGGGAAGAAGCCTGAAAATTTCAGGGTTTGATTATTTTTCCATTGGTCCTTCATTCAATTATCAGCATTTTGATAAAAATCTGAGTCATTTTACTTTCGGACATGGAGGGTATTTCAGTCCTGAACATTATTACAACATAGGGGCCGGCATTAATTTTTTAACCGAGGAAGGGCAAAGTTTTATTGTCAGAGGACGCTTTACTGCTGGTTTTCAGGGTATAAAAGAAGCCGCCAGTCCATGGTTTCCCCTGATCAATAAAAAGCTTGGTTCTTATGCCGCAACCCATAGCAGTGGTGAGGCGCTTGATTTTGAGCTGAAAGGCGCTTGGTTAATGACGCCAAATATTCAGTTAGGATCAGGTGTGGCGTTCCGAAAAACCAATGGTTATCAGGATTATACGGCAGGATTGTTTATTCGCTACACACTGGAAAAAAGAAAAGCTGTCTACAGTACCGATATTCCATCCTCATTGTTTAGCGGGTTTTATTAATTCGTTATCCATTCGCATCCGGCTGTTTTTCCTGGCGGATCAGTTCCATTTGTCGTTTGACGACATGCTTGATCAGGATTTCCCGATCTTCATCCTTCAGATTGATGTAGTCGACGCCGACAAAATAAGGAAAATCTGGATTGTCGGGATTGGGTTTGCAATAAATGACTTTAGCGTATGCAATGATGACCGCCATGCAGGAAGTCAGCATCATTTTGATTTCCAACAAGGTTCCAGGTTCCAGTTTTTCCTCGGATTCGAATGCGATGCCGGTGGCGCTGAGGTTGACATTACGGCTGGCGTGTTCGGTCAAGTCCGTGCTTTGACGCATCACCGCCTGGGCAAGCAGGTCTATTTTTTCATCCATGATTTTCAGATATTCAAACACTTCCGGAGCGGCGCGTTCGACCCGAGGGGCGATGACACGAGCTTCCTGGCTAAAAACATCCAGAGCGGCCGCCAGTGAACAGGTGCTGAGGATATCATTGGAAACCTGACTCAATTGCTCCAGTTGTTGTTCATCGATTACCCGATAATATAAATTGACGGTATCTTCGATGCGGAAAAAACGGCGTCTTTCTTGTGCATTATTTTTCATTGTCTTTCACGGCAGGTTTTTTGTCGGTTAACATTTCATCCTTGAGTTGAATGATATCTTTGGTAGCCATTGTCTTGGTGGGGTCATCCTGTTCGATGATGATTTCTACCCGACGATTTTTAGCTCTGTTTTCTGGTGTATCATTAGGGACTAATGGATGCGTGTCGGCCAGTCCCTGGACGACAATGCGTTTAGGATCTGTTCCTTTTTTACTCAACATGTACTGGGCCACAGTTACCGCTCTTGAAGCCGACAGTTCCCAGTTGGAACGGTACCAGTCGGTGAAAATGGGGATGTTGTCGGTATGTCCTGCGATAATGACGCGGCCTTTACTGTGATTGACCGATTCGGTGATTTTATCCATCACCGGGTCAAAACCCGCCTTTAAAATGGCGCTGCCGGAAGGAAACGAACCTTTTTCATTGATACGGATAATGATACGCAAGCCATCGGTTTCGACAGTAACCAGCCCCTGATCGATCTCTTTTTTCAACGAATCCTTGATTTTTTCTGCCTGTTGCTGAATTTCCTGCATTTTCTGCTGCACAATCTGTTTTTTTATTTGATCAATGTCATCAATACTGACATCCAGTTTTGTGCTTTGCTGATTGGTCGATTGCTTGACTTCTTCCAGCACGCTGGGTGTTGTCTGGGCAGGAGAAAAATGCTGGGCGATAATGCTGGTGCCCATCGGAATTTCGGTGGCGGGAATGTCGCGTTGAACGCCAAAAGCCGTTTCCAGAGATTCGGCCATTTTTTTGAATTTGTTGGCGTCCATGGTGGCGAAAGACAGCAACAAAACAAAAAAACACATTAACAGTGACATCAGGTCGGCAAAGGTGGCCAGCCATAATGGTGCTCCGGCGGGGGGCATTTGGGACAATCATCAGCCATCGTCTTTACTCTCCATCACCGGTACTGCGTTTTTTCTCGGAAATATAAGAATTCAACAAGGCTTCCAGCACCTTGGGGTTCATGCCTTCCTGGATGCCGGTAATGGTGTCCAGCACCAGTTCTTTGCCGGCTTTTTCATGCATGAGGACATAGGCGAGTTTGTCCACCATCGGGATGGCGAAACAGTTGGCGACCATGGCTCCATAAAGCGTGGTCAGTAATGCCACCGCCATTGCAGGACCAATACTGGCTGGGTCTGATATATTGGCCAGCATTTGTAGCAAGCCGACCAGTGTTCCGATCATGCCCATGGCAGGCGCAAGATCACCCACCCCTTTCCACATATCCTGGCCTGCTTCATTACGTTGTATCATTAAATCAATTTCTTTTTGCAGCATGTTTCTGACAAAGGCCGGGTCATGCCCATCAACGCACAGGGTAATGCCTTTTTTAAGAAAGTCATCGGAAATTTCTTCACCTTCCAAAGCCAGTAAGCCATTTTTACGGGCGACATCCGCCAGTCGGACCGCTTCTTCAATCAATGCATTGGGGTCTGGAAGTTTATTGAAAAAAGTTTTGCCTAAAATGGAGAATGACCTTAAAAAATCAGATAAAGGTACGCGCATCAGGCTGACGCCAAATGTTCCGCCGATGACGATCAGCAATGATGGTACATTGACAAATAACATGACATCGCCACCGGTCGCAATCGCAGCGACAATAATGCCAATACCCAATAAAAAACCAACTAAGGATGCAATATCCACAACAAACCTCTACTAAATAACCATGCTCGAAGAGCGTTCACAGGATAATTTTAGTTGAAGATTTAATTTTTGCTGGAAAGTGGAGGGTATCGATGTTGATCGAATTAATCCTGTAGATTTAGCATCAATGTGTCCTAGGAGGCTGTCGCAGTAGAATCATCCATTATCCGACAGCCTCTTAGATTCAAAGGCATATTTCAGACAAATAAACAGAAAGAACTGTATGCCGAAAATCAGATTGGCAACCAGCAAGTGAACAGGCTGGGCAAACGCAGGAATAGCAAAGCGGTCAAGCGTGATTCCAGCCAGTATAGCCAGTAAGACCAGGCCGGATAAAGTGAATGCCAGCTTTTGCAATAAATTGCCGGGTTCGGTAGCCTGGACGATTTTCCAGCATATCCAGAGATTTAGAATTAATACCAAGCTGGAGAAGGTTCGATGGAGATAGAAAATCGCCGGTAGTTGCTCGCGCCACAGCTGCCTGTCTAATGTGTTTGCCTGATGAGCGATGGCGTCAACGGCTTCTCTGACCTGGGTGCCCATGGCAACCTGAATCAATGTAACCGCCATGGCAACTTTTAAGATTGTTAACATCCCGGCAGTCAGTTCGCCCGTTTCCAATTGCTGCAACGAGGATTTTTGTGAGCGGGCAATGGCGTAGATGAGCAAGGCGACAATCAGCAGGGCCAGTAACATGTGTAGAGTAATCATGAACGGTTTCAGGTTGCTGGCAACGACGGCAGAGCCTAGCCAGCCCTGGAATCCGACCAGAAAAAACAGACTCAGACACAAATAAAAAATAGTTTTGTCGCTTTTCAGGAAAATACGTGATGACCAGGCGGTCAGAAAGATTAAAAAGCCAATGGTAACGCCGGTCAGCCGATTAAGATATTCCGTCCAGGTTTTGACCGGATTGAACTGCGTATTATCGTAGCCACAATCGGCGTAAATTTGTTGGTAATTCGGGGGGAGTTGTGATTCATCGGTTGGCGGCACCCATTGTCCAAAACAGGTAGGCCAGTCAGGGCAGCCCATGCCGGCGCCGGATGCTCTGACAATGCCGCCGACCAGGATCAAAAAGTAAACAGCAAAAATGGTTAACAGGCCTAATCGGCGAAATCGTCGAACCGCGTTGGAGTCAATCATAATGAATATCCGGGAGTTGAGGGTGGCGATAATCGTTAACCCAGCTTTGTCATCAATAACTTATAAATGTATGGCTTTACAATGACAAGGCCGGGTTAAAATCCAACAGATGTCGGATTATTGGGTGATTATACGATAAGTCGACAAGGAAGCGATGGTCAAATCAGGGATAATGGTTATCTGTGGTACATAACTATCTACACATCATTTTGCTGGTTCCCAAGCTCCCGCTTGGGAATCCCGGTCCAGAAGCTCCGCTTCAACAAAGCAGGATCAAGCTAACTGGATAGAGTTTTCTAAGGTTTTGGTTTGGGGGCTGGGTTTTCGCGAAGCAGGAGCTACTTCCATAGCCCCCCTGTGTCATAGGAATGGCGAATAAATCAGCGATTCCCTTGGTAATATTTGGAATCACCGATCAATCGGTGCTTCATTTGGAAAGACTCAGGCAAGCATGGATTGCGTGATTTCAATTTCCAGAATTTCAGCATCCGGCATCAGGCCCAGTTTTTCAAAAGCCGGTACACTGCTCCAGTCAATTCGGCAGGCAGGGTGGTCGGTACCGGCGATACTTTGCAAAAAAGCGACTTGTACGACATCGACATAGTCGGCTTGAGGGCTTGGATCTCTTTGGAAGTCGACGTATTCATAAGCGACTGCTTTTAAATCTTCGGGGAAATCCCAATGAGCCATAATGATTTTTCCAATTGGCGCATGCGCCTTTTCCAGGAGTTTGTTGAGGCGGGAAGGGCTGTCGCGAAATTCTGGAATGTTTTCAACCAGGGTCAGAATCGGCAGTTTGCCAATCTGGTGGATGAGTCCGGCCAGCATGGCCTCATCTTGACTGAGGTGAGGCGTCATGGAGCAAAGTGCCCGGCTGATTGCAGATACATTAATGCTTTCTTCCCAGGTCTGGCGAAACTGTTGTTCAAGCAAGTCGGAACTGGGTTTGAACATTTTAGAAGTTACGCATTGACAGGCAATGTTAAACTATGGGTTTAAAAAATCCCAAAGTCAATGCAAGGCAAACCTTGATAAGAGAAATAACACGCCCCTCAACAGCCTGCTGTACATTACCCATGTATATTGGTTTTTTATTAAGTGAGCCGAAACAAGCTAGTTGTCGACGATTAGGAGAAGTCATGTCAATATCACATGACAGCGTAAATCGATTTCTAAATCGGGAGCATTACACTGGGCGAGATTTATACAATGAAGCCAGCGCAAGCCTGAATTTAAAGGGCGGAACCTTGAGTGTTGACGATAGTGTTCTTGATAAACCTTATAGCCAATATATGGCATATGTCAGTTATTTTTGGTCGGGAAAACATCATGGAGCAGTCAAGGGAATCAATCTTGTCACGTTGTACTACACAGACATTCAAGGAAAACACCAACCACTGAATTTCCGGGTGGTCGATAAGGCGGAAGGAAAGACAAAAAATGACTATTTTCAAGACATGCTGACCGAAGTATTAGCTTGGGGACTGGAACCTGGTTTTATAACAGGAGATAGCTGGTACAGTTGCGTGGATAATCTTAAATTGATAAGAAATCATCAGACAGGATTATTCTTTGCAGTGGAAGGTAATCGATTAGTCTCTGTTGAAAAAGGTTCATGGGTTCAAGTCAGGCAATTAGAAATCCCGGAAGACGGCTTAATGGTTTGGCTCAAAAATTTTGGGTATGTGAAATTATTTCGGACGACCTTGAAAGAACAAGTTCGCCATTACATAAGTTCACTACCTGATGAAGAAAAAACCGCTGTTTTTGACAAGAAAGCATTTACCGAACAACATGACAGGCAGTGGCAGATTGAGCAATATCATCGGGCAATAAAGCAGGTGTGTAATATTGAGCGGTTCCAGGTTCGCAATAAAAGAGCAATAAATAATCATATTTTTTCTGCAATTTGTGGCTTTGTTCAATTACAAAAATTGAGCTTTGCAGACGTGATTAATAATTGCTATAGCGTACAGCGGAATTTATTCAACGATGTTATGGCTTCGTTTATCGACACCTTTATGCCAAATATGAATCATTTAAACCCAAAATTTCGATCTGTTGTCAATGCGTAACTTCTACATTTGTTGCATGACCAAGCTGGTTACCAGGGTGCGAATGGTAGTGTTGCCCAGCCGCGTTATCGCCATTTGGATATTGCTGATTTCTGTGGTGCCACGATATAACGGATTGTTGGCAACCTGGATCAGGCGGGCTGAAAGTGCCGCATCGGTAACAATCAGTTTGGCCAATTCGTTTGCAGTTATATCGCCTTGCGAGACAGCGTCCCTGACTTTTATCGCCACATCAGGCAGCGTGGGTAAAATCAAGCGCTTGGCATCCAGTTCGGCTTGGACATGATTGAGAAAATCCTGGACAGATCTAAATTGCATGCTCTGTTTTTCCGTTACTCAAATAGAATAATACTCAGTGGTATCGGCTGTTCCGATGCTAAAGCCAAAGATGCTGACCGGCTGTATTCAGGCGGCATGACAAGCAAACATCGGCAGTGATTTTCAATGCATTGAAAGCTTAACAATTTCCCTGCTACTTGTTGGGAGTCACTTTCAATAATGTTTAAATCCTCTGTGTTAAGAATAGCGGTTTTTTCGCATTCTGCCAGAAACATTTCACGTTTGTTTTTCCCTAAATAATGCGTGCGGGCAACAATTTCCTGACCTGTATAGCAGCCCTTGTTGAAACTGATGCCATTTAATTTATCAATATTCAACATTTGCGGGATGTATTTGGCTGATTGGTCAGAGTGAAACCACGGAAATCCGGCGGATAAATCCTGATAACGCCATAAACTTGAGGATGAAGCGGTAAATCCAGAGGATAGGGACGCCTCCCAGAAATTAATCGCTTGATTCGGTGCTGCAAAAATAAGATAACAATTGTTATTGCCAGGTAGGCAAATAAATGTTAAACCTTCATTCCGTGTTCCGAAAGGTTCTTGTGGCAGGTCTGTTGCAGACGGAGTCACGTGCGTCTGACTTATACCTGTCAGGCAAAACTGTTCAGATTTATTTTTCAGATGAGCATCGGCACGCAGAACGAAGATAGAAAGGTGTTGAATGACTTTTTCGGTCAAATCCCAGGGCAGCAGGAGAAAAAAACTGTCGGGCTGAGTGGAAGATTTCAGGATCAACAGGGGGCTTATGACCCGCCCCTTTGCATTACATAAGGCGGCAAAGCGGCTGGTGTTGGTTGTTACTTCGGAAATATCGCAAGTTACCTGGCCTTGCAAAAATAAACCTGCATCTTTGCCACTCACTTCAATGATGCCTAAATGCGTAACCGGAAAGATTTGTTTTTCAGTTTGTGAGTCTGCTTTGGAAGCTGGAAATTGAATAGTCAAACCATGAGGGGTAGTCTGCATGGTAGCGGACAGTTTGTTTTGTAGATAATCAACACAATCTTGATGCATGAGATAAATTTTGGTGAAAAATAAATCCTATTATAGCAATAGCTTTTGTTGCCCATGTTGAGCAAGAATAAAACATTGGCTACAAGAAAAGGAGGTGGAAAGCGTTTTACCTTTAATATTGGCCCATCCCAAGCAGTCAAACGATGGCTGTTTATGATCCATGGCCTGGCATTGGCGGTCTGTTTTATCGCTTCACTATCAATGGCGATGAGATTGCTTTTGGGGGCTTTGATAGGGGGTAGTTTTATTTTCAATCTAAAGCGCTATACTGGAAATAACACTTATCTGAAATTTCAATCAACGGAAGGCTGGTCTTTTTCGGTTAATGGCAAGGATTTTGAAACAATCGTGATTGGTGAAGGGACGGTTTATACGCCATTTTTTATTATTCTTTGTTTTTATCGGCAACGACGTAAAGCATATTTATGTGTTTTGCCGGATGCCATAAACAGAGGAAATTTCAGGCGTTTGACAGTGTTGTTAAAAATAAACGGTGTAGCGTAGAGGTGAATGTGGTAGCAACTTTAGGGCTCTTTTGAAAAATGAATGGGTAAATTATAATCTACTGCACTTAACAGCTACCAAGCCTATTTTTCATGATAACAGAATTATCTCTGTACATGACAAAAATTAACTTATGACAAATGAGTCTCATGTATTCCAGTGACAAAAGGTATGGGTTGCAAAAGAGCAATCACTTTTCTAATCATCCTTTTTGATTGAGATAAGACATTAAACAAGGTTGAGCGGATACAATCTAATCCATATCGAAACAGGCTTTGCGCGAGCCGCTGATGTGTTTTGGTTTTTATTGGTAACTCGCAATCATGTTTCCATTCGCCTGCTTTATGTGACCAACAGAAAGCAATAACGGGAAGTACTAACAATTTTTTGATCCGAAGATAACCGACTACACGCGTTTCCTCAAGTTTGAATCCCCGTCCTTTTAAACCGCCGAAAAGCGTTTCGATTTCCCAACGCAAGCCATAAATTTTAATCGCATCAGGGTTCAAATGCTGACAGACGATGATTAATAACTCACCATCACTCAGCCGTAACCCACTGAGATAAATTGAACAATTTCCCAAATAGCGCGCTGTTGAGAGGTGTCGTGTGCTACCCGGCTTAAGCCCATAAAACAAACGCTCTACGCGTATTCGCTGGCCTTGGGCATTGGTTGTCCAGGCGTTGTTGCGAATACGGATATAAAAGGGAATCTCTTGCTCAAACAACCAGCCCATCCATTCGTCTCCAATAAACTCCCGATCAGCCAAAAGACCTTTGATGTGATGTCGGCCAAACTGCGCAATAAAGCGTTTCATCAGCGCTATACGTTCCTTCGTATTAGAGTTGCCCCGCTTGTTTAAAGGCAACCAATACACAGGAATGGCGGCACCCCGATAAACCACGGCAAGCACCAGCAGATTAATATTGGTTTTACCCCACTTCCAATTCGTCCTGTCTAACGTCAGATAGTAATCCTGATCAGTGAAACCAAACAGTTTCATGATGAAATGAGCGACTTCATTGTAATCCAGCCAATGGTCACTGAAAAATCGTTGCATCCGTCGATATCGTGAGGAAATTTTTGCCCGACTGGGAAAGAATACGGCGAGCTGGGCCAGATTGACCGTGCTAACTGCCATCAAAGCAATTAACATACCCACAAAACAAACGATTCTTGCCTTGTTCCATTGAAAGTGCTCAGTTAATATGACGGTCAGCTCGTTGATTTGTAATGTCCCGTTATTCATGTTCGCTAAAACAAAATGCGGTATTTAATTACATTTCAACGAGCTACGCCAGCTTTTAATATTTTTTGTCATGTACAGAGCAAATCAATGATTCATTTGGCCATGATGTAGGTGACAATGTTTTAGTGAATATTGCTGATATTCTTCGCCGGGAAGTCCGGGCAAATGATATTCTGGTTCGTTTTGGTGGTGAAGAGTTCGTGATCGTTTTTACCAATACGTCTTGTCAGAACGGCATGACTTTCGCTGAGAGAATCCGGCAAGAAATTTCACAAGCATTGATTATACATGAAGGGGAAACAATTTCGTTGACGGTCAGTATTGGTCTGTTTTGCCTGGACAAGAACTGTCAGTTTGATTGCCTTGAAAAAGAACCAGGTAAAGAAAATCGTGATGCTGAAGTTAATAAAATAATCAAGTTAGCAGATACGGCTTTGTACCACGCCAAGGCACAAGGTCGTGATCAGGTCGTTCGTTATTGTCAAGATTTCCTGAAATAAGCGTTTGTTGTTTTCTTCATATAGCCCCCCGTTGTTACAATATCCAATTTAACCATTGGGTAATCTCACTTGAAAGACACAATTTTACTGGTTGGTCACGGTTCACGTGATGAACAGGGCAATCTGGAAATCGAACAGTTCGCTGAAAAGTGGCGTCAACAGCACCCAGACTGGCGCATAGAAGTTTGCTTTATCGAGTTTGCTGATGTTTTGTTGGACCAGGGCTTTGATAATGCCGCGAAAGACTCTGAACGTGTCATTGTGGTTCCGCTTATTTTAAACGCAGCCGGTCACGTCAAAATGGAAATCCCGGCGCATCTGGCCAAGGCGCGTCAGCGTCATCCTGATGTTGAATTTGTACTGGCCCGGCATTTGGGCGCCAATGAAACCCTGTTGAAGCTGTTAAAGCAAAGCTTGAATGCCGTGATGCAGGATTTGCATATGCCAGACCCTAAAACTACCGGCGTTATCGTGCTGGGGCGTGGCTCGTCCGATAAAGTGGCCAATGGTGAGCTGGCTAAATTGGCGCGCTGGTTGTGGGAAGAAAAAGACCATGAACTGGTCGATATTGCCTTTACCGGCATTACCTGGCCACGGCTGGAACAGGCGGTGCAATGGCAGGTCAAGCTGGGCATGACGCAAATTGCCATCCTGCCTTATTATCTTTACACCGGCACCTTGATCACCCGTATTCACAAACAGGTTGCGCGTTTGCGTCAGCAATATCCTGGCATTAGCTTTGGATTGGGAGATTACCTGGGCTTCGCTGATAAAATTTATGCTTTGCTGGATGAAAAAGTTGAAAAATTAAGTGCCGGCGATGAGCAACACATGCTGGAATGTGATGGTTGTCAGTATCGGCAATTTGCTCAGGAACACGGCGCCGGGCATCAACATGACCATGACCACTGAGGGCAAGCAGACCATGCAGAATACTATTACCGAACAATTAACCAAAGTCGGCCAGCAAATTGAACATGACTCCTTTGCAATTGTAGACCGGGAGGCTGGAGTCCATCATTATAGTGAAGCCCAATGGCAGATTGTGCGGCGCATGATTCACGCCACAGCGGATTTTGAATTCAATGGATTGACCTTGTTTCACCCCGAAGCGGTTTCGGCTGGCTTACAGGCCATTCAGAATGGTGCAGAGATCGTCGCTGATGTCGAGATGATTTGTGTCGGCTTGTCTAAACCGAGACTGGGGCATTTTGGCGTTAACACGCATCATTTTATTGCCGATGATGATGTCATTGCCAAGGCCAAGGCGGAAAATACTACCCGAGCCGTACAAGCAATGCGTAAAGCCCGGGACTTGGGCTTGCTGGAAAACAGTATCGTCGCTGTCGGTAATGCGCCAACCGCTTTGCTGGAAGTGGTGCGCATGATTCGGGAGGAACAACTGAAACCGGCCTTGATCGTCGGCATGCCGGTTGGTTTTGTTTCAGCGGCGGAATCCAAGGTAGAAACCACGCAACTGGACAGTACTCCCTGGATTGTCACCGAAGGTCGGAAAGGCGGGTCGACGCTGGTGGTAGCAGCCATTCACGCCTTGCTGGCATTGGCGGAGCAGGCGCAAAAACAACCAGCCAGCTGATGCGTGAAAAAAAACGCAAAGGCACGCGCAAGGGGTTCACCACCGGCGCATGTTCGGCGGCGGCGGCAAGAGCGGCCATGGTAGGCCTGCTGGAAGGAAGGGTTCCTGAACAGATTGAATCATTGTTGCCCAATGGACAGCGCGTTAGCTTTCAGGTGGTTGATGGCTGGGTGGATGCGGATAAATCCCATGCCGTGGTGATCAAAGACGCCGGAGATGACCCTGATTGTACCGACAAGGCGAGGTTGACGGCTGATTTGTCGGTGATCGAGGGGCAGGATCAAGTTCTTTTGAACGGGGGCGAAGGCGTTGGCCTGATTACCATGCCAGGACTGGGGCTGGAGGTGGGTGGGCCTGCCATCAACCCGACGCCACGGCGCTGTATTGTCGAAAATATTCGTGAAGTTGCCGCCGGCTGGTTGCAGGAACATGCGGTCAAAGTCACTATTTCCGTCCCCGGTGGTAAGGAAATGGCCAAAAAAACCTTGAACGATCGCTTGGGGATTATTGGAGGCATTTCCATACTGGGCACCACAGGCATTGTTCACCCTTATTCCACCGCCGCATTCCGGGCCAGCGTAGTGCAAGGCATCGAGGTTGCCGCCAATCAGGGACAGGATACCGTCGTGCTGACCACCGGTGGACGTACCGAAAAGTTTACCATGAGGCAGTTACCCGATCTCAATCCTGCCTGTTTTGTCCAGATGGGCGATTTTTTGGGGCCGGCTCTGGATAGCGCACAAAAAGTTGGCATCAAAAAAATCGTCATTGGCGGCATGGTGGGTAAGCTGAGTAAAATCGCACAAGGGGAGATCATCACTCACGCCCGGCGTAATCCCGTCAATATGGCGTTATTGGCCGATATGGCGTCGGTGGCTGGCGCCGATGAATCTGTTTGTGAGGCAATCCGCCAGGCAGAAACGGCACGCTTCGCCGCTGAAAAGATGACTGAATTGAATTTAGCAGACAAGTTCTATCAGGAATTATGCCGCCGCGTCGTGGTCACCCTGGAAGGGCGTTATCCAAACGTGTTTCAGTATCATATTTTAATGTGCGATTTCGAAGGAGAAAAACTGGTGGATTATCATGGCTGAAACATGCGCCGTCGTTGGTGTGTTGGATAATGGTGTTGATGGATTGGGGCGGCAGGCGCGCAGCCAATTGGAACAAGCGGAAGTCGTGATCGCCGCATCCCGAACACTGCTATTGTTTCAAGAATTGATTGGCAATGCCGAACAACTGGACTTGACTGGCAAAATCAGCCATGTGCCAGGCTGGATTGAAAATGCCCTGGCGCAACAAAAAAAAGTCGTGGTGTTGGCGACAGGTGACCCTTTATGTCATGGTATCGCCAGCTTTCTGATCAAAAAACTGGGCAGGGAAAAGCTTGATATTGTTCCAAATCTTTCATCCATACAATTGGCTTGTGCCCGTTTTGGTGTTTCCTGGCAAGATATTAAAATTTGTTCGGTACACAGCAAAGATGCCGGAGAATGGCAAGCTGGAGCGGATTTCCTGCATGGGCTTTATCCTTTGCTGCAGGCAATCAGCGAGTATGACAAGCTGGCGGTATTGACCAGCCCGGAAAATAACCCGGGCCGTATCGCCCGAATGTTGGTGACTGAAGGCATGGCGCAAACATTCTCTATGCAAGTGGCTGAAGACTTGTTGAAAGCCAGCGAAAAATTATTTGAGGACTTTACCGTAACGGAGTTGGCCGGGCAGTCTTTCAATGGCAATGATGTGGTTTTATTGACCCGACACACGCCAAAGCGCCGACAAGCTTTTTTCGGTTTTTCTGACACTGCCTTCAAGCAACGTAAACCAGACAAAGGCTTGATCACCAAGCGGGAAATTCGTGCCGTATCACTGGCGAAATTGCAACTGACAGAAAACAGTATTGTCTGGGATATTGGCGCAGGTTCCGGTTCGGTAGGAATAGAAGCCGCCAGAATTTCACGGCAGGGCCATGTTTATGCCGTGGAAAAAAATACACAAGATTTTGAAATTGCAAAGCTGAATGCCCGGGATTTTGCCATTCATAATTACACTTTGATTCAGGCCAAAGCGCCTGAGGGTTTGTCTGACTGGACCGACCCCGATGCAATTTTTATCGGTGGTTCCGGTGGTGAATTATCCAGTTTGATTGAGTATTGTTTGCTTAGGTTGAAAGAAGGCGGCGTGTTAGTGATGAATTTCGTTACGCTGGAAAACATGGCCATCGCCATTGAAACCTTGAAAAAAACCGAATGGCAGTGGGATTTTGTGCAATTACAAGCCAACCGCAGCCAGCCGATTCTGCATATGTATCGCATGCAGGCCGAAAATCCCGTCTGGATCGTTACGGTACAAAAGGAGAAGGCCTGATGGCTATTTTATATGGTCTATCGTTAGGACCTGGCGACCCAGAGCTGATTACCCGCAAAGCCTGGACTTTATTGAACAGTGATGCCGATTGGGTTTATCCGGTCAGGAAGAAAGGCGGCAATAGCTATGCGCTGGATATTGTTGTCAATGCCGGCCTGATTGTACCGGAAGACAGTCAGGCGTTGGTGTTTCCCATGACACACAATCAGGAAGTGTTGGCTCGTTATTGGTTACAGGCGGCTGAAATCGTTGTCAACAAGTTACGCCAGGACCGCAATGTCGTATTTCTGGTGGAAGGCGATGCCTCGACCTTTTCGACATTCCAGCATCTGGCCAGAACCGTGTCGGCTTTGGATGAAAACAGTCAGGTCATCACCATTCCGGGGGTGACGTCCTTTAATGCCGCTGCCGCCCGTGCGGAAATGCCACTAGCTGATACTGATGATACCGTGGCCATTATTCCAGCCGGTTATGGCATCGAGATGATCGAACGTTTGCTGGATGACTTT
Organism: Methylomarinum sp.; assembly: GCA_965277025.1. Lineage (GTDB taxonomy): Bacteria > Pseudomonadota > Gammaproteobacteria > Methylococcales > Methylomonadaceae > Methylomarinum. The sequence continues at coordinate 1,233,738 of OZ255706.1, forward strand.
GATACCCTGGTGTTATTGAAAGTGAAACCCTTGCTGGACGATATTCTGGATCTGTTAGCCCGACGGCAATTATCGGAACAAGCCTGTTTTATTGAAAAAGCGGGGGCGATGGATGAAAAAGTGGTTGCTGACATTCTGAGTCTGAAAGGAAAAAAAGTTAATTACCTTTCGTTAATATTGGTGCATAATAATCAACGGACACGGGGTGAAATGATTAGAGGATGCCGTAAAAAGTCTGAAAGAAAGGCATAACCCTGGGGAAACAACGAATAAATTTAACAAACTTTCAGTTGTTTAATAAGAAATGAGGAGAATATAATGAGTAAAACACAACAGATGATTGCCGCGATTGTTGGTATTTTTGTGGTAGGTTTTTTATTGGTCGGTTCCAATAAAGAACAGTCAGTGGAGCAAAAAGAAGCAGCATCGATGATTCGCGCGCTGGCGTCCATGCAAGGGATGGCGAATAAAAAATGTCCGCAATTGATCAAACAGCATACCGGTTCACAAGTTTATTTCCCAACCCGAACTGAAACAGATAAAGCAACCTATGTATTGATGGAATGGGAAAATGTAGAGGATGTCAATTTCAAAAAAGCGACTTGTGTCTTGCATCTGAAGGTAGGTGGCGTTTCCAAGCTGGTTATTGACGATAAAGTGATTATCGACAAGAAAGTTTAAGAAATGTTTTAAATTCGGAGTGGATTTGCCGCCAGGCAACCCACCCAAAATGGCGGTCTTGACCGCCATTTTTTTTGCCAGCCCAGCTTTGTCACCAATAACATAAGTTATTGATATATAATGTAAATAGATTTATCGCACGACATGCTTGAAAATTGGGTTGATTTTTCCTTGTTCCCATGCTCTGCGTGGGAACGTGCGCGGTGACGCTCGGCGTCATAGAACGCAGGAGTGTTCCAGAATGGGTTCCTACGGAGACCGTGGGAACCATGTTTCCTGTGAGACGTGCGTGGGAATAGGCACTGTAACCCTGGCAACGATTGTCTATCATCAATCTGTGTCTATCTGTGTCATCTGTGGTTTCTTTTCTGGATGTTACAGACGACGCATTTTTGCCTCATATGATGGTTGTCTGCGTAACATCAGTTTTTAATTATTAATAATCAATAACTTGAAAATGTATGGCGTTACAATGACAAGGCTGGGCCATCAAAGTTTTTGTACAGCATATATCCGACCTTTTTACTGGGTTATAATATCTTTATTTAGGTAAAACCATGGAATCCCCAAAAATAGTGCTGGTCGCTATTACCAAACACGGTGCAGCTCAGGTCGCTGATCTGGCTGTCAAGTTGCCTCAGGCTGATGTTCTTATTTCTGAAAAGTTCGCCCCTTTGGTTGAGAATTTGGGTAATCCGGTCAAGCAATATACAGGGCCTTTTCGTCAACAGATTGCAGGGCTTTTTCAGCACTATGATCAGATTATTTTTTTTGTCTCTTTAGGCGCGGTTGTGCGTTTGATAGCGCCTTTTTTAAAATCCAAAGATGAAGACCCCGGGGTGATTGTCATAGATGATGCGGGCCAATATGTCATACCGGTTTTGTCCGGCCATGTCGGTGGCGCCAATGAATGCGCCTTGATGCTGGCTGATTTGCTCGATGCACAGGCGGTATTGACGACAGCTTCAGATGTCGGTAAAACCATTCCGGTGGATATACTTGGGCGTGAATTGGGCTGGAAAGTCGAGGCGCCAAAAATCAACATTACCCGCGTTTCCGCCCATGTGGTCAACGAAGAGCCTGTTGCTTTTGTCCAGGAAGCGGGAAGTACGGACTGGTGGACACGGCCAACGCCATTACCGAAAAATATTCATTTATTCAATCGTTTTGAAGACGTAGACCTGGAACAGTTTCACGCTGTGCTATGGGTAACAGAACGGCAAATCGATCCGGCAATATGGCGACAATTAGATGAAAAACTGGTGGTATATCGGCCATGAATGATGAGGTTGTATTGGGTATAGGCTGCGACCGGGGAACACTGCTGGAAACATTGGAAACTGCTGTGCTCAACGCTCTTGAGGAAATCGATGCCAATTTAAGCCAGGTGAGGGCATTTGCTACCATCGATAAAAAACAGGATGAAGCGTGTATGCAGCAATTGGCTGAAAAATATCGCTGTCCGCTGTTTTTTTTCAGTGCTGGGCAATTGGCTGCCGTTGAGGTACCCAGTCCTTCAGCTGTGGTATTGAAATATATGGGCACGCCATCGGTTTCCGAAGCGGCAGCGATACTGGCGGCTAATACAGATGCCGCTGATTTGTTATTGGAAAAATATAAATACCGTGGAAACGATGACAAGAATGCCACGGTTTCAATTGTCAGGATGAGAAACAAAACATGAGTGGAAAGATTTATCTGGTCGGTTTCGGGCCGGGCGCCGAAGAGCATATGACATTCAAGGCCAAACAAGCCATTGCCGATTCCGATGTGGTGATTGGTTACAGCACTTACATCAAGCTGGTCAAGGATTTGCTGGATGGAAAAGAAGTGGTTAAGAAGGGCATGACCGAAGAAATTGACCGCTGTATCGAAGCTTATGAACAAGCCAAGCAAGGTAAAACCGTAGCACTGATTTCATCCGGCGATATCGGCGTTTATGGCATGGCGGGCCCTACTTATGAAGTTTTATTACAAGCCGGCTGGCAACCTGGACAAGATATCGAGGTGGAAATTGTGCCGGGCAGTACAGCATTGTCGGCCTGTGCTTCGTTGGTCGGTGCGCCATTGACGCATGATTTCTGCTCCATTTCCTTGTCTGATTTGCTCACCCCCTGGCCGGTGATTGCCAAACGACTGGAAGCGGCCGCCAGCGCGGATTTTATCGTGGCGCTGTACAATCCCAAAAGCGGCCGCCGTACCCAGCAGATTGTCGAAGCGCAAAAAATCATGCTGCGCTACCGCAGTCCTGAAACGCCTGTCGCTATCGTCAAGTCAGCCTATCGTAAACGGCAAGCGATACAAATGGTCAGACTGGATCAAATGGCCGATTGCGATATCGGCATGTTGACGACCGTGTTGATCGGAAATTCGTCTACCTTTATGAAAGAAGGGTTGATGATTACACCGCGAGGATATGCCAATAAATACGATAGTTTGACTGGGCGGGCCAAACAGGGCGAAAAAGCCGGTCGTTCATTGACGATGGGGTTGGAAGGCTGGCGTGGTTGTTTACGGCAATATTTATCCCAACAGGATACGACGCTGGAAAAAGCAGCCGACTATTTTTCTGTCTCTGTCGGTGAGGTATTGCAAGCCATTGCAGAAGGTGATGATGCCGGCTCCTGGCGGGCGCTACAGATTGACAAAGACAAAATAGCCGATGTTTTACAGGCCAGCCAATATTGGGGGAAACTGCGTGCCATCGTTCGGGCTGAAGGGGGAGCTGTCACCGAGTTGTTTTTGTATAGCCGGGATTTTCAGCAACGCGGTGACTGGCTGAATATTGAAAATGACAATTTCCATTTACATATAAACTGGCGTAACGTTGCTAACGCTTGGCTGGCTTACCGGGATGGAAAATTGTATGGCGTGCATTTTACTAATGATAAGGGGCAGTTACTGTTCAGATTGTTGCTGACTAAACAAGGGGGGGATTTCTCCCAGGAAACACTCAACGCATATTGGCGCACATGGCGTGAAATGGAGCTGGCATGACAGAAAAAATCAAACCTAAAATGATGAATTATCGACGACATTTATTGGTTTGTGTCGGCGAACGCTGTACCGAGAACGGAGCAGGGCAGGCTTTGTATGACAGTTTGAAAGACAAATTCAAACAGGCCGGGTTGAACAGCGGTGATTTGCGCGTTAAACGTTCAAGAGCTACCTGTTTCGGTACTTGTCGTTCCGGGCCTTTGATCTGTGTGCAGCCCGATGGGGTTTGGTATTATGATATTGACGACAGCAAACTGGACAGAATTATTGAACAACATTTAATTGGCGGTAAGCCGGTTGAAGAATGGATCTACCATCAGGGTCCAAATGCATGATAAAGGAGTGATGGAAAACAGGGAAAAGCAAAATTTGCATGTCCTCGAAAAAAAGCCGATTGCGGATGAAAAGATAGCAGCCAATGAAAAAATGATGACAGCAGGCCGTATCAGGCCGGATTATCCGCAGCGGGAAAAACGGTTTTTTCGAGGTCTATATTGAACTGAAGAGGTAAACAAGATGGCAATAAAAGAAAGCAAAGGCTTTTTGAAAACCTGGAAAGACGATAGAGGATTCGGGTTTATCAAACCAGAAGATGGCAGCGAAGATGTTTTTATTCATATTACTGCCTTGACAGCAATGGCCAGAAGGCCATTTCGAGGGGACACGATTTACTATCAAGTAGAAGAAGATAGCGACGGTAAACGCAAAGCCGTCAATGCACGGATAGAAGGCGTCGCCAATGTCGAAGACAAAGGCGTCAGCAAAAAGTGGTTATGGATACTGGCCGCCGTGTTGGGGCTGATCAGCGCCAGCGCCGCTGGATGGTATCTGGCTCAGATTTAAACCGTAACAGCCCGGCCTGGCCGGGCTTTTTTTTCGAGAAAAACATGACCGATTCACAAAAATGGCTGCTGCTGGTTTTAACCCTGCTGGGTTTTGGGCTGATTTATTTATTGACGCCGGTATTATTGCCATTTGTTATTTCTGCTATTCTCGCCTATCTGGGCGATCCCCTGGTGGACAGACTGGAAGTAGTACAGATAAAGTCATGGCGGCTGGGACGCACCATGGCGGTGAGTCTGGTTTTTCTGATCATAATTTTATCCCTGATTGCGATATTTTTTATTGTCATACCTGGTCTTGAGTCGCAAATCAGTCTGTTTATCGGCAAATTGCCTGATTATATCCGCTGGCTGAATCAAAGCCTGTTACCCTGGATTCAACAATCGCTGGATTTGGAGATAAAACCTTTCCAGAGTCGAGAGGTGATCGAAATGCTTAAACAGCATTGGCAAAAAGCCGGCGGGTTTATCGCCTCTGTGATTGGCTCGGTTTCTCAATCCAGCGCCATTATTTTTCAATGGTTGATGAATATTTTTCTGATTCCGGTAATCACCTTTTATTTGCTGCGGGATTGGGATATTCTGGTGGCTAAAATATATGATAGAAGTTACGCATTGACAACAGATCGAAATTTTGGGTTTAAATGATTCATATTTGGCATAAAGGTGTCGATAAACGAAGCCATAACATCGTTGAATAAATTCCGCTGTACGCTATAGCAATTATTAATCACGTCTGCAAAGCTCAATTTTTGTAATTGAACAAAGCCACAAATTGCAGAAAAAATATGATTATTTATTGCTCTTTTATTGCGAACCTGGAACCGCTCAATATTACACACCTGCTTTATTGCCCGATGATATTGCTCAATCTGCCAATGCCTATCATGTTGTTCGGTAAATGCTTTCTTGTCAAAAACAGCGGTTTTTTCTTCATCAGGTAGTGAACTTATTTAATGGCGAACTTGTTCTTTCAAGGTCGTCCGAAATAATTTCACATACCCAAAATTTTTGAGCCAAACCATTAAGCCGTCTTCCGGGATTTCTAATTGCCTGACTTGAACCCATGAACCTTTTTCAACAGAGACTAATCGATTACCTTCCACTGCAAAGAATAATCCTGTCTGATGATTTCTTGTCAATTTAAGATTATCCACGCAACTGTACCAGCTATCTCCTGTTATAAAACCAGGTTCCAGTCCCCAAGCTAATACTTCGGTCAGCATGTCTTGAAAATAGTCATTTTTTGTCTTTCCTTCCGCCTTATCGACCACCCGGAAATTCAGTGGTTGGTGTTTTCCTTGAATGTCTGTGTAGTACAACGTGACAAGATTGATTCCCTTGACTGCTCCATGATGTTTTCCCGACCAAAAATAACTGACATATGCCATATATTGGCTATAAGGTTTATCAAGAACACTATCGTCAACACTCAAGGTTCCGCCCCTTTAAATTCAGGCTTGCGCTGGCTTCATTGTATAAATCTCGCCCAGTGTAATGCTCCCGATTTAGAAATCGATTTACGCTATCATGTGATATTGACATGACTTCTCCTAATCGTCGACAACCAGCTTGTTTCGGCTCACTTAATAAAAAACCAATATACATGGGTAATGTACAGCAGGCTGTTGAGGGGCGTGTTATTTCTCTTATCAAGGTTTGCCTTGCATTGACTTTGGGATTTTTTAAACCCATAGTTTAATATTGCCTGTCAATGCGTAACTTCTATATGATTTGATTCCGAGGCGCTATGCGCCCACCGTTGCCAAGTTGGCGCGTGAATCGGATCGAGTGCTGGCAGCGTTTTTACGTGGTCAGTTTTATGTCATGTTGGCGTTGGGACTGGTTTATTCGATTGGTCTGGCGATGATTGGACTGGAGTTGGCGCTATTGATTGGCATGTTGGCTGGCTTGATCAGTTTTGTCCCTTATCTGGGAGCGGCTATTGGCATTATTCTGGCTTGTCTGGCGGCGATAGTACAATTTCAGGATGTTATGTATTTGCTACCGGTTGCAGCCGTTTTTGCCGTTGGGCAGGCGCTGGAAAGCATGCTGTTGACGCCTTTGCTGGTTGGTGACCAGGTAGGCCTTCATCCTGTAGCGGTTATCTTTGCTGTGCTGGCCGGAGGGCAATTGTTTGGTTTTATGGGGGTTTTGTTGGCCTTGCCGGTTGCATCGGTCATTATGGTGATATTACGGCATATTCATGACCTTTATCGAGACAGTCAGTTTTATGGAAATCCAAAAACATAAATGAAATACCTTTTGTTTTTATGGTTAGGCTTTATCGGCCTGGTTCATGCGGCGGATGATAAACGGGAACGTTTATACGCCGAACTGGTTGAGAAAACACTAAGAATGGGGGAGCCTGTCTGGTTAAAAACGGCAGAAAAACCCTTTTTGAGTATTTATACGCAGACTGAGCAGAAAAAAACTGTGGGTACAGCCATTATTCTGCATGACCAAGGTGGTTTCGCCGATCAAAAACCTTTGATTCATCAATTCCGCACCGAATTGCCTCAACACCGTTGGACGACACTCTCACTACAACTTCCGGTACTGGAAGAAGGAGCAGAGACCGAAGATTATTTTGCTCTTGAAGCGCAAACTATGGCAAGAATCAATGCTGCCATCACTTTTTTAAAAAAGAGCAATAGCGAAAAAATTGTTTTACTGGGTTATGGTTTAGGCGCCAGTTTTGCATTGTCATATGCTGAAAAAAAACCACAGACAGTCAAGGCCGTGGTATTGATCAGCCTCAAATTACCAGCTGCTAACGATCATCGCAAGAATTGCCACCCCGCATGATGAAATGTTGTAGAGTTCCTTGTGGAAGATGGCGGTTAAAGACTGCGCTTTACTTTGAAGCCTTGGAGCCCGACTGCTAACGTAGCCTGCCATGAATGATTCGAACCCCGGATTGCTTCTTTAAGAGCGAATGTTAAAAGGGCCGTTGACGATTTACATCGCCCTCAGGCAGATCATCCAGGCAACCGCCACCTTCCAGGCTCAATCATAGAGTAAAGGAGGAAGAAATGGAACTCACTGCAATACACAAGCGAGTCATCGGGTTGGATGTTCACCAAAAGCAGATTACCGCCTGCGCCATGGTTGAACAGGCCGAGGGTGGTATTCAGACAGAGCATCGGCAGTTTGGCGCATTCAAACGTGATCGACGTGCATTAGCCGATTGGGTGCAGTCTGTCGCACCGGATGAGGTGGTGATGGAACGCACCGGCATCTACTGGAAAAGCCCATATGCAGCTTTGGAACATGTGGGTATTTACGCCAGGGTCGTCAATGCCCGGCATGTGAAGAATGTGCCGGGACGCAAGACGGACATCGGCGACGCGCAATGGCTGGCGATGCTTTCCCGTGCCGGACTGCTGCGCGGTTCATTCGTGCCACCGGAAAAGATGCGGCAGTTACGCCTGATTTCACGTCAACGACAGAAGTTGGTGTCGATGCTGTCTGCTGAGAAGAACAGACTGCACAAGGTATTAACCGACGGCGGCATCCGGCTTGGCGTGGTGGTCAGCGATGTACATGGGCAATCCGCGCGCGCCATGGTTAACGCGCTGATTGAAGGACAGCCTGCGCATGATGTGTTGAAGCTGTCCAGCAATCGTCTCAAAGCGCCGCGCGCCGATATACTGGAGGCGCTGCAAGGTGAGTTGAGCGAGCACCATCGCTTCGTACTGAATGAACTGATGCAGCATATTCAGGATTTGGAAGCACGCATAGCCAGATTTGATGCACAACTGCTGGCCGGACTGGAGAAGGAGAAAACGGTTTTGCAATTGCTCCAGACTATTCCCGGTGTTGATTTGATTGGAGCAGCCATGCTACTTGTTGAGATCGGAACGGATATGACTGTCTTTGGCAGTGCGGATCGGCTGGCGTCATGGGTGGGCATATGCCCCGGCAACAACGAGTCTGCCGGCAAACGCAAATCAGGACGAACGCGAAAAGGAAACCCATATGTGCGTCGCCTGCTTTGCGAATGCGCCCATGCCGCCAGCCGAACCCGATCGGTTTTCCAGGCAAAATATACATCACTGGCGATTAGGCGAGGTCACCAACGCGCCATCATTGCGCTGGCTCACAAACTTTTGCGGACATGTTACTTCATGATTAGTCGCGGCGAGTATTTCCGGGATTCGACCATCGACTACGAAGAAATGGCTGTCAAACGCAATGCACCACGCTGGATCAGAGCGCTGATAAAATTCGGTTATATAACACAACCGGGGTAAGCCAGCTTACTTCATTGAATATGGATAAGCAGCCTTTTCACGGCTGAGAACTCCTTGCGCATTCGATATGGATCATTTCATGTTAAAGAAGAGCGGCAAGCGTGGATAAAAAAACTGACAGTGTTGAATATCCCTGTGCTGGATATTTATGCCGAACAGGATATGGCCGAAACACGATTGACGGCTCGCAAACGCCGCCTGGCGGCTCGGGAAAACACAAATTACCGCCAACTTGAAATCGCCGATACAGATCGCCGTTATAGCCATAATGAAACTTTACTGATAAAGCGTGTCTATAGCTGGCTGAGACGTCAGTTCAGAGGAGGGGGGAATAATCTTTAAACGCTGCTCCCCGCCTTTTAATTAAAATACTCGTGCTTCCCACGGTCCGCCGTAGGAACCCAATCCACCTCAAACAGAGGTCAATCACAAGGAGAAAACTATGGCGCTCAGCCAGGAACTCATCGAAGAAATCAACCTGTTGGCATTGTTTAACCTGGAATCGATCCAGGAAGGCATCAAGGTGCACCTCCACGCCAATCCACAAGCGGCGGACGCCGCCAAAAGACTGTATGACAAAGGTATTGTGACACAAGAAGATGGCGGTTATTTAACCGATTTAGGAGTGGAAGCCGCCGAACATGCTCAACGCATGCTGATGATATTGCAACCATCAGTTACATCAAGATAGTATTATCGTTATATGAAACGAAAATTCTTGTTTGATCTGTATCAGACGCCACGTGGTAAATTATTACAGACCATGGAAGGTCAGTATCTTGGCAAGGCGATTACGGTCAGTTGCAAACAATGGCTGGTTCAGGTCGGCGGCTTGGGCTGGGAAAAAGACTTTATCGATTGCGATTTATATCAAAATTTCACTATTCTGGATCGGGAAAACATGGGCTGTTCCGAGGCATTACATATACAGGGACGTTCATATGCTTTGCCACTACAAACAGCTTCAATGGATTTGATTATCGTGCCACATTTGCTGGAATTCGATCAACACAGGTTTTATACGCTACGAGAAATAGAACGGGTCCTGAAACCTGGTGGCGAGCTGGTCGTACTCAATTTCAACCCATTGAGTTTGACGGTGCGCTATCAGTATCTACTCGACATCAAATTGGCAGATTCCTGGTTCAGTCATTTTATCAGCCGCCGTCGTATGCTGGACTGGTTGAAACTGATGAATTTTGAAATGATTAATCATGTCGAATTTGGTGTTGATACCTTTACGACCATGCCGGGCGAATTTAAACTGGGCCTTAAACCCCTGACGTCAATTGGCTATGGTTTAAAGGCGGTTAAACGAACATACAAATTGATTCCTGTTGGAAGGATCAGCAAATTAAAATCCAGACTTGTCCCTGCGGCCAGGCAGGGCTTGGAACAAAGAAATAAATATGACAAACGATAAGCAAGTAATTATATATACCGATGGCGCTTGCAAAGGTAACCCGGGGCCGGGTGGCTGGGGGGCTTATTTACAATATCAGGGGAAAGTAAAAGATTTGCACGGTGGCGAAGCCGAAACCACCAATAACCGTATGGAACTGATGGCCGCCATTCAAGCATTGGAAACGTTGAAGCGCCCTTGTCAGGTCAAACTTTATACGGATTCCAAATACGTTTTGCAAGGCATTACCGAATGGATGGAAAACTGGAAAAAACGCGGCTGGAAAACTGCCGCCAAAAAACCAGTCAAAAATGAAGACCTGTGGCGCAGGCTGGATGAAGCCTTGCAACGTCATCAGGTTGAATGGCAATGGGTCAGAGGGCATACCGGTGATATCGGTAACGAAAAAGCCGATGAACTGGCCAACAAAGGCGTAGAAGCGTTTTTGACGCAAAAATAATAACCGATGTGACGCACACAGCACTACTGGTCGCACGCGTTCCCACGCAAGAGCGTGGGAACGATAAAAAAATTGTTCCAAAAGTTTTCGGGCCTTGCCTCCTTCTCCAGAGGGAGAAGGCTGGGATGAGGGGAAAAATAGAATTATTGCTGGTTCCCAAGCTCCCGCTTGGGAATCCCGCTCCAGAAGCTCCGCTTCAACAATCAGAATCAAGCTAATTGAATAGAGTTTTCTAAGGTTTTGGTTTGGGAGCTGTATTTTCGTGAAGCAGGAGCATGGGCGCGATGAAAGCATTTTTGACGCAAAAATAGTTTCTACGCTGAAGTGGGAACGAGAATCTCTGTACATGACAAAAATTAACTTATGACAAATGAGTCTCATGTATTCCAGTGACAAAAGGTATGGGTTGCAAAAGAGCAATCACTTTTCTAATCATCCTTTTTGATTGAGATAAGACATTAAACAACGTTGAGCGGATACAATCTAATCCATATCGAAACAGGCTTTGCGCGAGCCGCTGATGTGTTTTGGTTTTTATTGGTAACTCGCAATCATGTTTCCATTCGCCTGCTTTATGTGACCAACAGAAAGCAATAACGGGAAGTACTAACAATTTTTTGATCCGAAGATAACCGACTACACGCGTTTCCTCAAGTTTGAATCCCCGTCCTTTTAAACAGCCGAAAAGCGTTTCGATTTCCCAACGCAAGCCATAAATTTTAATCGCATCAGGGTTCAAATGCTGACAGACGATGATTAATAACTCACCATCACTCAGCCGTAACCCACTGAGATAAATTGAACAATTTCCCAAATAGCGCGCTGTTGAGAGGTGTCGTGTGCTACCCGGCTTAAGCCCATAAAACAAACGCTCTACGCGTATTCGCTGGCCTTGGGCATTGGTTGTCCTGGCGTTGTTGCGAATACGGATATAAAAGGGAATCTCTTGCTCAAACAACCAGCCCATCCATTCGTCTCCAATAAACTCCCGATCAGCCAAAAGACCTTTGATGTGATGTCGGCCAAACTGCGCAATAAAGCGTTTCATCAGCGCTATACGTTCCTTCGTATTAGAGTTGCCCCGCTTGTTTAAAGGCAACCAATACACCGGAATGGCGGCACCCCGATAAACCACGGCAAGCACCAGCAGATTAATATTGGTTTTACCCCACTTCCAATTCATCCTGTCTAACGTCAGATAGTAATCCTGATCAGTGAAACCAAACAGTTTCATGATGAAATGAGCGACTTCATTGTAATCCAGCCAATGGTCACTGAAAAATCGTTGCATCCGTCGATATCGTGAGGAAATTTTTGCCCGACTGGGAAAGAATACGGCGAGCTGGGCCAGATTGACCGTGCTAACTGCCATCAAAGCAATTAACATACCCACAAAACAAACGATTCTTGCCTTGTTCCATTGAAAGTGCTCAGTTAATATGACGGTCAGCTCGTTGATTTGTAATGTCCCGTTATTCATATTCGCTAAAACAAAATGCGGTATTTAATTACATTTCAACGAGCTACGCCAGCTTTTAATATTTTTTGTCATGTACAGAGAACGAGAATAATAACACGAAGAGGAGAACACTATGCTTAGCTCGATCGTCGCGGCTTTGATTGCTGTATGGTATTACTTTAGCGCTAAAAAAACGGGACGTGACCCGATCAATTGGGCTATCGCCGGCCTGGTGATTTATTTTATCGTCGCCCTGTCCTGGACATGGTTCATTACGCCGTCTATAAAAGACGCCGCAATTCACAGCCAGAGCAAACTGCTAATGTATATCACCCGCTATGGTTTTATTGTTATTGCCTCAGCTTGTGCGGTACTTTACAACCTTAAATTTGCCGCCAAAAAACAGGACTGATCGGCAATGGACTGGTCGGTGTATATGATTTTATGCAGTGATGGATCGCTTTATACCGGCATCAGCACCCATGTTGAACAGCGCTTCAAACAGCATAAGGCTGGCAAGGGCGCAAAATATTTCCGTGGTCGACGCCCTGAAAAAATTGTTTATCTGGAACAAGGTCTCGATCAGCAAACCGCGCTCAGGCGCGAAATGGCGATTAAAAAACTGGACCGGCAGGCCAAATGGCGATTGCTTGAACAACAAAGCGCTGCGGTTTCTTAGGAAAACGCTGAACAAATCATCCCTGATTTGTCAGCGCCTGCAAAATGGAAATGCGATTTCCGCTTTGCTCACAAAACCAATGGCTTGTCGCCATCGATTTTGGCGGCGCATCCTTGCGCCGCTTCGAGTCGCGAATAAATCAGCAATTCCTTAACAAGAGACAGGTGGAACCGCTTTCGCTTGTTCCGCCACTGGCACTAATGGTGCTGTTGTAAGAGGAGATGTAGCCTGTACACGCGGAAGCTGGAACGCGAAAAAGCAACAGGCAAAAAAAGAGCCGGCGAAGCCGGCTCCCAGACTTTGGAGAAGTCTTTATCGGTAAGGCTTTAGAATGCCCACTGAGCACGCAGTGTGACGATATCCTGATCAGGGACGCGTCCGCCAGCAGCGGTAGTGACTGGCGAGCCTTTCACGTCAAAGGCCACACGGTAATCTGCCATTAAGCGAACATTCTGGTTCAGGTACCAGTTAACCGCCATAGTGACACCTCTTTGATGACCGCCATTGATACCATTTGAACTCAAGTCAATTTGGTCATAACGGGCGGCTAATTCAATCGCGCCAAGTCCGCCATTTTTAAAGCTGAATTCTTGAGCTGGTTTCAACCGCTTGAACTTACCGTCTTTACCTTTATAGCTGCGGGATTCACCGGTCAATGTCCAGGCTGTCTGGACATAAAAGCCATCGAGTTCAGTGGTTGGAGCGGTTTTTCTGTCCAGCCAGCCGCGCATATATTCAGCCTGGATGGAGAATGGGCCTTGCATATAGCCAGCTTCAGCGCCTGCTACAGTGAAGCTTTTTGCATCAGTAATAGTACCAGTATCGGTTAAGAACAGATTGGTCATGTGCGCCGTTTCGTTTTTGAAATGAGCACCAGTTTTGTCTGATTTATATAAACCACCGCTTTGGGCTACTTCACGGTACCCCACTGAAGCCCCTAAGTGGACAACTTGGGTTTTTGTGTTAATCGGTGCAAAACTGGCACGTGCGCCCACCCCCCAGCCTTCCTCACCTTTGTTTTTGGCATTGTGGCCAACCGCATCACCGTAAACACCGGCTTGTACATGCCAGTTTTTACCATAGGTTTTGGCGTTAATACCAATTGCACGGTCGAAAGCAGTTTCGCTCATCGCCGTCAGTAACGAGCGTTCGGTGAACATGATGTCGTTTGAACTTTCTTGCAGCTCTTCACTGATTGGTTGCTTTTGGTTACCGACAATAACCTGGAAACCTTTTATGCCTTTGTAACCAATGTACAAGTCTTTGATCCCCACCTTGTTTTCGGCAAAATCAAATTGAGATTTGTAGAAAAAGTCTTTCCACATGGTGCCTTTCAAGTGGATACGGGCGCGACGAATTTCGGTGCCGGAATCGGCTTGTGTTGATAATTGATCGTCACTGTGGAAGGTTGCATCGGCATGCAAACGACCGCCGATTTTCAGTTTGAATTGTTTATCCGCTGATTCAAATTGCAAACCCTTTTTGCCAAGTTTGACTTTAACATCGCTGATGTCGCTTTTGCTCAAAGAAGACTTCTTTAATAAAGCATCATATTGTTTTGGGTTAATGGCGCCATTTTGCAGCAGCATATCCAGTAATTCTTTATCGGCAGCTTGTGCATTGAGGCTGCCCAATGCAGCGGTAATACCTAACGCCAGCAGTGTTGTTTTCTTGATCATTTATGTACCCTTAGTGGTTAAAAAGTCACAGTTGTTGTAAAACTGCGCACAGGATACGATTGGATTGTTACAAGAGTATGACAATATGATGGCGCTTGAATGAAATCCTTCCTGATTTGTCGGTATCCACCTGCCAAGCGAGTCTTCGATCTCGTGAAAGATTTTGGGACATCCGAGTCCCCAAAATCGACTCGATCTTCGACAACTCATTGGTGCCCCGGACGTCCTGGTCACCCGGTGTTCCGCCACAACATCGCAAGCTCGTTGCGGCTACACACCGGTCTCCCATATGACTGGACGCCGCGTTCGGATGCTCCCTTGGGATCCCCTTTGGCGCCTTCGGCACGTCGGGTATCCCGTGTCGCCTCGCGGCTACCGGGGACTACCCGCCTTCGCTTCGCTCTCCATGGCGGGCAGCGATAGCGGAAATTACGGTTTCCGTATTGTTCATAAATCGATGTTTGATAACACATCCCTGTGTCGCTGGATAGAATATTCAGAATTCTGTCTGTTCAATGCTGCTATGATTTCGTTTAACTCAAATATTTCTGAAAGGCATGGGATAGACATTAACAATGATCGATAAATTCTTGAAGATCGAAAGTCATAATCACAGATTGAGTTTTACCTATTTCATTATTGGAGGCTTGCTATCGGGTATTGCAGTCGGTTTGTTGTTGGATGACTCAGCAGCTGATTTGCAAATTCTGGGCGATATTTATATCGGTCTGCTGCAAATGACCGTGATGCCTTATATTGTTTTTTCGTTAATCGCCAATATTGGTCGCTTGAGCTATTTTGAAGCACGGTTATTGTTGCGCCAGGGACTGTTGGTTTTGTTGGCGTTATGGTTAATTGGCGGGGTTTTGGTCTGGGGGGTGTCTTTCAGCCTGCCGGATTTTGAGCAAGGGGCCTTTTTCAGTTCTCTATTAGTGGCGGATACAACCAAAATCGATTTTTTAAAGCTCTTTATTCCTTCCAATCCGTTCCAGTCCATGGCGGACAACGCCATTCCAGCCGTTGTTTTATTCAGTTTGTTGTTTGGTACCGCCTGCATTGGCTATAGAGATCATCGAACATTATTGTCGTTGTGTGACCATATCGCCAAGATTTTGTTGCGGGTGAACAGTTTTGTGGTTATGTTGACCCCCATCGGTGTTTTTGGTATTGCCGCCAGTACGGCCGGTACGCTCACCCTTAGTGAAATCGGTCAGGTTCAGGCTTATGTTTTGATGCTGGTTGGTTCAGTTTTTTAGTGGTGTTTGTCTTTATGCCTTTGCTCATTGCCAGTTGCACTCCATTCGGCTATAGGCAAATTATTCGTGAATCAAGAAATGTTTTGTTGACGGTTTTTATCGTTGGCAGCGTCTTTGTTGTCATTCCGTTGTTGATTAAAGTGATCACTCGTTTATTTCATTCACATGTGACAACTGAACATGAAAAGGCACGCATTCCCGATCTGGTTTTGCCTTTGGCCTATCCCTTCCCTGATATGGGAAAGATACTGAGTTTTGTATTTATCGTATTTGCCGCCTGGTTTTATGATAAGCCACTGGATTTACTGGATTATCCAGTCATGTTGTCGGTAGGGCTGTTTTTGAGCTTTGGCAAATTAGTAACGGCGCTGCCTTTTTTGCTGAACCTTTACCATATACCGGACGATGTCTTTAATTTGTTTATGTCGGTCGGAGTTATTTGCGGACGTGTCGCCGATGTTGCCGGGGCCATGCATTTAATGACCTTCACCATTTTGACCACGGCCTTGATGACTGGGGTGTTTAAAATCAACAAACGCAGACTGGTGCAAAGCACTTTGATTGCTGTGGTGTTGTTTTTATTCGTAGGCGTTACTATTCGGGCGCTACTGACCGTGGCTGTGCTCGATATCCCAAAAGAGTCACCAATCCATAAAATGAAATTGTTAGGCGATTTTCCACGCTACGAGGTGCTAAGCCTTGCACAACCCAACCCCATTCTACTTAAACCCGGGCAGCATTTGATTGACAGGATCAGAGAGAGTGGTGTGATTCGGATCGGCATCGATGAAGACAGCGTTCCTTTTTCCTTTTATAACGCACAACATGAAATGGTGGGGTTTGATATCGAGTTAATGCTTCATCTGGCGCAAGACCTGAATGTGGAGGTGCAATTTATTCCATATGAAAATGGCTATCTGTTGCAGGATCTGGAGGATGATCATTTCGATATAGCCGTTTCGGGTATTACGCCAAATCTGAGTATGATCGCGGCGTCACGAATGTTATATACTGCCAGCTATCTCGATGTGCATTTGGCATTGGTGGTTCCGGACTACGACAGAAAAAAATTCAGTGATTTTCAGAAAATAAAAAAACTTGAAAATGTGCATGCATGTGTGCGAATAGACAGTACTTTTTCAAACCGGATGAAGCAGTTGTTCCCTAACTTTATCGTGATGGAATTAGACTCGGAGTCAGACTTTTTTGATGCTGATGAAAGTCAATGCGAAGTCTTTCTGACAACGGCGGAAGGCGGTGCTGCTTGGACTTTACGCTATCCTGAATATGTCGTCGTTAATCCGTTTGAAAATCGGCAAGGCGCGCCACTGGTCATTGCTGTTCGTCACGAAGATTTGATTCTCGAACACTTCCTCACGACATGGATCAAAATCAAACAAACGGATGGCACTATCGATTCGCTTTACGACTATTGGATACAAGGTAAAACGCCATAGAATTCATGGCCTGGCTATTCAGCCTCCTGCATTCGCTTGGTGTTAAACCGGTATCGATTTGGGAATGTCAATAAAACAGGTGCGCTGTTGATCATAAAGATAAGCAGTGTGGTCAAATACGGTAATGACTGAACCAATAGCACGGCGATCCACAAATGTCCGCTTAAATTGTCATAACTCATCTGTTGCGACAGTAAAAAAGCCGCTGCCCAAAGCGATACCAGCAACAGTAACTCCTGTCTGATGGTCATTAAACCGGCGAAAAATGGCCGCTCTTGCTCGCATTTTGGCGTTCTCAAAAAAGGGCGGCCGGAGGTGAACAAGCCTTGCCAGATGGCGATGGCGACAGTATGCGTCAACGCCATGCCGGCCAAGGTCGCTCCCAGTGTATGCCAAAAACCACAACGCACCCGGTGTTGATAAAGCCAGAAACTACGCAGCAGTTTGAACACAAACAAGCCCAGTACCGGCAAAATAAAGGCGATGACCGGTAATTCACTGTGCTCTGGAGCGATTAGCGCCATCCCGGTCAGAATCAGACTGGACAAGGTAAATACCAGGGCCAGAGCATCGGAAAACCAGGGTAGCCAGCCGGCGATAAAATGATAGCGTTGCGCCGCGGTCAGATCGGTTGTGCCGGGTTTGAACAGGCTTTTTGCATGCCGCTTTAAAATCTGCATAGCTCCATAGACCCAGCGATGACGCTGGCCGATGTAGCCGGAAAAGCTATCGGGCGTCAGCCCTTTGCCAAAGGTATCCGGCGCATAAACCGAATCGTACCCGGCCTTATACAGCCTGAGCCCCAGTTCGCTGTCCTCGCAAATACACCATTCTCCCCATTGGCCAACGGCTTCCAGGGCCGATTTGCGAATCATGGTCATGGTGCCGTGCTGAATGATGGCGTTATGTTCATTGCGCTGCACCATGCCGATATGGAAAAAACCGGCATACTCCCATTGGCAAAAGGTTTTGAACAGGCTTTGCCGCCAGTCATGGTAATTTTGCGGGGATTGAACAAAGCCGACTTGCGGATTGGCAAAATGCGGCGTCATTTTTTTCAGCCAGTTGCGCGATACCTGGTAATCACTGTCGATGACAGCGATGATTTCTGCATCTTCGGCAGTTTGCGTCAAGGCGTAGTTCAACGCGCCGGCTTTGTAGCCCGGCCAGTTTTCCAAGTGGAAAAAACGAAAACGCGGGCCAAGCCGCTGGCAATGCTGTTCCACCGGCCGCCAGATGTCAGGGTCGCTGGTATTGTTGTCGATGACCAGCACTTCTAGATTGGGGTAGTCCAATTGTTTTAAAGCCGCCAGCGTTTGCGCCACCATTTCCGGCGGCTCGTTATGAATCGGCACATGCAAGGAGACTTTAGGATAATGAAAATCAGTAGGCGGCGTGATGGGGCGAAATTGCCGCTTGCCGCTGCGGCTCCAAAGCACTTCCACCAGTTCCAGGCTTTCCACCAGCAAGACCAGAATCGCCAAGGCCTGCATCAATAACAACAGGCCCCACAACATGGCGCTGAACAGGGTCTGGTATTGATGTACGCCAAGAGCGGCCGTCCAGGCCAGCATCGAGGCGGCTAAATTGACGATCAGGCCAAAAAACAGGATGCCCGGTAATTGCAAGCCTTGACGGCTTGTCAGAAAAAGCAGGCTTACCAGAAGTCCCAGGCTGATGGCGGTGAAGGCCCAGATGAGCCATTGGGGAAGATTTTCAACCATACCCTGCATGGCGAATTTGGGTTGGCGTTCGGCATCGAACAAACCCCAGTAAGCGCCGGCGGAGCCTTCTTCAGTCATTTTCCAGGGTTGGTCAAAGGCTTCGATGGTGTAGTAAGTAATGTTTTCGGTATGTGCGCGGTTGAAAAAGGCGCGTAAGAAGCGGGCCTGGTTGACCAATGAGGCTTGCGCCTGTTTGATGGGTTTGCCGTTAGAAGGCCAGCCAACCTCGGTAATCACCACGGGTTTGTCGGGGAAAGCCTGTTGCAATTGATAATAACGCTGGAAAACATAATCCAGCGCTTGATCGGCGGAAACGCCTTCCCAATAGGGTAGAATATGGGCGGCGATAAAATCCACTTCATCAGCAAGCTCTGGATATTTCAGCCAGGTATCCCAGGTTTCTGAGGTGCTGACTGGTCGCCAGGTTTGTCGTTTGACCTGACGGATATAGGCGATTAATTGTTCAACGCTGACATCTTTGCGTAATAAAGCTTCATTACCGACCAGCGTCCTGACGATATTGGCATGATTCGCCCGGCTCAAGGCGATCAGTTTATCGATTTCCTGCTGATTGGCCAAGGCGTTTTCGCCAATCCAGGCGCCCAGACTGACATTCAAGCCATATTGTCCGGCCAGTTCAGGAATCACGTCAAAACCATTGCTGACGCTATAGGTTCTGACAGCATGCACTTTGTTTTGCAGCAAAGCCAGATCCTGTTCGATTTCCTCCTGGCTGGGGAAAAGGTTTTGCGCGGGGTCGTGATGCTGGCGCATCGGATTGAATGACACGCCAGTAATGACGCCATTCCAGGCCTGAGCGGAATGCGGCTGATTCAGCCAGGCCCAAAAAGCCAAGAATACTGGAAAAAAGAACGGTTTGCTTCATCACGGTTAACTCCCCTCTATGATGGCAAGCGACTATACCGTCTGAACCTTAAAAAAACATGAAAAGAGGAAAAGCGATAAATATGGCGCTATTGATTTTGATGACACTTCCCTAGGAGGCTGTCGGGTTATGGGGTTCGTGACGAGACGAGTGGGAAATCGAGTGGATTTTTTTGCTCTTATGGTAGCGCTACGTGGTGCTACGCAACGAAAAAGAGCGGAAAAATACGCCGCACCCGCTGTCGCAGTAGAATCATCCATAATCCGACAGACTCCTAGTGGGAACCCGTAGCGAACCAGCAACGGTTGAAATATAATATTGCACTGAAGTAATTACATTATAATTCCATTATGATTGTTTTCTGGAGTGACCCATGGCGCGATTAATTAAAATTGGCAATTCTCAAGGCATTCGGATACCCAAGCCGATTTTGCAACAGGCCAAGCTGGAAGGAATGGAACTTGATATTCAAGTTGTCGAACAAGGTATTTTGGTAACACCTAAAAAAAAACCAAGAGAGGGATGGGAAAACACTATTGAAACGATGTTGTCCAGTCATGATCAGGAAGCGGTGGATAATGAATGGCTCGAAGCCGATTTAGTCTCTGAAGATGGTCTGGAGTGGTAATGAAGACAGTTTCCCGCTTTCAGGTATGGCTGGTCAGTCTGAATCCGGTGAAAGGAAAAGAAATTAATAAAACCAGACCCTGCGTCATCATTTCACCCGATGAAATGAGCGCCTTGGCTACGGTTCTTGTTGCGCCTATGACTAGCAAAGGTTTTAATTTTCCATGCAGAGTCAGTTGTGAGTTTGATAATACCAATGGGCTGATTCTTTTAGATCAAATAAGGGCGGTGGATAAAAGCCGCTTGATAAAAAAATTAGGCGATATCAATGAAGCGACACAGATGGAATTGCGTGATGTTCTGCAGGAAATGTTCGCTTATTGACGCATGTTAAGTATCGTGGCGGAAAATGGAAAGCATTCCAGGAGGAACAAAGAACCGGTAGGGTAGGATGGGGTTCTGTCAGGCAACTTACCTTTTGCCATCGCGCCCATGCTTGACGCTGTGCGTCACAGAAGTGCTTGGTTTTTTTAGATTTTCGCCTGCCCAATGGCAATCAGAATGGACTACCTATTTACGCAACAGCCGCAAGGCATTGGCCACCACCAGCAAGGAAGCGCCCATATCGGCGGCAATCGCTTCCCACAAAGTGGCGATACCGGCGAAGGCGAGGACAGCGAAGGCGGCTTTCAGGGACAGCGCGAAAACGATATTTTGCCGGATAATGCGCAGGGTACGACGTGAATGTCGCACCAGCCAGGGCAGTTTGTTCAGATCATCTCCCATCAAGGCGATATCGGCTGTTTCGATGGCGGCATCGGAACCCATTGCCCCCATGGCGATGCCCAAATCAGCCAGCGCCAATGCCGGCGCGTCATTGATGCCGTCACCGACCATTGCGACCTGACCGTATTGTTGACGAAGCTGGCCAATCAGCTCGACTTTGTCCTGGGGTAATAATTCAGCGTAAACCGCATCCAGCCCCATTTGCCGGGCAATATTCTCAGCCGTGACTTTGTTGTCGCCAGTGAGCATGATCAAATGGCGAATACCGGCTTTGCGCAATGCTTCCAATACGGTTGGCGCTTCCGGGCGAGGTTTATCCGCCAATGCAATCAAGCCACAAATATGTTGATCATTGCCAATCGCAATGACGGTTTGTCCTTGTTGCTCGAGGTTTAATGCCTGTTGCTTGATAACAGAATCGGTTTGTGATTTTTCGGCTAAAAAGCGTGGAGAGCCAAGCCAGAATGCTGTGTTTTTAAAATACCCGGTAATACCTTTACCGGGATGGGCGGTGATTCTGCTTGCAGGCTCGATGGCAATGTTTTGCTGTTTTGCGTATTCTATGATGGCCAACGCCAATGGGTGAGGACTGCCGGATTCCAATGCCGCCGCCCGGCTCAACACTTCATCAATATCATGACCATTGAACGGAAAAACACCGGTCACGACCGGTTTGCCTTGCGTCAGGGTACCGGTTTTATCAAATGCGATGGCGTTGATTCTGGCGGGCAATTCGATATACATTCCGCCTTTGACTAACACACCCTGACGCGCAGCATTAGCCAGTGCTGCGACAATGCTGACCGGGGTGGAAATAACCAGCGCACAAGGGCAGGCGATCACCAACAGCACCAAGGCCCGATAGAGCCACTCCTGCCAATCGGCCTGCCAGAGCAGTGGTGGAAGCAGAAAAACAGCCAGTGCCAGCAACATGACGATAGGAGTGTAAACCCTGGCGAAGCGTTCCACCCATTGTTCGGTTCTGGCGCGCTTGCTGTGTGCTTCTTCCACCAAGCGGATAATATGAGCCAATGTTGTGTCTGTGGCGGGTTTGGTTGCTTTGACCAATAACAGGTTTTCGCCATTGATGCTGCCGGCGTAAACCGTATCACCGGCCTGTTTGAACTGCGGCATGCTCTCGCCCGTTATCGGTGCCTGATTGACGCTGCCAGCCCCTTCAGTCACGATGCCATCCAGTGCAATGCGGTCTCCGGGACGAACGACAAACAGGGTTCCGGGTTGGATGTCGGATGCCGGGATGCTTCGCTCCTGTCCATCGGTGCTTCTGATAATGACCGTATCCGGGGCTAAATCCAGCAATGCCTCGACTGCATGGCGGGCGCGTTCGATACTCCAGCTTTCTATCGCCAGCGACAGGGAAAACAAAAAACTGACGGCGGCGGCCTCGAACCATTCATCGATAATCAATGCGCCGATAATGGCGACCACCATCAACAAATTCATATCGGCGCGCAGGCGTTTCAGGGCATAAAAGGCTTTGATGGATACATGCCTGAGACCCAGCAATATAGCCAGACCATAAGCCGCCTTTTCCTGCCAGGGCATGGGAACTTTTTCATGCGTGAGTAATAAGCGTTGTAGATAGTCTGCAGCCGCTTGCCAGGAAAACGGGCCGGATGGTTGCGTCAATAACTGCCAGCCATCCTGCCAGGCGCCGGCAAAGCCTAAGTGAATCAAAATCGCCAGTAACATCATCAGACCACTTAATGTGGCGTACAAGGTTTGTGAGTTATGTCGCTGACGGTCGCCGCTTTTACCGGCTTGCCAGACAGTCGCCGTCATGCCAGTGGCGGCAACCTGTTTGATGATGGTTTTGTCGTCAACCTGTCTGGCGCCTGGCAATATCGTCATGCGGCCATTGATGACATCGAAAGCCAGATGGTTTTCGCCACCCACCAATGGCCCGATTTCAGACTTTAAAATGGTCACTTCCTCGACGCAATCGAGACCTTCTATTTTGAAAGTACGCCCTTCCGGCTGTGAAGGAGTATCAGTTTGCGGTTGATCATCGCCATGACAGCCACAGCAATGATTTTGATCTGATTCAGATGAAGACATGGCAGTCACCTATATTTGTTGGTTTATATGTCGATTGCCTTGCAGCGAATCAATCTGTTTACGGTTAACGCTTTGTTGACATCTTGTAAAACACATAGAGGTTTGTACAATTGGTTATATGGATATTATATCGGATACAAATATATTTTTAGCCGTTGCTCTTAATGAACCTGAAAAAGATAGCATTATTGAGTTGACATTTGATACAGCAGCTGTAGCGCCTGAAATTTTACCTTATGAAATCGGTAATGCTCTTTCGGCAATGATTAAACGAAAACGTAACTACTCAGCGTATTTTACCAAAAGCATCAGGTCACTGAGTAAATTCCGGTAATTTCCCCTTAAATACCAGTACCAACGCTTCAGAGGCACTGACATGATGTTTACGACAAGTAGATAGATATCCCCGAATACGGCAGAAGGTGATGGCACCCTGCTCACTCCTGAAACACCCCGATATTTTTTGCTGCACCTTGGTCATGCGGATATCATTCTCACCGGGATTATTAGTAAATGGCACATCTATTTCTCTCATAAAGCGTAAGACATCATCCGGGTAATTGATCAGCCGTTCCAGTAAGTTTCTGGATTTACTGCGCTTGAGGCGCCCACGTTTGGGTTTACCGGGCAACGGGGTTGGTGGCGGACATTCAATTTGTGCTTTCTCTAATAAATCTCGATATCGTCGTCGATAACAGGCCGCTTTTCTTGCTTCAAGCTTCCCCCTGCATCATCGACGACCTGATTGATCTTTTTTAACCGGGTTTCCATTTCTTTGGCCCACTGCTGTCCATCCTGCTCCCGGGCACGGGTCAGTTCACGCAGATGATGCGCATTGCACAAGGCATGAGTGAAGGGGGACTTGTAGTAAGGCTTCCAGTGATCGTGGCATAAAATGCCATGAAAGTCAGGCAGGATGCCAATGACATCCATCGCTTCCTTGCCCCGTTTTACATGGGGAAAATAATGTGTCCATAAATCATTAGAAGCACAATGCAACCAGTACCTGGCGCCATTGATGTTAATGCCCGTTTCATCGGCATGTACAACAGAAGCTGCCGCCAGTCTTTGCTTGCAAATCGGCTCAAAGGATGCCAGCTTCTCAAAGGCTGGTTGATTGAAATTAACCAACGAACCTTCACTGATGGGGATCTGTAATTGATCGGAAAAATAATCCTTGATGCGCTGGCAGGGCAATAATTGGTACTGCGAAAGATACACGGCGTGCGCCTTGAGTTGGTCACCATATTGCACGGCTTTTGTTACGCCCTCGGGAAAAGGAGCAACAAACCGACGACCTTGTTCATCGATAAGCCTTTGCGCACGATATTCCGTCACAATCCGTGAAATATCAATATCAAATACCTGCCGGGTTTCAAAGCCATCTGCCGTGTAGCTTCCGGCTGGCAAGGTACGGCGATCAATCTTGATGGAGATAACGTCATCGGGATCATCGACTTTAACCAGCGTGGTGCCAATATGCCCTTTCTGTCCACCACCTGGTTTTTTTGATCCGGCCCGTGCTTTCCTTTTACGATCAGGATCACTTGATGGCGGCCTGGAACTGTTACTGCTGTTAAGTCCGAGCCGATGCATCAAGAGCGTGACCAGCAACAACAATATCTCCAGCGAAGACCGCAGCGCCGGAGATAAATCGGCTTCATCTTCAATCAGCTGCCGGGCATTGGTAATGGCAGCCTCTACATCAATGGAATCAATCTTCAATGAAACGGCCTGTGGGTTTAAGTACAGGACTCTTGTCTCATGGCTTTTGAAATACGAATTTTTGCCTCTGTGTTGCCCGTCATCGTATTTTAGAAATGCACGGCAGCAGGGCTATCGGGCAGTGCTTATAAGGCAACACGCCTCAACTAACGCAGGCTAATACAGTAAACCTCTTGCGCCAGGTGTTGCCGTTAGAAAATCAAAAATAACGCTAAAATCGTGTCAAGCAGTTTTTTACTTATTTACGCTGAGTAGTTACGATAAATATAGCAAAAGAGAGGCGCTACAGTTTAAACCAACTTACTTTGAAAAAATACCCCAGCAACTAAAAACTACTGAACATGAAAAGGTTGTTTCTATATTGGAAATAACAAAAAAACAAGTAGTTAATTTATTAGATGATGAACAAATTGATGATATTAAACTTAACAGGCTGTTGATTTAATCCAACCTGGAGGCCGCATTGTTTCGTTGCCATAATTGGCATTTGATTACATAACTAATTGTTATTTATGGTAAAATGATTCAATCCATTTGATATTCCCCGATTTTTTATTTGTTATGCGCGGCATTGATTATACCCAAAACGAATTATTCAGTTATCGGACACTGGAATCTAGAATTCCGGGTGATCATCCTTTACGCAAACTACGATATTTGGTCGATATTCTATTGACTACTTTGGATGAGGAGTTCGATGACCTGTATTCCCGACGGGGCCGGGCGTCAATTCCTCCCGAGCGTTTACTCCGTGCCAGTTTGTTGCAAATCCTGTTTTCCATTCGTTCGGAGCGGCAACTGATCGAACACATTGATTTCAATCTGCTGTATCGTTGGTTTGTCGGCTTATCAATGGATGATGAGGTTTGGGATCATTCAACGTTCAGCGCCAATCGTGACCGTCTATTGAATGAGCGGGTCAGTCGTTTGTTTTTTGATCGTGTGCTGTGCCTGGCCGAATGGCAGGATTTAGTCTCAGACGAACACTTTTCAGTTGATGGCACGCTAATCAAGGCCTGGGCTTCTGTGAAAAGCGTCAAGGCCAAAGATGGTTCGAGCCGGCCGCCGGAGGATTCCACCCGCAATCCGGGTGTCAACTTCAAAGGCGAGAAACGCTGTAACGACACGCATGAATCGACAACGGACCCGGAAGCAAGGATGTATAAAAAAAGTCAGGGCGATAAAGCCCAACTCGCTTTTCCGGGCCATGCACTCATGGAAAATCGCCATGGTTTGGTCATCGATGTTGAAGTGACCCAGGCGACAGGAACGGCCGAGCGGGAGGCGGCGACAAAAATGATCAAACGCAGCGTCAAAAAAGCGGGTGCCACAGTGGGCAGTGACAAAAACTATGATACCCAAAACTTCGTTGCCGAGCTTCGCGCAATGAAGGTGACCCCGCATGTAACTCAAAAAGCGAAAGGTTCGGCGATTGACAAGCGGACGACCCGACACCCAGGCTATACCAGCAGTCTCAAAATCCGTGAACGGATCGAAGAAGTCTTTGGCTGGAGCAAAACTGTTGGGGGATTACGTCAAACCCGGTTTCGCGGAGTGAGAAAAGTGACTGCCCAAACCGTGTTCACCTTCGCAGCGTATAATCTGACCCGCCTGATGACCCTGTTACAATGGCGTTATTCAACTGCGTAGGCACCGTTGTGCCTGAAATCCGCCAAAAGGTGGAAATAAAGCCTCGAAAGGGCAATATAAACCGGCTGATACCGGAAAACCTGGCTAATCAGGCCATCCAGAGGTAAATTTAACCCAAAATGAAGGGCTGGAGCCGGAGGCATAGGGGCGTTTTTCAACAGCCTGTTATTACTGCGGAATTGAATCAAAAGCTTAATCAATTTGCGCAGAAAATAAATCAAGTTCAACAGCTCAGTACGAACTTTATGCTTTTGGATAGCTTATTCCCAAACGAGGATATTAATAGTGGGGCCTATCAACCGGCTTTCTCATCATCCGAGACACAGTATCAACTGAATAGAAATAATTATCAGGCAAATTCTCAACTTGCTTTGTTGAATACTACAGAACCAGCGGATGGTGTTTTTGCTTTTTTTCTGAAATTACCGTCTTTTATTTTTAACCTAAAAAATATTTTTTATTTATCTTTGATTGGCTTGTTTATTACCGGGATTCTTAAAGCTCTCAAGTTTTTTCTGAACAACACTTGGTAAATATTACAATGAAATCTACGGCTAGGAGACTGTCGGGCTGTGGAGACGAGACGAATGGGAAATCGAGTGAATTTTTTGTTCTTTTGAAGCACTAAGTGCTGTTACGCAACGAAAAGAGCAGAAAAATACGGCGCACCTTCTGTCACAGTAGAGTCATCTATAATCCGACAAGCTCCTGGGTTGTATCATGAATCAGTGTATGATGAACACTATGTAATAAGTTTTCAAGCAAAGCGAAAATCATATTTTCGCTTTGCTTGTACAAAAACAACTATTTCGTTAATTTCTGTTTTAGCATTTTATTGACTTCTGCTGGGTTTGCTTTCCCTTGTGTTTCTTTCATCACCTGGCCTACAAAGAAGCCAAAAACTTTCTCTTTTCCACCTAAATATTGTTCCACTTGTTTGGGGTTATTGGCAATGATTGTATCAATAATCGTTTCAATAGCGCCGCTATCGGTGATTTGTTTCAGACCTTTTGCTTCGATGATTTCGTCGGCCGTTTCAGTGCTGTGCCACATTGCCTCAAACAATTGCTTGGCAATTTTGCCTGAAATTGTGTTATCGCTGATTCGTTTTAACAATTCACCTAAACGTGTCGCATCAATAGGGCTGTCAATAATATCGAGGCCTTGTTTGTTTAATGCGCCTAATAAATCGCCGCTAATCCAGTTAGCTGAAAGTTTTATCGCATTGTCAGATTTTTCAACGGTTAATTCGAAAAACTGGGCCAGCTCCCGGCTGGAGGTCAGGATGGTAGCGGTTTCATAATCTAGTTGATATTGCTGGATAAAACGTTCTTTTTTGGCCGCCGGTAATTCAGGCATATCGGCTTTGACTTGCTCCTTCAAGCTATCTTCGATGTAGACCGGCAAAAGATCGGGGTCAGGAAAATAGCGATAATCATTAGCTTCTTCCTTGCTACGCATGGAGCGGGTTTCATCGGCATTGGCATCGTATAGCCGAGTTTCCTGGATGATTGTTCCGCCACTTTCAAGAACATCAATTTGTCGTTCAACTTCATGATTGATCGCTCTTTCGACAAAACGGAAGGAGTTGATGTTTTTCAATTCAGTTCTGGTACCGAGTTCAGTTTGGCCTTTGGGGCGAACTGATACATTTGCATCGCAACGAAATGAACCTTCCTGCATGTTACCGTCACATATTTCCAGATAACGTACCAGTTCGTGAATTTTGCGCATATACGCGACGGCTTCTTTGGCAGAACGCATATCCGGTTCGGATACAATTTCCAGTAGCGGCGTTCCGGCCCGGTTCAAGTCGATGCCTGTGAGACCATGAAAATCTTCATGCAAGGATTTACCGGCATCTTCCTCCAGATGAGCGCGGGTGACGCCGATACGTTTGCTCTGTCCGTTCAATTCAATATCAATATGGCCTGGTCCGACAATTGGCAGTTCAAATTGACTGATCTGATAGCCTTTCGGTAAATCTGGATAAAAATAATTTTTACGGGCAAACACTGAATAAGGGGCAATTTCAGCATCAATTGCCAGGCCAAATTTAACCGCCATGCGAACAGCTTCTTTGTTCAATACCGGCAGTACGCCCGGCAAACCTAAATCGACAGCACAGGCCTGTGTGTTAGGTTCTGCACCATAAGCTGTTGAAGCACCAGAGAAAATTTTTGATTTTGTGGCCAGTTGAGCATGAATCTCAAGGCCAATAACTACTTCCCATTCCATATAACGACTCCTTATTCGAAACCTTGTGGTGATTGCTGATGCCAGTCAGTGACTTGTTGATATTGATGGGCAGTTTGTAGTAATTGCGCTTCTGCAAAATAATTACCGATAATTTGCAGGCCTACCGGCATGTTGTTAACGAATCCTGCCGGAATCGACATAGCTGGGAGGCCTGCCAAATTGATGGCGATGGTGTAAATATCCGATAAGTACATTTGGATTGGGTCACCACTTTTTTCGCCAATTTTAAACGCGGTAGATGGCGAAACCGGCCCCATCAACACATCAACCTCGGATAAGGCCTGCTTGAAATCGTTACTGATTAAACGTCGGACTTTTTGTGCTTTTAAATAATAGGCATCGTAGTAGCCGGCTGATAAGGCATAAGTACCCATCAGAATGCGACGTTTTACCTCGGCACCAAACGCTTCGCCGCGTGAACGGGTGTATAAATCAGTTAAATCGGCTGGATTTTCACAGCGATAACCAAATCGAACCCCATCGTAACGAGATAAATTGGACGAGCATTCTGCTGAGGCAATGACGTAATAAGCCGGAATCGCTAAGTTCAGATTTGGCATGGAAACAGTTTTGACTTCCGCTCCGAGCCTTTTAAATTCATCAATAGCGCTTTCAATGGCTTTTGCGATATCCGTATCAAGTTCATCGCTGAAAAATTCTTCCGGCAAGCCGATTTTTAATCCCTGCAAAGATTGATTTAATTGTGCAGAAAAATCCGGTTTAGGCTGATCGACGCTGGTAGAGTCTTTTGCGTCAAAGCCAGCCATGGCTTGCAGAAGCAATGCAGCATCTTCGGCAGATTTTGCCATTGGGCCGCCTTGGTCAAGACTTGACGCATAAGCTATCATGCCATAACGGGAAACACGGCCGTATGTGGGTTTCAGGCCTGTTATTCCGCAAAAAGCGGCCGGTTGGCGAATCGATCCACCGGTATCCGTGCCGGTGGCAATAGGCGTTAGACGGGCGGCGACGGCTGCTGCGCTTCCGCCTGATGAGCCGCCGGGAACACAATCACTGTTCCAAGGGTTTTTACTGATACCATAAAAACTGGTTTCATTGGAAGAACCCATGGCGAACTCGTCCATATTCAGTTTGCCCAGCAACACGGCGCCGGCAGTATTTAATTGCTCGACTACAGTGGCATTGTACGGGGCGATAAAGTTATCCAGCATTTTCGAGCCGCAACTGGTTTTTATGCCGTCGGTACAAAAAATATCTTTTTGTCCCAGCGGGATTCCCGTTAACGGCCCGGCATCGCCATTGGCCAAGCGTTTGTCGGCTTGTTCTGCCTGTTGCAGCGCCAGCTCTTCAGTAACGGTGATAAAAGCGTTAAGGTTTTGGTGTTGCTGAATGCGGTCTAAAAAATGTCGAGTCAGTTCAACACTGGAATAGCTGCCGTTTTGTAGGTCAGCAGCCATTTCGGTCAAAGATTTGTTATGCATACATCAATCCGTTAATCAATTACTTTGGGAACCAGATAGAGTCCGTTTTCTACCTGCGGGGCGATAGCCTGGAATTTATCCCGCTGATTGCTTCCGGTGACTTCATCGGGACGTAGGCGCTGGTACTGATCCAAAGGGTGCGCCATAGGCGTCACCTCTGTGGTGTCCAGATCATTCATTTGGGTCATCAGATTGAGCATGCGGGACAAGTCTTGAGTATAGTTTTCAAGATTTTCTTCATTAATACCCAAGCGCGCTAAATGGGCAATTTTTTTAACGTCTTCCGTCGTTAAAGACATTTTAAGTACTCCGTAATAAAATGATTAACATTATAATACTTTATATCTTGCTCAAATACATGCTTGATTGTTAAAGTAATACAATTTTATGTGTTAAGGATACAGAAGAACATGTTCAAACGAATTCGCGGCTTTTTTTCCAATGATTTGTCGATTGACTTGGGCACAGCTAACACGTTGATTTATGTACCGGGCCAGGGGATTGTTCTGAATGAACCTTCGGTGGTGGCCATTAAGGAAGATCGTGTCCGAGGGGCAAAAACCATTGCCGCAGTGGGTGCGGATGCAAAAAACATGTTAGGACGGACACCGGGCAATATCACTGCGATCAGACCATTAAAAGATGGCGTAATCGCTGATTTTGCGGTAACTGAAAGGATGTTACGTTTTTTCATCGAAAAAGTTCATGAGAGCAAACTGCTAAGACCGAGTCCCCGAATTCTGATTTGCGTACCTTGTGGATCGACACAAGTTGAAAGGCGTGCGATCAGAGAATCTGCCGCGATGGCGGGAGCAAGAGAAGTTTATTTGATCGAAGAGCCGATGTCGGCAGCTGTTGGCGCAGGCCTTCCCGTTGATGAGGCGCATGGCTCCATGGTGCTGGATATTGGCGGCGGAACCTCGGAAGTGGCCGTCATTTCATTGAATGGCATTGTCTATTCAGCCTCAGTTCGCATTGGGGGAGATCGTTTTGATGAAGCGATTATCAATTATGTGAGGCGCAATTATGGCACTCTGATTGGGGAGGCTACTGCCGAGAAAATCAAACATGAAGTTGGCGCAGCTTACCCTGGAACGGAAGTCAAGGAAATACATGTGACAGGTCGTAATTTGGCGGAAGGGGTGCCAAGAAGCTTTTCATTGAACAGTAATGAAATTCTGGAGGCCTTGCAAGAGCCTTTAGCGGGTATTGTCGGCTCGGTTAAAGTGGCCTTGGAGCAAACGCCACCAGAAT
Organism: Methylomarinum sp.; assembly: GCA_965277025.1. Taxonomy (GTDB): domain Bacteria; phylum Pseudomonadota; class Gammaproteobacteria; order Methylococcales; family Methylomonadaceae; genus Methylomarinum. Next base: position 1,265,278 of record OZ255706.1, read on the forward strand.
TGGGCGCCGATGTCGCCAGTCGTGGGATCGTGTTAACCGGTGGCGGCGCTTTGTTAAAAGATATTGACCGTTTAATTGCCGAAGAAACAGGGTTGCCGGTTTATATTGCCGATGATCCTTTAACCTGTGTCGCACGAGGTGGGGGTATGGTGCTGGAAATGCTGGATCAAAAAGGCGTTTCTGCATTTTCATTGGAATAGTTGAAAACGATGTGAAAGAACTTTTCGTTTTTCATGTGAATATTTCCATGATTTATTCCGAGCCTTGTGTAGTACCTGATTGTCTGAGGAATCGTCATTAAGCTTTTATTTGCCACCGGGCCGGCATTGAATACGCGACTATTGGTTGTATTGCTGATATCTGTTGCATTGCTGGTAACGGATGATAAAACCGATAAATTGAAAGGCCTAAGGTCGGCTTTGGCCTATTGTGTTTATCCTGTGCAATTACTGGTTAATCTGCCGGAAGACATTTATCGGTTTTTCAGCTATTCCATGCAATCTTATCGAAAATTAAAAGCGGAAAATGAAGTTCTAAAGCGTCAGCAAATGGTCAATAATGTTAAATTATTGAAGTTAGCCGCTTTAGAAAAAGAAAACATCCGGTTGCGCGCCTTGTTGGAAAATTCCTTCAAAATTGGCGAGCAGGTTTTGATCGCAGAGTTACTGGCGGTCAAACTCGTTCCTTATGAGCACTTAGTCGTGGTCAATAAAGGGCTGCGTTTTGGCGTGCATGAAAAACAGCCGGTATTGGATGCAGAAGGTGTTGTCGGCCAAATTGTCAGGGCATTGCCGAATACGTCGGAAGTATTGTTAATTTCAGATCCCGATCATGCGATTCCAGTGCAGGTTAATAGAAATGGTCTGCGTACGATTGCTATTGGTAGTGGACAGATCAACCGATTGAATCTTCCTTTTTTACCGAATAATGCGGATATTCGCCCGGGTGATTTATTGGTGACCTCGGGCTTAGGTGGCGTGTTTCCTCAAGGTTATCCTGTTGCTGTGGTCGATGAGTTTTCGGCTCAGCCGAATAAACCGTTCGCAAAGATTCATGCAACCCCCACAGCGAAACTGGACAAGATCCGGGAAGTTTTGATCGTGTGGAGCAATTCAACGCCAGTTTCATTGACCGATGAGCGAGCTGTACAAACTACAGAGGAAATTAAAGATGCCGAATAATGGCTCTGTGTTCTGGCAGTTTGTCATAAGCATTACATTGGCAATGGCTGCCAAGGTGCTGCCATTGCCCGCTAATCTGGCTGACCTGAATCCAGATTGGGTACTGTTGGCGCTGATTTACTGGTCTTTGGCAACGCCCGAACAGACGGGGGTTTTTAGTGCCTGGACGGTGGGGTTGCTGGTGGATGTGTTAACCGGCCGGGTATTGGGTTTGCATGCTCTGGTATATGCCGTCATCAGTTATTTTGTGATCAGACTGCATAAGCGTATTCGTCATTACCCATTACCTCAACAGAGCCTGTTCATTCTTTTTTGTTTGTTATTAGCTTATTTGCTGGTTTACTGGATAGAAACCCTGCAAGGTAAAACACCTATCTCTAATCACTATTGGTGGCCGGTATTCAGTGGCGCCTTGTTTTGGCCGGTAGTCTCTACACTGTTGCGCAGCATTCGTCTCAGGGGTTGACGACAGCATGTATAAACGTTATTCGGTTAAAGATCCTTTACAGGAAAACCGAATTTTTCTGAATCGAGTGGTCATTATTTTCAGCTTTATTATTTTGCTGACCATAGGTTTGATTGTTCGGTTGGTTTATTTGCAAGTTGTTGGCCATGAGCATTATGCGACACTGGCCAAAGATAATCGCATCAAAGTCGTTTCCTTACCACCTACCCGAGGCATAATTTATGACCGGAAAGGGCGAGTTTTAGCGGAAAATATTCCCTCCTACAGTCTTGAGTTGATTCCCGAGCAAGTCAAAAACCTGGATGAAACGCTACTGCGGCTGACCAGGTTGCTGAATATCAGTAAAGAAAAAATTGAACGTTTCCATAAACTTCGAAAACGCAGTAAATCTTTCAGTAGCGTACCTTTGTTGTTAAGGATGAGTGATGATGAAGTGGCGCGTTTCGCCACCGTTAGGCCTTTCTTTCCTGGCGTGGATATTCATGCCAGGTTGGTTCGGCATTATCCCTATAGTGAACTGACGGCACATGTCGTTGGCTATGTTGGCAGGATTAATGAGCGCGAACTAAAACGTCTGCCGGTCGCTGAATACCGGGGTACCCATCATATTGGTAAAACCGGTATTGAAAAAGCCTATGAGGCGCAATTACATGGCAATGCGGGCTACGCCGAAATTGAAACCAATGCGCAGGGACGGGAAGTCAAGACAGTGGCCGCTGTCGACCCGTTGCCTAGCGCGAATATATTTTTAACGCTGGATATTGATCTGCAAAAAATTGCCTACGATGCGTTTAATGATCATAATGGAGCGGCCGTCGCCATTGATATTCCAACAGGGGAAGTGTTGGTGCTGGCCAGCAGGCCTGGTTTTGACCCTAATCCTTTCGTTTATGGCATTAGCAGCAAGGCTTACAATGCCTTGCAAAAGTCCCCGGATCAGCCCTTGTTTGATCGAGTTTTACGCGGCCAATACCCACCCGGCTCAACGATAAAGCCTTTTATTGGTTTAGCTGGACTGGAATATAAAGTTACTGATTTCAAACATAAACTGTTTTGTCCTGGCTTTTATAAATTGCCCAACGTCAATCATCGATACCGGGATTGGAACGCCTGGGGGCATGGCTGGGTCGATATGGATATTGCCATTACTCAATCTTGTGATGTTTATTTCTATGATTTAGCCTTGGCGTTAGGCATTGACCGGATTCATGAGTTTCTATCACAATTTGGTTTTGGCCAAAAAACCGGTATTGACCTGGTTGGTGAACGGTCAGGTCTATTGCCTTCACGAGAATGGAAACGTCGTCGCCGTCGCCAGCCTTGGTATCCGGGTGAAACTTTAATCGTCGGTATTGGTCAGGGGTTTATGCAGGTAACTCCATTACAATTAGCCAGAGCGATAGCGACACTTGCGAACCGAGGAAAGGTTGTGACACCTTTTCTGGCGAAAAAAATTCAAACAGGAAATGACGTGATTGAAGGAGGAGAAAAAGATGGTGAGCAAATTCCTCTGAATCCTGTCAATCTGGATAATATAATTTCGGCCATGACCCATGTTATACATGGCCCGCGAGGAACGGCCAGGCGATTGGCCAAAGGCATCGATTATCATATTGCCGGTAAAACCGGGACTGCGCAGGTATTTACTGTCAAACAGGAAGAAAAATACAATGAAAAAGATGTGGCGAAGAAATTAAGAGACCATGCCTTGTTTATCGCTTTTGCACCCGTGGAAGCACCTAAAATAGCCGTTGCCGTCATTGTTGAAAATGGTGGTCATGGCGGCTCGGTAGCCGCGCCCATTGCCGGTAATATAATTCGCCAATATCTAGCCAATAGATGATGAAAACCGAAACGCGCGAAGAACAATTTCAGCAGCGAAGCTTGTTAGGCGATTTGTTGCGTTCATTACATATCGATATTCCGTTGATATTGGGCCTGTTGCTGATCAGTCTGCTAAGTCTGGTGGTTTTATATAGCGCCAGTGGACAAGACAGTGCTGTCTTGATCCGGCAAATCATCAGAATGGGGCTGGCCTTTGCAGTAATGATTATATTGGCTCATGTAGACCCACGACAATTTAAACGCTTTTCTGTCGTACTGTTCAGTATTGGCGTTGCATTGCTGGTCGCGGTTTTGGTGATCGGGCTGGTTGGGAAAGGCGCCCAGCGCTGGCTGAATCTGGGATTTATGCGTTTTCAACCTTCGGAAATGATAAAACTCACCATGCCGATGATGATTGCCTGGTATCTTTCCGATGTCCCATTACCCCCGAATAAACGACAATTATTGATAGCAGGGCTGCTGATTTTGGTTCCTACTTTGTTAATTGCCAAACAGCCTGATTTGGGTACATCGTTGTTAGTGGCCAGTTCTGGGGCGGCAGTATTGTTTTTTGCTGGTCTGTCCTGGCGGTTTATGTTGAGTGCAACCGCCGTTCTGGCGGCGCTAACGCCTGTTCTTTGGCATTTTATGCGGGAATATCAGCGCGCCCGGGTATTGACTTTTCTGCATCCAGAGGCTGATCCAATGGGCAAAGGTTATCATATTATCCAGTCGAAAATCGCTATCGGCTCAGGCGGGGTCGACGGAAAAGGGTGGCTGGGCAGCACACAATCGAAACTGGATTTTTTGCCGGAAAGTTCCACTGATTTTATTTTTGCCGTTTTTGCCGAAGAATTTGGTCTGTTTGGCTGTGTAGGATTGTTAATTCTCTATTTGTTGATTATTGGTCGATGTTTTTACATCGCTGTCGAAGCACAAGATACCTATTCACGGCTATTGGCAGGTAGTTTAAGCTTTACTTTCTTTGTCTATGTTTTTGTTAATATTGGCATGGTAATTGGTATTTTACCGGTTGTAGGCGTACCGTTACCGTTGATTAGTTATGGCGGCACCTCCATGGTTACGTTAATGGCCGGTTTTGGTATTTTGATGTCAATTCACACTCACCGAAAATTTTTACCCACCTGATTATGATGAAAATGAAATTCTGGCAAATCTTCTGCCTTAGCCTGATGATGAATATGGCACAGGCTGCCACGGTCGATGTATCTGAGCAAACGAATACATTTATCGACATGATGGTCGAAAAACATCATTTTGAGCGGGCTGAATTGGAAACATTGTTCAAGCAAGTCGAAATCAAAGACAAGATTTTACAAGCGATTTCCCGGCCAGCGGAAGGAATGCCCTGGTATAAATATCGTAAGATCTTTTTACAACCTCCCCGAATAGCGGGTGGCGTTGAGTTTTGGCGAACACATAAAGAGGTTTTGCAAGAGGTAGAGAAGCAATATGGAGTACCGCCGGAAATTATCACTGCGATAATCGGCGTGGAAACTTTATATGGACAAAGAACCGGAGGTTATCGCGTTATTGATGCACTGGCGACGCTTGGCTTTGCTTATCCTAAACGCAGCAAGTTCTTTTTATCGGAGTTGGAAAATTTTCTCTTATTGACGCAGCAGGAAAAAGTAGACCCTTTAAAACCATTAGGGTCTTATGCTGGCGCGATGGGAATGCCGCAATTTATGCCCAGTAGTTATTTGAGTTATGCGGCTGATTTTGAACAAGATGGCAAACGAGATATCTGGGACAACCCTGCCGATGTTATCGCCAGTGTGGCCAATTATTTCGCCAGACATCATTGGCAGGCGGGTGGCAGTATTGTTGTTCCCGTAGTGGCTGAAGGCGATAATTGGAGAAAATTGACTAAAAGCGGATTAAAGCCGGATCATACTGTTGCCGATTTAAAAAAGCATGATGTTTATGTGCCTGATTCTCTAGCCGGGCAAACGCCGGTAAAATTGCTAAGCTTTGAACAAGCAAACGGTGATAACTTGTGGGCTAGCTTAAATAATTTTTATGTCATCACCCGTTATAATCACAGCCCTTTATATGCGATGGCCGTTTATCAGTTAAGCCAGGCGATCAAAGATCAATATATGGCTGAACAACAAGCAAAATAGAGAGGTCAAGATGAACTACAAACTACTGTTGCTGATGCCTTTTGTCGTTTTGACAGGTTGTTCGATTGATCCATCTGTTGATGGCGCGCCAGAACAGGCAGCTGTCAATATTGCTGCAATTCCGGACGCTGTTCCTCGTCATGAACCAAGAACCCGTGCCGGCAATCCGAAAAGCTATGAGGTATTGGGCCAGCGCTATGTAACGTTAAAAAGCAGTAAAGGTTTTCGTCAGAAAGGTGTTGCCTCATGGTATGGCACAAAATTCCATGGACGAAAAACAGCCAATGGCGAAACCTATAACATGTATGCAATGACTGCGGCACATAAAACCTTGCCGATTCCGAGTTATGTGCGGGTGACGAACCTGAATAATCAACGTAGCGTTATCGTCAGAATCAATGACCGGGGTCCTTTCCATGGCAATCGTATTATTGATTTGTCCTATGCGGCAGCCACAAAGCTGGGCATTACCCGGACAGGAACAGGCTATGTGGAAATAGAAGCCCTTGAACCAGGTCAGCAAATAAGCCGGAAAAGAAGGATTGCACCGCAAAATACAGTAAATGGTGGATTTTATTTGCAACTGGGTGCATTCAGGGAAAAATTAAACGCCCAGCAATTACAACGAAAAGTCAGCCAGATATCAGCAGAAAAAACGGCGATACAAATGGCGCAACGTCCCATTGGGGTCGTCTATAAAGTTTTGCTGGGGCCGCTGCAGTCAGAAAGCCGCGCACAACAAATCAGTGAAAAACTACTGGCCATGGGAATTAAAGACATGACATTGGTGACAGCCGATTAAGTCGGTGTATCGGCCAGGACGGGTTCGCCTTCAGGCTATCCGCATTTTTTATCAGAGTTTTCGCCTTGCTTATTTGCCATTGCCGTACCATAAATAGTTTGTAACTATTCAGCTAAGGAATCGCTGATTTATTCACGATTCTTTGCGGTGCAAGGATGCGCCGCCAAAATATATGACGACAAGTCATTGATTTTGCGAGCAAAGCGGAAATCGCATTTCTGTTCAGCGCTTCCCCGATAGAGACGTTACAAACTATTTATGACAAGGCTGGGTTAAGCAAACCATTATCCGGACATGATACAATCTACGTCCTTGATTTCAATACATACATCAATGAAAAAATATCTGAATTTCTGTTTTCAAAGTATCGTTGCTTTTTTACTGATTTGTCAGTTGACTGCAGTAAACGCCGCTAATATTCTGATTCCTCCCGCGCCAAATATTGCCGCCAGCAGTTATATTCTGATGGATTTTGACAGTGGCAAAGTATTGGCGGAAAAGGATGCGGACAAGCCGCTGCCCCCCGCAAGTCTGACTAAATTAATGACGGTTTATGTCGTTTTCAGGGAACTGGATAGTGGTCATTTAACGCTGGATGAAAAAGTCACAGTCAGCAAAAAAGCCTGGCGAACACCTGGGTCAAGAATGTTTATTGAAGTAGGCAAACAGGTTTCGGTGGAATATTTGCTAAAAGGTGTGATTATCCAGTCTGGAAATGATGCCAGCGTGGCATTGGCCGAGCATGTGGCGGGTAATGAATCAACCTTTGCCGCTTTGATGAATCAAAATGCCGAGCGCTTGGGCATGCCGAACACCCAGTTCAAAAATAGCACTGGACTGCCAGAAGAAGGTCATTATACGACGGCGCATGATCTGGCCATTCTGGCCCAGGCGATTATTAAGGAATTCCCGCAATATTATAAATGGGATGCGCAAAAAGAATTTACCTACAACAATATTACCCAACATAATCGGAATAAATTACTGTGGCGCGATAAATCGGTGGATGGTTTGAAGACAGGACATACCGAAGAGGCTGGTTTTTGTTTGGTGGCATCAGCCAAACGCAATGATATGCGTTTGATTTCGGTGGTAATGGGCACCGACAGCGAAAATGCCAGGGCGACAGAGAGCCTTGCTTTGTTGAATTACGGATTTCGTTTTTTTGAAACGCGCAAATTATATGATGGCCAAACGCCGATTGTCGAAATCCGTATCTATAAAGGTGATAGTAAAAAGCTGCAACTTGGTTTGGCGGAAGACTTGTATATCACTGTTCCCAGACGCAATATTCAGGATTTGAAGGCGGAAACCGTGGTGGATAAAATCATCATCGCGCCGGTTAAACAAAATGAAGAGAAAGGGGTGTTACGAGTTACGTTGCTTGATCAGGAGGTGACCAGCAAACCGCTTATAGCATTGAATGAAGTCAAAAAAGGCAGTCTCTTTCAGCGCCTTTATGATGAAGCCCTGTTATTACTGGAGCGCTAATGGACAAAATCGTTTATCTGAATGGCGAGTACCTGCCTTTATCGAAGGCTAAAATTTCGGTACTGGACAGGGGGTTTTTATTTGGCGATGGTGTGTATGAAGTTATTCCGGTGTATTATGGCCATTTTTTCCGTTTTGCCGATCATTTGCAGCGCTTGAATAATAGTCTGCAAAATATTCGCTTGAGCCTGGATATTGATAATGACCAATGGGAAAAGATATTACGGCCTTTAGTGGTTGGGGATAACGATCAGTATATTTATTTGCAGATTACGCGAGGCGTGGCGCCTACTCGGGATCATGCTTTCCCTCAGAACGCAGAGCCGACTGTTTTCGCCATGTGTTCGGATATCAAGCCCTTTAACGAACGTGAAGCGGGCGTTAAGGCTTTGACGCTGGAAGACAGCCGCTGGGACTTGTGTCATGTCAAGGCGACGACACTGTTGGCCAATATTTTGTTGCGTCAGCAGGCGGTGGAGCAAAATTGTGCGGAAGCGATTTTGATAAAAAATGGCTATATTACCGAAGGAGCGGCCAGTAATGTATTTGCTGTTATCGATGGTGTACTGGTGACGCCTGAAACCAGTGGTGAAATTTTACCTGGCATTACTCGCGAGGTGATTATTGAATTGGCCAGGAAAAATCAGATCGCCTGTCAGGAACGAGCAATTTCACTTGAAGAACTCAAGCAGGCCAGCGAAATCTGGCTGACCAGTTCCACCCGGGAGATTCTGCCCGTCGTCGAGCTGGATGGTAAGCGGGTAGGCGAAGGAAAACCAGGACCGGTTTGGCATAAAATGCATCAACTTTTCCAACAGTACAAACAAACGCAATAATGAGTGAAGAAAGTCAGGATAAAACAGAAGAAACCCTGTTGACCTTTCCTTGTGAATTTCCGATCAAGGCGATGGGCAAGAGCAGTGATGACTTTGATGCCAAAGTGGTCGGCATTATTCGTCAGCATGTCGATGACATCAAGGAAGGGGCGGTGACGACCAATACCAGTAAAGGGGGGAAGTTCACTTCGGTGACGGTTGTGGTTGACGCACAAAGTAAAGAACAACTGGATAAAATATATCAGAGTCTGAATGACGATTCTGATGTGATGATGACACTGTAGTGCAGCATGCAACCGTAAAAAGACTGGGGCGTCAGGATTATACTGAAACCTGGCGTAACATGAAGGCATTTACCGAAGCAAGAACAGCGGAAACTGATGATGAAATCTGGCTGGTCGAACATCCTTCGGTTTTTACCTTGGGGTTAAATGGCAAGCAAGAGCATTTGCTGCAAACGGGCTCGATCCCGGTGGTCAATACTGATCGCGGTGGTCAGGTGACTTACCACGGGCCTGGCCAGTTGGTGGTCTATATTTTGTTGAATATCAAACGATTGAACAAAGGTTCCCGGCAACTGGTAACGATTCTGGAGCAGGCGATGATTAACACCTTGGCGCAATATGGTATAACTGCACAAGCCAAATCAGATGCACCTGGTGTCTATGTTGCGGAAAAAAAAATTGGTGCAGTGGGTTTGCGTATCAAAAACGGCTGTTGCTATCATGGTTTGAGTTTGAATAACGCCATGGATCTGACTCCATTTCAATATATCAATCCTTGCGGCTATCCCGGGCTGGAAGTGACGCAAATACAAAATCTGGGTATCGATGTCAGCACCGAAGAGTTGGCTTTGCCAGTGATTACACAATTAAATAAGGCAATCTACGCATGACCCATCCCCATCAAGCACCATCCCGCTTAACACCTGAGACACATCAACGTAATGCCGATAAACTGTCGCGTATTCCAATAAAAGTAGAAAAAACAGAAACTGTTTTACGCAAGCCCGAATGGATACGAATAAAAGTTCCGGCGGGAGACAAAGTGGCGCAAATCAAAAAGCGTTTGCGCGCCAATAGTCTGCATAGTGTTTGTGAAGAGGCGGCTTGTCCTAATCTGGGGGAATGCTTCAGTCATGGTACGGCGACATTCATGATCATGGGGGATTTATGTACGCGCCGCTGTCCTTTTTGTGATGTGGCGCATGGCCGGCCACAAGCGTTGGATGCAGAGGAACCGGAAAATCTGGCCAAAACCATCAAACAAATGGAATTGCGCTATGTGGTGATAACTTCAGTGAACCGTGATGATTTAAAAGATGGCGGAGCCAGTCATTTTGCTGCCTGTATAGCCGCTGTGCGCCAATTTTCACCAACAACGCGGGTAGAAATTCTGGCGCCGGATTTTCGTGGTCGCCAGCCGCTAGCCATTGAAATATTGCAACAACAACCCTGCGATGTATTCAATCATAATTTGGAAACAGTACCCCGTTTATATAAAAAGGTTCGCCCCGGCGCCGATTATCAAGAGTCGTTGAATTTGTTAAAACAGGTCAAACAAAGTATGCCAAATGTTCCAACGAAATCAGGATTGATGGTTGGGGTAGGTGAAAGCGAAGCAGAAGTCATTCAGGTAATGAAAGATTTACTGGCGCATGGATGCTCCATGTTGACCATAGGACAATATTTGCAGCCAAGTAAAGATCATTTGCCGGTTATGGAGTATATTCATCCGGATCAATTCGAACGCTATGCGGAAATGGCCAAACAACTTGGCTTTCAGCAAGTTGCCAGTGCACCCTTGGTGCGATCCTCCTACCATGCAGACTTGCAGGCTCAGGCGGTCGTAAATGTGAGCTGATTCTCTTTTTGAGTTTTGCGGTTCAAATTTCGTCGAATACTTCACATTCCCTATTGCCGAAACGGACTTGGTTCAATTTTTTCCATTTTCCAAAGCACTATTCTGACACTGTAGTTTTTTACAGGAGATCAGAAAATGTGCGGAAAAATGGGGCATGATGAAGTTGATTCAATGCAAAATATGATGGCGATGTCTGCTTATTTTGTTATAGCAGATGCACTGGATGTTGATGCCATGGAATTAGATGGCGAACATGATACGGATAAAGATTTCCAGTTGACTGAAGCGGATCGGAAGTTATTGTCAGAATCAATCAGTGATATGTTTAATGGGCTGGAGCTGGATTTTTCTCAGATCCATCAAGTGAAAGATATAATTGATCAAGTTGTCAAAGAATCAGAAGTTATGCATTGATCGCTTGATAAATCCACTCCCTCCCCCTCTTGTGGATTTGCAACGTGATTGATCAGTAAAAAAGGCTGTCAAATATTGACAGCCTTTTTTTACTTAAGTGATCACTTATTTATCCAGGATTTACATGACACAAGGATTTGCCGTCAAAATCAATAGCACCAAACTGTTGATTTTGTGAGCAAAGCGCAAGTTTTGCAACGCTTTGCGTTCACTGACAGCAGGAATGATTTATCCAGCATTTCCTTGGTATAGACAGCTTTAACCTTTGCTGCTGTCGGTAAATTCCGGGTATGCTTCCATTCCACATTCAGAAAAGTCAACACCCTGATATTCTTCTTCTTCAGTGACGCGAATACCAAACAATGCTTTGATGATAAACCAGGTTATAAAACTGGCGATAAATACAAAAGCAAAAATAGAAACAATACCGATTAATTGTGCTTTAAGTGTTGCATCCGGGTTACTGATGCAAACGGCTAACAGTCCCCAAATACCAACCACGCCATGCACGGACAAGGCACCGACAGGATCATCAATTTTCAGTTTATCCATACCTAAGATAGAAAAAACTACAATAATGCCACCAATAGCGCCGATTAATGTCGCAATAAGTGGTGTTGGTGTCAAAGGTTCTGCAGTGATTGCAACAAGTCCCGCTAAAGCACCGTTCAATGTCATGGATAAATCAGCTTTGCCAAACATGAATTGAGAGGTTAACAGTGCCGCAACAACACCACCAGCTGCGGCAGCATTGGTATTGACAAAAACCATCGCTACCGCATTGGCCTCACCGACATCAGAGATTTTTAATTCAGAACCTCCATTGAAACCAAACCAGCCCATCCATAAGATAAATGTTCCCAGAGTTGCAAGCGGCAGGTTACAACCAGGGATAGGGTGAACTTCGCCATTAGGGCCGTATTTACCTTTACGGGCGCCCAGTAATAACACACCCGCCAACGCAGCCGTTGCACCACACATATGAACAACGCCGGAACCTGCAAAGTCCAGGAAGCCCAGCTCATCAAGGAAGCCGCCACCCCATTTCCAGAAGCCCTGGATTGGATAGATAAAACCTGTCATTACCACGGCGAATAATAAAAATGCCCATAATTTCATGCGCTCTGCCACGGCTCCAGAAACAATCGACATGGCTGTTGCAACGAAAACTACTTGGAAAAAGAAATCAGACATGGCTGAATAATATGTTTCGCCTTTACTGGCCAGGACCGATTCCAGAGAGTTGTCGTCGCCTAATAAAAAGCTGATACCAGGCCAGACACTGTTGACCGCTTCACCAGGATACATAAGGTTGTAACCGACCAGCATGTACATAATGCAGGCAATCGCAAATAATGCAACATTTTTGGTTAGAATTTCGGTGGTGTTTTTGGCACGAACGAGACCCGCTTCCAGCATGGCGAAACCTGCCGCCATCCACATGACCAGTGCGCCACTGATCAGAAAGTAAAATGTATCGAGTGCGTAGCTAACTTCGATTAATTTATTAAGATTTGCCATTATTTTTCTCCTAAATGCTTCTTATAAAGCATCTTCGCCGGTTTCACCGGTTCTTATACGGATAACTTGTTCCAGATTAGTGACAAAAATCTTGCCATCTCCAATTTTACCGGTATTGGCGGATTGAGTGATAGCTTCTACTGCTTTTTCCAGTTGTTCATCGGAAACTGCAACTTCGATTTTTGCTTTTGGTAAAAAATCAACGACATATTCTGCGCCGCGATACAATTCTGTATGGCCTTTTTGGCGTCCAAAGCCTTTGACTTCAGTGACTGTGATACCGGAAACGCCTATTTCAGATAATGCTTCCCGGACATCGTCTAGTTTGAATGGTTTAACAACAGCCGTGATGAGTTTCATTGCTTGACCTCTTTTGGTTTAGTTGATGATACGAGAAAAGGAAAGCATGTTATGTGCCATTTTAGTAAGTTGTTGTTATTTAAGTAAAATAATAATGATGGCTAAAAGGGGAAGCACGTCTTGCTCCAAATTGGTGCATTCTTGGCTGGGTGTCATAAGCCATCCATGTAGTTTGATTGACAGATAGCGGCTCATTCATCGTGAATATTTAATACCTTAATCTTGCGGCTTAAGGTATTTCGGCCATAGCCTAATAATTTCGCTGCTTCATGTCTTTTGCCATGGGTTTTATGCAAAGCAGCTTTGATTAAAATGGCTTCGGCCATAGGAATAGCCTGTTTGGCCAGCTCTGGCTGACCATTGATCAGCTCTTGCATTACCCAGTTTGCAAAAACCTGCTGCCAATCGGCATTTTCAGGTACAGATTGTTTTGCCGGCAAAGGTTTTAATTTTAACTCCGGGGGTAAATCCTGAATACTGATATGACGGCCTGGGGCCATCACTGTTAACCAGTGACACAGATTTTCCAGTTGGCGGACATTACCCGGCCAGTCCAATGTTTGTAAAAAGGATTCCGTTTCTTTATCTAACAGTTTCTTTTCGGTTTGTAATTCCTGGGCGCTTTTTTGTAAAAAATGACGCATCAACAAGGCAATGTCCTGGCTGCGCTCACGCAGTGGCGGTATGTGGATACGGATAACATTCAAGCGGTGAAACAGATCTTCTCGAAAGCGTCCTTCTTCTACCAATTTTTCCAGGTTCTGATGGGTGGCGGCAATGATTCTGACATCCACCTTGATGGCGGTATGGGCGCCGACTGGATAAAATTCATGGTCGGATAACACACGCAGCAAGCGGGTTTGTAGTTCGATAGACATATCACCGATTTCATCCAGAAACAGCGTGCCGCCATTAGCCTGTTCGAAGCGGCCGGTTCTGCGACTATGCGCACCGGTAAACGCGCCTTTTTCGTGGCCAAATAATTCAGATTCCATTAAATCTTTCGGAATGGCGGCCATGTTCAACGCAATAAAAGGTTGCCCTGCGCGCGGGCTATGGCGATGCAGGGCTTGAGCGACCAGTTCCTTGCCAGTGCCGGATTCCCCATTGATTAAAACAGTGATATGGGACCGAGCCAGCCTGCCGATGGCTCGAAATACATCCTGCATGGCGGGTGCTTCACCTATAATTTCCGGGGTAGGCTGAATTTGTGTTGCAATGCTTTCAGAGGCTGTCGCTTGTTGGGCATCATATGCGGTTTTAACCTTTTCGATGACTTGTTCAATATCGAAAGGCTTTGGCAAATATTCAAATGCACCGTGCTGAAAGGCAGAAACAGCGCTGTCCAAGTCAGAATGGGCTGTCATGATAATGACTGGAAGATCCGGATACTGATCATGGATGGCCTGAGTCAATTTCAAACCATCTATGCCGGGCATGCGAATGTCGGTTAACAGTACATCGGGACAGTTTTTTTGCAAGGCCTTCAATAAATCATTGCCGTTACTGAAGCTTCGGGTGGACATATCGGCTTTTTGCAAGGCTTTTTCCAGCACCCAACGAATGGATTTGTCATCATCGACAATCCAGATATGTTTAGTTTGATTGGCTATTATCATTATCAATGGGTAAGAAGATGGAAAATCGGGTTTTGCCCGGCTCACTGTCGCATTCAACAAAACCTTGATGTTGATGAATCAGAGAATGGGCGATGGAAAGCCCCAATCCAGCGCCATTGGGTTTGCTGGTAATCATGGGGTAAAAAATCTGATCGGAAATACTGGGCTCTATGCCGGGACCGTTATCGATAATATCGATTTTAACGCAGAGTTTATAACGTTTTTGCCCAATAGTAACTCGGCGGCGAATACGGGATTTGAGTAATATTTCTCCACCATTGGGTAGCACTTGCACGGCATTGCGGACAATATTCAGGAAAACCTGGATCAACTGGTTAATGTCAGCCATTATTTCAGGAATGCTGGGGTCATAATCAGTGATAAATTGGATGTTGGGTCCACATTCTGCAGCAACTAACTGTTTGACGTGTTCAAGAGCCTGGTGCACATTCATCAGGGATTTTTTAGCGGGTTTATTGGGACCCAGCATTTTATCGATCAATTGCTGTAATCGATCAGATTCTGCGATGATGATTTGCGTATATTCTTTCAACTCCGGACCGGTTAATTCCAGTTCCAATAATTGAGCTGCCCCGCGAATTCCACCAAGGGGATTTTTTATTTCGTGCGCCAGGCCGCGCACCAGCATTTTAGAGGTGTTTTGCTGGGCGAGTAATTGCGCTTCCCGGGTGATTTGTAAATGGCGATCAACTACTTGCAATTCAAATAAAATATTGCTGAGGCATTCATGTTCAATAATGGGCGTCAAGCTGAAGTTGACAATATGGCTCTGTTCGGCCTGATTTAAAGGCAGCTCCCTGTCTATTAAACTTTCGTGTGTTTTCAGACAATGCTCGATTTTGCTGACCAGGTCAGGGTTGCGCCAGGAAAAAATTGCCTGTGCCGTTTGGCCAACCAAATGTTTAGCGCTGTCAGCCAATAGAATCTCGCCTGCTGAATTGATATAGATCAGCGTTAATTGCGGATCAAATAATAAAATTGCCGCATTCAGGTTATCGAGAATTTTCTTTTCAAGCATCGGAGTGACGAGTGGTGGCCATTACCTGGGCTGAAGCAATTATAATGCCAGCGGTAAAACTGTGGCAAAAAGGATAGGTTGAAAGGAAACAGGTAGGGGGAAAGTGCTAACAAAGGCGGTATGCAATAAAAAAACGCCCCGTTATGGGGCGTTTTTATAAGGCGTGAACCAAAAAGGTTCGGTGTTGATGCGATTACAAGCTGTAATACATATCAAATTCAACCGGGTGAGTACTCATCCGCAAGCGCTGGACTTCCTCGTTTTTCAGTTCGATATAACCATCGATAGCATCGTCTGAAAATACACCGCCACGAGTCAAAAATTCACGGTCTTCACCCAGAGCTTTCAATGCTTCGTCAAAAGAAAATGCAACTTGTGGAATCAGTTTTTCCTCTTCTGGAGGCAGGTCATACAAATCTTTATCCATCGCTTCGCCCGGATGAATTTTGTTTTGTATGCCGTCCAGTCCAGCCATCAGCATGGCAGAGAAGCACAGGTATGGATTGGCGGTTGAATCGCCAAAACGTAACTCGATGCGGCGGCCTTTAGGGTTGTTGACAAAAGGCACTCGAATCGAGGCTGAACGGTTACGAGCCGAATAAGCCAGCATGACGGGTGCTTCAAAGCCGGGAACCAGACGTTTGTAGCTGTTGGTTGAGGCATTGGCGAATGCATTCAGTGCTTTGGCGTGTTTGATGATGCCGCCGATGTAATACAGTGCCGTTTCAGACAGGCCGCCGTACAGGTCGCCAGAAAACAGGTTGACGCCGTCTTTGGACAAGGATTGGTGAACGTGCATGCCATTACCGTTATCACCAACTAATGGCTTGGGCATGAAAGTGGCTGTTTTTCCATAGGCGTGCGCGATGTTTTGTACAACATATTTCAATACCAGAACTTCATCGGCTTTGTTGACCAGGGTGTTGAATCTGGAACCGATCTCACATTGGCCAGCTGTCGCCACCTCGTGGTGATGAACCTCTGTGGTTTGACCCATTTCTTCCAAAACCAGGCACATGGCAGAGCGCATATCCTGTAAGGAATCAACCGGTGGAACAGGGAAATAGCCGCCTTTGACGCCAGGGCGGTGACCGATGTTGCCATCTTCATAGACTTTTTCAGAGTTCCAATGAGATTCTTCCGAATCGACCTGATAACCGCAGCTGCCCATGGTGTTGGACCAGCGAACGTCATCGAATACGAAAAACTCATTTTCCGGACCAAAAAAAGCGGTATCGGCGATGCCGGTCGATTTCATATAGGCTTCGGCGCGTTTGGCGATGGAGCGAGGATCACGTTCATAGCCTTGCATATCTTTTGGCTCGATGATGTCGCAACGCAAAATCAGCGTGTTGTCATCGAAGAACGGGTCGATCACGGCGGTAGAAGGGTCAGGCATCAGAATCATGTCAGATTCGTTAATTCCTTTCCAGCCGGCAACCGATGAGCCATCAAACATATTGCCTTCTTCAAAGGTATCTTCATCGATGGTGTGAGCGGGGAAAGTGACGTGTTGTTCTTTACCGCGGGTGTCGCAAAAACGGAAATCGACAAATTTAATGTCGTTTTCCTGAATCATTTTAAGTACATTATCTACTGACATGAGTTCAAATCTCCTGTGTTGTACGAGTGAATATTATAATGGGATATAAGCGTTATAACGATACCATCAAATAATTTAATATGCCATAAAAAACAAAGCCTCCAGCTATGTTTTACAATAACTGAGGGCTTTGTTAGTTAGCAATGGTAATGAATTGCCAAGGGCTTAGTTAGAAAGTAATGATAAAGTCCGCTGCAACTTGAACCTGCTCATTTTTGTTGCCACCGAAGGCTTTCCCAGCGCCATTGGTGTCCGCCCAGTCATAACGCACTTCAGGACGGAATTTTAACCAGGAAACTGGAGAATAGTTGACGCCGGCAGAAATGGCGTAGTAGTTACCGTCAAAAGTATTGATCCGTCCACTTTGATCGCTGAACCATTCAGCACGCAGGCCAGCGGCCAGCTGATCATTGATGTCATAGGTCAGGTATTGGTTGATGCCATACCAGTCTGTATCTCTGGGGTTGCCAGTACCTGCAACACCTTCCATGAATCCAAAGTCATGTTGGAAAACATAATGCAGCTTGTCACTGAAGTCATGAGAAAAGACAATACTGTACATGGTTGTGTTTTGGCCAACAGAGTCATTGCCGTTTTCACCACTAATCAGTGAGACAGCCAAAGCTGAACGGCCATCATCGCTATTCCAGTTTACGCCACCCAGGAAGCTCCAATCACCGCCGTCCTGACGGAAATTATCCCAACCATCTACGGCGCCACCGGTAACAGACCAGTTGTCATTGATAGTGTAGGTTGCCAGAACACCGGTATGGGTGAACGGTTCGCCATAGTTCATGGTGTAGGCGTGTGAATAGAAAAAATTATCCGGCGAGGTAACCACTTCATAACCAATAATGGTGTAAAAGTGACCGGCTTTGATGGTCAGACCGTTACCAATAGGCGCGAATACCTCCAGATAGGCTTGTGGGAAAGCTAAGTCATATTGGTTGAAGTCTCTGACATTAGGACCATAACCATTCACGCCTGAGCGTAAAATTTGATTATCCCAGCCAGCTGCTTGGGTTGAAGGTGCATCGGTACCAAACATAAAATCAACACGGCCACCGATATCCCAACCTGAACCGTTGGTGTCAACCGCTTTTTCCAAAAACAGATAAGCCTGGTTTAACTGAAATTCATTGACGCGGTCTGTGCCAAACGGAATGGAGCCATTGTTACCGCTTGGATTACTGTGCGATGCATAAGTGATACCGCCATCTACCCAGCCGCCAAATTCCAGGCCCAGGTTTTTCATTGCCTGGGTTTCATTGACGTTGACACCTGTCGCCGCTTCAATCGCACCTTCGGCATGAGCTGTGCCACCAGCGAGCATTGCGCCAGCCGCCAATGGTAATAGAACTGTTTTTTTCATGATGTTTCTCCAAAATCTTTATAAGTACATTAAAAATAAGGTTAAAGTGTAACTACTCAGCGTATTTTACCAAAAGCATCAGGTCACTGAGTAAATTCCGGTAATTTCCCCTTAAATACCAGTACCAACGCTTCAGAGGCACTGACATGATGTTTACGACAAGTGGATAGATATCCCCGAATACGGCAGAAGGTGATGGCACCCTGCTCACTCCTGAAACACCCCGATATTTTTTGCTGCACCCTGGTCATGCGGATATCATTCTCACCGGGATTATTAGTAAATGGCACATCTATTTCTCTCATAAAGCGTAAGACATCATCCGGGTAATTGATCAGCCGTTCCAGTAAGTTTCTGGATTTACTGCGCTTGAGGCGCCCACGTTTGGGTTTACCGGGCAACGGGGTTGGTGGCGGACATTCAATTTGTGCTTTCTCTAATAAATCTCGATATCGTCGTCGATAACAGGCCGCTTTTCTTGCTTCAAGCTTCCCCCCTGCATCATCGACGACCTGATTGATCTTTTTTAACAGGGTTTCCATTTCTTTGGCCCACTGCTGTCCATCCTGCTCCCAGGCACGGGTCAGTTCACGCAGATGATGCGCATTGCACAAGGCATGAGTGAAGGGGGACTTGTAGTAAGGCTTCCAGTGATCGTGGCATAAAATGCCATGAAAGTCAGGCAGGATGCCAATGACATCCATCGCTTCCTTGCCCCGTTTTACATGGGGAAAATAATGTGTCCATAAATCCTCTGTACATGACAAAAAATACTCTGTACATGACAAAAAATATTAAAAGCTGGCGTAGCTCGTTGAAATGTAATTAAATACCGCATTTTGTTTTAGCGAACATGAATAACGGGACATTACAAATCAACGAGCTGACCGTCATATTAACTGAGCACTTTCAATGGAACAAGGCAAGAATCGTTTGTTTTGTGGGTATGTTAATTGCTTTGATGGCAGTTAGCACGGTCAATCTGGCCCAGCTCGCCGTATTCTTTCCCAGTCGGGCAAAAATTTCCTCACGATATCGATGGATGCAACGATTTTTCAGTGACCATTGGCTGGATTACAATGAAGTCGCTCATTTCATCATGAAACTGTTTGGTTTCACTGATCAGGATTACTATCTGACGTTAGACAGGACGAATTGGAAGTGGGGTAAAACCAATATTAATCTGCTGGTGCTTGCCGTGGTTTATCGGGGTGCCGCCATTCCTGTGTATTGGTTGCCTTTAAACAAGCGGGGCAACTCTAATACGAAGGAACGTATAGCGCTGATGAAACGCTTTATTGCGCAGTTTGGCCGACATCACATCAAAGGTCTTTTGGCTGATCGGGAGTTTATTGGAGACGAATGGATGGGCTGGTTGTTTGAGCAAGAGATTCCCTTTTATATCCGTATTCGCAACAACGCCTGGACAACCAATGCCCAAGGCCAGCGAATACGCGTAGAGCGTTTGTTTTATGGGCTTAAGCCGGGTAGCACACGACACCTCTCAACAGCGCGCTATTTGGGAAATTGTTCAATTTATCTCAGTGGGTTACGGCTGAGTGATGGTGAGTTATTAATCATCGTCTGTCAGCATTTGAACCCTGATGCGATTAAAATTTATGGCTTGCGTTGGGAAATCGAAACGCTTTTCGGCTGTTTAAAAGGACGGGGATTCAAACTTGAGGAAACGCGTGTAGTCGGTTATCTTCGGATCAAAAAATTGTTAGTACTTCCCGTTATTGCTTTCTGCTGGTCACATAAAGCAGGCGAATGGAAACATGATTGCGAGTTACCAATAAAAACCAGAACACATCAGCGGCTCGCGCAAAGCCTGTTTCGATATGGATTAGATTGTATCCGCTCAACGTTGTTTAATGTCTTATCTCAATCAAAAAGGATGATTAGAAAAGTGATTGCTCTTTTGCAACCCATACCTTTTGTCACTGGAATACATGAGACTCATTTGTCATAAGTTAATTTTTGTCATGTACAGAGCCATAAATCATTAGAAGCACAATGCAACCAGTACTTGGCGCCATTGATGTTAATGCCCGTTTCATCGGCATGTACAACAGAAGCTGCCGCCAGTCTTTGCTTGCAAATCGGCTCAAAGGATGCCAGCTTCTCAAAGGCTGGTTGATTGAAATTAACCAACGAACCTTCACTGATGGGGATCTGTAATTGATCGGAAAAATAATCCTTGATGCGCTGGCAGGGCAATAATTGGTACTGCGAAAGATACACGGCGTGCGCCTTGAGTTGGTCACCATATTGCACTGCTTTTGTTACGCCCTCGGGAAAAGGAGCAACAAACCGACGACCTTGTTCATCGATAAGCCTTTGCGCACGATATTCCGTCACAATCCGTGAAATATCAATATCAAATACCTGCCGGGTTTCAAAGCCATCTGCCGTGTAGCTTCCGGCTGGCAAGGTACGGCGATCAATCTTGATGGAGATAACGTCATCGGGATCATCGACTTTAACCAGCGTGGTGCCAATATGCCCTTTCTGTCCACTACCTGGTTTTTTTGATCCAGCCCGTGCTTTCCTTTTACGATCAGGATCACTTGATGGCGGCCTGGAACTGTTACTGCTGTTAAGTCCGAGCCGATGCATCAAGAGCGTGACCAGCAACAACAATATCTCCAGCGAAGACCGCAGCGCCGGAGATAAATCGGCTTCATCTTCAATCAGCTGCCGGGCATTGGTAATGGCAGCCTCTACATCAATGGAATCAATCTTCAATGAAACGGCCTGTGGGTTTAAGTACAGGACTCTTGTCTCATGGCTTTTGAGATACGAATTTTTGCCTCTGTGTTGCCTGTCATCGTATTTTAGAAATGCACGGCAGCAGGGCTATCGGGCATTGCTTATAAGGCAACACGCCTCAACTAACGCAGGCTAATACAGTAAACCTCTTGCGCCAGGTGTTGCCGTTAGAAAATCAAAAATAACGCTAAAATCGTGTCAAGCAGTTTTTTACTTATTTACGCTGAGTAGTTACGTTAAAGTTACCTTAAGATAATGCTTGACATGAATTATAGAGACTTGTTGAAAAAATGCAACTCTTGTTGTTTTTGCACAAAAGCGGTGCATGATTGCTTCGTTTTGGTGCTGTTGACCAACAACAAAAGGAAGGGGGCTTCTAACTGAATTCCGCTTGAACCCGGGACTTGCAGAGAACAGAGCAGCGCTAAGAAAGGCGCATTTTAGTGGCAGAGTTAGGCTTTTGGCAATAGTTCACATTTCTTCATAATGAACTATGCTTAGGAAAATGCTGCCAAAGCAATCCTGATTTGGCAGCGATCGTAAAGTGACAATGCTTTTCCCACTTTACTTACAAAATCAATGGTTTGCAGGCCTCGGTTATGGTGGCGTATCCATACACCTATCGACTTGCGAATAAATCAGCGCAATCGCTAATGATAAATCTTTCTCGCTGAGAGAAAAAAGAGAAAAATTGGCAAAAACATATAAACTTACTTTCTTTATGTGATTTGGTTGGGGAGCGTCGTTTCGTGCAATCTTTTTCATTACCGACAACCTGGAAGCGCCCAGAGGTTCTGTTGTCCTCAATTTATTGGCGTTGGCTTTTCCCATCATGGTGCTACAGGTTTATGACCGGGTGATTCCTAATCAGGCGACCGACACATTGATGGTGATGATTATAGGAATGATCGTGGTGATTTTTTGTGATTTCTGGTTGAAAACCTGGCGATCAATGATTTTAAGCTGGGACAGCGCCCGATTCGATCATAACACCAGCATGGCGGCGATTGAGCAATTATTGAATATTCGCACGCAGGATTTTGAAAAGAAACCAGCGGGCTATTTTATTGATAAATTTTATTCACTGGAAAAAGTGCAGGAGTTTTTTTCCGGACAGTCTGTCTTGTTATTGATGGATGTTCCCTTTGTCGTTATTTACTTAGGATTGATTGCTTATATTGATGGTTGGCTGATCATCATTCCGCTGTCGTTGTTAATACTGTTTCTTTGGCTTTCTTTAGTGACCGGAAAAAAGCTCCATCAGGCTCTGGATGCAAGATCAACTACGGAAAACCGGCGACAGAATTTTATTATTGAAGTTCTGCAAGGCATTCATACGATCAAGTCCATGGCCATGGAAGCCTTTATGCTAAGGCGATATGAAAGACTGCAACTACAATCTGCAGAAAATATTTATCAATTGAGTCGGCTGAACAGTATTGTGCAAGGGATTGGCGCTTCATTTTCCCAACTGGCGACAATCAGTTTTGTCGGTTTTGGCAGTGTATTGGTGTTAGATGGAAGTTTGTCTGTTGGCGCGCTGGTGGCTGGAATGATGCTGACTGGTAGAGTGTTACAGCCCGGTTTGAAAGCGATGAATACCTGGATTCAGTTTCAGGCGACAAAGTTGGCGCTGGATAAGGTCAACGATTTTTTTGCCCTGCCGCGAGAAGAGCATGGCGATGTCGTCAGCAGCAAAAAGCTGCTTGGGCGTTATGAGTTGAAAGAACTTAGCTTTAAATTCCCGGAGCAAAAAGATTACCTGATTAAACATCTAAATATGACTATCAACCCTGGCGAGGCGATTGGCATTACCGGAGATAATGGCGTAGGCAAATCCACATTGTTAAATTTATTGGCAGGATTTTTAGAGCCAGAAGAGGGTGAAATCAATCTCGATGGAATGTCAATCAGCCTATACAACAATGAATTTCTGCATAGTCAAATTGGCATAGTGCCGCAGCAAGGGGTATTGGTGGAAGGCACAATTTTAGACAATATGACCTTGTATAGGGAAGATGAGGCGACAGAAGATGCGATGAAACTGGCCAAAATGTTGGGGCTGGATAAGTTTATTGCTCAATTACCCAATGGCTCGGATACCTATATCGGTGGCGCCGGTATGAGCACTCTGCCGGAAGGTGTAAAGCAGAATATCATTATTATTCGCTCTTTAATCAGCGATCCGCAGATTATCCTGTTTGATGACGCCAATGCAAATTTTGATATTCGCAGTGATAACCAATTGATTAAAGTGATGAAATACATGCAGCAACAAAAACGGACCATGATTATTGTGTCGCATCGGCCTTCATTTTTACGAATTTGCCAGCGCCAGTATGTTCTTTCTCAAGGGCGTTTGCTTGAGAGGAGGGCATAAGGGATGAATGCAGCAGCTGTAGATATATCAGAAAAATTTGCCCAGGCTTTACGTAATAACCGCTTGAATGAAGAAAGATTTGAATCGCCTTATGTCGCTTGCCTATGTCCGTTGTTACGAGCTTTGGGGTGGAAAAATGTTGTTCGGGAACTGATCGAAGCCTTGCCTCATTTCGCCAATGAAATAGATTTGGTGGATTTGCGTAATATACTGGTAGAAATAAGCTATGAGAGTACGCCGCTGGAAACAACGATAGATCAGGTTCGGGCGGAATTGTATCCGTGCTTGTTCGTCGCTAAAAACGGCGATGTTTTTGTTTTGTTGGGCAGGCAGGATGGTGTCATCGAGTATTTTGATGGACAACTACAACAACCTCAGAAAGCCGAGATTGATAGGCTGAATATTCCTGGAACTGCTTATCTTTTTACAGATAGGCATAGCATCACTCGACAGGACCAAAGACAGGAAGACTGGTTTCAAACATTGGTTGGCCGTTTCAGAAAACTGATTGTTCATCTGTTCGGTATGACATTTATCATTAACCTGGTGGCGTTATCGGTTCCGTTGGTTATTATGTTGATCTATGACAAGGTCATTGGCGCCAAGTCTCTTGATGCCTTGCCGATGATTCTGTCCGGTGCCGCCATATTGATAGTTGCTGATCTGGTCTTGCGCTATTTTCGGGCCAATTTGTTAGGGCATGTCGCCGGCAGAATGGATTACCTGATCGGGGTGGAAACATTTAAAAAGCTGCTCTATATGCCGGCGCTCAATATTGAACAGTCCAGTATTCATGCCCAGCTTTCGCAATTAAAACAGTTTGATGCGGTACGGGATTTCTTTACTGGACAGACTGTTTCCGTGTTGCTGGAGCTTCCCTTCGTTATTTTGTTTTTACTGGTTATAGCTGTATTGGCGGGGCATGTGGCTTTCGTACCGATAGTGATGATAGTGATTTATATCGTTGCCGGGTTTTTGTTGATTCCTCGCATTAACCGGAAAGTACTGCGTGCAGGATATGCCAGAACGACGAAACAGCGCATGCTGTTGCAAAGCTTGGCCGGACGCAAGGAAATTAAAGCCATCGGTGGTGAAAGTGTTTGGCGGCAGCGTTTTCGGGAAAGCTCAGGGGATGCAGTATTGGCCAACTATCAGACTTTTGTGTTGAACTCAACCATGAGCAGTTTTTCTCAAGCTATTATGAGCTTGAGTGCATTGGCTGTATTGTCACTGGGTGCATTGCAGGTTATTGATGGCAATATGTCCGTTGGCGCCTTGATTGCTACCATGGCCTTGGTTTGGCGAGTATTGACACCGTTACAGGGAGTTTTTCTGGCTATTTCCCGTATTCAGCAAACGATTAAATCGATGCGCCAAATCAATCAATTGATGAAAATACCGGAAGAACGTAATAATGCCAGCACTGGCCTGGTTTTACCCGGAATTCAAGGGCGGGTTTGGTTAAATAGCGTTAGTTTTCGCTATGGGGTGCAGCATAACCCCGCTTTGATGGGGGTATCACTAGCGATTGAGCCTGGGGAACTGGTCGCCATTGTCGGACATACTGGCTCGGGTAAATCAACCTTGCTGAAATTGATTGCCGGTATGTATGTCCCGCAAGGCGGTGCGATCATGATCGATGGGTTGGATCTTCGGCAATTAAATATTATTGAGCTACGCCGTAAAATTGCCTATGTTCCTCAGGAAACCAAAGTTTTTCATGGCACGATTGCACAAAATATGCGATTGGCAGATGGTTTGGCGAAAGACGAAGATTTGCATCTCGCCGCTGAAAAAGACGGTATTCTGGATGATATTTTAGCCTTGCCTGAAGGCTTCGATACCCGTCTGACTGATAATGCCACCGAGCAATACCCACCAGGATTTTTACGGGCTTTATCTATCGCTCGGGCATTGGTGTCTAATTCACAAATTATTCTGTTCGATGAGCCGGGGGCATCACTCGATTTTGACAGCGATCAGCGTTTTATTCAGCAATTACAAAGTTTGAAAGGGCAGGCGACTTTGATTATGGTCAGTCATCGGCCCAGCCATATTCGCTTGGCCGACAAGGCTGTGATGCTCGATAGCGGCATGGTGAAATTTATGGGTGATCCGGAAAAAGCCATTTCAATTTTATTACAAGCGTAGCATTATGAGTAAACAAAAAACGACTTTACCCAAAGCCCGGGCGCGTTTTCTGGCTCAGGCCATCCAGCTGGAAGAGCAGGGCATCGATAACATTATTCGGGCGGCGATTCATTTTTCCTAGAAGTTACGCATTGACAACAGATCGAAATTTTGGGTTTAAATGATTCATATTTGGCATAAAGGTGTCGATAAACGAAGCCATAACATCGTTGAATAAATTCCGCTGTACGCTATAGCAATTATTAATCACGTCTGCAAAGCTCAATTTTTGTAATTGAACAAAGCCACAAATTGCAGAAAAAATATGATTATTTATTGCTCTTTTATTGCGAACCTGGAACCGCTCAATATTACACACCTGCTTTATTGCCCGATGATATTGCTCAATCTGCCAATGCCTATCATGTTGTTCGGTAAATGCTTTCTTGTCAAAAACAGCGGTTTTTTCTTCATCAGGTAGTGAACTTATGTAATGGCGAACTTGTTCTTTCAAGGTCGTCCGAAATAATTTCACATACCCAAAATTTTTGAGCCAAACCATTAAGCCGTCTTCCGGGATTTCTAATTGCCTGACTTGAACCCATGAACCTTTTTCAACAGAGACTAATCGATTACCTTCCACTGCAAAGAATAATCCTGTCTGATGATTTCTTATCAATTTAAGATTATCCACGCAACTGTACCAGCTATCTCCTGTTATAAAACCAGGTTCTAGTCCCCAAGCTAATACTTCGGTCAGCATGTCTTGAAAATAGTCATTTTTTGTCTTTCCTTCCGCCTTATCGACCACCCGGAAATTCAGTGGTTGGTGTTTTCCTTGAATGTCTGTGTAGTACAACGTGACAAGATTGATTCCCTTGACTGCTCTATGATGTTTTCCCGACCAAAAATAACTGACATATGCCATATATTGGCTATAAGGTTTATCAAGAACACTATCGTCAACACTCAAGGTTCCGCCCTTTAAATTCAGGCCTGCGCTGGCTTCATTGTATAAATCTCGCCCAGTGTAATGCTCCCGATTTAGAAATCGATTTACGCTATCATGTGATATTGACATGACTTCGCCTAATCGTCGACAACTAGCTTGTTTCGGCTCACTTAATAAAAAACCAATATACATGGGTAATGTACAGCAGGCTGTTGAGGGGCGTGTTATTTCTCTTATCAAGGTTTGCCTTGCATTGACTTTGGGATTTTTTAAACCCATAGTTTAACATTGCCTGTCAATGCGTAACTTCTATAATTGAACAAAGCCACAAATTGCAGAAAAAATATGATTATTTATTGCTCTTTTATTGCGAACCTGGAACCGCTCAATATTACACACCTGCTTTATTGCCCGATGATATTGCTCAATCTGCCAATGCATGCCTATCATGTTGTTCGGTAAATGCTTTCTTGTCAAAAACAGCGGTTTTTTCTTCATCAGGTAGTGAACTTATGTAATGGCGAACTTGTTCTTTCAAGGTCGTCCGAAATAATTTCACATACCCAAAATTTTTGAGCCAAACCATTAAGCCGTCTTCCGGGATTTCTAATTGCCTGACTTGAACCCATGAACCTTTTTCAACAGAGACTAATCGATTACCTTCCACTGCAAAGAATAATCCTGTCTGATGATTTCTTATCAATTTAAGATTATCCACGCAACTGTACCAGCTATCTCCTGTTACAAAACCAGGTTCTAGTCCCCAAGCTAATACTTCGGTCAGCATGTCTTGAAAATAGTCATTTTTTGTCTTTCCTTCCGCCTTATCGACCACCCGGAAATTCAGTGGTTGGTGTTTTCCTTGAATGTCTGTGTAGTACAACGTGACAAGATTGATTCCCTTGACTGCTCTATGATGTTTTCCCGACCAAAAATAACTGACATATGCCATATATTGGCTATAAGGTTTATCAAGAACACTATCGTCAACACTCAAGGTTCCGCCCTTTAAATTCAGGCTTGCGCTGGCTTCATTGTATAAATCTCGCCCAGTGTAATGCTCCCGATTTAGAAATCGATTTACGCTATCATGTGATATTGACATGACTTCTCCTAATCGTCGACAACTAGCTTGTTTCGGCTCACTTAATAAAAAACCAATATACATGGGTAATGTACAGCAGGCTGTTGAGGGGCGTGTTATTTCTCTTATCAAGGTTTGCCTTGCATTGACTTTGGGATTTTTTAAACCCATAGTTTAACATTGCCTGTCAATGCGTAACTTCTAAATTACAAAAATTGAGCTTTGCAGACGTGATTAATAATTGCTATAGCGTACAGCGGAATTTATTCAACGATGTTATGGCTTCGTTTATCGACACCTTTATGCCAAATATGAATCATTTAAACCCAAAATTTCGATCTGTTGTCAATGCGTAACTTCTAAATCTGACCATCCGGGTGAATATTTTTTAAGGTAAAGCTAAACTTTTCCTGATTACCTTGTAGCGTGTTTTGAATAAGGTTTGACAGCTGCTTGTATTGATCTTTGCTGGCAAAGTCACAAATGTGGCGGCCTAATAACTGTTCAGGTTTATAACCTTTGATAGCAAAACATTGCTCGCTAAGGAAAGTGAACCTGCCTTCGGCATCGGTTTCCCAAATATAGGCACCGGAAATTTCGTGTACATGATGAAAACGTTCTACATTTTTTCTGATTTGTTCATGTAGCTGGTATTCTTCTGTTACATCATGAAAAACCAAAATGATGCCGAGTATTTCGCCATCGATATCCTTGATGGGGGCTGCACTGTCAGCAATTTGATATTCCGTTCCGTCTTTTGCAATTAACGCCGTATGATTGGCCAGGCCGACGATCTGGCCATTTTTCATTACTTTGGAAACCGGGTTTTCTGCTGCTTTTCGGGTGATGGCATTGATGATGTGAAAGACCTTTTCTAATGGTTGGTTTTTAGCCTCGGCAAAAGACCGACCGGTTAACGATTCAGCAACCGGATTCATTCGTGTGATCAGGCCCTGTTTATCGGTAACAATCACGGCGTCGCCGATTGAGTTTAAGGTTACCTCGAGATTCTTTTCCCGCTCTCTTAATGCTTGTTCCGTTTTTTTTACGTAATTGGTCCAGTTTGATTTTTTCCAGTGCAAAACTGATGTCCTGGCTTAAGCCTTGGAAAAGATTAACAATTTCATCCGTGAAATAATGCGGCTGATGAGAATAAATAGCGATTTGGCCAACAATCTGATTGAACTGACAAAGAGGAAAACAGGCATAGGACTTTGTTTCAGAGGACAGATCCAATTTAACTAACGATCATCGCAAGAATTGCCACCCCGCATGATGAAATGTTGTAGAGTTCCTTGTGGAAGATGGCGGTTAAAGACTGCGCTTTACTTTGGAGCCTTAGAGCCCGACTGCTAACGTAGCCTGCCATGGATGACTCGAACCCCGGATTGCTTCTTTAAGAGCGAATGTTAAAAGGGCCGTTGACGATTTACATCGCCCTCAGGCAGATCATCCAGGCAACCGCCACCTTCCAGGCTCAATCATAGAGTAAAGGAGGAAGAAATGGAACTCACTGCAATACACAAGCGAGTCATCGGGTTGGATGTTCACCAAAAGCAGATTACCGCCTGCGCCATGGTTGAACAGGCCGAGGGTGGTATTCAGACAGAGCATCGGCAGTTTGGCGCATTCAAACGTGATCGACGTGCATTAGCCGATTGGGTGCAGTCTGTCGCACCGGATGAGGTGGTGATGGAAAGCACCGGCATCTACTGGAAAAGCCCATATGCAGCTTTGGAACATGTGGGTATTTACGCCAGGGTCGTCAATGCCCGGCATGTGAAGAATGTGCCGGGACGCAAGACGGACATCGGCGACGCGCAATGGCTGGCGATGCTTTCCCGTGCCGGACTGCTGCGCGGTTCATTCGTGCCACCGGAAAAGATGCGGCAGTTACGCCTGATTTCACGTCAACGACAGAAGTTGGTGTCGATGCTGTCTGCTGAGAAGAACAGACTGCACAAGGTATTAACCGACGGCGGCATCCGGCTTGGCGTGGTGGTCAGCGATGTACATGGGCAATCCGCGCGCGCCATGGTTAACGCGCTGATTGAAGGACAGCCTGCGCATGATGTGTTGAAGCTGGCCAGCAATCGTCTCAAAGCGCCGCGCGCCGATATACTGGAGGCGCTGCAAGGTGAGCTGAGCGAGCACCATCGCTTCGTACTGAATGAACTGATGCAGCATATTCAGGATTTGGAAGCACGCATAGCCAGATTCGATGCACAACTGCTGGCCGGACTGGAGAAGGAGAAAACGGTTTTGCAATTGCTCCAGACTATTCCCGGTGTTGATTTGATTGGAGCAGCCATGCTACTTGTTGAGATCGGAACGGATATGACTGTCTTTGGCAGTGCGGATCGGCTGGCGTCATGGGTGGGCATATGCCCCGGCAACAACGAGTCTGCCGGCAAACGCAAATCAGGACGAACGCGAAAAGGAAACCCATATGTGCGTCGCCTGCTTTGCGAATGCGCCCATGCCGCCAGCCGAACCCGATCGGTTTTCCAGGCAAAATATACATCACTGGCGATTAGGCGAGGTCACCAACGCGCCATCATTGCGCTGGCTCACAAACTTTTGCGGACATGTTACTTCATGATTAGTCGCGGCGAGTATTCCCGGGATTCGACCATCGACTACGAAGAAATGGCTGTCAAACGCAATGCACCACGCTGGATCAGAGCGCTGATAAAATTCGGTTATATAACACAACCGGGTTAAGCCAGCTTACTTCATTGAATATGGATAAGCAGCCTTTTCACGGCTGAGAACTCCTTGCGCATTCGATATGGATCATTTCATGTTAAATAGGGAATATCCTGTCGTGAAGCTTGAATGTTGTTGATAATGACCGGTGTTTGATTGCTTGGAAGCCAGTGTCGCAAATCAACATCAGAAGGTGGTGTGTCACTGAACTTTTGTCGGAAAGTGTTATTTCCGGCGGCGGTGACAAAAGTATTATCGTTACAGAAAGAAGCCCAGACAAAAGGAAAGCCGCCGTGATTGACGATGATTTGACAGGCTTCTTCCAGTAATTTTTGTTTATCGTTGACTCTGACAATGAGCTGATTGGTGTCAGAGAGTGTCTGATAAAGGTTTTTTTGTTGAAGAAGATGGTTTTTGCTTTCTGTCAAGCGCTTGACTAAATGATTAAAAGCCTGCGCCAATTGTTGTAGTTCGCCTTTCCCTTGTAACCGGGCGGTGACTGGTTGTTCGGTCAATGCAAACTGGTGCATTAAACGACTGAGATAAGAGATCGGGTGAGTGATGAGCCGGTTTAAAATGGCAATGAAAAAAAAGGTAATGGCAATGCTGATCAGCCAGAACAGCAGGCTGTTGATGATGCTGTCGTATTGGATTTGCTTAAGAGCAAAAGACATATCATAAGATAAGACCAGGACGCCATAGGCTAAAGGTCTCAGCTCGGCTGGTAGTAGTTGTTGCTGGATTGGATAATAGGCCTGAATGAGATTTTTATCAGAAAGAAAATGAATCTGGGGTTGTTTGTTCAGCAAAGTCTTGTGAAACAGCGGCAGGGATAAATCAGGATAAACGTTTTTAATCGACTGGCCTATCCAGTCATAATGGATCGCTTTTATTATTATGCCTTGTTCATCGGTCAAGGCCAAGGCGGATATTTCCGGACGGGCGCTTAATTCGCTGAATTCCTGGTCGACAATATTGTTGATATCGGCTGGAGATTCAAGAACCCGTTGTAGCCGGGCCATGATTTGTTCGACATGCTGCAGACTTTGCTCGGCTAAATGTTGTCGATAGATAGTCGATTGGTAAATAAACATGCCAGCGATAATGGCGCTGGACAGTAAAAAAACCAGTACCGGCAGCCAAACGCGTAAACGAATGGTTCTCATCGGCGTGGCTCCTGGTCAAGCAATTCGCCATTGAGAAAGTTTGCGGTATCCACGCTTTGATGCAAAAGTTTTTTGTTATGCATCAATGTCACTAAGGCGGTAACGGTTTTTGTGAGTTGCGGATTGTCGCCGGCCAACAGGCGATTGTTTTCATTTTTATCCGGGATTTTGATCCCGGCATATTGAGCGACCAACGCTTGTGGAGGCAGTCCCATACGCGGAGCGATTTTTTGGCGGGCAAGATCCGGAAAGGTTTTGAGGTAAGCCAGGGCTTTAAAATATCCTTCAAGTAGTTGTTTAAGTGTTTCAGGGTGTTGTTCGACAGTTTTTTTTCGGACGACTAATACATCAACTATGCGCTCAGGAATTTGGTGGCTGTCGAACAGGATATTGGCGCCGGATGACAATAATTCGCTTTTAACCGGCTCAAAAGTGACGATGGCGTCAACCTGACGTTTTTTGAAGGCCATTAGATGTTCAGACTGTTAACGGGACAATTTGAATGTCAGCAGGTGACAGCTGTGCCGACGTCAACGCGCCATCCAGCAGGATAGCGCCGACGGCACTGTTTTCCACGCCGACTTTTTTGCCTTTTAATTCTGTCAGTCGGGTAATCTTGGGCTGGCCAAGCAATACATCGCCGCCATTGGAAAAATCAAATACCAATATAATTTGAATATCCTGTTCGGTCTGTTTTAAAAACAAGGCTTCATCAAGGGTCAGCGCCGCCATCTCGAGCATATGGTTGCGGAAGGCGTGCATCACTTCCGTTGCGGAGGG
The DNA here is from genome assembly GCA_965277025.1 of Methylomarinum sp. Taxonomy (GTDB): domain Bacteria; phylum Pseudomonadota; class Gammaproteobacteria; order Methylococcales; family Methylomonadaceae; genus Methylomarinum. Next base: position 1,297,789 of record OZ255706.1, read on the forward strand.
CATTTCGACCAGATTTAATGGCAGTTTGTCGTAATAACCCAGTTTTTTGGCCAGGTACAAAGTTTCGTAGCCAATCCAAATATTGCTGCCAAGCCGTAAAGGTTGTTGGGGCGGCTCACAGGCAATAAGAAATGGCAGCAAAAACAGAATCAAGCCAAGCTGTCTTCCGCGGCCGGCAAAGTGTCTCATCTATCGAATACCGTTAAAATAAATGGGTGTATTCGATTATAGGCGGCGGAGATGGAATTGGCAGGTGTGATTTTGTGAAAGTGTTAGCGATCAAGGAATCGCTGGTTAAATCAGCGATTCCTTTGGACACAGGGATGTGTCGTCAAAATCGATAGCTGCAAGCTATTGATTTTGTGAGCAAAGCGGAAATCGTTGTCCGTTTTGCGGGCGCTGACAAGTCATGGATAATTTGTCTGCGTTGATTGAGCCGGTTTTACCGTCAATACAAATGGTTTTATGGCAAGAGTGGGTCAGGAACTAAACAATAATTCCTGATAACTGACGGAAAAATCATCCATCAGTGATAGGGCTAACGGTAACTGGGATTCGTCCGTTAATTCGAAAGCATTGATGCCGACTTTGCTCATGTAAAAGACTTGATCGACCATATAATGCCCTGCAGCCCGGATCTCTCCGCCAAATTGGTAGCGTTCCCGCAGCAGCTTGGCTTGAGAAAAACCGCGGCCATCGGTAAAAACAGGAAAATACAACTCAACCATGGCAATATGAGGCAATGCATCCGCCAGGTCGGCGACATTTTCGTTCGATTGCAGGCGAACAGCCAGTTTCCCTGGATGGGACTTTAGTGAAGCGGCTTCATTTTGCCAGCGCGCCAGGGTGATAATAACATCACCGCTGGGTAATGGGTTGCTATCGTCAGCAAATGTCCAGGTGTTGTCGATGATTTGGCGGTCTTTAATGATTTGCATAAACGTGCTCTTTAAAAGGGTCAAAACCAATGCGTTTAACGGTTTCCAGAAAGCTTTCCTCGGCGTGTTGGCGCTGTTTGAGGTAAACATCGAGAATTTTACCGATAGCTGCGGTGATTTCATCTTTTGCGATTGCAGGGCCAAGGCGTTTTCCAATCGCAGCTTCATTCTCGGATGAGCCACCTAAGGTGAGCTGGTACCATTCCACGCCTTTTTTATCGACGCCTAAAATACCGATGTGGCCGACGCTTTGATGCGCGCAACCGTTCATGCAGCCTGACATATTGACTTTAATGTCGCCGATTTCATGGACATAATCTATATCATCCAGCATTTCATTGATTTCGCGGGCGATGCCGATCGAGCCGGCGTTGGCTAAGCCACAAAAATCCAGTCCCGGGCAACAAATCATATCGGTGACCGAGCCAATATTCGGTGTGGCCAGTTTCAATTTCACCAATTCCTGCCACAAGGCGTACAAATCGCCTTGTTTGACATCGGCCATCACCAGGTTTTGTCGGTGAGTCGTGCGGATTTCGCCAAAACTGTAGCTGTCGGACAGGTCTGCCACAGCGTCCAGTTGTTCTGCTGTGATATCACCCGGTGGTGAGTTTGGGGCTTTCAGTGACAGCATCACATTGTGATAGCCGGCTTGTTTATGTGCGCACAGGTTGTTTTTCACCCAGCGGGCAAAATTAGGGTTTTGCTGCTGCTGACTATGGAAACTGCTGTCTTCAGCAGCATCTGCAGCATAAGCGCGTGGATGGAAGAATGATTTGATATGGTCGATTTTTTCCTGCGCCAGAATCAGTTTGTCGCGGTTCTTTAACCACTCTTCTTCAACCAGCGCGCGGATTTTATCGATGCCTTCTTCGCGCACCAGAATCTTGATGCGGGCTTTATATTTATTGTCGCGGCGACCAAACAGATTGTAAATGCGCAAAATGGCGTCCAGATAAGACAATAAATATTTTGGCTCCAGAAATTCCTTGATTTCTGTTCCAATCACCGGTGTGCGGCCCAGGCCGCCGCCAATCAGAATACGGAATCCCATTTCGCCCTGGGCGTTTTTAATCAGATGTACGCCAACATCATGAAATTGCGTGGCCGCCCTGTCAGTAGCGGAACTGCTGACGGCAATTTTGAATTTGCGCGGCAGATAGGCAAATTCCGGGTGCAGCGTGGTCCATTGGCGGATAATTTCACACCAGGGTCTGGGGTCTTCCAGTTCATCCGGGCAGACACCAGCCAGGTGATCTGTCGTCGTGTTGCGCATGCAGTTACCGCTAGTCTGAATGGCGTGCATTTGCACCCTCGCCAGTTCCGCCAGAATATCGGGGACTTGTTCCAATTTCGGCCAGTTGTATTGAACATTTTGACGGGTGGAAAAATGGCAGTAGCCTTTGTCGTATTTACGGGCGATTTCGGCCAGTTTGCGAACCTGTCTGGAAGACAGTAAGCCGTAAGGAATGGCTACTCGCAGCATCGGCGCATGAGTTTGAATGTACAAGCCATTCATCAGTCTGAGGGCGCGAAATTCGTCTTCACCGATTTCGCCTTTCAGGTAGCGTTCGGTTTGGCCTCTAAACTGGGCAACCCGTTCATCAACAAGGGTTTGATCGATATCGTTATATTGATACATGAACTATTCAGAGCGGTTATAAAGGCTGATTATGATATACCGGGATGGCTCAAATGGAAACCTTGAAGCGCTATTGGGTCTTAAGCCTCATCTCTGTACATGACAAAAAATATTAAAAGCTGGCGTAGCTCGTTGAAATGTAATTAAATACCGCATTTTGTTTTAGCGAATATGAATAACGGGACATTACAAATCAACGAGCTGACCGTCATATTAACTGAGCACTTTCAATGGAACAAGGCAAGAATCGTTTGTTTTGTGGGTATGTTAATTGCTTTGATGGCAGTTAGCACGGTCAATCTGGCCCAGCTCGCCGTATTCTTTCCCAGTCGGGCAAAAATTTCCTCACGATATCGACGGATGCAACGATTTTTCAGTGACCATTGGCTGGATTACAATGAAGTCGCTCATTTCATCATGAAACTGTTTGGTTTCACTGATCAGGATTACTATCTGACGTTAGACAGGACGAATTGGAAGTGGGGTAAAACCAATATTAATCTGCTGGTGCTTGCCGTGGTTTATCGGGGTGCCGCCATTCCGGTGTATTGGTTGCCTTTAAACAAGCGGGGCAACTCTAATACGAAGGAACGTATAGCGCTGATGAAACGCTTTATTGCGCAGTTTGGCCGACATCACATCAAAGGTCTTTTGGCTGATCGGGAGTTTATTGGAGACGAATGGATGGGCTGGTTGTTTGAGCAAGAGATTCCCTTTTATATCCGTATTCGCAACAACGCCTGGACAACCAATGCCCAAGGCCAGCGAATACGCGTAGAGCGTTTGTTTTATGGGCTTAAGCCGGGTAGCACACGACACCTCTCAACAGCGCGCTATTTGGGAAATTGTTCAATTTATCTCAGTGGGTTACGGCTGAGTGACGGTGAGTTATTAACTGATGTTACGCGCTACGCCGGATAATTGATAAAATTTGAGGATGAACAAAGAGAAATTAGACCTGTACACAGACTATTTAATCAGCAATACGAGCTATGCGACGGCGACGGGTTTGTCGTCAATGTTAGATGGAGAAGTTAGCCATGATAGTGTCACGCGTTTTTTATCGTCCAGGACGTACACATCAAAAGACCTCTGGCTGGAGGTTAAACGAACAGTCCGGAAGATTGAAGAAGAATCAGGGTGTTTGATTTTTGACCTCTGTACATGACAAAAAATATTAAAAGCTAGCGTAGCTCGTTGAAATGTAATTAAATACCGCATTTTGTTTTAGCGAATATGAATAACGGGACATTACAAATCAACGAGCTGACCGTCATATTAACTGAGCACTTTCAATGGAACAAGGCAAGAATCGTTTGTTTTGTGGGTATGTTAATTGCTTTGATGGCAGTTAGCACGGTCAATCTGGCCCAGCTCGCCGTATTCTTTCCCCGTCGGGCAAAAATTTCCTCACGATATCGACGGATGCAACGATTTTTCAGTGACCATTGGCTGGATTACAATGAAGTCGCTCATTTCATCATGAAACTGTTTGGTTTCACTGATCAGGATTACTATCTGACGTTAGACAGGACGAATTGGAAGTGGGGTAAAACCAATATTAATCTGCTGGTGCTTGCCGTGGTTTATCGGGGTGCCGCCATTCCGGTGTATTGGTTGCCTTTAAACAAGCGGGGCAACTCTAATACGAAGGAACGTATAGCGCTGATGAAACGCTTTATTGCGCAGTTTGGCCGACATCACATCAAAGGTCTTTTGGCTGATCGGGAGTTTATTGGAGACGAATGGATGGGCTGGTTGTTTGAGCAAGAGATTCCCTTTTATATCCGTATTCGCAACAACGCCTGGACAACCAATGCCCAAGGCCAGCGAATACGCGTAGAGCGTTTGTTTTATGGGCTTAAGCCGGGTAGCACACGACACCTCTCAACAGCGCGCTATTCGGGAAATTGTTCAATTTATCTCAGTGGGTTACGGCTGAGTGATGGTGAGTTATTAATCATCGTCTGTCAGCATTTGAACCCTGATGCGATTAAAATTTATGGCTTGCGTTGGGAAATCGAAACGCTTTTCGGCGGTTTAAAAGGACGGGGATTCAAACTTGAGGAAACGCGTGTAGTCGGTTATCTTCGGATCAAAAAATTGTTAGTACTTCCCGTTATTGCTTTCTGTTGGTCACATAAAGCAGGCGAATGGAAACATGATTGCGAGTTACCAATAAAAACCAAAACACATCAGCGGCTCGCGCAAAGCCTGTTTCGATATGGATTAGATTGTATCCGCTCAACGTTGTTTAATGTCTTATCTCAATCAAAAAGGATGATTAGAAAAGTGATTGCTCTTTTGCAACCCATACCTTTTGTCACTGGAATACATGAGGCTCAATTGTCATAAGCTAATTTTTGTCATGTACAGAGATTTTTGACGATACAATCCAGGAGAAGCAATGGACAGACGAGAATGAAGTCATTTGTTGGCATTATGACCATTGCCAGGGGCGGTCAGTCAAAGGCATCAATCTATTGAATGCCTTGTATCATACGGGCAATGTTTCGATACCCGTAGCCTTTGAAGTGGTCAAAAAACCGATTCAGTTTTGTGATATCAAAACAAAGCAGGTTAAACGAATGGCTACGGTGACCAAAAATGAGCTGATGCGTGCGATGATTCAACAGTGTTTGAACAATCGGCTTCAATTTCGCTATGTGTTGATGGATAGCTGGTTTACGGCTAAAGAGAATCTGGAGTTTATTGTTGACAAAGACAAACATTTCATTGGGGCTTTAAAGGATAATCGTTTGGTGGCGTTGAGCGTAGACGACAAGAAACAAGGAAAATTTACCCGTGTCAGTGACATTGCATTAGAGGATAAACAAGCAGTACGCGGCTGGCTAAAAGGCTACCCACATGAAGTCCTGATTGTCCGGCGAATCTTTACAAACAAAGACGGCAGTACGGCAACCGTTAATCTGGTGTGCAGTGATTTAACATTAACGGGTAAAAAGGTTGCGGCAATCTATCAGAAACGCTGGAAAGTCGAAGAATTTCATAAATCATTGAAATCCAATGCCGGGTTGGCAAAGTCGCCTACTCGTACCCCAACAACACAAAACAATCATATTTTTATGGCCATTATGGCGGTCTTTAAACTGGAGTGTCTCAAAATAAAACACCAAACCAATCATTTTGCTTTGAAGGCAAAATTATATATCAAGGCTATTCGGCAGGCTTTTGCTGAATTGCAACAATTCAAGACCGCGTAACATCAGTTATTAATCATCGTCTGTCAGCATTTGAACCCTGATGCGATTAAAATTTATGGCTTGCGTTGGGAAATCGAAACGCTTTTCGGCTGTTTAAAAGGACGGGGATTCAAACTTGAGGAAACGCGTGTAGTCGGTTATCTTCGGATCAAAAAAATTGTTAGTACTTCCCGTTATTGCTTTCTGTTGGTCACATAAAGCAGGCGAATGGAAACATGATTGCGAGTTACCAATAAAAACCAAAATACATCATCGGCTCGCGCAAAGCCTGTTTCGATATGGATTAGATTGTATCCGCTCAACGTTGTTTAATGTCTTATCTCAATCAAAAAGGATGATTAGAAAAGTGATTGCTCTTTTGCAACCCATACCTTTTGTCACTGGAATACATGAGACTCATTTGTCATAAGTTAATTTTTGTCATGTACAGAGAAGCCTCATATAAAACCAACAGCAAAAATGCCCATGCGGAACGATAATTTGAGGCTGGATGACAGTTTTTGAGGCATTTGAAATGACAGAAAATATGCCTGAATGGTACTATAATAGGTTGATTGAAATCTATTGAGTCTGAGATGGCTGTGTTGCCGTCAGTCAATCAATAAAAATTCCAACAATATAAAAGGGTAAGGGGGTTGTTTTGTTACGTTTAATGATTATTCTGGCAGGGGTGTTGCTGGGGCCGCAGGTAGCGATGGCCGCGGATTTTACCAATTTGAGCTTAACCGGTACTGAACGTGGTATTTACACCGTTTTGATTTTTATCATTGCCTATGGTTTTGTCATGGCCGAAGAGTTCACAGGTCTTCGGAAATCAAAGCCAGTGATTCTGGCGGCAGGCATTATCTGGGGGCATGCGGCTATCCTGGCGAGTGAAGCCGGGGTTTCGACTGAGGCATTGCATGAGGCTTTTGAATTTAACCTGAAAGAATATGCCGAATTGATGCTGTTTCTGCTGGTGGCGATGACTTACATCAACGCCATGGCGGAACGAAATGTGTTTGAAGCGTTGCGCTCCTGGATGGTCAGAAAAGGTTTTGGCTATCGGAAGCTTTTTTGGATCACCGGGATAATCACTTTCTTCTTGTCAGCCGTGGCAGACAACCTGACCTCTGCACTGTTAGTGGGTGCGGTGGTGCTGGCGGTTGGTGGCAAAAACGAAAAATTTGTCGCCATCGGTTTTGTCAATCTGGTGGTCGCCGCCAATGCAGGGGGGGCTTTCAGTCCATTTGGCGATATTACTACCCTGATGGTTTGGCAGGCGGGTTATGCGGAATTCTTTGATTTTTTTAAACTATTCATTCCTTCAGTGGTGAACTATATAGTGCCAGCTGTCTTTATGTATCTGGCAGTGCCAGATGAGTACCCTGAGGAAACGCATGAAGCAGCGGTGGAAATGAAGCCGGGCGCGATTGTGGTGTGCGTGTTGTTCGCCTTGACCATCGCTATTGCCGTCAGCTTCAAACAAATTCTGCACTTACCTCCTTTCATGGGCATGATGGTCGGTTTGTCTTTGTTGATGATTTATGGTTTCCGCTTGAGTCGCTTGTATACCGAAAAAGATGGCAAGTCCTTCGATATTTTCGATAAGGTTCGTGATGCCGAATGGGATACCTTGTTCTTCTTCTTTGGCGTGGTCTTCTCTGTCGGAGGTTTGGGTTATATCGGGTATCTGGAATTATTATCCGGCGCCATGTATGACGGCTTAGGACAAACCGGTGCTAACATTCTGGTCGGTATTTTATCCGCTATTGTCGATAATATTCCGGTCATGTTTGCCGTATTGAGCATGAATCTGGATATGGACTTGTATCAGTGGTTGCTGGTGACCCTGACGGCGGGTGTCGGTGGTTCCATGCTGTCTATCGGGTCGGCGGCCGGTGTGGCGCTGATGGGGCAGTCCAACCATAAATATACATTTTTCAGTCATTTGAAATGGACGCCAGCAATTGCGGCCGGTTATGCGGCCAGTATTTTTACGCATTATCTGGTTAATGGCTAGTTCATCTGCACTTTGATACAAACGGGGCTATCCAGTCGGGTTGCCCCGTTTTTTTGCCCGAATGACAGACAAGACATCAACCAAAATGCAGAAAAACAAAATAGAGTGGCGGCAGGCATTAAAAATCTATACAAAACCTGTTGTATTAAGAATGGTTTTATTGGGTTTTTCTGCCGGCTTGCCTTTTTTACTGGTATTTTCAACCCTATCTGCGTGGTTAAGAGATGAAGGGGTTTCTTTAGCGGTTATTGGTTATTTCAGTTGGGTTGGGGTGACCTATTCCATCAAGGTGTTTTGGGCGCCGGTTGTTGATCGTTTTAAGCTGCCGGGGTTAACGCGATGGATGGGAAAGCGTCGAAGCTGGATGTTGTTGGCGCAAACAGGTATTGCTTTGGGTCTGGTGGGGATGGGGGGTGCAGATCCTCATCAGCAACTCCAACTTATTGCTATTTTGGCGGTGGTAGTCGCTTTTTGTTCGGCAACTCAAGATATTGTGGTGGATGCCTACCGGATTGAAGCAGCTGTGCCTGAATATCAGGGTGCAATGGCGGCGGCTTATGTGTTTGGCTATCGCGTGGCCTTGTTGATTGCAGGAGCTGGGGCTTTTTACATTGCCGATTTTGCTGGCTGGAAGATTGCTTATTTTTCGATGGCGGCGATGATGCTGGTTGGCATTGTCACCGTGCTGTTAATGAAAGAGCCAGAGCATAAAATCAATAAGCTGGCCAAGGAGGCTGAAAAAACAGTAGAAGAAACGCTGGGGGTCAATCAAGCCGAAACGTGGTTAAGCCGGTTTTTGGCAGCCTTTTCTGATGCGCTGATAGCGCCGTTTGTCGAATTTTTTGTGCGCAATGGCAAAATCGGGGTTTTGATTTTAATGTTAATCGCCATCTATAAACTAAGCGATATCACCATGGGCGTGATGGCGAACCCGTTTTATCTGGATTTGGGCTTCAGTAAAACTGAAATTGCGGAAGTGACAAAAATATTTGGTTTTTTCATGACTATTTTTGGTGCATCACTAGGGGGCGTCCTAGTGCTGCGTTTTGGCATGATGCGGCCATTGCTGTTAGGAGCTATTTTGGTATCTGTAACCAATCTGTTGTTTGCTTTTTTGGCTATGACCCCCCCGGATTTGACTTTGCTGGCAATGGTGATTAGCGCTGATAACTTAAGTGGCGGTATCGCTACGGCTGTTTTTATCGCTTATTTGTCCAGTCTGACCAACACTGCCTATACGGCTACACAATACGCCTTGTTTAGTTCGTTGATGACGTTGCCGGCCAAATTGCTGGGTGGCTTTTCTGGTGAAATTGTCGAAGAGTTTGGTTATCCAGCGTTTTTCATCTATGCCTCGGTTATCGGCATTCCCGCCATATTATTGGTAATTATTTTAATGGTCTTGCAAAGAAAAACGGCTAAAATGGATAATCATAATCCATGATCAGCGGCGCATGGTCGGAAAAGCGTTCATCTTTATAAATGCTGGCGCTTAGCACTTTGTCTTTCAGGTTGGCGCTGATGATCTGGTAATCAATACGCCAGCCGACATTTTTGGCCCAGGCCTGGCCGCGATTGGACCACCAGGTGTATTGCTCAGCTTCCTGGTTGACCAGCCTGAAGGCATCGTACCAATGGTGGTCGGCAAACAAATCGTCCATCCAGGCGCGTTCTTCGGGCAGAAAGCCGGAGTTTTTTTGGTTGGCTTTCCAGTTTTTTAAATCAATTTCCTTATGCGCAATATTCCAGTCGCCGCAAATAATATAATCCCGACCGTTATTGGCCGCTTCCTTCAACCAGGGCATGAAGCGATCAAGAAATTTGAATTTTATCGCCTGGCGTTCTTCACTGGATGAGCCTGAAGGCAAATATAATGAGATGATGCTGAGATTGCTAAAGCGAGCTTCAATAAAACGTCCTTCAGCATCGACATCCTCCCAGCCTATGCCCTTGATGACTTTATCCGGTTTTTTCCTGCTATAAATTGCGACACCGCTATAGCCTTTTTTGATCGCATCATGATAAAAACAATGGTAGCCTGAAGGGCAAAAGACATCGGCTGTCAGTTGATGTTCCTGGGCTTTGGTTTCCTGGATGCAGACTACGTCAGCATGTTGGGTTGGCAGCCAGTTAAAAAAGCCTTTACGTTCAGCGGCGCGAATGCCGTTTGCGTTGAAAGAAATAATGCGCATAAGAGAATAGGTGTTGCGATTTCCAAGGTTAAGTCGTATTATACGCAGTTCTCTATCAAGTATGTATCCCAATTTGGGTGTTGTGAGTAATATGAAACCAGAAATTCATCCTGAATATAAACAAATTACAGTAACCTGCGGTTGCGGCAATACTTTTCAAACCGGCTCTGTTCTATGCAAAGATTTGCATGTGGAAGTCTGCTCGGCTTGTCATCCTTTCTATACTGGCAAGCAACGTGTTGTTGATACGGCCGGTCGCGTAGATAAATTCCGTAAACGCTTCGGTAGAAAATAAGACTGTCAGTCTTTTTGTTCGAGTCGAGTACCTTGACAGGAGAACTACAAAATGTCGCAAGATCAAGATAAAGTAAATATTATCCTTGAGTCCGGTCAGCAGGCGGAGTTCTCTTTAGTAAAGGGTACAAAAGGTACGCCTGGTATTGATATTGGCAGTTTAAACAAACAGCTCGGGGTTTTTACCTACGACCCTGGGTTTATGTCGACTGCCAGTTGCAAAAGCGCAATTACCTATATCGATGGTGAAAATGGCGTTTTATTGTACCGGGGGTATCCCATTGAACAGTTGGCCAAACATAGCTCTTTTCTGGAGGTCGCCTATTTGCTTATGAATGGCGAGTTGCCTATGCCAGATGAGCTGGATGGTTTCTCCAATGAAATCAATCACCATACAATGTTGCATGAAGCCTTGCGGAGTTTTTTCGATGGCTTTCATTATGATGCACACCCTATGGCGATGATGGTCGGGGTGATGGGGTCTTTATCGGCCTTCTATCATAGTGAGCTGGATATGAGCGATCCTGAGCACCGGCGTATTTCAGCGATGCGGATGGTTGCTAAGGTGCCGACCATAGCGGCTGCTTGTTATCGTCACTCGGTGGGCTGGCCTTTTGTTTATCCACGTGTTGACTTGAACTATTGTGAAAACTTTCTGAATATGATGTTTTCACTGCCTTCGCAGAAATTTATCGATAAAGAAAATTATATTGATCCGGTGGCTGTCAAGGCGCTGGATATTTTATTTATCCTGCACGCCGATCATGAACAAAATGCCAGTACCTCTACCGTCAGGCTGGCCAGCAGTACAGGTGCAAACCCTTATGCTTGTATCGCAGCGGGAATATCCGCCTTGTGGGGCCCCGCGCACGGTGGCGCCAATGAGGCTGTGTTGAGCATGTTGGCGGAAATAGGCACAGTTGATCGTATTCCGGAATTTATCGCCCGGGCCAAGGATAAGAACGATTCTTTCCGCTTGATGGGCTTTGGTCATCGGGTATACAAAAATTTCGACCCTCGTGCGAGCATTGTGCGAGAAGTCTGTCATGAAGTGTTGGAAAAATATTCTTTGGATGACCCATTGTTTGAATTGGCAATGGCGCTGGAAGAATATGCACTGAAAGATGAATACTTCATCGAGAAAAAACTCTACCCTAATGTCGATTTCTATTCCGGCATTATCTATAAAGCGCTGAAAATTCCTGAAGAAATGCTGACCGTGATGTTCGTAATTGCTAGAACGGCTGGTTGGGTTTCCCACTGGCTGGAAATGATGGCCGAACCCACGCACCGGATCGGCCGTCCGAGACAAATTTACACCGGTTATGATTGCCGGGATTATATTCCTCCAAACGAGCGATAGCATTCTTAAAGGAATTGCTGATTTATTCGCGATTCGAAGCGATGCATGTACCGCATCCATTTTTCAACGCATCAAGGTCTTTTTGGCATCCCTTTTTTCTATACATTAAGGCAAAGAAGAGCCTCAGCACAATGCTAAAAAATCATGTACGAAGAGTATATTTGTTGGGTACTCGCAAAACCACTCGCTATCAGCTAAAATGAAAAAATCCTGATAACCCTATTCCCGTACCATTATGGCTTTGGCCCAAGAAGATATCGAACAGATTCAGCAGATTGTCAAACAGGCGATTGAAGAAACGCCTGAGTTGAGAAATGCCAATGTGCGTTATGAAATGGATTTACGGGAAAGAACGATTCGTGTCGAAGAAGAACTGAAACATCAACGGGAATTGATGCTTGAAGGTTTTAAGCAGATGGAAAAGCGTTTCGAGCAGGTGGACAAGCGCTTCGAACAGGTAGACAAACGTTTCGAGCAGGTTGACAAGCGCCTCGAGTTCATGGAAAGGCAATTTGAAATACAGCACAGGGAAATCATGAATATTCATCAGGAGATCAAGGCATTGATGCGTTGGGGATTTGGAACTATCGTCACCGTTGGAGGGCTGATTGTTGCAGTGTTAAAACTGGCTTGATGTTTTCTGGGGAGTCACTGAACAAGTCGTCCCTGATTTGTTCTTTGTTCGCGTTGTGGCAATTTGATGTATATTTTAAAATAAAATCAATGGTTTGCAAGAATATATTTTAGCGACACATCCCTGTGACGCTTCGAATCGAGATTGGATCCGCGATGCCATGAATGTCTTTATTCGTCTTCAGCTTGTTTGGACTGCCTGAACATAAAGAACAACATAATGGCGATAAAAATAGCAGGAATCACTATTTTCAGTACGCCAGCATAAGATTTTTCTTTTTCTTTTCCAATATAAAAAGTCAGGTGATTATCCTGTTTCTCGCCATTGTGAACCAGGGTTATATGAATCATGTATTCACCCGGGCCATATTTGCTGAAATCAACCGTCGTATTCATGGTGCCCGTTTTAACTTTTTTGGGTTCCTGGTGGAATATACGTGTACCATCCGGTTCTTTTGTAATTTCAAATTCTACTGTAGTGTTGCGGAGTTTGTGCCCTTCATAATCAAATACGATTACGGTTTTGCCGACATGTGGGACATATTGACAAAATCCGGTGCTTTCCCCTGCTTCAGGCGTGTAAATACTGATATGAATACGTTCATTACCGACACGGATTCGGCAGTTGTCAACTTCGTCGGCAGACCCTCGATGAGCGTAGCTGCTCGTTGATAGCAATAAGGCTAACAAAGTGAGTGGAAGTAGCATAGTCAAAGAAAATGATGATTTCATGTTGTTACCCTCTAAAATAATTATTATTGGGGGCGTATCGAGACCTGGCTGGTGATGTTTATAAGGAACGTTGAGCAAATCATCCTTATGTCGCTTGGATTCGCGCCTGAATCAACCATTTCATAACAGGATTTTCGAAGGACCCTCTTTTTTTTGTGGTAAGGCATAATCTGAGTCTGTATCGTTGAATTTACGGATTCAGGTATTTACAACGCCTTACTGATTTGGCAGTGTATAGGGGCTATATCAGGATTTCAAGTAAGCATGTACAATTACGGTGCTTACTTGAAATTGTCTCGCAAAATGACAGGCGAGTGGCAAGAAACAATAAGTTTGTCTTAAGGAAGTGCTGATTTAATCAGCACTTCCTACGACACAGGATGTGTCGTCAAAATCGATAGCTGCAAGCTATTGATTTTGTGAGCAAAGCGGAAATCGCATTTCTGTTCAGCGATTCCTTAACTAATTACTTTATTGCCTTGAAACCAATATCTGTACGATAAAAAATATTGTCCCAGTGGATTTTTTTTACTAACTGATAGGCTTTTTGTTGCGCTTCAGCAATATCTTTGCCAAGAGCGCAGGCGCATAGCACGCGACCGCCCGAGGTGATAATCTCACCATTTTTCAGGGTCGTGCCAGCATGGAATATTTTTTGGTCATCTGCTTCTTCGTCTGGCAAGCCGGTAATAACATCGCCTTTTTTATATTCATCAGGATATCCCCAGGCTGCCAAAACAACGCCAAGTGCAGCTCTTTCATCCCATTCAGTTTTTGTATTTTGCAGATCTTTATCTAAAGCGGCCTGGCATAGGCTAACCAAGTCGCTTTTCAAGCGCATCATGATGGGCTGTGTTTCAGGGTCGCCAAAACGGCAGTTGTATTCCAGAACCTTGATTGAGCCATCAGGCGAAATCATTAAGCCGGCATATAAAAAGCCGGTGTAAGGGTGCCCATCTTTAGCCATACCGGCTAAAGTAGGTATGATCACCGTATCCATAACCCGTTGATAGATTTCATCGCTGACAACAGGAGCGGGAGAATAAGCACCCATACCGCCTGTATTTGGGCCGGTATCGCCATCATTACGAGCTTTATGATCTTGTGAGGTGGCCATTGGCAGGGCATTTTCGCCATCTGCTATGACGATAAAGCTGGCTTCTTCACCCTGCAGAAACTCTTCGATGACGACACGGTGGCCGGCCTCGCCAAAACGATTGCCGGCCAGCATATCATTGACGGCGTCAATGGCTTGCTGTTCGGTTTCGGCGACGATAACACCTTTTCCGGACGCCAATCCGTCTGCTTTAACAACAATCGGCGTCCCTTTTTGTTGTATATAGGCAATGGCGGCATCGCTGTCGGTAAAAGTTTGATATTCTGCTGTTGGAATATTGTGGCGAGCCATAAAATCCTTGCAGAATGACTTCGAACCTTCCAGCTGTGCGGCAGCGGCGCTGGGGCCAAAGCAGGCCAGACCATGTTCTTTGAATTGATCGACGATGCCGGCCACCAGTGGCGCTTCAGGGCCGATAATGGTCAGGTCGATCTGTTCATTGCGGGCAAAATTCAGCAGGCCAGGGATATCATCTGAGCTGATTTCAATATTTTCGATACCCGTTTCGAGGGCTGTGCCGGCATTGCCAGGGGCAACATAAACGATGTCGACATCGGGCGATTGTTTGGCTTTCCAGGCCAGGGCGTGCTCCCGGCCACCACTACCAACGATTAAAATTTTCATATTGATTCAATTAATGACGGAAATGACGCATGCCGGTAAAAACCATGGCAATGTTGTGTTCATCGGCGGCGGCGATAACTTCTTCGTCGCGCATTGAGCCGCCAGGCTGGATGACGGCAGTGATGCCGGCTTCAGCGGCCGCATCGATGCCATCGCGGAAGGGGAAGAAAGCATCGGAGGCCATGGCGGAGCCGGCTACTTCCAGGCCTTCGTCAGCGGCTTTGATGCCTGCTATTTTCGCCGAGTAAACCCGGCTCATTTGTCCTGCGCCGACGCCAATGGTACGGTTGTCTTTAACGTAGACAATGGCATTGGATTTGACAAATTTCGCCACTTTCCAGGCAAACATCAAGTCATCCATTTCCTGTGCGCTTGGGGCGCGTTTGCTGACGACTTTAACCTGGTCGGCAGAAATTCGGCCAATATCTTTATCCTGTACCAACAGACCGCCGGAAACCCGTTTGAAATCCATTGCTGGAAGCGGGGCTTCAGGCCAGGCGCATGTTTCCAATACGCGGACATTTTTCTTTTCAGCTAAGACACTTTGCGCAGCGTCACTGATCGACGGCGCGATAATGACTTCGACAAACTGACGGGAGATTATGGCTTTTGCCGTTGTTTCATCCAGTTCCCGATTAAAAGCGATAATACCACCAAAGGCCGAGGTCGGGTCGGTCGCATAGGCCAGATCATAGGCACCTGAAATATCATCGGCGATGGCAACACCGCATGGATTGGCGTGTTTGACGATGACGCAAGCGGGCTGATCGTTGAACTCTTTGACGCATTCCAGCGCGGCATCTGCATCGGCAATATTGTTGTAAGAAAGTTCCTTGCCTTGCAGTTGTCTGGCGGAAGAGATAGTACCGGCCGGGGGCATTTTTTCCTGATAAAAGGCAGCTTTCTGATGAGGGTTTTCACCATAGCGTAGTTGCTGCTGTTTATGAAATTGCAGGTTCAGTGTGTCAGGAAAGTCAGATTGAATGATGTTACGTAAATAGTGTGAAATCGCCGTATCGTAACGGGCAGTTTGTTCAAAACTTTTAACCGCCAATAAAAAACGGGTCTCCAGACTTAATTGGTTTTCCTGCCTGGATAATTCATCCAGCACAGGTTGATAGTCTTCAGGATTGACGATGACAGCAACATCACGATGGTTTTTGGCGGCTGCACGATTCATGGTGGGACCTCCGATGTCGATATTTTCGATGGCCGTTTCCAGGTCGCAGTCAGGGTTGGCGATTGTTTGCTCAAAAGGGTAGAGATTGACAACGACCATATCAATAGGCTGGATACCATTATCCTTCATAACCTGGTCATCAATACCTCGACGCCCTAAAATGCCGCCATGCACTTTAGGGTGCAGTGTTTTTACCCGGCCATCCATCATTTCTGGAAAGCCAGTGTACTCGGAGACTTCGGTGACCGGAACTTGATTGTCCATCAGTAATTTGGCTGTGCCGCCAGTGGAGAGAATTTCGATGCCCAGCTGGTTTAACTGCTGGCAGAATTCCAGTATGCCGGTTTTATCCGAGACGCTAACCAACGCGCGGGAGACTTTTTTATTCATGCAAACCTCAAAGAGAAATCAAAAACGATCATTAGCCAATATTGTAGAGTTCCATTTTTTTTCGCAGTGTACTGCGACTCAAACCCAGAATTTTTGCCGTACGGGTCTGGTTGTAATTGGCGTGTTTTAGTGTGGCTTCCAGCAAGGGCTTTTCCACTTCAGCCAGGACCAGTGCATAAAGCCCTGAAGAGTCCTGATCGTCCAGTTGGGCAAAATAGCTTTCGATGGCGTAACGAACCTGTACCGACAGCAAAGGCTCGTTATTTTTGTCTGTCGTTGAAACAGAACGGTATTGATCGGAGGATAGTGCGTCCATTTTTATACCGGGCATTGTTGGCTGAAAAAATTTAAAGACTGATTGACCAGAAAAAGTTGCTGATGCGGATGTTGGGCCTGGTTGATTTGTTTTTTCCAGGTCGAGGGCAATTCGCCTAAGTGATCAAAATACCAACTGATATGTTTACGGGCGATTCTGACGCCAATAATATTACCATAAAAGTGATACAGGCTTTCAAGGTGATTATTGATTACCGTTTGAATTTCTGGGATTTCTGGTTGAGAGGATTGTAGTAATTGCTTGAAAAGCCAAGGTTTTCCCTGGCTGCCTCTACCTATCATAACCGCATCAGCGCCAGTATAGTCCAGGACATAGGCGGCTTTCTGTGGCGAGTCAATGTCGCCATTGGCAATGACTGGCAGGCTAACGGCTTCCTTCACCTGCTTAATTGTTTCGTATTCTGCTTTGCCCTTGAACTTACAGGCACGGGTGCGGCCATGTATGGTCAAGGCTGCAATGCCTGCATCCTGGGCGATACGGGCAATAGTCAAGGCATTTTTATGTTGCAGGTCCCAGCCGGTGCGGATTTTTAGCGTAACGGGTGCGGTCACTGCACTGACAACGGCATGAAGAATGGCTGCAACACGTTTTTCGTCACGCAGCAGAGCGGAACCTGCCGCAACAGAACAGACTTTTTTGGCTGGGCAGCCCATGTTGATGTCGATGATTTGTGCGCCGCGATCAACGTTGACCTTTGCCGCCAAGGCCATTTGTTCAGGCTCAGTGCCTAAAATCTGCACAGCTCGCAGTCCATGTTCATTGTCATAATCGGTTTTTTTCAAGGTGCGCCGATGTTGCAGCAAATGGGGTCTTGATGCCACCATTTCACTGAAAGTCAGCGCTGCGCCATATTGTTTGCACAGGGTTCTGAATGGACGGTCGGTAATGCCGGCCATCGGCGCAAGAATATAAGGATTGGATAAGGTGTAACAACCTATTTGCATTGACCCTGCCAAAATAAATGAAGGGGCGATATTTTAGCCTAAATCAAGCAAAGATGCATGGAGAAATGATAAAAAATGGCCGGATTTATCGCGGCCGTCTCAGCTTATGAAACGCTGAACAAATCATTCATGATTCGTTCAGCGTTTTCCTATAGCGGAAGGATTATTTTTCAGGTGTTTCGGTGAAGATAGGATTGTTTTTATCTTCTTCGTGCAATTTGGCTTTTTCTTCGGGATAAATATGCCAGAAGGAATTATCGATGGCGCCCTCGGTATAATCGTTTTTGCGTGAATGGGTGAACGGGCACCACCAGTTTTCGACAATTTTCACCAAATAGGCATGCCATTCCATCAATGCTACGCTGACCGGGCAATACCAGGTGCAGTTCAAAATCCAGAACAGTTTGGATTGTGACAAGCTAAGTTTATAAGACGGATCCATGGTGATTTGGGTTTTCAGATTGTAGCGGTGGCTTTCGCGGTCTGGTAAGAAATCTTTGTATTTTTTGACGTCTTGCGCACCACTGAATATCAGGCTGTAGTAAGTCAGATAAGCACTGAGAAAAACGAAAGGCAGTGTCAAAATGGGCAAATAGACAAAAACGAGGCCCAGGGCGCGTTTCCAGACGGGAATTTTTTTATGATTGCAACCAATATGGACGCGTTCAGAACATGACTCACAGGCTTTCATTGTTTCTCCTTTAATAATAGTTATTGAGTGGGAAATCGGATATTGATTTTACTACAGTTTTTGAGTCTGATTCAGTCTTTTTCTGGCCAGGAATTTTCCGAGATCAAGGTTGATAATGGCTGGGCCATGCGCCATTTTTCCAGTTCAAGCATCGGTTTCGAATAAAATGTTTTGACATGGCCCAGGCACAAAATGGCCACCGGTTGACTACCTTCGGGCATCTTTAAAAGCTCAGCCAGAGCATTTGGCTCAAACAACGAGACCCAGCCCATGCCGAGACCTTCTGCCCGGGCTGCTAGCCACAGATTTTGAATGGCGCAGGCGACTGATGCCAGATCCATATCAGGCAGGGTACGGCGGCCAAAAATATGTTCTTCTCGTTTGTCCGCCAAGGCGACAACAATCAGTTCGCCGCATTCCAAAATGCCTTCGACTTTCAGTTTCATAAACTCTTGCTGACGTTCGCCCAATGCTTTGGCTGTGAGCTGCCTTTCCTGCTCGACCAGGTTATGGATGGCCTTTTTCAACGACGGGCGGGTAATGCGAATAAAACGCCAGGGTTGCATCAAACCCACGCTGCCGGCCTGGTGAGCGGCTTGCAGCAGACGTTGCAACACTGCGGGTTCGATTGGATCTGGCAAAAAATGGCGCATATCGCGGCGTTCGGCAATGACGCGATAAATCGCCTGGATTTCGGTTTCACTGTAGCGATGTTCAGACATAGAGAGCAAGACTGATTAACAAAATCATCTCAACCAGTTCCACGCTGGCGCCGTATACATCACCGGTCATGCCACCGAGGCGGGATATAGCCGTGTGGCGAATCAAGATCAGAGTGAGCAGTGCGAAAAAAAGAGGGGCTAAACCCAGCAGCAAGCCTGAGATAATGGTAATGACAGCAAGAATGGCCCAGGCAGCATTACGTGGCAAGTATTGTATTAACTGTTCACCCGGGCCGTTTTTACGCACATAGGGTGTCGTCAACATCAAGCACAGAATAGCGCCGCGCCCCAACACCGGGATTAACAACAAGGCGAGTAATTGCTGTTGGGATAATAATATCGCCATTGCCGTCCATTTCAGCAAGAGCACGACGATTAAAACAATGACAGCGACTGCGCCAGCCGCCGGGTCTTTCATGATGGCCAGTGTTTTTTCCCGGTTGCCGGTTCCTCCCACCCAGGCATCGGCGCAATCTGCCAGACCATCCAGATGCAGGCCGCCTGACAGGAAAATCCAGGCAGCCAAAATGATCGCTGATGCAAGAGATGCCGGGGCATTATGTAATACCAGGCCAAGTCCGGTCAGGACCAGTCCGATCAATAAACCAGCCAGTGGATAAAACAAAACAGATTGACCGGCCTGCCGCTTATTCACCTCCAGTGTCAACGGTACCGGAATACGGGTTAAAAATTGCACGGCCAATAAAAAAGACTTTAGCATTGAGGCTTATTTTAACGGTCGTCCCTTGGCGTCTTTGTAGACATGCCCGGTAGTAATTAATACCGCATCGATAAAGCCCCACATCACGCCATAGCCGCCACTGAGGTAAGTGACCAGAATTTGCAGCAAGCCGATATTGTAAAAGCCCAGATAAAAGCGATGCAGGCCGATGGCGCCGCCTAAAAAGCCCAGCACCATGGCGATCCGGCGCTTTTTCACCGGTTGCAGATGGGGTTTCAAATAAGCGCTGACTGGCTCCACTTCAGTGACTTTTCCGTCCTCTTCGTCAAAATCGACGTCATCGCCGGCCTGGGGTGGCGTGGCGTTATGCCACTGATCAATATGGAATTCATAAAATTGATCCTGATATTTAATGACACCGGTTTGTGTCTTTTCGTTATAACTTTCTATATGTCCAATCATGGTTTTATCATAAGGTCGTGTTAATGGCTGATTTCAGCCTGGCTAAACGTTGCCATATTATTATGCAACTGGCAAGCCATTTGCATCAATGGAGCGGCGGCCAATGCGCCGCTGGCTTCGCCCAGTCTGAGATTCAAATTAAGCAAGGGCTGGGCATTCAGGGCGTCCAGTAAATACTGGTGGCCTAGTTCATCCGAACAATGGGAGAAGAACAACCAGGGTTTGATGCCAGGGTTGATGTTGACAGCGCATAAGGCACTGGCGGTACAAATAAAACCATCGACTAACACAGCAAGTTCTTGTTGCGCAGCGCTGATATAAGCACCGGTCAAAGCTGCGATTTCAAAGCCGCCCAGTGTTTTCAAAATCTCCAGTGGTTCATTACTGTCCAGTGCATGTTTATTCAGGGCGCGTTGAATAATGTGTTGTTTATGCTTGATCTTATCGGCGCTTAGCCCTGTTCCCGCGCCAGTCAATCGGCTGGGGTCAATATCTAACAGTGCACAGGCCACGACTGTGGCGGATGTGGTATTGGCAATACCCATTTCGCCACCGATAAACAAGTCGGTTTGTCGCTGTTTAGCACGATTGACAGCCTCTCGACCCGTGTTTAAACAATGAACCATCTGGCTTTCGGTCATCGCCGCCTGTTGTAGAAAATTGGCCGTACCATAACCTGCCGATGCGGACACCAGCCGGCTATCGGTGAGAGGATTGGCGACGCCGGTATCGATCACTTCCAGTTTGGCATCGACAAAATGGTTCAATACACTGGCTGCCGCACCGCCGTCGATAAAATTTTGCAGCATTTGGCCGGTCACTTCTTGAGGAAAGGCGGAAACGCCTTCTGCGGCGATGCCATGGTCGCCGGCGAACAAGCTGACCTGAATACGGTCAAGCCGGGGCTGGCGGGTGGATTGTAAGGCTGCCAGACGAATGGCGATTTGTTCCAACTGCCCCAGCGAACCGGGGGGTTTGGTCAATTCGGCCTGGCGTTGCCTGGCCGATAGCAATGCTTGTTCATCCGGTCGGGCGGCTGGTTCATAAAGCCATGCAAGCATATTCACCCCTTCAAGCTGAGAGGCAACCCGGCGCTGATTAACGTGACCTTGCCGCAGATGCGAGCGATGTCCTGATGGAGCCAGCCGGCTTCATCGACGAATCGGCGAGTATTTTTATCGATTGGGACGATACCCTGTCCCACTTCATTGCTGACCAGGATAATTTCGGAGGTGGCAGATTGCAGCGCCGATAACAAGGCACTTTTTTCCTGTTGAAACAGCGCAGCTGTCAGCGTGCCATCCTGATTAAACAGAATATTACTGAGCCACAGAGTCAGACAATCAATGAGCAAGCAGTACTTGCTATTGTCATATTGACGAATAATTTTCCCCAATTGCCTGGGTTCCTCAACAGTTTGCCAGTGCCCTGGCCTGTCCTGGCGGTGGCGGGCGATACGGTCATGCATTTCATCATCGCAAGGGATGCAGGTAGCGATATAAATGATTTTTTCGCCAACTGCTTGCGCCTGCCTTTCCGCATAACGGCTTTTACCGGAGCGAGCGCCACCGAGCACCAGTTCAATCATCTTTGAAACGCACCGCCAATACATCGCATTTTGCATGGTGGATCACGCCGCTGGCGGTAGAACCTAATAATACCGCTAAACCTTGCCGGCCATGTGACCCGACGACGATCAAATCCACCTGATTTTCTTCCGCCATGCGCACGATTTCCAGCTTCGGGCTGCCAATTTCCAGCCATTGATGCGCTTTATCCACGCCAAGTTCCCGGCCTAAATCAGCCAGTCGTTGCTCGGCAATTTTGGTTAGTTCTTCGGTTAAATCGATATCGAATGGAATAATGGGACCATAAGTGGCGTCTGTTAGTGGTAAATAATCCACGACATGGATTAAACTCAAGCGCGCCTGGTTTTGTTCGGCCAGCTGTTTGGCTTTGGCGCTCACCGTTTTGCCATGTTCAGAAAAATCGGCGGCCAGTAAGATATGTCGATACAGTTGCATGTTTTATCCTCCGGATGGTGTCGGGGTAGGGAATAGAAACCCTATAACCTGATAGGATAACAGGAAATATAACAATGCGACGCCAATTCCAAACAGAAAAGGTTGCGATAATGCATGTTTGAAAATATGACCGGTTACCAGCCAGTTCCAGATCATCAACATGATGACAGCGGCAAAACCCAGCGGAGTCGGTTGTACCGATAATGAACTGAGGGTAGGTAAGGCGCACAGACTGATTAAAATAGAAGTTACGCATTGACAACAGATCGAAATTTTGGGATTAAATGATTCATATTTGGCATAAAGGTGTCGATAAACGAAGCCATAACATCGTTGAATAAATTCCGCTGTACGCTATAGCAATTATTAATCACGTCTGCAAAGCTCAATTTTTGTAATTGAACAAAGCCACAAATTGCAGAAAAAATATGATTATTTATTGCTCTTTTATTGCGAACCTGGAACCGCTCAATATTACACACCTGCTTTATTGCCCGATGATATTGCTCAATCTGCCACTGCCTGTCATGTTGTTCGGTAAATGCTTTCTTGTCAAAAACAGCGGTTTTTTCTTCATCAGGTAGTGAACTTATGTAATGGCGAACTTGTTCTTTCAAGGTCGTCCGAAATAATTTCACATACCCAAAATTTTTGAGCCAAACCATTAAGCCGTCTTCCGGGATTTCTAATTGCCTGACTTGAACCCATGAACCTTTTTCAACAGAGACTAATCGATTACCTTCCACTGCAAAGAATAATCCTGTCTGATGATTTCTTATCAATTTAAGATTATCCACGCAACTGTACCAGCTATCTCCTGTTACAAAACCAGGTTCTAGTCCCCAAGCTAATACTTCGGTCAGCATGTCTTGAAAATAGTCATTTTTTGTCTTTCCTTCCGCCTTATCGACCACCCGGAAATTCAGTGGTTGGTGTTTTCCTTGAATGTCTGTGTAGTACAACGTGACAAGATTGATTCCCTTGACTGCTCCATGATGTTTTCCCGACCAAAAATAACTGACATATGCCATATATTGGCTATAAGGTTTATCAAGAACACTATCGTCAACACTCAAGGTTCCGCCCTTTAAATTCAGGCTTGCGCTGGCTTCATTGTATAAATCTCGCCCAGTGTAATGCTCCCGATTTAGAAATCGATTTACGCTATCATGTGATATTGACATGACTTCTCCTAATCGTCGACAACTAGCTTGTTTCGGCTCACTTAATAAAAAACCAATATACATGGGTAATGTACAGCAGGCTGTTGAGGGGCGTGTTATTTCTCTTATCAAGGTTTGCCTTGCATTGACTTTGGGATTTTTTAAACCCATAGTTTAACATTGCCTGTCAATGCGTAACTTCTATGAGATTATCCATGACTAAATGCCAATGGGTTTGTTTGGGTTGTTGATGAAAAAGCAGGTTCAAAAACTCGGCAAAATCTTGCTCTGTTCGAGTTTCTCCTATACTTCCCATTACTTCTCCCGTGGCCACATCAAAACCTGCAATCAAGGTCTGGGTACCATGTCGAATATATTCAAATTCTTGTTGCTCAATTTTTCCTTTCTTCATCGGCAATATCTGCGCTGCTCGCTCTAAAGCTTGAATCCCTGTCATTTCATCAATCGAAATCGTTTTGATGCCTTGCGCTTCCCGCTCCAAAGCCCGTTGGTAGTTTCGCAAATATCTTGACACTTCTCGTCGAAGTATTCATCTTTTTTTGCCGTCAACCAGCCTTTCATCCGGTGGGGTAGCAGGTCCGCTTCTTTTTAAAAAGCGCCCAACAGAGCGTTGTGAAATATAATCAACAATGCCCCGTTTTATCGCTTCATCGGCTATTTCTTGTTGCGTCCAATGAGTGATCGGGCGTTGACTATCCTCTGGGCGTTCGCAGGCTATCGCGATAATGCTGCAAATTTGCTCCGCCGTATAGATAGCAGGCGCACCGCTTCGCGGTGCATCTTGAAGCCGGGCTAAAGGGTTTTCTTGCTCACTGTTCTGTAACCGGCGTTTTCGCCAATTTTGAACAGTTGTCCGTCCAGTTTTTAACTGGCGCATGGTTTCATGTACACTAATGCCTTCATCTGCCAACAATATAATACGGCAACGTGTCACCAAATTCTGAGGACTTGTATGTTTACGCACTGTGCCTTGCAATAACGTGCGTTGTTCTTCTGTTAAACTGATTGGGGCTGCTGTTAGACGTGGCATGATATCACCTGCTGAATTTAATATAGTATTATTCAGCATATTACAATATATTCCTCATAAATAGCATTGGTGTTTTCGCTTATGTGCACTAGGTCGAGCTGCACTTAGGAGTTGAATCCAAGCAACGAATAGGGGAGCATGCCTCCTTATTTATCACTCACTCGGTGAATAAGCCGGGATAAAGGTAAATGACGACATTCGACAGCACCAAGGCCTCACTAGCCGATCTGCTGCGTGAAATTCGGGAAGGAAAAATCCAGCTTCCCGATTTTCAGCGCGGTTGGGTGTGGGATGATGACCATATCCGGGATCTTTTGGCAAGTATAGCGCGATCTTTTCCTGTCGGCGCGGTGATGTTGTTGGAGACGGGTGGCGAGGTTCGTTTTGAAACACGCCCGGTCGAAGGTGTTGGACCAATCCCCCCGGACCATGAACCGGAACGCTTGATTCTCGATGGTCAACAACGCCTGACCACACTCATGCAGGCGGTGGGTCTCGAATCACCTGTACAAACACGGACGAATAAAGGGACGCCTATTCAACGTCATTACTACTTTGATATCAACATGGCCATCGATATGCCCCATGCACTCGATGAGGCGGTCATCGCCGTGGACGAGAATCGACAGCGCCGAACCAATTTTGGCCGTGATATAGAGCTCGATCTATCTACCCGTGAGCTGGAATGTCAGCAGCTCTATTTTCCCTGTGACCAGATAATGAATTCGGACAAATGGGAAGAAACCCTGTTTGAGATCGAACCATCTCACCTCAAGAAATACATGGAATTCAGGCAGAATGTCATCAACGCTTTTCGGCAGTACCATTTGCCCGTCATAGAACTGAAAAAAGAGACCTCCAAGGAAGCCGTTTGCCTGGTATTTGAAAAAGTCAATACAGGAGGTGTCCGGCTTTCCGTCTTTGAATTGATTACCGCAAGCTATGCTGCTGATGGGTACAACTTGCGAGACGACTGGTTTGGCTCGCGTATTCGCAATGTTGAATCCCGCAAGGAGCGCCTGGAGCAGGTGCCGTTATTGAAAGGGATCGAGGCGACTGAGTTCCTGCAGGCAGTGAGCTTGTTGCATACTCATGAATTGCGCAAGGCGGACCTGTCCGCAGGCAAGACAGCTAAGCAAGCCCGGCCTATCAGGGCCAGGCGTGCGGACGTACTGCAGATCCCCCTAGGAGGCTGTCCGAGAATAGAGTCGCCAGCCCGCCACCCTGCAGAATACTGAGAACCTGACAGAGCGGCTGTATAATAGAGCGTGTCGAACCGAGTCATTGAATGCCATGCCTATTCCTTTCAAACCCCCACCGATTGATTACGCCCAACATCAACTGTTTCCAACCAACGTCTTTGACCTGTTGCCGACGGATCATGAGTGCTTTTTATACCATGACTTATTTGAACAGCTCGACACAAGCAGCCTGGAAGCGAACTATAGTTCCCTGGGACAACACGCATATCACCCGAAAACAATTGTCTCCATATTGATCTGCAGCTACAGTCGCGGTGTCTTCAGTTCACGTGAAACAGAACGTCGCTGCAATGAAGACCTGTCGTTTATGTACATAGCCGAAATGAACTGCCCAAACTTTCGGGTACTGAGTAATTTTCGCAAAAACAATGCGGAATTTTTCCACAACTGCTTCAGGCAGACAGTGCAATTAGCGATGGAGCTGAATCTGGCGAGCCTGGGGCATATCAGCCTGGACGGATCGAAGTTTCAGGCTAACACATCCAGACACAAGGCCATGAGCTACAAGCATCTAAAAGAAAAAGAACAGGCCCTGACAGAGGAAATTGAAGACTTGATTCAGCAAGTGGCCCAGTGCGACGCAGACGAGGATCAAGCCTGTCAGGAGCGCACAGGGTATGAATTACCGGATGATCTTGAGTTCAGGCAACAGCGTCTAGCCAAAATCAAAGCGGCGAAAGCTGCCCTTGAAGCCCGCGAAGAGACGTTAAACCCAGGGAAACCGATTAACGACAGGAAGCAAATCAGTTTTGCGGACACCGATGTACGCATCATGGGCAAGAAGGGAAACTTTGATTATCAATACAATGCTCAAATTAGTGTGGATAGTGACACACAAGTCATCGTTGGCCAGCATGTCTGCCAAAACGCCAATGACAAACAGGAACTTGAGCCGGCATTACAGCAAGTGCAAGCAACCACCGGACAGCTACCCAAACAAGTCAGCGTCGACAATGGTTATCAATCGGGCAGCAATCTGCAAGCACTGGAAGATGCCTCAGTGGATGGTTACATTGCCACGGACAAGGGCGAGAAACCCCGTGCGGTCGCACTGGATGACTCTGATCGCAAGGTCGTAAAAGCCAGGGCCACGTCATCTAATCCGATAACCCACTGACAAACCTGCACTATTGGATAATTGCTGGACGTTCACCTCAGATCATGCTTGAATTCAATCACCATGATCGAAGTGGATTTACCATGATCCCTGCCGCTGTCCGATGTCATCGTGCGACCGATACAGCGCCATGAGCGGGTGCGCCACTGGCTGTGCCACCCGATCCCTCATCCCGATTGGAGCACACCGATGCAGAAGATCAATCTGAGCGACCTGGAGATGGCCCGGTTGCGCGAACAGCTGGGCCGCTTACCCGAACCCCGCGGTGGACGCCGTCAGCTGCACCCCCTGCCGACGGTGCTGACCATCGCCCTGGCGGCCACCCTGGCCGGCGCCCGGGGCTATCTGGCCATCAGTGAGTACGCCGCCCGCCTGACCCGGACGCAGCTCAAGCGCCTGCGGGCCTATGCAGCTCAAGCGCCTGCGGGCCTATTTCGATCGCAGACAGCAACGCTTCGTCGCCCCCTCCGAGCCCACCTTCCGCCGCGTGCTCCAGCAGGTGGATCCGGTGGCGCTGGAGCAGGCCTTTTCCGCCTGGGTCCAGGCCAGCGCCCCGGCCGACGAACCCCTGGCCATCGACGGCAAGACCCTCAAGGGCGCTCGCCGGGGCGATGGCCGCCAGACGCACCTGCTCGCCGCCCTGTTCCCTCGGCAGGGCACCGTCCTGGCACAGCGCGCGGTCGAGACCAAGAGTAATGAGATCCCGGCCCTGCGGGAGCTGCTCGATCCCCTCTCCATCGAGGGGCGTGTGGTCACCGCCGATGCGCTCCACACCCAACGCGAGACCGCCCGCTTCCTGGTCGAGGAAAAGGGCGCGCACTACCTGTTCACGGTCAAGGACAACCAGAAAACCCTGGCCAACGATCTCAAGGCTTTCGACCGGGAATCCATTCCCCCCTGAGCACACCACGGTGGACAAGGGACACGGTCGGATCGAGCAGCGCACCCTTCGCACCACCGTTGCGCTCAATGCCTATCTCGATTTCCCCCATGTGGGCCAGGTCTGCCGGATCGAACGCCAGGTTACCGTGTCCAAGACCGGCAGGACACGCACAGAACAGATCTTCTGCATCACTGATCTCACCCCGGAACAGGCCGACCCCGGGCAACTGCTGGCCCTCAACCG